>NZ_QWLB01000025.1 GCF_003574355.1 Meiothermus granaticius NBRC 107808 | reverse complement strand
CTCCTGGGTTTCCCAAACCAGCCGGGATGACTCCGAAGCCGAGGGTAGGGGGGGCTCGGGCTCCATCTCGGGCAGCGGCGGAAGCCCCTCCAGATCAGGGTTGACCGAATTGCTGGGGAGGGGTTCCAGGCTGGGTAGCCTGGCTTCTACCACGGGTTGGGCTGGAGGCTCGGGCAGCTCGGGTTCAGGGGCCATCTCGAGCAGGGTGGGGGTTTTGGATGCGGCTACGGGGGGCTCTGCCGATAGGGACAGCTCGGCCTCGGTTTCAAAATCAATGTCGAAGTCCAGGTCATCCAGGGTGGGCCGGGGCGCGGCCTCGGGGAGGGGGCTCGAGCTCGGGGCGCTGGGTACCAGGTCATCGAGCTGCACCCCCTCGCGTTGCAGCAGGGCCTGAGCCTGAGCCATGTTGGGAATGTCTTCGGGGGGCGGAGCGACTTCCTCAGGGGTGGGGGGCAGGTTCACTTCCCCGGCCATCACCCTGGCTAAGAAGTTTAGGATATCCCGCTCCACCACGGTATTATCCGGACCAGTGCCATTGAGCTTACGCCAGTCAATGCCGTTTTCCTCGGCCAGACGGCGAGCCAGCGGGGTAATTTTGACCTCACTCATCTTCCCCCAATCATAGCGTAGGCGTAACGTATTGCCGGTGCATCTGAACAGCCAAGGCGGGCATCGAGAATAATTGCGTTACCCGGCGTTATCTGAAGGCATGCGGCCTCGTGTATCCTGAGGCGGTGGAATCCCGTTTTGCTGCGCTGTTGAGTGAGTATTGCCTCGAGCTGCGTCCAGGCCAGACCGTAGTGGTTGAAGCCCAAACCCCGGCCCTCCCCCTGATCGAGCGGCTGGTGCCCGCCGCGCTTGAGCGGGGGGCTTATCCGCTGGTGCTGCTCGAGTATCCTGGGCAGACCCGCGATCTTTACCGCTGGGGAGGGGAGTGGCTCGAGCGCATCCCACCCCCTAGGCTGGCCTTGATGGAGGGGGCCGATGCTTCCTTGCGAATCTTAAGCGCGGAAAACCCGCTTGAGGCCACCGACATAGACCCTGCCCGCATTGCCGCCCAACAGAAAGCCTGGCGGCCCCTGAGCGAGCTGCGGCTACAAAAGCGGTGGTGCCTGACCTTGTACCCCACCCCCGGTTATGCTCAGGGGGCTGGGATGGGCACGGCGGAATTCCGGGCTTTTGTGGAACGGGCGCTGTACCTAGACCGGCCCGATCCCGTGGCGGCGTGGCGCGAGCTGGCTGCTTTTCAGGCCGCCCTGATCGGGCGGCTCGAGCCAGTGCGGGAACTGCGGCTCGAGGCCCCCGGCACCGACCTGCGGCTACGGGTGACGGGCCGTACCTGGCTTAACTCCGACGGCAAGCGCAACATGCCCAGCGGTGAGGTCTACACCGGGCCCCACGAGGATTCCGCTGAGGGCGAGATCCTCTTCAACCTGCCCGCCACCGTCTCGGGGCAGCGGGTTGAGGGGGTGTATTTGCGCTTCCAGCAGGGCAAGGTCGTGGAGGCCAGAGCCGAGCGGGGGGAGGAGTACCTTCAGCGGATGCTCGAGACCGACGCGGGGGCGCGCTTCCTGGGTGAGATTGGCCTCGGGACCAATTATGGCATCGCGCAGCCCAGCGGGATCATCCTCTACGACGAGAAGATTGGCGGCAGCGTGCACCTCGCGCTGGGGCGCAGCTACCCCGAGAGCGGTGGGACCAACGTTTCCGCCGTTCACTGGGACCTGGTGCTGGATCTGCGCCAGGGTGGGCGGATCTGGGCTGATGGCGAGGTCTTGCAGGAAAACGGGGAGTTCCTGGGATTGTAGACTGGGGCAGCTCGAGACCATCCAACCCCAGTTCGCTGCCTCGGGCCCCGAGGAGGAACCCATGTCACAAGCCCCGTCACCGAGTGAACAAAAGCAGCGGGTGCAGGAGACCTTCAACCGCATGGCAGCCGGGTACGACGCCCTGCGCTTCGTGCAGGTCTGCGCCCGGCGGTTGCTAGAGCTGGCTGAGCTGCGCGAGGGCATGAAGGTCTTGGACGTGGCTACCGGCACCGGGCTGGTGGCCGGGGTCGCAGCACAGATCGTGGGGCCGAGCGGAAGTGTGATCGGGATGGACCTCTCCTCGCAGATGTTGGTCCAGGCCCGGCGGAAGTTTGGTGAGGTGAGCAACCTCGAGTTTCGCCAAGGCGATGCCGAGCGGCTCGAGTTCCCCGATGCCAGCTTTGATGCGGTGCTTTGCGCTTCGTCCCTATTCTTTATACCCGATATGCTTGCGGTGGTGCGCGAATGCAGGCGGGTGCTGAAAAACGGCGGAAGAGTAGGATTTTCCAGCTTCGGATCGGGGTTTCTGCAACCCTTAAACGACCTCTGGGCGGTGCGGCTGGAGCGGTACGGGATTGCTCGAGGCCCGCTCCCGACCGTTCGCCTGATCGATCCCCACGCCTGCCGAGATTTGCTGTCCCAGGCCGGTTTTGAAGCAATTGAAGTGTACTCGGAGCAGTGCGGCTATTACCTTCCCGACGTGGAAGCCCGTTGGGCCGAGATGATGGCGGGGCTCGAGGGTCAGTCCTTGGCACAGCTCACTCCCGGGGAGCGCGAAAAGCTGAAAGCCGAGCACCTCGAGGAGCTGCGACCGTTGGTCACCCCCGATGGAATCTGGGTGGACGTATCCGCCAACTTTGCCTTCGGACGGAAGCCTGGAGCAGCATAAAAAACCCCTCCGCGCCACACCAGCCCTGGTGTGGCGCGGAGGGATCCGGGTAAAGGGTTTCTAGCCTTGTTTTTCGGCCTGCTTCTCGTGCTCTTCCTCGAGGCTAAGCTGGCTCAGCAGGTCACCGAACACATCCCCCAGCTTGACGTTGGTGTTGGAGGAAGCAGCCACGGTGGGATCGTAGTTGTTGTAGGCAGCGGTGCTCCCAGCCCCACCGTAGTCGAAGTCGCGCTCGCGCAGGCCACGGCCCTCGCGGGGACCGCCTTTGCCCTTGGGACGCTTGGGGCGGTTCTCACGCCCGGCCCCTTCCCGGCGCGGACGGCGCTCCCCATCTTCCTCCCCGCTGGGGATCGAGACCGCCTGGGGGGGCGGGGTGAGCAGCCGCTTGCGGGAGAGGGAGATGCGCTGCTCAACAGGGTCAATGTTGAGGATGGCCGCCTCGACCTCATCGCCCTTCTTGAAGAGGTCGGAGGGCTTCTCCACCCGGGAGTAATCCAGCTCGGAGACGTGGATCAGGCCCTCGATGCCCGGCTCGATCTCCACAAATACCCCGAAATCGGTGAGGCCGGTGACCCGGCCCTTGACCGGGGTTCCGGGCGGGAACCGGTCGGGAAGAGACTTCCAGGGGTCAGGCTGAGTCTGTTTGAGCCCCAGGCTCAGCCGGCGCTCGGCAGGGTCAATGCGCAAGACCTGGGCCTCAACCTCCTGGCCTTCCTTCACGATCTCCGAAGGGTGCTTGGGGCGCTTGGTCCAGGAGAGCTCGCTGATATGGATGAGGCCCTCGAGCCCCGGCTCCACCTCTACGAAGGCGCCAAACTGGGTTAGGCCCACTACCTTGCCGTTCACCTTGCTGCCGATGGGGTATTTCTCCGAGACGGTGAGCCAGGGGTCGGGGGTCAGGGCCTTGATCGAGAGGTTAACCCGCTCGCGCTCGGTGTCGATCGAGAGCACCTTGGCTCGCACATGCTGGCCCTTTTGCAGCACATCCCGGGGATGGTTGAAGCGACCCCAGGTGATCTCGCTGCGGTGCACCAGGCCATCCACCCCGCCCAGCGCCACAAAGACCCCGAACTCGGTGACCTCTACCACCTGACCCTCGACCACATCCCCCTCTTTGAGCTGGGAGAGCACCTGAGCCCGGGCTTCCTTTTGCTCGCTCTCGAGCACCGTGCGGCGCGAGAGGATAATCCGGCCCTTCTTGCGGTTGAGCTCGATGATCTTGACCGGGAAGCTCTGGCCCACATACTCGTCGAGCTCGGGGGTGCGCTTGAGGTCTACCTGCGAAGCGGGTAGGAAGGCCCGTACACCTTCGATGTTGGCAACCAAGCCGCCCTTGACCTTTTCCTTGACCGTAACCATCACCGGCTCGCCTTGGTCGAAGAGGGCCTGAATCTTAACCCAGGACTGGTCGCTCTCGGCCCGCTTTTTGGAGAGCACGATCTGCCCGTTGTCCAGATCGGCCCGGACCACATAAGCGGTCACGCTGTCGCCCGGTTTGAGCAGATTCTTGAGTTCTTCCTCGGAGAGGTTCTCTTCGGTGAGCTGGTTGAAGGGGATAAGCCCCTCGGTGCGGGTCCCGATGTCCACCATCACCCCATCGTGGGTGACCAACACCACCGTGCCCTGAACGATCTGTCCGCGCTGAACGGTTTTCTCGAGCCGAGCCTCGGCGTCTTGCAGGGCCTGCTCCATGCTGAAAGGCCCGCTCTGGGCGCTGCTGGCCCCGCCCTGCTCCAGGGGCGCACTGGGGGTCTGGGCCGCCGAAGGCGGGGTCACGGTCTTGGGGGCTGCCGAGGAGGCAGCCTCTTGGGTTCCGGTTTCTACCGGGGTCTGGGTTGCTTGGTCTTCCATCCGCCTGTTTCCTCCACTCCATTTGATCGCGGCGACAATCCGGCCCGGCTCGGCCAGGCTTTGAGGAAATTGTCTGCGCGACGGGTCGTCCTCTGGCGTTAACGTCTGGGGAGACTGTCAAAGGACATACCTGTCAGTTATAGCACACGCTTTGGCAAATGTCCAACCTGCTTCGGCCAGTTTAGACCCGCCCAAATATGAAGTTGGGACGGATTTCCTGAATCTCCTGTGGCGCTGGGCGGCTGGGGTTCAGGGCCGGGGGCCGCAACCGGCTTCGGCCCGGATTCCCTTAGGAAAGCCCACGGACCATCACCACATGACCCGTGCTCCGTCCCAACCAGGGCTGCCACAAGGGGCTTTGATACTCGCTGTAGACGTGGAATCCAAATTTCTGATAAAGCCCCACAGCAGCGGTGTTTTCACGGGTGGTGGAGAGCTGCACCCCCATCACATTTCTGCTGCGCAAGCAGCTGAGGTAGGCCTCCATGAGCTGGCTTCCCAGGCCCTGGCCGCGCGATTCGGGCAGCAGGTTGATGTGCAGCTGGGCTGGATAGGTCTCGAGCGGGGCCAGATGGGTGGGGTAGCGCGCCATGCGCACCAGGTAGGGCAAGCTGCCCAGGAGCCCTGGGTACTCCCCGCGCAGGGCTCGCAACAACAGCCTGGGGAGGTGCTGGAGGATCCAGCGCTGGTACTGCCGCAGGTTGCAAGTTCCCAAGATATAGCCCAGCGGCTTGCCCGTTTCGTCTTCGCCTATGAATCCACAGCAGCCCGCACCCTCCAGATAAGGACGCACCCACAAATCGCAGAACAGGGCCTGAGCGGGGAAGAAGCGGTGTGCGCTATCGCCAAAGAATCCGGTGCGATAGGCAATTTCGCCCAGTGGCTCGAGGTCGAGAGGCTTCACCTCACGCACATGCACCCGGCGATAATACTCCCGTGCGTGCGCGGCGAATCAAGAAGCGCTACCTTTTGCTGGTACTTCTAGCGACGGCCTTTTTGGTGATCAATGCTCCAGGGCTGTTCAGCTTAGGGTATCGGCTTTACTACGGCTCGAGGGTGCAGAGTTTGCCCCAGGCCCTGCGCTTCGGCCCAGCGGATCGCCTGCTGGTGCTCTCTCCCCATCCCGATGACGAAGCCCTGTGCTGTGCTGGGGCGATGCAGCAAGCCCTGAAGGCGGGGGCCCAGGTCTATGTAGTGTGGTTTACCAACGGGGATGGTTTTGAGTGGGATGCCATGTTGCTGGGGCATACCCCGCGCCCTGGGCCCCAGGCCTTGCGCCAGCTGGCGGCCACCCGTCAGGCTGAGGCTCGAGCCGCGGCCCGCATATTGGGGGTCCCGGAGGCCCACCTGTTCTTTCTGGGCTATCCGGATCAGGGGCTGGCTCGGCTGCTGAGGGAATACCGCAGCAGGCCCTATATCAGCCGCTACACCGCCCTCTCCTGGGTGCCCTATGGCGGCAATCTGACCCCCGGCAGCCTATATACTGGCGAGAACCTCGAGCGCGATTTCAAGAGGGTGCTGGACAGGGTACAGCCCACCCAGGTGCTGGCGCCTAGCCCACAGGATGCCCACCCCGATCACCGCGCGGTGGCTGAGCTGGCTTTGCAGGTGCTCGCGGCCCGGGGAGAAAGCGAGAGGCTGCGTTACTGGATAGTGCATGGTGGGTTGGAGTGGCCCTTGCCCAAAGGGCTGCACCCGACCCTGCCGCTGGAACCCCCGCCCAGAGGGCGTGGACTGGAGTGGACCTCCTTGCCGCTCAGCCAGGATGAAGCCACCAAAAAGCTGCAAGCGATCCAAGCCCACCATACCCAGATGCGGCTGCTGGGGCGTTTTATGCGGGCTTTTGTGCGTCAGAATGAATTGTTTTCAACCACCCCATTGCCCCAGCACTGAGCCCGGTTTCTGAGGGGATTCCGCCGGCAGCTCGAGCCGCGCCCGGGCTCCATCGGCGCTGGCAGTAGAGAACCTTCCCCCCAGGGCGCGGGCCACCGTATAGGCCACCCGAAGCCCCAGCCCTTCGGTTATGGTTTTGGGAAAACCAGGGCCGTTGTCGGCCACCTCGAGCCAGGCCCAGCCGCCTTCGGTCCCACTGCTGAGCCGGATGAACCCCACTTTGGCATAGCGGAGCGCGTTGATCACCAGGTTATTGAGGGCTTGTTCCAGCAGCCGGGGATCGGCCTGGGTAGGGGCGGGGTTGGCGTTCAGCTCGAGCTCCATCCCCCGCTCCAGGGCCAGCGGCTGAAAGCGATCAAAGGCTTCAGAGAGGAGGTCGGCCAGGTCCAGCGGCTGCACGCGTACCTCCCCCGACTCCGCCCGGGAGAGGGCCAGGAGGTTTTGGGCTAAGGTCTCCAGCCGTAAGGCCTCGCGGTGCAACCGCTCGATCTGCGGAGCGTCCAACTGCCCTCGGAACTGGGCGGCCTCGAGGCTGGCCCGGAAGGCCGAGATGGGGGTGCGTAACTCATGGGCCGCGTAGGTTAAGAAACGCTGCTCACGCTCGCGCTGCAGGCGCAAGCGGGCCAGCAGGTCTCGAAAGCTGCGCGAGAGGGTGGAGACCTCGTCGTTGTTGGGGGGCTCGGGAACTTCCGCACCCTCCTCAAAATGGGAGGTGGCTTCGGTAAGGGCCTCGAGCGGCTTGAGCGCCAGCCCTACCAGTAACCAGGCGGTGCCCCCGGCCAGGAGCCCCAGGGTCAGGGCCAGCGGCAGGGCTACCGCGACATAGCGGTTGAGTCCCCGCGAGAGGGTAGCCAGGGGGCGGCCAACTTGTACGGTGAGGCCGGAGCGGGAAAGGGTATGCACCCGCCACCCCCCTACGCTCGAGACCCCATTGCCGCGCGGCAGGGTGGCGGGGTCGAGGGAATCATTGGTGTTGAGGGCTCCTCCGGCAAAGATCAGCCGCCCTTCCCGGAACACCAGCATGGAGCTCACCCCGCTTTGCAGGGTGAGCTCGTCCTCGAGCTCCGGCGTGATCTCGTTGTTGGGGTCGGTTAGCGCGGCGTTCAGTATGGTTTTGGCCTGGAACGCCAGCTCGCGGTCGAGATCGGCCAGGCGGCTGCGCTCCAGCAGCACATACAGCAGCACCAAGCCCAGCCCCAACCCCGCCAGGGTCAGTCCGGCGGCAATCAGGGCCAGGCGCGTGCGAAGGTACATAGCTCTTGTGGGTGCTGCCCCAGGCGAGCATCAGGGGCTTACTCCCCCAGCCGATACCCCAGCCCCCGCACCGTCTCGATCACGCCCTCGTATAACCGCTTGCGCAGGTTTTTGATGTAGACATCAATCAGGTTGGAATCCGATTCAAACCCTGGCCCCCAGATGCGCTCGAGCACCTCTTCGCGGGTGAAAACCCGCCCGGCGTTGAGGGCAAAAAGCTCGAGCACCTGGTATTCCTTGGCAGTGAGCCGGATCAGGTCCCCCCGGTAGCGCACCTCGCGCCGCTCAAAAGCGATCTCCAAGCGGTCTCCCACCCGCAGTACCTGGGGCTTCACTTCCCCCCGGCGGGCCAAGGCCCGCAGCCGAGCCACCAGCTCGGCTAGGGCAAAGGGTTTGGGCAGGTAATCATCCCCCACCTCGAGGCCCCGTACCCGGTCGGGCAATCCTTCGCGGGCGGTGAGGAAGAGGATCGGTTGGCGGAACCCCGCCTCGCGCAGGGACTCCGCCAGCTCAAACCCCGCTTCCTCCCCCTCGGGGAGCATCACATCCAGCAAAAACAGGTCGAAGGGTCTTTCCCAAACCACCCTCTCCGCCTCTGCAGCCGAGGCCGCTAACCAGGGTTGAAACCCCTGGGTGGCCAGGCTTTCACAGAGGGTCTGGCTCAGGCTTGGCTCATCCTCCACCACCAGCAGGCGCATATCTAAGGGTATCGCAGCTTCCGGTGAGTTAAGCATGATCGGGGTTGGAGGGCAGGATCACTCCGCTGGCTTAGGCTTTCTTGGTCCAAAGGCGAGGATGGGATTTGAGGCTGTGATGGGCATGGGCGCGCAGCTTGAGGGGTTTGCGAACAGACTTTTTATAGATGACCTTCTTATGCACCAATTTTTTGTGGACCACCTTCTTGTGGGTCACCCGTTTGTGGGTATGCACGGTTGTGGTCTTGCTGGTTGCAGCTTGCACGGGAGCCGCCTGCACGAGCGAAGCGCCTAGGATGGCCAGAACCCCTACTGCCCAGATCAACGATTTTTTCATAGATTTCTCCAAGTGGACCCATAGAACTGCTCTGGGTCCCAAAAAGCATCTATGGGTAGGGTGAATTCAGGGTGAAGGGGGGCTGCTTTTGGCCGGGTGAGGGCCGGCCCTAAGAAGGCTTAGACCCGCAGGAAAACACGTCGCCGATAGAGCCAGAGAAGGACCAACCACCACACCGCAATGTAGGAAAGGGTGTAGAGCCACCCGCCGGTGATCGGGCCGCTCAGCGAAACCAGGGCATTCAGCCAGAGCTTTTGCAGGTTTTGCCCGCCCAGGCTCCACCCCTGAAGCACCCAGATTTTGAAGAGGATTGGGGCCACATAGGCCAGCAGTGCGTTGGAGCCCGGCACCGCCAGGGGAAAGGCCAGCCATCGCCATCCCTTGAGATCGAAGAGCAGATAGAAAACAGCGATCAACAAGGTCCCTAACCCCGCCGAGAACAGGATATAGGGCGAGGTCCAGAAGGTTTTGCTGAAGGGCAGACTAAAGCTCCATAGCCAGCCAATGAGGGTCATGCCGATGCCGAAGGCCAGCAGCTCGAGGCTGATCGGCCGGGGCCGGGCGGCGGGGTCGGTGGTTTTGGGGTCGCCGCGGCCACCGCTGCGCAAGATTCGGCTCACCACCGCCCCCAGCAGGGCCAAGGCAGCGGTAGGGATTACCGAGAGCAGGCCGCGCAACCCGATGGGCTCGAGGTAGGTTTGGTTGAGGTAAAGGAGCAGGTTGCGGTCTTCCTCAAAGATCCCAGGCCCCGCTCCCGGTATGGGCACGAAGCGCAAAGCGGCCCAATACCCCACCAATAACAACCCGGCCACCCCCAGCAGCGGGAGCGTTCGGGGTAGGGCGACGTAGATCAGCGCGGCCACCAGATAGGCCAGGGCGATGAGCTGCAAAACCCCCAATGCGAAGACCGGAGCGTGGGCCAGGGCACTGGTCAGAAACAGCCCGATGGCAAAAAGGGCGAGGCTGCGCCCCAGGGCCTTCTGTACGTAGGCCCACACGGACTGTCCCGATTTGAGAAAACTGGCGTGAGCATAGGGGATTGCGGCCCCCATGCAGAACAAAAACCAAGGGAACACCAGATCGGCCAGGTTTACCCCTCCAAACGGAGCGTGGGTTAGGGTGTCGGGGGTGGCCGCATCGAGGGCGACGTTATTGACCAAGAGCATCAGCAGCACGGTCAAGCCCCGCAACCCGTCAAGGGCCAGGAGGCGCTGGGAAGCTTTGGGGACAGCTGTGGGTTTGGGTAGGGCGGTGGGTACAACCATAAATCCTCTTGGTCGCCTCCGACCTCGCGGCCTGGCTCATTCCAACTATCCTCCCAGTCTTTGTGGATCTGGTGAAGCCCTGCTGAAAAGAAGCTGAAGAGGAGGATGGGAAGGGCTGCCCGTAGATTAGGCCCGGCTTCGCTGGTCAAATCTTGGCGCGGCAACAATTGGGGTTAGGGCTGGGCCGAGGTGACGGAGGGAGCAGCCCGGCGTACCAGGGCACCCAGGGTGTCCAGCCGTATCCCTTGGCGCTCGGCCACACTCAAGAAGCTGGACAACACCTGGGTGGTTTGCAGGACATTATCGTGTAACAGCACAATTCCCCCAGGCCGCAGCTTGGAGACCAGGCGGTTCTCGAGCCGCGCATCCCCCAGGTTATCGAAGTCGGCAGGGTCATCGGTCCAGAAGGCCATGGTCATACCCAGCTCGCGCACCACGCTGAGCACGGTGGGGGAAAAACGCCCGCCGGGAGGCCGGAAGAAGTGCACTGGTTTGCCGGTGATGCCCTCTAGGACTTGATTGGCCAGCACGATCTCCTGGCGAATGCTGGCCGCGTCCAGATTGTTGAGCCGGACATGGTGGTAGGTGTGGTTGCCGATCTCGTGGCCTTCTCTCGAGAGGTCACGGATGAAGTATGGATAGGCTTTGGCGTTGCGCCCGATGCAGAAAAAGGTGGCCCGAACCCGGGCCCGGCGTAGGGCATCGAGGAGCAGCGGGGTGTAGAGGGGATGGGGCGCGTCATCGAAGGTCAAGGCAGCCAGGGGGCGCGAAGGATCACCGTGGTAGAGCAGGTTTCCCAGCACCCCGCCCTGCTGGCTGGCCGCGGTTTGCTCGAGCTGCTGAGCCCGCACCTGGGCCCCGGTTCCCTGGAAACGGGGGGTCCGTTCAAGCTCGCTGGTGTAGGGCGCGGGGGGGCCATACACGGAGTCACCGGGGTTGAGCCAGAGGTGATCGTAGCTGTGCAGGCTGCCCAGATTGAGGGCCAGAAACGCGGGGAGACGGGCTTTGTTGACCGCCGCGGTGAAGCGGGGCAGCGGCCCGCCAAAACCGGCGTAATCTTTGGCGCTGTATAAGCTCAGGTCCACTTCCTCGAGGCTGGGTCGGGCTGCAAAGGTGGCTCGAGCCACCTGCTGGGCTTTGCTCAGCAGATACTCCGGATTGGTGTCCTCCTCCGGAACCAGAACCAAAGCCGCTGCTACCTCGATGAAGCCGTTGGAGGCATACGAGATTCGCCGCACCTCGGGGATGGCCGGGGTCAGGGAGATCTGGGGCAGCACCGGAGGGGGGAGTTGTCCAGGGGCAAGGGGCTGCACCTCACCTGGAAGGATGGGTTCGACCTTAGGCAGTGGGGCTTGGGGTTGCGCCAGAGCGGCGGATAGGCTCCACAGCAGGGCGGTGAGGACTAAACGATAGCGTTGCATCGGCGTACCTCTATTAATCATGGCTAAGCAAATGAATTTGTCCTGAAGCGCCTCTTCAGCGCCGCGGGCGGGATCATCCTATCACCCCGGCTTCATGGAGATCTTCAACACTATGGGGGATATGAAGCGTGCCTTGCTCGGCTTGCTTGGCCTGGGGTTGGTGGGGTGGGCCTGGGCCCAGCCCCAAGCGGGGGAGTATCCCTACCGTTCTCCGGCATTTACCACGTGGGTACAGGACTCCTACAGGGAGAGCCCCGCGCAAGGGGTTCAGCCGTTTTATGCCTGGTTCGAAGCCGCCTACGCCAAAACCCCCCAAGCGAAGCTCGAGGGGTATCCCAACCTCGGCCTGATGGCGGCTTTAGCCCAGCGCAAAAAGGAGCTGGCCGCCCTCAGGGATCCAGCCGCCAAAACCAAGCTCGAGCTCGAGACCGGGGCTTGGCTGCACCGCTTGGTCAAGGCCACCCTCCTCAAGTTCAGCCTCGAGCGCGGCTACGAGTTTACCTATGCAGTGACCCGCAGCGAGCGCCAATGCCTGCTGCAATCGGTGCTGATCGCAGGGATGCTCCAGCAGATGGGGATTGAGGCCGGGGCCTATATGGTCTGGAAAAACCAACAGGGTCAGGTCAGCAACCTGGGCCACGTCACCGCGATCATCAAGCTCTCCGATGGGCGCGACGTGGAGATTGATGCCTCCGAGCCCACCCCCTTTTTCACCCATCAGGGCATCTTCGCGCCCATCCAGGGCAAATACCAGTTTGCCGAACCGGTCTTCAACCCGGACCACACCATCTCCGGCTACAAGCTGGTGGCCACTGGACAGGTGGTGAAGCCCCGGGCCGTGACCCCACTCAGCTTCGACTACCTGCGCTCGCAGTTTTACTACTACCGGGGTGAGCGGGCCCCAGGGGGGTTCCTGGCTGCGCCCAAAACCCCCGAGGGCCTTGCGGCTTCCGAACGCTTTCTGCGTCAGGCGGTGAAGTATGCCCCAGAAAACCCGCTGGCCACCTATGTGCTGGGGTTGGTTTTACAGCGTGAGGGCAAGGCCGAGGAAGCCCGTGCTTATATCCGCAAAGGCTACGCCCTATACGAGCAGTACGGCTACGTCCCCGATGGCCCGAAGGCGGCGTTTGCCGCAGCCTCGAGGTGATTCACCGGCTGGCCTGATCTCCCCCAGGCTTGAGAAACTCGTTGGTGTAGAAGGCGGTGGCCGGAAGGCCCGTCTTGACCCGTCCCGTAGCCTGCAGCAAGGCCAGCCCGCTGACCCAAGCCTGCGGGTTGGAAAACCCCAGGCCGTGGGTGCGGGTATAGGGTGAGGTGTAGAGCTTCAGGGAAACCTGTAACACCTTGAAGCGGTCCTCCCCCAGGTTTTGCACGTACTTCTTGGAGTCCTCGAAGGCTTTGCGGGGCTGGGCCAGGGTGAAGGCCAGCGCGTCCTGAGTGGCCTGAACGAATTTACGGGTCAACTCGGCGTTTTCCAGGCCTTTGTCGCTGCCGATCACCCCCACCCCAGGGGAAAGGTTATAGGGTGCGGCGGGGATCACGTTGAGGGCAATTCCTTTGGCCTGAAGCACCAACGGCTCATTGTTGATGTAGCCCATGGCCGCATCCACTCGACCGGTCAGCACAGCCTCGGCCTGGGTAAAGCCGATCTGCTCGAGCTTGACCTCGGACTCCTTGAGCCCTGCGGCCCGCAGCATGGCCTGGAGGGAGGTGTAGGAGTTACCGAAAAGCCCCGGTATCCCGATGGTCTTGCCCTTGAGGTCGCGCACCGTCTTGATGCCCTTCTCAACCCTGGAAAAAAGCGCGTTGGGCACGCTTTGATACATGGCCAAGACATACTTCAGCGGGGTGCCCTGGGCCCGCAGGGCGATCACGTCCTCGGCGTCGGCTACCACGAAGTCCAGCTTGCCCTGAGCCAGGAGCGGGTATAGCTCAGAGGAAAACCCGTGCTGAAACTCCACGTCCAGGCCACTCTTGGCATAGATCCCCTCGAGCACCCCGGCGTAAAAGGGGGCGAACTGCACATCGGGCAGATACCCGAGCCCAACCCGAACCTTTTGCCCCTGGGCCAGGCCCAGCGAGATCAAGGCCAACCACAAAACCGTCCAAACTTTCATGAAACCATCCCTCCAAGACGAACCGTGCATCCTCAGCCCAGGCCGAGGCACGAACTCAGGCCTGCGGGGTTAGAGCGAACGGAGTTGTCTGGAAGGGCTAGGAGGTATTTCCAATCATCTTTGCCGCTCAGGGTCGGGAAACCCTGGGCTTCGCTCCTTCTCTCATCCGGACTGTGACCGTCGGCCTCGGAGTCTCACCGAGTCGGGCCTGGATGTACGGCTGATTTCCAGGCTTCGCGGGCTTCGGCCTTGGGCCGTTACCGCCGGTGGGGAATTGCACCCCGCCCCGAAGGAATTAGGACCATAGCGGTCCGAGTTCAGGATACCCGCCCCGTTCGGGGTTGCAAAGTGGGCCTGGTTAGATTGTGATGGGGGGGTGCGGTTGGAACTCGAGAGCCTGCTGGAACAAGCCGACCCGCGGGTGCTGCAGCGGGGGCAGGAGCTGTTCCGGAGGGCCGAGTTTTTGGAGGCCACGGTTGCCCAAAAGCGCTACCGGGCCCGGCTGCGCGGCTCGGCCCCCTACCCCTACCGCAGCTTTATTGACCTAAAGGAGGGGACCTGGGGTTGTACCTGTCCTTATACCTGGGGACCGGTGTGCAAGCACGTGGTGGCCCTGGCCCTGGCGATCCTCGAGGCCCCCGAGGTCTTCCGCAGGGTCCGGCCCAAGCCTCAAAAACCGGGGATGCTGGCGGAGCTGAGGGGGCTCTCCGACGGCCAACTGGTGGAGCTGTTGTGGGTGCTCTATGAGGCGCGGCCCGAGCCGCTGCTCGAGTTCGCCCACCAGGCGGTGCAGCGTGAGGAGCAATGAGCGGGCGGGGATTACCGCCGCCGGTAGCGCAGCACGTACCCCTCGAGCCAGGCCACCAGGCCATAGAGCGTGATCCCTAGCAGCACCGTCACCACCACCGCAGCGAAAGAGGTGGGGTAGTGAAAGTTGAGCCGTTCGCTGTTGGCCATGAATCCCAGGCCGGAGCCACCAAAGACAAACTCCGCCACCACCGCCCCGATCAAGGCCAGCGAGACGGTCAGGCGCAGCCCACCCAAGATCACTGGGAGGGCTCCGGGAAACTCCAGCTTGGCAAACACCCCCCAGGCCTTGGCCCCCATGGTTTGGAACACCTCTCGGTAGGTGCGGTCTACCTCGCGCACCCCCACCATGGCCGAGACCAACACCGGGAAGATCGAGATCAAGGCGGTGACGATCACTTTGGAGCTGAGCCCATAACCGAACCAGATGATCAACAGGGGGGCAATGATCACGGTTGGAACGGCCTGCAGGGCCACGATGAAGGGCGAGAGCAGCCGCTCCAGGGCCCGAACCCGGCCCATCGCATACCCCAGGGGCAGGCCGATGAGCAGTGAGCAGAGAATTCCCAGGCCGGTGGTCTGCAAGGTGGAGAGGGCATTTTGTGCCAGGATGCCGCTGTTTTGGAGGATGGCGCTCCAGACCGCGCTCGGCGGAGGCACAAAGACCGGGACCTGCGCGGCCAGCAGTCCCCAGGCCAGGAAAAACAGGGTAACGAGGCCCACCACCCCAAAGAGCTCCCAGGGCGGACGCAGGGGAGGGGGAGGGGGCTCGAGGAAGCTCGAATCCGCCACCCCTAGCCGCTGGCGGAGTTCGGCCTCGAGGCCGTCGGTGAAGGCGGTAAGGCGGCCTTCGCCCGAGGTGTCCAGCACCGTGTCAATTTTCCCACCGGTCAGCACCACCACCCGGTCGGCCAGATACACCGCCTCACGGATGCTATGGGTCACGAACAGCACGGTTTTCCCGGTGCGCTGATGGAGCTGCTTAAGCTCCAGGTTGAACCGCTCGCGCACCAGGGCGTCGAGCGCGGCGAAGGGCTCATCCATCAGCAGCACCTCGGCGTCTTGCGCCAAGGCCCGGGCGATGGCCACTCGAGCCTTCATCCCCCCAGAAAGCTGGTGGGGATACAGTTTGCAGTAGGGCTTCATCCCCAGATGGGTTTCAATCTTGCCCCGCCCGGTGAGTTCGATGGGAAGCCGAATGTTGCCCTCTACCGTGCGCCAGGGCAGGAGCCGATAATCCTGAAACACCATCGCGGGCTGACCCGCTACCTGCACTTCGCCCTGCTGGGCCCCAAGCAGCCCCGCGATCACCCGTAGCAAGGTGCTTTTACCGCCTCCTGAGGGTCCGATGATCGCCACAAACTCGCCCTTGCGCACCTCTAAATTCACTTCCGAGAGCACCCGCTGCCCCCCGAACTCCACTGTTACCCCGGCAAGCCGGATGGCCACCGAGGTTTCAGCGGTGGCTGGGAGCGGCGGAGCCGGATGACCCATGCCTCCAGCATACCCACCGCCCAGCGGACGACTGCACCTTGCTTCACGGAGAGAGGGCCTAAACCTCCTCAGAAAGCACCCGGGCCACCACCGCACCCGAGAGCAGAATCCACATGGTCAGGTAAAACCCCACCAGGGCCAGCAAGAACCCAGCGATGGGGCCGTAGATCACCTCATACTGGGTGCGCGGGAGCAGGAGGGGCAGCCCCAGCCGCATCCCTTCCCAGGCCAGGGCGGCCAGCAGGGCCGACAGCAGCGCTGAGCTGAGCTGGGGCGCGGGAACCGGGAGCAGGGCATAGGTGAAGAAGAAGAGCAGGAAACCGCCCAGGATGGGAAGAATCAGCTCGAGGCCCCCCCGCAGAAAATCAAACCCGGCTGGAAGATAGCGCAGCAGGAAGGAGAGCCCCAGCCCCAGCAGGGCCAGCAGGATGAGGGCTAAACCCAGCAGCAGTGGGGCCAGCAACGCCGCCACCCGCCCCCGCAGTGCCCCTAGCTGGGCCAGAACTCGCCGTGAACCACGGCCCAGCGGAGAGAGGCCGGGGGCAGGGAAGTCTGGGGGGAAGGGAAGCTGCAGCCGGGGAGGCCCCTGGCCGAAGATCACCCCCAGGGCGTAGGCCAAAGCGGCAAAGAAGTTGCTGCTGGCCCATAAGAGTACTAGCAAGCTGGCAAAGGTGATGGGAAACGCACCTTTGGTCAAAAAACTCAGTAGGGTTTGGGCGATCTCCGGCTGGGTGGGGAACAGCAGCACCGTGAGCTCGACCAACCGGCTGAAAAAGGCGCTCTCGAGCTCGGCATTGCCCCGCAGGATGAAACCAAACACCCCCACCAACAGAAACAGCAGCGGCATCAGGCTGAACAGCGCGTAGTAGGCCAGGGCGGCAGCGAAAAAGGGAATGTGGGAGGCCGTATAGCTTTGGTAAATGCGCTGTAAAAACCCGAGCATGAGAGCATTAGTCTCGTATTTGGCCGTTCCCCAGGGCGATGAACTTGGTGGTGGTGAGTTCGCGTACCCCCATGGCCCCATAAGCGTGCAGCTTGCTGGTGGAGATCCCAATCTCAGCGCCTAGCCCGAGTTGGAAGCCGTCGTTGAAGCGGGGCGAGGCATTGACCAGCACCAACGAAGCGTCTACCTCGTGCAGAAAGCGCATGGCATGGGGGTGGGTGTTGGTGCAGATGGCCTCAGTATGCCTCGAGCCGTAGCGGGCGATGTGGGCCAGGGCTTCCTCGAGGGAGTCCACCACCTTCACGGTGAGGATCAGGTCGAGGTACTCGGTGCTCCAGTCCTCTTCATGCGCAGCCGTCGCCTCGATGATGGCCCGGGTTCGCGGGTCTCCCCGCAGTTCAACCTGAGCAGCCTGCATCGCCGCCGCTAGCCTGGGCAGGAAGCGTGGGGCCTCGGTCGCGTGTACCAAAACCTTCTCGAGGCTGTTGCAGGTGCTGGGACGCTGGGCTTTGCCGTTCACCGCGATGGCCACTGCACTCTCTAAATCCGCCCCGGCATCCACGTAGAGGTGATTAACCCCCTCGGCATGGGCCAGCACCGGCATCCGGGCCTCGCGCTGCACCAGCTCGATCAGCTCCTTGCCCCCCCGGGGAATGATCAAGTCCAGCAGCCCGGCCAGTTGGCACATCTCGAGGATGGCCGAGCGGTCGGGGGTGGGTACTAGCTGGATGGCCTCAGCGGGTAAGCCTGCTTCTATAAGCGAGGCCTGGAGCACCTGCACGAGGGCCCGATTGGAGTGCCAGGCCTCCTTGCCGCCCCGCAGCAGGATGGCGTTTCCGGCCTTGAGGCTGAGGGCGCTGGCCTCAACGGTGGCGTTGGGCCGCGATTCATAGATGAAGCCGATAACCCCCAGCGGGACCCGCATCCGGCCCACCTGTAGGCCATTGGGGCGAACCGTGAGACTTTCAATGGCCCCGATGGGGTCCGGCATCTCGGCCACCTGTAAAAGCCCGCCGATCAGGTCATCGCGAATTCTGGCGGTGAGCCGGAGCCGGTCTAGCTTGGCTTTGGATAGACCGGTGGCCTCGGCCTGGGCCAGATCGACGCGGTTGGCCGCCTCGAGGCCCTCCCATTCCGTGCGCAGCTTCTCTGCGGTGAGCTGCAGGGCCCGGGCCTTGGCCGCAGGGCTGGCTTTGGCGAGCGCTCGGGCCGCTGCTTGGGCCGCCTGGGCTAACTGAAGCAGTGAGCTAGGGGCGTTGACCATAGCCTCGAGTCTACCAAGCGGGCCAAGCGCTTTACGGCTTGGCGACCTCGAGTTCGTTCCCCAGGGCGAAATAGTCACGGTGGATGGCTTCGTCGGAATGCTTGTACCCGAGAATTCCCTCGATCTCACGGGTTTTGACCCCTTTGATGCGGGCTAGCTCGGCAGAAGAGTAGTTCACCAGCCCGATTCCGATCAGCCGCCCCCCCTCATCGAGGCATTTCACCGCCTCGCCTACCCCGAAGTTCCCCCGTACCCCACGAATCCCCGCGGGGAGCAGCGAGGCCCCCCCCTGGCGCAGGGCCTGGGCCGCCCCAGCATCCACCACGACCTCGCCCTGGGGTTTGGGAAGCTGGTAGAGCCAGAGCTTTTTGCCGCTGTAGCGGCGGTTGCCCCCAGCAAATAGCGTACCCAGGGGCTGACCGGCCAGGGCCTCGAGCACCGCCCCCGGGCGGGTTCCCGGCAGCAGCAGCATGGGAATCCCGGCAGCCTGGGCTTTTTCAGCCGCCAGGAGCTTGCTCCTCATCCCGCCGGTGCCGACCGCGTTGGGGCTTTCCCCAGCCATGGCCATTACCGCGGCATCCACCTGCTCGACGTAGGGGATGGGCTGAGCCCCAGGGTTGGAGCGCGGGTCCGTGTTGAAAAGGGCATCTATGTCCGAGAGCAGCACCAGCAAATCCGCCCCTACCAGCGAAGCGATGAGCGCCGAGAGCTGATCGTTGTCGCCAAACTTAATCTCGTCGGTCATCACCGTGTCGTTCTCATTGATGATCGGGAGGATGCCCCAGGAGAGCAAGGTTTCCAGGGTGTGTCGGGCATTGAGGTATCGGTGGCGATGGGCCAGGTCTTCGGCGGTAAGGAGGATCTGGGCGATCTCGGGGGTTGGAGCGTGATCCAGTTTGGCAAAAGCCTCGGTCCAGGCGCGCATCAACAGCGGCTGCCCCACCGCGGCCACGGCTTGCTTGCCGGGCATGGTTTTGGGGCGGCCCTTTAGGCCGAGCTTGGCCACGCCAGAGGCCATGGCCCCTGAGGAAACCAGAACCACCTCGCGACCCTCGGCCCGCAGCTGTGCGATCTGGCGGGCGAGGTCGTGCAGCCGGGTGGGGTTAAGCCCGCTCGAGCCTGCCAGCACCGCACTGCCCACCTTGATGACCAGGCGGTGGTAGGGTTCCGGAGGGAGGGGAAAGCGCTTCTCCATTAGCTATCTTTTATCGTAACGCCACTCGGGTCATTTCTCACCGCAAGGAGGCGGTGGGCTGCCGGACAATAGGGGGGCATCATGACCAAGGCCCCGCCCCTAATCCTGCTCTTGGCTCTGGCGGCCTGCTCGACCCAGAGCTCGACCCTCCCGACCTCCCCCAGTTCGCCGACCCCGGGCTCGAGCCAGGTCTCCCTCTCCCGGGTTGAGTGGGGTCAGAGCGTGCTCAGCAGCACCCCAAGGCTGGTGGCGGGAAAACCGGCCTTGCTGCGGGTTTACGCGGTAGGGGCTCAGGCTGAACTCCCGGCCAACCTCAGGGCGGAGGTGTACCTGGGTTCGGCCCTTCAGGGCCGCCTGAGCCTGCAGGGCCCCCCCACCCTCCCCACCACTCCAGCGGGCCCGGGCGATCTGGGCAGCACCTACACCGCTACCCTACCTGCGGGGTGGGTAGCGAGCGGGCTCGAGGTGCGGCTTTATGCGGATTCCGCTGGATCGAGCCTCCTTCAAACCCTCAAGCCCGCCGTGGGGGCTGGAACCGTGCTCTACCTGACCCTGGTGCCGATCCTCACCCAGGGGCAGAGCACCCCTCCTACCCTGCCTTCTACCGACCTGCTCAAGGACATGCTGCCGGTAAGGGATCTACAGACCCTGGCTCGAGCCCCCTTTACCTACGGAGCGCCCTTTCAGGGCCCCTCCAGCGATTGGTCTTCGCTGCTGAGTGCGCTCTCTACCCTTCGCTCCAGCGATGGGAGCCGCCGCTACTATGCCGGGGTGGTCAAGGTTGGATACAGTGGTGGGATTGCCGGTATCGGCTACATCGCCAGAGGGGTTTCGGTGAGCTGGGATGCTGCCAACAGCTCAGCCTGGGTGATGACCCACGAGCTCGGGCATAACCTGAGCATGTACCACGCTCCCTGTGACACCAGCGATGGCCTCGAGACCAACTGGCCCAGCGCGTATGCGGGGGCCTCCATCGGTTCCTGGGGCTATAGTCTGGGCGGTGCCCTTTATGACCCGGCCAAGTACAAAGATGTGATGAGCTACTGCGGCCCCCAGTGGATCTCCGACTACACCTACGGCAAGATCCAGGCCTATCTCGAGAACAATCCCCCTCAAGCCCAGTCTCTGACGGTGGCCCAGGAGGTGCTGTTGGTGAGCGGTAAGGTGCACAAAGGGGAGCTCTGGCTCAACCCCCTGCAGCGCGTCTGGGCTGTGCCTGACCCGCCCCGGCCAGGGCCCTACACCCTTCGCTTGGAGACCCCCGCGGGGTTGCGCGAGATCTCGTTTTCGAGCGTGCCGCTCGAGGCGCCCCATGGTCCCGGCACCGACCCCGACCCCGGCTTTGCCGAGGAGCACTTCAGCTTCAGCATCCCCAACCCCGGTGCGGTGATGGGGCTCGAGGTGCGCAGCGGCAGCCGGAGCCTGCTGCAACGGGCGGTGGGGTTGCGCCCTCAGAGCGCTCCGGGGGTTTCCCTGGGCGAGACCAGCGGCGTGCTCAGCCTAAAGTGGGACTCGGCCTCGTATCCCTATGCCTCGGTGGCCCACCTGGGGACGGAGCGCACCACCCTAGGGCTGTGGCTAAGGGGTGGAAGCGCCCAGATCGCTACCCAAGGTCTGCCTGTCGGAGGGCGGTTCGAGGTAGTGCTCTCCGATGGGGTCAACTCGGTGCGGCTCGAGTTCCCTCGCTGAGGTTCATCAAATCTTCACCCTAGATGCTCCAAAGATTCATCTTCCGTTTTTAGGCTCAACCCTATGAACCACAGGGGTTGGGTAGGGTTTTTGTTGCTTGGGGTTTTGGTGGGATGTGGGGGCACGGGTACCCCCGGCGCCTCGAGCGGGCTCGCGGGTATTCCTGGTACCTCGTCTTCATTCAAGATTGACCTCAACATCGTCAACTCGGTGAGCAGCAGCCAGCAGGCCATCTTTCAGCAGGCGGCTGCGCGCTGGCAGCAAGTGATTACGGTGGGGTTGCCCGCCACCACCCTTACCGTCAACACCGATAGCAGCAACACCTGCGACAGCAGTCTGCCGGCCTATAGCGGCCCCGTGAACAGCGTGCGCATAGACCTGGTGGTTAAGCCCATGGACGGGGTGGGCGGCACCTTGGGCAGTTCTGGGCCCTGCCTGATCCGCAGCAGCAGCAACCTTCCGATTTACGGGGTGATCACCCTGGACTCGGCAGATGTGAACGACCTCGAGAGCCGAGGTTTGCTGCTGGCAACCGTCACCCACGAGATGGCCCACGTACTGGGGTTTGGCACCCTCTGGAACGAGTATGGGCGAGCCCTGGCGACCGGTGTGGGCAACGGGGCGAGTTGTGGCAGCAACCCCCAATTCGTGGGAACCAACGCCCTGCGGGAGTGGCAACGCCTTGGGGGGACGGGAAATATCCCCCTGGAGACCGGAGGTGGGCTAGGCACCTGTGACAGCCACTGGAGCAAGGCGGTGTTTGGGGATGAGCTCATGACCGGGTATATCGGCAGCAAAAACCCCCTGAGCCGGGTAACCATTGGCTCCATGCAGGACTTAGGCTATACCGTCAACTACGGGGCCGCGGATGCCTACAGCCTGCCCAGCGCAACCTACACCCAATCCCTGGCTCAACCCTGGGTCACCCGGCTGATCCACCCCATCGGGGTGGTCAACGACCGCAAGTGAGACCCCTGCTAGCCCACTAAGCCCTCGAGCTCATCCACCATGGCCTTGAGCACCGCAAAGCCGCGCTCCACTGGCTCTGGGCGGGTCATGTCAATCCCGGCGATCTGAAGGGCTTCCAGAGGATAAACCGAGTCCCCTACCTTGAGGAATTGCAGGTACCGCTGGGCCGCGGCCGGGCCTTGCTCGAGCACCCCCTGGGCCAGGGCATTGGCGGCGGCGATCCCGGTGGCGTACTGGTAAACATAGAAAGGCTGGTAGAGGTGTGAAAAGTTCATCCAGCCCGAACCCAGCCGCTCTGGGTCAATCTCTACGGCCCCACCATAGCCTTGGCTAAACAGCTCGGCCAGCCGGGCATTGAGGAAAGGGGCGGAGAGGGCTCCTCCAGCCTCAATCCGCTCGTACAGCTCCTTCTCAAACTTGGCCAGGGTGGGCATCACGAAGAGGTAGCGGTGGAAGTTGGCAAAGGCTTCCTCCAGCACAGCCAACTTGTACTCCGGGGTTTTGGCCTCGCGCAGCAGCATTGCGCGCACCAGGGCTTGGTTGAAGTTGGAGGCCACCTCCGCGATGAATAGGGAATAGTTGGCGTAAACGGCGGGCTGGGTGTTGCGGGAAAAATAGGAGTGCATGGAGTGGCCGAGCTCGTGGGCCAGGGTGGAGAGCGAGAACAGATCGTCCGACCAGCTCATGAAGATGTAGGGAAAGGTTCCCTTGAGCCCTGAGGAATAGGCCCCAGCCCGCTTTCCGATATTCTGGCCCCAGTCCACCCAGCGCTCCTCGAGCAACCCCCGGCGCATGGGCTCGACGTATTCCGCTCCCAAGGGTTCCATCCCCCGGCAGATGATCTCAGCCGCCTCCCGGAAGCTGACCCTGGGGCTTGGCACCAGGGGGGCTGGAGCGTCGTAGAGGGGGACATCGGGGTTGGGCAACCGTCCGCCCTTGGCCTTCCGGCGAAGTTGCCAGAAACGGTGCCAGGTGGGCAGGTTGGCTTCGAAAACCGCCAACAGGTTGTCGAAGACGCTGCGGGGGATGTTGTTCACGGTGCGACCCACGCTGAGCGCCCGCTCGAGGCTGCTGCGGTAGCCCCGGGCCCGGGTCCCGAAAACGTAGCTCTTGATGCTGCCTTGCAGGGTAGAAGCCAGGGTGTGTTGGAAGGCCAAGTGGCCATCGGCATAGGACTCCCAGGCCGCTTTGCGCACCGCCGCCTCTGGGTGCACCAGCAGTTCGCCGATGCTGCTGTGGGAGACCGCGAGCTGCTGCCCCCCGAACTCCACCGCTCGGAAGGTCATATCGGCGTTGGTCGCGGCGCTGGCGGTTGCGCTGTGCCCCCCCAGGGGGTCCGAAGCCTGGGCCAGCACGGCCTCTACCTCGGCGCTGCGCACATGGGGTTGGCGCAGCCGCAAGCCCTCGAAATAATGCCGGTAGAGCGCCAACCCAGGCTCCTGAGCGATGAGGGCCTCGAGCCGCTCGGCCGGGATGGCCAAGATTTCGGGTTCGATGTAGGCGGCCGCCGCCGCCACCTGTGCCATCACCGCCCGGGCCTGGCTGAGCATGCTGGTGTAGAGGGCATTACCCCCGTCGGTGGACTGCTGGAGCGAGGCGTACATGGTCACCTTGGAGGCCTCGAGGCCTATTTGCTCGCGGGTTTCCAGCGCGGCCAGCAAGGTTTGCCCGCTTTCCGCTAAGCGGCCTGCGAAGGGCTCGAGGGCTTGAATCGAGGCCGAGACCCGCTCCAGGGCGCTTTGCCATTGGCTTTCGGAAGCAAAGAGGGGCTCGAGGTTCCAGGTTTGTTCCTTGGGGAGTTCGGTGCGCTTAGGCAGCGAGGTCATGGGGACGATTCTACCCTCAAACTGACCCTCTGGTCAGAAAGCGGGCAAACCAGCGCCCCGAGTCCTTCAATATGCGCTGCTGCTGGGGGTAGTCTACATAGACCAGCCCGAAACGGGGATGGTAGCCCTCGGCCCACTCGAAGTTGTCCAGCAGGCTCCAGACCAGGTAACCCTTGACCGGAACCCCCTCGCGCTGGGCCTTGAGCACATACCCCAAGCTCTCCTGGATGAACCGCAAGCGCTCAGGGTCGGCCACCCGACCCTCCCGCACGGTGTCCGGAAAAGCGGCCCCGTTCTCGGTGACCACGATCTTTTTTACCCCTGGATAGGCCCCGAACTGCTTGAGCAGGCGGTAGAGGTTTTCCGGCCAGACTTCCCAGCCCATCGCGGTGAGGGTTCCGCTCCAGGGGGTGGGGTTGAGCCGGGCCCGCTTGGCGTGGGGAACCTCGCGGGCGAAGTTGCCAAAATCGGTCAGGCTGAAGCCCACGATCATGCGGAAGTAGGTTTGGAGGCCGATGAAGTCAAACTCAAACCCCAGGCGCTCGAGGTCCCCTGGGCGGATGTGGCGGCGCATGAGGTGTAAGAAGGGCAGGGTGCGCCAGGGATACCCTAGCCCAAGGGCGGGCTCGAGAAACAGCCGGTTGACCAGGGCATCCATCCGGGCCGCGGCTCCCCGGTTCCAGGGCCAGGGGTTTAGGGGCTGCACATAGGAAGCCGAGAAGGTGGTGCCGATCTGGGCCCCCGGCAGCATCTGGCGCAGCACGTGCCCGCCTTCGGCCTGCGCCAGGGCCGCGTGGTGGATGGCGGGGAGGTAGTGGCCCAGGCCCTTGCGCCCAGGGGCATGGGTGCCCAGCATGTAGCCCAGGGTGGTGAAGACAAAAGGCTCATTGAGCACCATCCAGTTTCGCACCCGATCCCCAAAGGCCCGGGCGCACAGCGCGGCGTAATCGCTAAACCAACCCACAACCTCGCGGTTGGTCCACCCCCCCTGATCCTCCAGGGCTTGGGGCAGGTCCCAGTGGTACAGCGTAACCCAGGGCTCTAAGCCCAGCTCGAGGGTGCGGTCAATGACCCGATGGTAAAAGTCCAGCCCCTTGGGGTTGGGCCTGCCCCGTCCCTCTGGGAGAATTCGGGGCCAAGCCAGCGAGAAGCGATAGACCCACATCCCCATCTCGTAGGCCAGCCTGAGGTCCTCACGGTAGCGGTGGTAGTGATCGCAGGCCACATCGCCGTTGTCTCCCCCCCGAACCTTGCCTGGGGTGTGGCTGAAGGTGTCCCAAATGCTGGCCCCCCGCCCATCCTCGGCCACCGCACCTTCGATTTGATACGCGGCGGTGGCGGCTCCCCAGCGAAACTCAGGACCAAAATCAGAAGCGCTCAAATCGGCCATCTGGGGCCCAATCTACCCTATCGGGGGGGTGGGAAGGGAATCCCTGGGGGAGTCCTTTAGAATCGAGGCATGGCTTTGATCCGAGTCGCTCAGGGGGATATTACCGAGTTCGAGGGGCAAGCCATCGTCAATGCGGCCAACAATCACCTCCAGCTCGGGGCTGGGGTGGCTGGGGCCATCGCCCGCAAGGGAGGGCCGAGCATCCAGCAAGCCTGTGACACCATCGGGCCGATTCGAGTGGGGGAGGCGGCCATCACCGGGGCGGGCCAGCTCAAGGTGCGGTACGTGATCCATGCCGCGGTGCTGGGGGATCAACCGGCTAGCCTCGAGACCGTGCGGGCGGCTACCCGAAGCGCGCTCAAGCTGGCTCAGGATCAGGATATTCACCTCCTGGCCTTCCCGCTCCTGGGCACCGGGGTCGGGGGGTTGGAGGTGGAGGCGGTAGCCCAGGTGATGCTCGAGGAGATCAAGGTGGCCCCGGATACCCTGGAAGTGACCCTCTACGGGTTTACCCGCGCGGATGAAGCCGCCATCCGCCGGGCCCTTTAAGCCATGACGGCCTCGCGCAGCCTCGGCCTGGTCGGATTTACCCTTCTGGCCGTGCTGCTGTCGGAGTTCCTGCCCCGGCTGGCCGCGTTTTCCACCGATCGCCTGATTCACGCCGGGGTTGCGGGGGTGTTTTGGCTGGTTCTGGGGCTGTTCGGCTGGGGAGCAGTGTACAGGCCTCGAGGGCTGGGGGAGTGGATTCCTGCGCTGTGCGCACTCTACCTGGGAAGCTGGGTTCCCGATTGGGACTTGGTGTTTGGGATTGGCTTTCACCGCAACCCCCTCAGCCACAGCGTGTTGCCCCTGCTGCTGTTCGCCTGGGCGGTGGGGTTCCAACCCCGCCTGGTCTTCCCCTTTGCCCTGGGGCTGGCCTCCCATCTGTTTTGGGACATCGTGTTCTTTGGCAACCTGACCTGGATCTCGGGTCGGAGGGCCGATCTGGCTTGGTTGTGGGTCAACCTGGGGTTGGCATTGGTTGGAGGCGCGGTGCTGGGCAGGGAGAGACGATGGGAGTCCAGGATCTGAACCGGGGGCTACTGGGGTAGCTTGATCAGTTGGCTCTGAGCCGGGCTGCACAGCTGTGGCCCGCACAGCCGCGCGGTGACCTGTACCGCATAGGGCTGCTCTTTGTTGTTGATGAGGTCGTTGATGGCGGTGCTCATCTGCTTGTAGAGGCCCTCGGTGGTCTTGTCCAGGCCGATGGCGGGGATGGGTATACCCAGGTAATTGCCCAGTGCGGCAGGGGCCAAGGACAGCACCACCTTGAAGGTGCTCTCCAGGAGCCGTCCGGTGATGCGAAAGAAGTTGGTGTCGGGTATGTAAACCGGGAAACTGGCGGTGGCGGCCTGGGTATAGCTCATCGGGGTATCGCCCTTGATTTCCCGGGTGCGGTTCTCAAACCGCGAACTGAAGAGGTTTCCCGCGGGAGCGCGGTAGAAGATGGTCACGGTGTATTCCGCCCGGTTTACGTCCCGGGCATCGGTGGGGTAGAGAACCAGGGTGCAGGCGTTGGGCCCGAACTCGAGCACCGGCCCAGGGCGGTTGGACTCGCCCACACAGGCCACGTTCAGGCGGGGGGTTTGGGCATAGGCCGAGAGGTAGGCCGGGTCTGAGGTGCGGTTGGGGGCACAGGAGAGAAGGGCCATGGCGGTCCCAAGGAGGAGGAGGCGGAGTTTCACAGGGCTATTATGCCGAGGTTTGAGGAGGGGGAGATGGGAGGCTTGGGAATCAGGCTAACCCGAGGCCGCTTGGGGTGTGGGGTTTGATCCCAAGTTTCATGTGCGCTTCACGGCCAGCTTCGAAACTGAAGCGGTACCCCGGTAAGGTGTACGAGGAGGAGAGCATGAAGAGCAAATTTCTTGTACTGGCGCTGGCTTCGTTGGCCATCGCAGGTGCCTCGGTATTCGGCCAAAGCGGCTCCACCAAGACCGGCTCAAGCTCCAGCAGCGCCCCCGCTGCTTGCGCGGTGAAGCCGGTCAATGTCAACACCGCGACCGCTGCCGATCTCGACAAGATTCCTGGGATCGGGATGAAAACGGCTGAGGCCATCATCAAGGGTCGTCCCTACAAAGATGAAGCCGAGTTGGTCGCCAAGGTCAAGGGCATTGGTGAAAAGAACATTGTTAAGTTCCGGCCCTGCTTCTTGTACAAGTAGGCGATCTCTTTTCTAATGGAGAATGAACCTGGCCCAAGGGCTGGGTTTTCTGTTGCTTATCTCACCCCACGGCTCGGCCAAGGCCCTAGACTAGGGGCTAAAAGGAGGGGGTGCTATGGCAAACCCTGTAAACCAATCCAATCCGCATCTCCCCGAAACCCTACCGGACAAGACCGCGGAGGAGCTCAGCCAGCAGGATCTGGACGAGGCCCTCGAGGAGACCTTCCCGGCCAGCGACCCCATCCCGACCCTGGGAGCGATAACCCCCAAAGAAGAGGAGCCCAGCCAAGATTCCTCCAAAGATAAAGGTTAGCCAACCTCGAAACCCACCCCTGGTTGCCGGGTAGCGCCTAGGCCCATGTACAATCTCGTGTTATGCGCTACCGCTACCTTGATCTGATCACGGCCTTTTTTGTGGTGGTGTTGGTGGTCTCCAACGTCGCCAGCACTAAGGTGGTGGTGTTGGGGCCCTTCACCTTTGATGGCGGAACCCTGCTGTTTCCATTGGCTTACATTTTTGGCGATGTGCTGACCGAGGTCTATGGCTACCGGAGAAGCCGCCGGGTGATCTGGACGGGTTTCGCCATGCTGGCGCTGGCCACCCTTACCTTTGGGGTGGTGAATCTCCTGCCCACCCCCAAGGACCAGGCTGGAACGGCCCAGGCCTTCTCGAGCATCCTCGGCCTGGTCCCGCGCATCGCCCTGGGCAGCTTGGTGGCCTACTGGGTCGGTGAGTTCATCAACAGCTATGTGCTGGCCAAGATGAAACTGCTCACCCAGGGCCGCTGGCTCTGGACCCGCACCCTGGGCTCGACCCTGGTGGGGCAGCTTTTCGACACCTCGGTCTTTTTGCTGGTGGCCTTTTACGGGGTGTGGAGTCCCACGCTTTTGTGGACGGTGTTCGTTTCCAACTATGTCTTCAAGTGTGGGGTGGAAGCCTTGTTCACCCCGCTGACCTACGCGGTGGTGGGGTTTCTCAAGCGCAACGAGCAGGAGGACTACTATGACCGCGATACCAACTTCAATCCCTTTGCCCTGCGCTGAGGCCAAAGCCGGTGCGGCTTGGGTTCAAGCCGTGCTATGCTTAATTTCATGAAGTTTATGCTCCTAGCCCTGCCTTAGGGGAGGCCTATTTGGATGGGATTCCCCCTTCTCCTTGAAGGGGGGTTTTTGTTTCTGGAGGCCCCCGCCCATACCCGGCTAACCCTGTTCTTGCCTGGGTCAAACCCATAAAATAGCTCGTTGAACTTTAGGAGAGCGCATGGTTCCCACTACCGACAAATACAACCCCCACGAGCTCGAGCCCAAATGGCAGAAATACTGGGACGAGATAGGCTTGCTCGAGGCCAAAGAAGGCCCTGGTGGCACCAAAAAGGCCTACATTCTGGTGATGTTCCCCTACCCTTCGGGCGACCTGCACATGGGCCACCTGAAGAACTACACCATGGGCGACGCCCTGGCCCGCTTCCGGACTCAGCAGGGCTACCACGTGCTGCACCCCTTTGGCTGGGACGCTTTTGGCCTGCCTGCGGAAAACGCCGCGCTCAAGTTCGGGGTCTCACCCGCCGACTGGACGTTTGGCAACATCCAGCAGTCCAAGGAATCCCTGGGTCTGATGGGCATTCGCTACGACTGGAGCCGTGAGGTCACCACCTGCACCCCTGAGTATTACCGGTGGAACCAGTGGATCTTCCTCAAGATGTACGAGCGGGGCCTGGTCTACCGCAAGAAGAGCCTGGTCAACTGGGATCCGGTTGAACAAAGCGTGCTGGCCAACGAGCAGGTGATTGACGGACGGGGCTGGCGCAGTGGGGCACTGGTCGAGAAGCGGGAGCTCGAGCAGTGGTACCTCAAAATTACCGACTATGCCGAGCGCCTGCTGACCGACCTGGAAAAGCTCCCCCGCTGGCCCGAAAAGGTCAAGGCCATGCAGCGGGCCTGGATCGGGAAGAGCCAGGGTGCGGAGTTCGACTTCCAGGTCAAAGGGCACGAAGCCAAAATCCGCGTGTTCTCCACGCGCCCCGATACCATCTTTGGGGCTACCTTCATGGTGCTGGCCCCCGAACACGAGCTGGTGGCCCAGATTACCACCCCGCAGCAAAAAGAGGCCGTAGAGGCCTATGTGTCGGCAGCCAAGATGAAAAGCGAGGTCGAGCGCCAGCGCGAAGATCGCGAGAAAACCGGGGTTTTTACCGGAGCTTACGCCCTCAACCCGGCCAACGGCAAGGAGATTCCGGTCTGGATTGCCGATTATGTGCTCTCGGGTTATGGCACCGGGGCCATCATGGCCGTACCGGGGCAGGACGAGCGCGACTGGGAGTTTGCCGAGAAGTTCGGGTTGGAAATCATCCGCACGGTGCAGCCACCCGAGGGCTGGCAAGGCAAAGCCTACACCGAGGATGGCCCTGCCATTAATTCGGATTTCCTGGACGGCCTCTACATGGAGGAGGCCAAAAAGAAAGTGATCGCCTGGATGGAGGAAAAGGGCATCGGGGAGGGCAAGGTCAACTACCGCCTGCGCGACTGGCTCATTAGCCGCCAGCGCTACTGGGGCACCCCCATCCCCATGATTCACTGCGAACGCTGCGGTATTGTGCCGGTGCCCTACGAGCAGTTGCCGGTCGAGCTGCCCACCCTGCGCGACGTGGACGACATCCGCCCCAAGGGCAAGAGCCCCCTGGCGGCGCACCCCGAATTCTACGAGTGCGAGTGCCCCAAGTGCGGGGGTAAGGCTCGGCGCGATACCGATACCATGGACACCTTCTTCGACTCGTCCTGGTACTTCCTGCGCTACACCGACGCGCAAAACCCCAACCAGCCCTTCGACCCCGCCAAGGCCAACTTCTGGATGCCGGTTGACCAGTACATTGGCGGGATCGAGCACGCCATCCTGCACTTGCTCTATAGTCGGTTCTTCACCAAGTTCCTGCACGACCTGGGCCTGGTCGAAGCCGAAGAACCCTTTGAGGGCCTGTTCACCCAGGGGATGGTGATGGGCTGGACGAACGTGGGCCAGGTGGAGCTCCGTGAAGGGCGCATCCATTTCCTCGACGATGCCCGGCGCAGCAAGCTCGAGCTCCCCCAGGGCCTCACCGTAGAAGAGGCCGAGAAGGGCGGGGCCGAGCTGCGCCAGGAGGGGGGGCAGACGTACTTTTGGAAACCGGCGGTGATGAGCAAGAGCCTGGGCAACGGGGTGATGGTGGGGCCATTTGTGAAGGAGCAGGGGGCCGATATCGCTCGAGTGACCATCCTGTTCGCCGCCCCACCCGAGAACGAGATGGTCTGGACCGAGGAGGGGGTGCAGGGCAGTTGGCGCTTCCTCAACCGGGTCTTTCGCCGGGTCAGTGAAGATCGGGCCGAGTTGGAGAGGGTTTCCGAGGGGCTCGAGCCCGCTGCGCTCAGTGGGGCCGATAGGGCCCTCTATCAAAAGCTCCACCGGACCCTCAAGAAAGTCGGCGAGGACATCGAGAACCTCCGTTTCAACACCGCGGTTGCGGCCCTGATGGAGCTGCTCAACGCCCTCTACGATTACCGCAAGGAGCGGGCGGTCTCCCCCGTCTATCGCACCGCCATCCGCTACTACCTGCAGATGCTCGCGCCCTTTGCCCCGCACCTGGCTGAGGAGCTGTGGCACTGGCTGGATCAGGGCCGCTCGGTGTTCCAGGCCCGCTGGCCTGAGGTGGATACGGCTGCGTTGGTAGCCGATTCCTTCGAGCTGGTGGTGCAGGTCTCGGGCAAAGTGCGGGGCAAGGCCACCGTGCCGGCTGAGGCGAGCGAGGAGGAAGTGAAGCGGATTGCGCGAGAGATCGAGAACGTAAAGGCCTGGCTCGAGGGGAAGCAGGTGGTGAAGGAGATCTACGTGCCGGGGAAGTTGCTGAACATCGTGGTGAAGGGATAAGGCCGGTTCTTCCGAAGCTGGGGGCTCCAGGACCCTTTCCCCGCCCCTTGAGCGACAGGGCGATTAGGGGGTTTCCCCTTCATTCAGATACAATGGCCTGTTGTGCAGGAGCGCATCCGCAACTTTTCCATTATCGCCCACGTAGACCACGGCAAATCTACGCTGGCTGACCGCATCCTCCAGATGACCAAGGCGGTCTCCGACCGTGAGATGCGGGAGCAGTTTTTGGACTCCCTCGAGCTCGAGCGCGAGCGCGGCATCACCATCAAAGCCAGCGCGGTGCGGCTTTTCTACCAGGCCAAGGATGGCCAGACCTACACCTTCAACCTGATTGACACCCCCGGTCACGTGGACTTCGGCTACGAGGTCTCGCGGGCCCTGGCCGCGGTGGAGGGGGTGCTGTTGGTGGTGGACGCCAGCCAGGGGGTCGAGGCCCAGACCATCGCCAACTTCTATCTGGCCCAGGAGCACCAGCACACCATCATCCCGGTGATCAACAAGATTGACCTTCCTGGGGCTCAGCCCCTCGAGGTCGCCCTCGAGGTCGAAGAGGTGCTGGGCCTTCCCGCCGACGACTGCGTGTTTGCCTCGGGCAAGACCGGCCAAGGGGTGGAGGACATTCTGGAGGCCATCGTGGCCAAGATCCCCGCCCCGGCAGGCCAGCCCCACAACCCCACCCAGGCCCTGATCTTCGACTCCATTTTTGACGCGTACCAAGGGGTGATCCCCTATGTTCGGATGATGGAGGGCAGCCTCAAGCCCGGCGACCGCATCCGCATCTGGTCTACGGCCAAGGAATTCAATGTGGATCGGGTGGGGGTGTTTCGTCCTGGGCAGCTCGAGCCCACCTCCAGCCTAGGCCCCGGCGAGGTGGGCTGGGTTACGGCCCGGATCAACGCGATCGGCGATGCCCAGGTGGGCGATACCCTCACCCTGGCCGATAACCCCTGTGCCGAGCCCTATCCTGGGTTCAAGCCGGCCAAGCCGGTGGTCTTCGCTGGGATTTACCCCACCGATACCCAGGAGTACAACCGCCTGCGCGAGGCCCTGGAAAAGCTCAAGCTCAACGACGCTGCGCTCTCCTTCGAACCCGAAACCTCCGAGGCCTTGGGGTTCGGCTTTCGCTGTGGCTTCCTGGGGCTTTTGCATGCTGAGATCGTGCAGGAGCGGCTCGAGCGCGAATTCGACCTAGACCTTATCGCCACCGCCCCCAGCGTGATCTATCGGGTAACCCTGACCGACGGGAGCCAAACCGAGATTCATAACCCCTCTGAGCTCCCCACCTCCGACCGCATCCAAGCGGTGTACGAGCCCTACGTCAAGCTCACCGTTTATACCCCCGAAGAGTATGTTGGGCCCATCATGCAACTCCTGCAGGAGAAGCGCGGCAAGATGGCCAATATGGAGTACATCGGGAAGCGGGTGGAGCTGGTCTACGAGGTTCCCTTCGGGGAGATTCTCTACGACTTCCACGATCGGCTTAAGTCCATCTCGCGCGGTTATGCCTCCATGGATTACGAGCAGATCGGCTACCGCGAAGGGGAGCTGGTCAAGGTGAGCATTTTGGTAAACGAGGAGCCGGTGGACGCCCTGGCCTTTATCGCCCATAAAGACAAGGCCTATAGCGTGGGGCGGGAGATCGTGGACAAGCTGGGCGAGGTGATTCCCCGCCAGCAGTTCGCGGTGCCCATCCAGGCAGCCATCGGGGGGAAGATCATCGCCCGGGCTACGGTTAAAGCCTTGCGCAAAGATGTGTTGGCCAAGTGTTATGGGGGCGATATTTCGCGCAAGAAGAAGCTCTTGGAGAAGCAAAAGGAGGGCAAGAAGCGCATGAAGTCCATCGGAAAGGTGGAGGTGCCGCAAGAAGCCTTCCTGGCGGTGCTCTCGACCGGGAAGGAGTGAGGGGCCTCGAGCCCTTCCTTTCTGCGCTAGGCTATACCCATGTCCCTGCGGCTGCAATTGGCTTGGGTGATTGGGGCCATGACCTTTGCCAGCAGTGGTGCGGCGATGATCGGGGTTTGGCTGGGTAACCGCGACCTTTCCCCCAGCCTCCTGCCGATGCTGGCCTGGGGGGTGCTGGTGGCGATTTTATCCGCCCTGATGGGTTTTTTTCTCGCTCGAGCCCTGATCAATCCGGTGGATGAGCTCACCCGCAGCCTGGCCTACCTGCGCGGTACCGACCGCGGCCTGGCCGAGCTGCGGCTACCCAAACCCCAGGCCAACCCGCCCCTCGAGGTACTCCAGCTGCGGGAGGGGTTCAACGAACTGCTGCGCCACATCAAGGGGCTTTTGGAAGCGCGGGAGGCCACCTATGCGGCCCTTACCCATGACCTCAAAACCCCTTTGCTGGCCTCGATCCGAGCTTTGGAGTATCTGGAGACCAGCGACGATATCGGACCTGAGCGGCGCAAGGAGGTGCTGCATCAGCTGCGCGAGGAATTGGCACGCAGCTACCGGCTAGTGGAAAACCTGTTGGTAGCGAGCCGATTGGAGGTACAAAAGCCGCAGCTCGAGGTGGTCAACCTGCGGGCCTTGCTCGACGACCTGCGGCTGCGCTATGCCCGTGAGGCCGAGCGGCGGGGGGTGCGGTTTCAGGTCGAGGGCAGCGGCCAGGCCCGTGCGGACCGCCAGCTCTTGGACCGGGCCCTCACCAACCTGACCGAGAATGCCCTCCGCCACGCCCAAAGCAGCCTGATCCTGCGGGCTGGAGAGGCTTGGCTCGAGGTCGAAGACGATGGTCCTGGGCTTCCGGTGAGCCTCGAGCGGCTCACCGAGCCCTTCCGCAGCGTGCAGCTTCGGGGGGTCCGGGCGGGGAGTGCGGGGCTGGGGCTTTACGTGGCCAAACGGGTGGCCGAGGTGCACGGGGGCCGGCTCGAAGCCTTGCCGGCGGCCTCCGGAACCCGCCTGCGGCTGAGCCTAGGCAGGTGATATGCGCCTCTTGATCGCGGATGATCACCCTTTGTTCCGCCTGGGGCTGCGGGCCGCGCTCGAGGGGGCGGGGTTCGAGGTGGTCGCTGAGGCCAAGGATGGGTTACAGGCGGCGGAGATGGCGCTCAAGTACGCCCCCGACGCCCTTTTGATGGACCTGAAGATGCCACAGATGGACGGGATCGCCGCCGCCCGCAAGTTGCGCCAAAACGGCTACACCGGGATCATCGCCCTCCTCACCACCTTCAGCGAACCGGCCCTGATTGCCGAGGCCGCGCGGGCTGGGGCCGATGCCTACTGGTCAAAGGAGGTGCCCCCGGAAGCCCTGGCGGCCCGGCTGCAGCGCCTCAAAGGGGGCCAAGAACCCCGGCTGACCCCCCCGCCCATGCCCTCGTTGACCCCACGCGAGGCGGAGGTGCTGGCCCAGCTCGCCACAGGGTTGTCCACCAAGGAGATCGCCCGCAACCTCTCGCTCTCCCCCGAGACCGTGAAGGATTACCTCGACCGGCTGTATGCCAAGCTCGAGGCCCGAAACCGAGTAGAGGCTCTGGAACGGGCCCGGGGGCTCGGATTGCTCTGAAGCTTGGACCTCGAGCGGTCATTTGCACGCTCCATCCCCCCAGATGGGGGTAACAATTGGGGGACGATGCTCCTAAGCTGAAAGGCAGACTGAGGTGAAAGGGAGATGAAGCGCGTGAGTTTTGGTGGTTGGCCCAACCCAGATCCCAGCAGGAGCAAGGCTGCCGATCGCTGGCCGCATGTGGAGGAGCTGTTGTGAAACGAACCCAAGGAATCGCTCTGGTGGTGGTTCTGATTGCTGCCGCCGTCTTGTTTGTGGTGCTGCTGTCCATTACCAGCACCCTCACGGTGGGCTCGAGGAAGCTCACCACCGAACAGCAGCAGACCGTGCGGGCCCAGTACGCGGCGGAGTCGGGGATCACCCGTGCCGAAGGGGAGACCAGAACCCTGATGCGCCAGGTAACCTACCTGGTCAACCGAATGGACGTCTCCTCACTGGACACCAACACCCTTCTCGGTTACGCAGCGAACTTCTGCGGGGTTCCCTTTGGCAGCCTCAACACTGCCTTGACCACCACCAACGTGATGTGCACGGCCAGCCCCGGTTCAGACGCCAGCCGCTGGACCCTCTTCACCTCGCTCATTCCCCAAAGTGCCTACTCGGCGTGGAACACGGCCAATCCCAACGAGCCCATTACCGGTACCCCTGCGGAGTTCTGGACCCGGGTTTTTGCGGGGCAGATTCAGCGCCCACCGGTGGTGACCTCGAGCTCCACCAATTCTCAGGAACAATACCGTCTGAGCGCCGGGCTCCAGGCCGTGGACGTTTTGGGGCAGGCCTCCGGCTCGACCTACGTACTGACCTTCGAGTTCCGACCGGCCAACGCCACCTCGACCGGGGAGCTGGTCACCACCGGGGCCAACCCCACGGTGGTGGCCACCCGCACCCTCCAGCGCGGCCTAGGAGGGCCCTTCCAGCTCAAGCTGAGCCCGCCCAATTTCTCGGCCTTTGCCCAGTTTACCAACCGCCAGCTCACCAGCGTCAGCGGTAGCCGGGTGTTTTTGGGGGACAACGCGGTCTACGATGGCCCGATTCACACCAACGAGTACTACAGCTTCTCCGCGGGTCAGTCCCCGCTCTTTGGCAAAACCGTCACCAGTGCGGGGTGTGTGGCTCGAGGCACCAAAACCGTCACCGCAGGCGGTGTGACCAGCACCATAGAAACCTGCACCAGCGCCACCCCAGGGGCTTTTGTGGGCACGGATTCCAGCCCCCGGGATCCCTGCTTGGTGGCCCCTACGGCTACCCCCATCTTTGCCCCCAAAGCCGGCACCACGGGCTGCTCCAACGGCAACAATAAGGATAAAGACGTCAACTACTCCGCCGATTTCATTCCGCTGCCCCCTTCCACCGATGCCACCCAGAAAAACGCTGCCCAGAACATCGTCAACAACAGCAAGGGCATTTACGTGGACGCATCCGAGCTGCCCACCGCTCCTACCGCTGGGGTGGCCGGAAACCTCAACGGCATGACCCTTTGGGCGGCCAAGGACGCCAACGGGACCGGGTTCTCGTCCAGCGATTGGGACGCGGCCAACAACCGCTGGAAGCAAAACAGCCAGTACCAGATGATCGAGTTCACCCGCGATTACTTCTCCTATGGAAGGTGCGTAAACCCCTTTAGCATCTCGCTCAGCCCCACCTCCATCACCTATAGCACCAGCATTCAGAACAAAGCCCAAACCGTCAAAATCAATGTCAGCCGCACCGGCTTAGTGGATGCCAGCGCGAACCCCTACAACAACAGCCCGACCTCGCCGTGGCAGGGGGCCATTGACCTCAGCTTTGGCTCGTACACCCCCAACAACTACAGCGTTTCCGGGTTCTCGGCAGACCCCACCAGCCCCAGTGCCACCAGCAGCGCCTCCACATTTACCGTTACCCTGAGCAACAACCCCACCGCCACCACCACCGTTCCGGTGAGCGGGACGGCCAACGGCTTTACCTCCACCCAATCGCTGAAAATCAACCCCATGGCCACCGGCGGGGGGACCGGAGGCACCACCACCCCTCCTACCCCCAGCCTCAGCACCAGCGCCTCCAACGCACCCGATGCGATCCGTAGCAGCTCGGGCCAGACGGTGGTGGTCACCACTACGGTGAGCGCGAACCGCTCCAACTTCACCACCCCCGATATCGTCACCTTTACCTTCTCGGGCATGCCCAGCGGCATGGTCATCAGTACGCTCACCGCTCCTTCCGGAACCGGAAGCACCGGCAACCTTTCGCTGCCCATCAGCGTAGGCCCGGGGGTGGCCACGGGCAGCTACACCATCACGGTGACCGCCAAAAGCGGGGGGTTGACCGCAACCAAGACCTTTACCATCCGGGTGGGTTCCTCTGGGCAGATGATTGACCGCCGGTGGGTTCGTCCCTTTGTCACCGCTGCGCTGGGCCCGGCCTGGCTCCTCTCCGCTACCACTCCCATGCTAACCCTGCCCACCTACGTGCCCACCCCGAACTGCACCGGGGGTCAGGTTTTGGATGCCAACTACGCCAACCGGGGAATTATCCGCATCCAGTACCGCATTGCCCCCGACGGCACCACGGTGTCTCGCTATCGGCTCGAGGGCGTGGCCAACGCCACCTCTGCCCAGACCCAGTGGAGCAGCTGGCAGAGCGAGCCCAACTTTAACGGCATCGTCTACGTGGATAAGCAAGAGGGCACCTACCCTGACGCCATTGACGGCGTCACCGGTCCAGCCCGCATCAGCGGCCTCAAGGACAAGAACGGTGCCACCATCCCCACCACAGATCCCCGCACCGCCCCCCCGGCCATCGCCCGCTTCCAGAAGCTCACCATTGCGGCGGCCCAGCGCATCAACATCACCGGAGACCTCAAGTACGAGAACCCCCCCTGTTCAGGTACTCCCTCGCGCAACGGCAGCGGTGCCAGCAGCACCATCAACCCGGCCCCCTGCCAGGATGTAGACACCATGCTGGCCAACTCCAGTGGGCAGAACATCTTGGGGATCTACTCCCAAAGCGCGGATATCCGCATCCCCAACAACCCCCTCCCGCAGAACCTGGAGGTCAACGGTATCCTCATGAGCTCAGCGGGGCGGGTGTACGCTGATTACGACAGCTTCACCGGCTCGAGGGGCAACTTCAACCTCCAAGGCGGGATCATCAGCAACTACTACGGGCAGTTTGGTGAGCAGCAGGGCAGTACCGTGGTCAACGGCTATGGTCGGGCTTTCGCCTACGACCCTCGCACCGAAGGCAGCCGGCTGACCCCGCCCTTCTTCCCCACCTTTACCCAGGGCCAGTGGGTGCTTCAGCTGGATCAGAACGGGGTGAGCAAGGTGACCGACCCCAATCAGGTCACCCTCAACACCAGCTTTATTCAGCCCACCAAGGTTCCTTAGGAGCGCAGGAGTGAGCAGAGCTCGAGGCTTTACCCTCTTAGAGATCTTGGTGGTGCTGGCCATCGCGGGGATTGTCCTGGCCTTTGCCGCCAATGCGGTGCGGCAGGGCTTTCAGCAGAGTCGGGTGCGCGATGCGGCGGTCTCGCTGGCCGCCGACCTGCAAAACATCCGCAGCAATGCCTGGCGGAGCAATACCACTACCCAGCTGGATCTCCTCAGCGCAACCTCTTACAGCTTCACCATCAACGGGCAGACCACTACCCGAACCCTCCCAGCCGGGATCAGCATAGATGGCGGGGGCAACACCCAGGTGCGCTACTCGGCCCCCAATGCCGAGAACACCCAGAGCAACCCCGTGGTGTTTACCGTGAGCGGTACCAGTGGAACCCAGCCGATACAGGTTAGGGTGGTGGGTGTGACGGGTAAGGTGATCGTACAGTGAAGCGGTCTCGAGGGCTAACCATCATTGAGGTATTGGTTTCCATGGTCATTTTGGCGGTGCTGATGGTGTTGACGCTCGGGCCCATTGCGGCCTCGTTTCGCCTCACCGGGCAGAACAACCGCACCCTCAATGCCACCACCCAAGCCCAGCAGATCATGGAGGGGATTCGGGGGAGCTGGCAAAACCTAAACTGCTACCAGCGTACCCAAGCGGCCATCGGAACTTTGCCGGGCAATGTCTCGGTGGGGGTGAGCAGCTATAACCCCATCACCAACACCACCACGGCCATTGGCAATCTGTCCACCGTTGCCGTAGGGGCGTCCTGCACCACCGGCACCATAACCAATGCGACATACAAGCGGGTGGTGGTCTCGGTGCGCCAGAATGCGAACATGGCCAGCCCAGTCTTGGCCCAGCTGACCCTGGACATCCCCAGCCCCTAGATCAGGAGATCCCTAAATGCGCTATAAGTCGGGTTTTACCCTCCTCGAGATTCTGGTCGCCCTGGGAATACTGGGGGTGCTCTCGGTGATCTTTCTGCAGATCTTCACCAATACCCTCAGCACCACCACCAACCTCAACTCCCGCAACAACCTCATCAATGAGGGCCAGTTGGCCGTACGGGTGATCAGCTCGAGGCTACAGGAGGCCTGCTACGTTTATCCCCAGGGCAGCACCATCACCCTGACCAGCAGTGGATGGACGACCCAAAAGACCGTCGGGGGCTCGGGATACAACTGGGTGGTGGGGGCTGACCCCATCGTGGCGATGCTCCTGCCCCCGGAGCCCGGAAGCAACCAATACCGCTTCTTTGCCTACTTCGCCATGACCCGGGCCTTCTACCAAAGCAACGCCTCGGCCAGCGAGCGGCTCGAGCCCGACACCCAAAACACCAATGCCCTGGTGCTGATGGAGTATCGGGCCAACATAGACAGCTCCTTATCCCTCTCCACCGGCCAGACCTGCCAAGTTCTGGCGGCCAACCTGGCCGGAGGAACCGATACCACCGATCCCAGCGTGACCCCCACCAACCTGCCCCTACAACCCCTGACCGGATCTAGAAGGGGGATCGTTTTGGTGGACTATGTTCAACCGGGTACCCCTCTGTTTACCGTTCCGGCCACTACCGGCGGGGCCTCTGCCCCCAGTGTCGGCATCAACCTGAGCTTCCTCAAGCAAGTACAGGGGAGAACTCTGGTGGTTAACGGGGCCTCGGCCAATGGCCTGAACATCACCGTGTTCCCCCGCAACATCAACGCAGGCGCAGCCACCAACTAACCCCCTGGAATGGGTAAAAGGGTATGCTGGACCCCATGCAATATGGGGACTGGGTGCTGCTGCAAGACCGGCGGGGCCGTAATTACCTCTTTCGCCTCGAGCCCTCAGCCCGCTTTGACTCGCACCGTGGCTCGATCCCCCACGAGCGCATCTTGGAGGCCGGTTTGGGCGGCGCGGTGAGCACCCCACAGGGCGAGCGCTTCACCGTGCACCGGCCCACCCTCGAGGACTACCTCCTCCAGATGCCCCGTGAGGCCACCCCCACCTACCCCAAGGACGCGGCTACCATGGCCTTTTTGCTGGACCTGGCTCCGGGGATGTGGGTATTGGAAGCCGGTTCGGGCTCCGGGGGCCTGACCCTGTACCTGGCGCGGGCGGTGGGGCCTGCGGGCCAGGTGTGGAGCTACGAGACCCGCCCCAAGCACCAGGCCCGGGCCCAGCGCAACCTAAGCGCGTTTGAAGACTGGGGCAACGTGACTTGGCTGGGGGCCGACCTGGCCCAGGCCCCGCTCCCCCCAGAGGCCTTCGACGGCGTGGCGCTCGATCTGATGGAGCCCTGGACGGTGCTGCCTGCGGTGACCCCGGCCCTCAAGCTCGATCGGTTTTTGGTCTGCTACCTGCCCAACCTGACCCAGGTGATCGTCTTGCTCGAGCAGATCAAAGACCAGCGGCTGCCCTACCTGCTCGAGCGCACCCTAGAGGTGCTGCACCGCGAGTGGGATGTGCGCCCCCCCATTGCCCACCCCAAGTTTCAGCAGGTCGGGCATACCGCGTTTTTGGTGCAGCTCAGGCGGGTTAGGGACTAAGCGGTCGGCTCTGGTTCCACTCATCGACCTCTTGAACCTGCGCGCCAAGCGAGCGGAAGAAGGCCCGCACCTGAGGGGACTCCCGCATGACCATGGCCAGCTTGTGGCTGGTGGAGAAGAAGCAGAGATCAATCGCCTCGCCCTGGAGCATTGCGCTGACGAAGATATAGCCAACCGTAACCGAGCCAGGTGGGACCCATAGATCTGGGTGCTCAGCCGCCAAGGCGGACAAAACGTTGTCCGCCACGAAGAGGAAGGTGAGGCACAGGTGGTTCGGATCTGGGTCTTGGGCCAGGGCCAGAAGGCCCTCCGCGGTGACCGGTGGGGTCTCGAGGGCCAGCCGCCCATTGATCGCCGCCGCAAGGCCAGGCAGTGCAGCCCGCTGGACGGTGAGTTCGAATGCGTGGGAGTCAGCCATGGCGCTGGCTACGGCCGGTTGGGTTGAGTGCGTGCCCTGCACGCCGTGCAGGGCACAGCGGTTTTTGCGGTGTGGGACATTGGCAGCTAGGCCAGGTCAAAGCGATCCAGGTTCATCACCTTGTTCCAAGCGGCCACGAAGTCGTGGGCAAACTTTTCCTTGGCGTCCGCGCTGGCATAGACCTCAGCCAGCGCCCGCAGCTGAGAGTTGGAGCCCAAGACGAGGTCAACACGGGTACCGGTCCACTTGACCTCACCGGTTTTGCGGTCGCGCCCTTCGAAGACCTCGGCCTCGGGGGAGGTGGGCTCCCACTCGATGCCCATGTCGAGCAGGTTCACGAAGAAGTCGTTGCTCAGGGCCTCGGGGGTAGCGGTGAACACCCCGTGCTTGGAGCCGCCGTGGTTGGTGCCCAGCATGCGCATGCCGCCGATCAGGACGGCCATCTCTGGTGCGCTGAGGGTCAGAAGCTGGGCCCGGTCAATGAGCAACTGCTCTGGGGTAACCGCGAACTCGCCTTTGAGGTAATTGCGGAAGCCATCGGCGATCGGCTCGAGCACCGCGAAGGATTCCACATCGGTCTGATCCTGCCGGGCGTCCATGCGCCCAGGGGTGAAGGGAACCTCGAGCTCGAGGCCCGCGTTTCTCGCCGCCTGCTCAACCCCCGCGCAGCCGGCCAGGACGATCAGGTCGGCCAGGGAGACCTTCTTGCCCCCGGGGGCCGATTGGTTGAACTCTTGTTGGATCTCCTCCAGCACCTTCAGAACCTTCGCCAACTCGGCGGGCTGATTGACCTCCCAGTCCTTCTGGGGAGCCAGGCGGATGCGGGCGCCATTGGCCCCGCCGCGCTTGTCGGAGCCGCGGAAGGTGGAAGCCGAGGCCCAGGCGGTTGAGACCAGCTGCGAGACCGAAAGCCCCGAAGCCAGCACCTTTTCTTTGAGCGCGGCGATGTCTTTCGCGTCAATCAGCTTGTGGTCGAGCGCGGGGATGGGGTCTTGCCAGATCAGCTCTTCTTTGGGCACCTCTGGCCCCAGGTAGCGGGCTCGAGGCCCCATGTCGCGGTGGGTCAGCTTAAACCAGGCCCGGGCGAAGGCCTCGGCGAAGGCCTGCGGGTTCTCGTAGAAATGGCGCGAGATCTTGCCAAACTCCGGATCGAAGCGCAGGGTCAGGTCGGTGGTCAGCATGGTCGGCTTGTGGAACTTGCCCGGGATGTGGGCATCGGGGATGATCTCCGGCGCATCTTTGGCCACCCACTGCTTGGCTCCGGCGGGCGACTCGGTGAGCTCCCACTCATACTCAAACAGGTTTTTGAAGAAGTTGTTGCTCCACAGCGCCGGGGTCTCGGTCCAGGTCACCTCAATGCCGCTGGAGATTGTGTCGGCGCCACGCCCTGAGCCATAGTTGCTAATCCAGCCCAAACCCTGAGCCTCGAGCGGGGCTGCTTCCGGATCGGGGCCCTTGTGGGACTCCGGCCCAGCCCCGTGGCTCTTGCCAAAGGTATGGCCCCCAGCGATCAGGGCTACGGTTTCCTCATCGTTCATGGCCATGCGCCCGAAGGTGGCGCGGATGTCTTTGGCCGCGGCCAAGTAATCTCCGCTGGCGTTGGGGCCTTCCGGGTTGACGTAGATCAGGCCCATGTGGGTAGCCCCGAAGGGGGCCAGCAGATCCCGGTTGCCGGTGAAGCGCTTGTCATCCCCCAGCCAGGCGATCTCTTCTCCCCAGTTCACGTCCTCGTCTGGCTCCCAAACGTCCGCGCGCCCCCCGCCAAAGCCAAAGGTTTTGAACCCCATGGACTCCAGCGCAACCGTACCCGCGAGGATCATCAGGTCGGCCCAGGAAATCTTCCGGCCATACTTTTGCTTGATCGGCCACAGCAGGCGGCGGGCCTTATCGAGGTTGACATTGTCGGGCCAGGCACTGAGGGGGGCGAAGCGCTGCTGCCCCCGCCCACCCCCGCCACGGCCATCGGTGATGCGGTAGGTGCCGGCGCTGTGCCAGGCCATACGGATGAAGAGGGGGCCATAGTGGCCAAAGTCCGCCGGCCACCAGTCCTGCGAGTCGGTCATCAGCTTGACCAAGTCGTTCTTGAGGGCCCAGTAATCGAGGGACTTAAACTCCTTAGCGTAGTTGAAATCCCTGTCCATCGGGTTGGACTTCTCAGAGTGCTGGTGCAGCAGGTCCAGGCGCAGCCGGTTGGGCCACCAGTCACGGTTGGTCCGTCCGACCCCGGCGATGTGGTTGTAGGGGCACTTGCTTTCTTCACTCATCTCGAGCTCTCCTTCCAGGCTATGAATTTGTACCTTCAAGATTCAGATTTGGCCGTAGTCAGGCAGCTTGGCTAGAACCCACCCGCTTCATCGCCAACCGCTTAACCAAGGTTGATTCATCCAGGGTCTCTCCCTTTCTCGTCTCGCTGCTCGAGGCCAGTGGGGCTCATCGCTTGGCTCACCGCAGCGAGGGGTCGTGTTGGCGGTGCGGACGATCGTATCCAGACCTCAGCAAAAACGCGTCTAAATGGGGATAGATGGAATAAGAGCCCACTTGACCGTCTTTGCCCTCAAGCAAAACACATCGGTCTCGAGCGAAATGTGACCCGGTTAGCTTTGTTTTTTGGAGTGAGGTGGGGCTCGAGCGCACCCTAGAGGTACTGCACCGCGAGTGGGACGTGCGCCCCCCCCATCGCCCACCCCAAGTTTCAGCAGGTCGGGCATACCGCGTTTTTGGTGCAGCTCAGGCGGGTTGGGGGGGTCTAACGGGGCGGTTCAGGCGCTCGGCCAAGCGGGAGCGGAGCGACCGCGAAGGCCGAGTCGCCTGCAACCGCGTGTTAGGCTGGGCACAAGTGACAGAGTCACTGGGCGGCAGAGCGGATTGCCGAATCGAGATCGACCCAGAGATCGTCGGCATCCTCGATGCCGACGCTGAGTCGCAGGAGCGAAGGTGGAAGGTGGCCCTGCCCAGGGATCGCGGCTCTTCGCTCCATCGTTGATTCTACTGCGCCGAGACTGGTGGCATGGCGGATGAGCCGGACGTTTCGACAAACCCTATCAGCAATCTCAGCCCCTCCAAGCAGATCGAACGAAATGATGGTTCCGAAGCCCTTGAGCACACGCTTGGCCATCGCGTGCGTCGGATGGGAGGGCAAGCCGGGATACCGGACACGAGTGACCAGCGGGTGCTCCTCAAGCCGCTCCGCAAGCAGCATGGCTGTTTGCTGGGCCCGTTGTAAGCGAAGCGCGAGAGTTCTCGCGCCGCGGACGGCAAGAAAGGCTTCGAGCGTTCCTGGTGTCGCGCCGGTCAACTCGCGCGACTTCCGGAGGGCGTGCCAGAGGGCATCGTCTTTCGTCGTGGCGACACCTGCTAACAAGTCGGAGTGGCCGCCAATGAACTTGGTGGCCGATTGCAGAGACACCGTGGCACCGAAGTCAAGCGGCTGCTGATTCAACGGTGTGGCGAAGGTGTTGTCCACTGCGACGATCGCTCCGGGCTTGCGGGGTGCAGCGCAGACCGCCTCCAGATCTGCTACCGTGAGCAGTGGGTTCGAGGGGGATTCAAGCCAAATCAGGTCAGCGACGCCGCAGGCCCGAATCCAGCCAGCGGTATCGTCCACAGCCACACGCTGCACGGACCAACGCTGTCGTTCAGCGCCCGCGGCGGCTAGGCCGACAACCCCTTGATAGCAATCATCGGGTAGCACCACCACGGCACCCGCCGCCAACTGATCAAATACTGCGGCAATGGCGGCCATGCCAGATGCGAACGCCACGGCCTTACCAGACTCAAGCCCGCCGACGACTTCTTCGAGTGCTTCCCAGGTCGGAGTTCCATCATCGCGCGAGTACTCGCGCTCCCTGCCGATGATGAAGTTCGATGCGGGGATCGGCGGTACGTTCAGCGGAGCGCCGGGCTCGGAAGCGCGGCCTGCCGAGACGAGCCACGACTCCGGTTTGATTCCAGACGGGCGCTTCTCCATTCTTTCGAATACCTCCAGACAGGAAGAATTATGGCGCGGAACTATTGGATCAGATGCGAATTCTACCAGATCCAACTTGCACAGCCCAACTAGTAATTAGGCCGCACTTGCGGTATAACACCCTCCCAAGAGGAGTTATACCGAAGTGGCGAACGTCGATAAATCACAGAAGTTTTACTCACCCAAAACCTCTCCTTTCCTAAACTCAGTGCGCGAGGCCATCAGGGTTCGCCATCTAGCCCGCAGTACCGAACAGTCGTATTTATATTACATCACCGATTTCATCAGGTTCCACGGCAGAAAACACCCAAGAGAGTTGGGGCTAGAAGAGGTAAGGGCCTACCCAACCGATCTCGCAGTTAATCAGAACGTATCGGCCTCTACGCAGAACGTTGCCCTTTCGGCCCTGTTGTTTTTGTATAAAACGGTACTCGAGAACAGGCTAGCCTCCGAAGTCTGAAGCGGTCAGGCCCTCTCCAAACCCCTATACTTGGCCGTGGTAGGGCCGGATGGAAGGTTTGCTGATTCATGCAGTGGTGCGCGAGCTGGCGGGGCAGTTGCCCCTGCGTAGCCTGGGCTGGGCCTTTCCGGACGAGGGGACGGCAGCGCTCTTGTTGGAGGGGGTGGGCAACCTGGTGCTGCGCTACCGCCCGCCCAACCCCATCCTGACGGTGGAGCCGGGCCGCCTGGGGGGCGAGGCCCGAACCCCTTTCCAGCGGCTGCTCGAGGCCCGCTGCAAGGGTCGGCTGGTGGGGCTACAGCAGGTCAAGCTGGACCGGGTGGTGCTGCTGGAGTTTGAGGGGGAGAAGGGCTTTGTGGACGTGGCCCCGGCCCGGCTGGTCTTCGAGCTCACCGGGCGCAACGCCAACCTGATGGTCTGCGACCTGGGGGGGCAGATTCTGGGTATAGACCGCCCCGTCACGCCTGCGATTAACCGCTTCCGGGAGTTGCGGCCTGGGTTGCCCTACACCCCGCCCCCGCCCTACCAGAAGCTCGACCCCCGCATGCTAAAGCCGGAGGCGCTGACCCCTTTTGTGGGCCAGACCTTCGCCCAGTTTCTCAAACACCTGGACGGGGTGGGCAAGGAACTGGGGGCCGAACTGCTGCGCCGCGCCCAGCTCAGCCCACAGACAGTGCTGACCGCCGAGCATCTGCCGCTTATCCACAGGGTTATCCACAGCCTGGTGGAACAGCCCCAGGGGCGCACCCCGCTCTCGGCAGCACTGCGGGCAAACTGGGAGCAGGAGGAGGCCGAGGCCCTGCGCAAGCCCCTGCGCGAGGCGCTCGAGCGGCAGATCAAAACCCTGCAAGCCCGTTTACAGGACTACCATCGGGCCCTCGAGCGGCTGGAGGAAGCGACACGGCTGCGCGAGTGGGGCGACCTCCTGATGGCCTATGGCCCGCAAATTCCGCCGGGAACCGTGGCGCGGCTCCAGGACTTCTCCGGCCAGCCGGTAGAAATTCCGCTGGAGAAGGGGCTCTCGCCCATCCAGAACGCCCGCAAATTCTACGAGCGGGCCAAGCGCCTGGAGGCCAACGCCGAAAAGGCCCTGGAACTCTTCCCCCAGACCGAGGCCCAGATCGGGGCCCTGGAGGCCGAGCTCAAGCGGGTGGAAGGGCTCTCGAGGGACGAGCTCCGTGCCGAGAGCCGCAAGCTCCGCGAGAAAGGCCCCCAGACCGGGCTGCGCTTCCAGAGCCCAGGAGGGTTTGAGGTCTGGGTGGGCCGCAGCAGCAAGGAAAATGACCTCCTGACCCGCATGGCCCATTCCGAAGACCTGTGGTTTCATGCCCAGGGCCTCCCCGGCTCGCACGTGATCCTGCGCACCCAGGGGCAGCCCGCCGCCCTGCCCGACCTGCTCTATGCGGCGCAGCTGGCGGCTTACCATTCCAGGGCCAGGGGCGAGAAAAACGTGCCGGTAGATTACACCGCCAAAAAACACGTCTGGCGGCCCCGCAAGGCTGCACCGGGACAGGTGCTCTATACCGGGGGTAAAACCCTATTTGTAGATGCCGAGCCGCCTGCCTAGAGGACTGGGTGGCTCCTGCTCCCACAGTCTGGCCTTGGGAGAACCGGTAAATTGTCCAGGGAAGGAATACCGTGCAGACCTCGAGCCGACTCAAAACCTACCTGGATCTGGTGCGCTTCGAGCATACCCTCTTCGCCCTGCCCTTTGCGTATGGAGGGATGTTGCTGGCCGCTCGAGGCTGGCCTGGCTGGAACGTGTTTCTGTGGGTTACGGTGGCCATGGTGGGCGCCCGCACCGCAGCGATGGCCCTCAACCGGCTGATTGACCAACAGATTGATGCCCGCAATCCGCGCACCGCCGGACGGCACCTGCCAAGGGGGGTGGTGAAGCCCAAGGAGGTTTTGGTCCTGGCGGGGGTGGGGCTGGTCTGCTTGGGTCTGGCTGCGTTCAAGCTCAATCCGCTCACGGCCCGGTTGTTGCCGGTGGCGGTGTTTTTCCTGGTGGGCTACAGCTACACTAAGCGCTTTACCTGGCTGTGCCACTGGTGGATGGGCCTCACCGTGGGAGCCGCGACCGCCGGTGGGTGGATTGCGGTGACCGGTGCGTTTTCCCCTGCCGTGTTCGCCTTTTGGGCGGGGGCATTGTTCTGGTTGGCGGGATTTGACATCCTCTACGCCCTGCAAGACTACGATTTCGACCGTAAAAATCGGGTGTATAGCGTGCCTGCGCGGTTTGGGATTCCCACCGCGCTGCGCATTGCCCGGGCCTGTCATGCCCTGACCTTTGGATTTTTTGCCCTGACGGGGTGGCTCGAGGGGTTGGGCTGGGTGTACTACCTGGGCCTGCTGTTCGTGGGGGGGGTGCTCTGGTATGAGCACCACCTGGTCAAGCCCAACGACCTTTCCAAAGTGGATCAGGCCTTCTTTCAGGCCAATGTGGTGGTGAGCCTGGGCATGCTGGCGATCATCGCGCTCGAGACCCTGCTTTAGCCACACCCGCAACCGGGGCCTGTGGATAACCCTGTGGATAACTAGGGGTCATCTGTGGATAACTTTGTGGATAAGCCAGGGGATCGGGCTGAAATTGGCTTGGGATAAGGGTTCAAAACCGCTCGGCGTGAAACACTCCGGGTCATGAAACTCTCAGCTTATCCCCATCTTGGCGGGGGGCGGGCCGGTCAAGCGCCCCACAGCGGGGCAGGGCAGAGCCCGATCCCCATGGTTTCCCCGGGGGGTTTATGGGCCGTAGCACCTTTGGGACATAGAAACTGCTCTACAATCGCGCTCGTGATCCTTCGCGATGCCCCCCCTACCCAGGTCCTGCTGATTGACACCCGCTCACCTGGGGAATACGCCTCGGGCCACCTGCCCGGTGCGCTCAATGTGGATCTCTCGAGCTTTCGCGCCCGGTTGCGCAGCGCGGAGGAACTCCAAGGGCTCCAGCAAAGCCTGGCCGAGCTCAACGGTCGCATCGGGGCCAGCCCAGGGCGGCCGGTGGTGGTCTACGACAGCGGGCTTACCACCCGCTTGAGCAAAACCGCCTTCATGCTGGCTTTGGGGGGGCTCGAGGTGCGCCTCTGGCCCCAGGGGTGGGAGCCTCAGGCCACCGAGCAAGCACCCAGCCACCCCGTCCCCACCGCTCCGTGGGGCGAGCTAAACCGCGAGATTTTGCTCACCGCAGACGAAGTGCTGGGGGAGTCCGTCCTGCTGGATGTGCGCGAACCCCATGAATTTGCCTCGGGGCGTATTCCTGGTGCCAAGAACGTTCCACTCTCGCACTTTCGGGCCGATAATGCAGGGGAGCTGGGGTTGCAATCGGGCCAAGCGGTGGGGCTTCACTGCCGCAGTGGGGCGCGCAGCGCCCTAGCCTTTTGGCTGTTACGGGAGCAAGGGGTACGGGCCAAAAATTACCTGGGTAGCATGCTGGAGTGGGAGGCCGAGGGGGACCTTCCGCTCGAGCGCTAGGCCTGGAGGCGATTTCCGCATGCAGGTCTATTCCCTAACCCTCGGCCCCCTGCAGGAAAACGCATACCTGTGGGTTGGAGAGGGATCGCGGGGGGTTATTGTGGACCCCGGCGACGAGGTGGGGCGCATTTTGAAAGAGGTGGAGCGGGTGGGGCTTCAGCCTGAGGCCATCCTGCTGACCCACGCCCATTTCGACCATGTCGGTGCGGTGGCGGGGCTGGTTGAGGCCCTGAAGCTGCCGGTGTATCTGCACCCCAAGGACCTCCCGCTCTACCGCGGGGCCCCCCAAGCGGCGGCCCGTTTTGGCCTGACCCTCCCCAGGCCCCCCGAGCCCACCTTGGGGCTGCAACCGGGGGAGCGGCTGGACTTTGGGCTGGGCCTCGAGGTGCTCTGGGTTCCCGGTCACAGCCCAGGCCATGTGGCATTCTATGCGGGGGGCAAGCTGGTCTCGGGGGATGTGCTGTTCCGGGGGGGCATCGGGCGCTATGACCTGCCTGGGGCCGACCCTCAAGCCCTGTTCCGCTCCTTGCAGGCGCTGGCCCAGTTGCCGCCCGAGACGGAGGTGTACCCCGGTCATGGTCCCCCCACGACCATCGCTTACGAGCTCGAGCACAACCCCTACCTGCGCCCCTGAGCGCTTCTGGTTTGCGTCTGCAGACGCCTCTGGCTTAGACTGGGTTTGGAATGGACCCTCTGGCCCAGTTGAATCATCTACAGGATAAGGACCTCGAGCTGGATCGGATTCGTGAAGAGCAAGGGTTGATTCCTAGCGAGCTCTCTGCCGCACGCGAAGAGTTTGGCACTTTAGAACATCAATTGGCGGACCTACAAGACCGGCTGCGCGAGGTGCGGGTGGTGTATCACCGGGCCGATCTCGAGCTACAAGACCTCAAGGGCAAGTATGACCGGGCCAAGCAAGCCCAGATGGGGGCTTCCAGCGCCAAAGAGCAAACCCAGTACGGCGAGCAGATGCGCCAGCTCGAGGACCGCATTGAGGAGCTCGAGGGCAACGAGAAGAAAAAAATCGAGGGCGAGATCATGCCCTTGATGGAGCAGATGGACAAGCTCGAGGGGGAGATCGAGGGGGTGCGGGCTAAGGTTGAGGAGGCGCGTCCTAAGCTCGAGGCCATGGAGGCGGCCAACCGCGACCGCATCGCGGAATTAGAGGCCACCTATCAGGAGAAAAAGCGCGAGCGGGATGCTTTGGCGTCCCGCATCCCGGCCAACATCGTGCGGGAGTACGAGAGCATTCGCCGAGCCCGGCGCGGGACGGGGCTGGCCCGGATGGCCAAGGCCGGGGCGGGCTACCGCTGCACGGCCTGCAATGTGCAGCTTCCCATGCACGTGGCCCAGCAGGTGTTTGGTGGGAACAAAATCGTGCGCTGCCCGAGCTGTGGGCGGATTCTCTGGAAAGGGGAGTAAGGCTGAGCTGGGTTTCACCCTCAAAACCTGCGAACACAGTGTGGCATGGCTAACCCCTCTAGCTACGTGGGTATGCCAGGATTGCCGGATGAACCCTTGGCGCAAGCGATTGAGCTGGCTCGCCCAAGCCTTCGGTGAACGAGAGGTCTCGCTGCGAGCGGCGGCCCTGGCCTATTATGCCTTCTTCAGTATTTTTCCCCTGCTGCTGCTGACGGCTGCGGGGCTGGGGTATTTGGTTCGGCTGCGGGCCCCCTTCGCGGTGGAGCTCGAAGCCACGGTGCTCGAGTACGCCACCCAGACCCTGGCCACTTCTGGGGTGGGGGGTACGGTGGGTGGGCTCTTTTCCACCCTTGCCACCTCCGCCCCCGTCATCGGGCTGGCGGGGGTCTTGGGTTTGCTGTGGGGGATCTCGGGCAGCTTGAGCGCGGTATCCCTGGCCATGGGCCAGGTGTTTGATCCCGAGGCTCCGTTGCTGGACTGGAAGGCCCGCCTACGCGCGGGAGGGGTGATTTTGGCCATCGGTGGGGTATTTGTGCTCTTCACCCTGGGGTCGCAGGTGCTGGGGGTGATTGCGCGCTTTATCCCGGTGCTGGCCACCCTCGAGGCCCCGCTGCGGGCGGTTGTCAACTTTCTGCTGCCCATTCCAGCCTTTGTGCTTTTGTACCAGCTTCTGCCCAATCGGAGGCCGGGTTGGGGGGCGGCGGTCTGGGGGGCGGTGATCGGAGGGGTGTTGTTTGGCGGGGTGCAGGTTGGGTTTGGGGTCTACTTGCGCCTGGTCTCTTTTCAGACCGTGTTTGGGCCGTTGGCCAGCCTGGCGGTGTTGTTGCTCTGGCTGCAGTTTTCCTCGCTGGCCTTTTTGATCGGGGCGTTGTTTGCCGCTGCCATGAGCCCTAAGAACCGGGCAGTTGCCATGGGCTCGAGGGCCTAAAGTAGGCGGCCTCTAGGGCGAGGCCGGGGTTCCGGCGCTGCTCAGCTCAATCCGCTTGGCCCCCCGGTAGACCTTTTTGTAGTAGGGGCTATCCAGGCTCTCGATCACCACCCGGCTGCCGTAGCTGTTGGCGTGAGCGAATACGCCTCGACCGAGGTAGATGCCCACATGGTCTACCTGGCTGCCCCCAAAGCTGAAAAACACCAGATCGCCTTGGTGCAAAGCCCCCTGCACGGTGGTCAGGTTGGCCCACTGATCACGGCTGGTACGAGGAATTTTGATGCCCAGATCGGCATAGATCTTCTGTACAAAAGCCGAACAGTCCACCGCTAGATCGGAGCTCGAGCCATACACATAGGGCAGCCCCAGGTACTTGAGCACCACCTGAATCAGTGGGTTGGTGGGGTCGTAGTCGGTGTCGGCAGGCTCCGCCCGGGGTGGGTTAGCGGGTAGGGG
>NZ_QWLB01000024.1 GCF_003574355.1 Meiothermus granaticius NBRC 107808 | reverse complement strand
CTTCGGGGGGCTTGGGGGGGCGGGCCTGGAAGCGATAAAACTCCGCCGCCAACAGGAGGGCGGCCAGCAGGGCCAGCCACGGGGCGAGGCTGAGCTGAAAAGAGGGGGGTAGAGGCTGGTTGGGCGAAGGGCGGGGAAGCAGGGTTTGTTGGCTCGAGAGCAATCCCTCGCGTACCGCAGCGCGGGGAGCGATGAGGTTGTAGAGCAAAACCGGAAAGGCCGGAAGGTTTTGCAGGCTCTCTATAGGGGGCAGGTAGAGGCCATTCGGACGGTACCAAGCCAGAGCCTGCCCGTCCTCGCTCACCGCCAGGGGCTGCCAGCCGCTTCCCTCCGGCTTGGGTGGGATGTCCAGGGTATACCCCACCAGCTCGGCCCCCCGCAGGTAGGGCAGGGTGCGCTCCACGTCAAACACCTGGGCCTGGCCGCTCGAGGTCGGGGCGAAATACACGGTGAATTCGGCCGGAACCGCCGGGGGGGTACCGATCCCAAAGGCCAGCTCGGCGGGGCGGGCCCGCGAGGTTCCTAACAGCCCCAGCAACCGCTCGAGCGCGGGGGAGTCGCCCGAAACCGCTACCCGCACCCGGCGCAGGTCGAAGCGGGCGGTGTTGTCGAGGGCCAGGGCGTCGTTCACCTCGATCCGGGCTTGGAAGGTTTGGGCGGGGACCTCCAGGCTCGAGTAGCCCCCAGCGGGAACCTGGACGGGGTAGCTTTTCCCGTTTACGCTCACCGTCCCCCTCCAGGGGCCGGGCCCGGCATTGGCCAGGGCCATGAAGCCCGGCCCTACCGCGGTGATCCCCACGTTGGGCCCGTTCCCAGCCACGTTGATGTAGCCATCGGCTCCCAGGGGTGCAGGGGCATCGGCGATCACCAGGGTCCGGGCCCCTGGGAGCTGCCCCTTGCCCCGGGCGATGGCCGCTGCCAGGTCTGCGCTCCGGGCGGTTGCGCGAAGGGTTGCCAGGGGCTCGAGCAGCGTTCTACCCAGGGCAGGCCCGAAGCTTTGGGGCTGCTCGGCGGCCACCACCAAGACCGCCCTGGGGGCTCTGCTCAACTGCTTACGGGCCTCCGCTTTGGCCCGCTCGAGGCGGCTGGGGGGCAGATCCGTGGCCCCCATAGAGGCCGCCGCACTGATCACCACGATGACCTCTCCGGGCCGCTCCAGGGCCAGCCGAGGGGCGGCCAGGGCCAAGACCATCAGTGCCGCCGCCAACAACAACAGGAGCAGCCGCAGGTCTAGGCGGCGCCGAGACCGCCCTTGGCGCTGGGCCTTTTGCCACAGCCACAGCCCCGCGACCCTGCGCTCTGGGGGCCGCTTGCGGCGATACCACCACCACACCAGCCCCAGCGTGGGCGGCAGGAGCGCCAGCAGCCAGGGCAGGCCAAAGGTCAGGTACATCCCTTCCAGCCTATTGCGCGGGGTGCCCGCTGTCAGTAAGGGACGACAGGGTTCCTGCTCTGCCGCCGGAAGGGCTGCTAAAGCTCGTCAGCGAAGAGGCTTTCCCAGCTTTGTTTGCGCCGCAGAACCTCCCACTCGCCCCCATTCCACAAGAGCTCGAGGGGCCGGGGGTAGTCGAGATAGTTGCTGCTCATGCTGCTGCCATAAGCCCCCGCTTGGAGGATGGCCAGCGCGTCCCCTTCTTTGGGGGTGGGGAGCCGCACCTCTTTGGCCAGGATATCCCCGGACTCGCAGACCGGGCCGGCCAGGTCCCAGGTTTCCGTCTTCCGACCGGTGTAGAGCGGCAAAATGGGGTGCTGGGCCCCATAGAGCATTGGGCGCAGCAGGGTCATCATCCCAGCATCTACCAGCATGAAGTTGCGCCGGGTGCGCTTGGTCCCCCAGATTTTGGTGACCAAAACCCCGGCCTCGGCGACCAGGTAGCGGCCCGGCTCGAGCCACAGCTCGGCATCAAAGGCCTTGGCCAGTGCGGTCGCGGATGGGGCCAGCTCGGCTGGATTCAGGTCCAGCCCAAACCCCCCCCCCAGGTTGAGCACCTCGAACGGCCCGTGCTGAAGGTATAGCTGCCGCATTACCTCGTACCCAGCATGGTAGTCCTCGGGCCGGGAGAGGGCTGAGCCCAGGTGAACGTGCAGCCCTAGAACCTCGAGGTCCCCCTTGCGGGCGACGTCCAGTGCCTCCCCCAGGTCCTCGGGGAGGATTCCGAACTTGCTCTCCCCCCGTCCGGTGGCCAGGTGGTCGTGGGTGCTGATGGGAAGATCGGGGTTCACCCGCAACAGGACCCTCGAGCCGGGCAGTATTTGGGCGACCCGCCGAATGTCTGCGAGCGAATCCAGGCCCAGGATGGGGATGCCGATCTCCGCCAGCTCCTCGAGGGTGGCCGGGGTTTTGACCGGCCCATTGAGCAGCACCTCGGTTCGCTGAAACCCCGCCCGGTAGGCCCGGTGAACCTCCCCCAGGCTCACCGCCTCGAGGTTGAGACCCCACTCGAGGAAGCGGCGCAGGAGGCCCAGCCGGGGGTTGGCCTTCATGGCATAGAAGATCTCCGCGCTGGGAAAGGCGGCCTGTAGGGTCTCTATCCGATTCCGCAGGCTCTCGAGGTCATAGGCGTAAAAGGGGGTCTCGAAAAACCGGCTGGCTTCGTGCAGTGCGGCTTGGAATTCGGGCCGTAGGGCGTTAGATTGGGCTATGCTCATAGGCGTCAGTTCTCAGTATCGCACGACCGAGGGCCTCATGCGTTATAAAATCTGGGGCCTGCTGGATCCATACCTAAAGGCCTTGGAGGCGCAGGGCGCAGGGGTGGTTCTTCTACCGCCCCAGCTCGAGCCTCGGCTGCTGGAAATCCTAAAGAGGCTGGATGGGGTGTTGTTGCCTGGGGGGGTGGATGTGGACCCAGCCCGTTTTGGCGAGGAACCCATTCCGGAGCTGGGGGAGGTGAGCCTGGAACGGGATGCGCTGGAGCTGTTCATCGCCCGTTATGCCGCCGAACACGGCCTTCCTGCTCTGGGCATCTGCCGGGGGATTCAGGTGATGAATGTGGCGCTGGGGGGCAGCTTGTACCAGGACTTGCCGACCCAGGGTTTTGGGGCTGTTCAGCACGCGCAGAAATCGGAGCCGGGGGTGCTCGCGCATAGCCTGGAGCAGATCGGGGAAAGCCCGCTGAAGGGCTTGTTTGAACCGCGCTTCCGGGTTAACTCCTACCACCATCAGGCCCTCAAGGATTTGGCCCCAGGGCTACGCTCGGTGGCCGCGGCCCCAGATGGGGTGGTGGAGGCGGTATACCTGGAGGGGCACCCCTTCTTCCTAGGGGTGCAGTGGCATCCCGAACTTTTACCGCAGCAGTGGGGGATCTTCCGCCTTTTGGTGGAAGCGGCAGGGCAGCCGGTGGGTTGAGCCCGAGCTACCGGGTTGCGCGGGGGCGAGACCGCCGGGGGGGCCTCGAGGTGGCCGGGTCTATCCCAGTCTTGGCCTGAGCGAGTAGCTCCGCCAGGATGAACGCACGGTTGGGGGTGGGGTCTTCTGAACTGACCAAACGCCCTTTAGCCACGAGGATCTCTAAAGCCTCGAGGGTGTCCTCCAAATCCCAGCTCAAGAGCTTGCGGACCTCGCTGAGCAGGGCCGCTCCCAACGAGCGAAAATAGGCCTCGAGGATCTGGCTGCGCGCCTCTGGGCTGCTCAGGCGACGGGCTTGGGTCAGCAGCTCGGGATAATGGCGGTGCACACACTCGTACTCGAAGGCATACTTCCACCGTCCGGCTTTGACCACGCCGATGGGCAGGATCTTGAAATCGGCCTGGAGCTCCTCGAGGGCTTTTCCAAACCGGTATAGCTCGTTCTTGAGCCCGGCTTTCTTGCGCAGGAGCTGGGTGTGCAGCGGGCCTTCGGCCAGCAGAACCTCATAGACCTGCTTGGCTTCCGTGCTGAGCTGGCCCTCACGGTACTGCTCGAGGTAATCCTCCTCGGGGTCGCCGTAGTTCTGGCTAAGGGCGTAAAAGGCCGGGGCCAGCTCGAGGCCGATCAGGGTGCCCTTGCGCTTCAAGACTTTGGCGTAGTACCAGCGCTTCTTGCCCAGAAGGCGGTCCTTCCAGGTCCAGGTGATGTGTCCAGGGTCGCTTTGGTTGCTGGCGACCGGGCGATCCCCCGCCACCGCTACCCACAGGCTGGGCAGAGGGATCCCCTGGATGGGCCAGAAGAAGATGAAGCCGCGTTCTCGAACGAACCGGACGGCCTGCTCGAGGGTTTGCACCTTTCCAGGCTGGAAGGTCTGATTACGATATTGATCTAAAACAGTCGGCGCAATCACGCTTATAGCATAACGGAGCTCGAGGGCCCGTCTGTGGCTTGACCCCGGGTTGAGGCCCCGCTCGAGCGGAATTCAGCGGACGCTCAGGCTCTGCACCCAAACCAGCTCGCAAGCCCCTGCCCCGCTGTCGGCGCGGCTGAGCGAGGTGTTCCAGGTAAACCCGTTCGGGCCGCGGACATTGACCAGGTATCCCTTGATGTGGACCAGATTGCCAGGTTTAAGCCCCTCGAGGTATCCCGCCATCCGCTCATCGGGGGGGATTAGGTGCATGTTGGCGCTGCTGGTGACCACCTCCTCGTAGGGGATCGGTAGCTCGTCGGCGCTCCAGAAGTAGAAGCGGTCGGACTGGCGGATGTTGAAGTACCGCAAAACCGCTGAGTCCGACATCCGCCCCCAGCCCAAGGCCAGATCTACCGGGGAGAGTTGGGCCCCCGCGTCGTAGCGGTAGAGGTGTTTGGAGAGTACCCGCGCCTCGAGCTCGAACTGGGCCACCGCACTCAGGGTATAGCCCTTGAACTCCAGGGTTCCCGGCTTGGGGAGGGCAGTCTGCACCGGGGGATACGGGGCCAGCACCCCCGGCCCGTGAGGGATGGGGCGAGACTGTATCCCCCGTACCAGCCATGCCCCCGAGAGGGCCAAGATGAGGAGAAGGGTCCCGATGCGCACCCCCTCAGGGTAAGAGAAGAGGGCCCCTAAAGAGGTTCAAATCCGAGGGGGGCCTTCGCAGAGAGGCCGAGAACCCCATCTGAAACGGGGTTGCTTAGCGGTGGGGAAACCGAAAGGCCAACAGCAGCATCAGCAAGCCCAACCCCGCGCTCAAGAGGGCCAGGGGCAGCCGAAGCGGTCGCTGGGCCTGTACGGGTTCCAGCACCCGGCTCGAGTAGGCCTGGGGTTGGGAAGAGGCCAGCACATCCACGGCAGCCGGAGCCCCGGCAGGGCCATCTAGGCTCCAGGCCCCGCCCCCTGGCCGTACCTGGCGGAAGTACCAAGGGTCGAAGGGATCGTAAATCCCCACCGCCACGTAGTATCGGTAGTCGCCTGGGGGCAGCGTGGGCGTCACCTCCAGCCAATCCTCGCGCTTCTCCAGGCCCACGGGTTGAGCCCTCCCGTCGGGGAGCCGCTCCTCAGCAGTCCAGCCGGTGAGGAGATAGGCCCGGTGCCACCCCTGCCCGGCTGGAGCGCGGAACCCTGCACCGGGCAAATTTGGGCTGCCGCCCTCGTTCTCCTGCAGGTAGATCGCCACCGTAGCCAACGAAAAACCATGGGGGGCATTCAGGGCGTTGGGGTAGCGGTGAAGCCGCACCCGCAGTACCAGCTTTTGGCCCCGCTCGAGGGCCTCAAAACCGGTGAGGTCGGCAAAGCCCGCCTCGGCAAAGAGGGCCGCTCGGGGGTAGGCATAGCCTAGTCCGTGGTCGTCGCCGATAGGGTCGGTGAGGAGGAGGGGGATCATGAAGCCGTAGAAAGATTGGGTTAACGCAGGTCCATAAGCGCGCGGACCAGTTTGGCTGGATCGTGCTGGGCAAAACCGGGCTCGAGGAAATCCCCGGTGATCAGCCGAACCCCCTGCCCTTCGAACCTCGAGGGGGTGAACCGCACCGGGACTTGCCCTTCGGCCTTGTAGCGCATCAGGATCTCCTCGGGGATGGGGGCCACATTCACCAGCACGGTGGAGGGCTTGCGGCCTAGGTGCTGCACCACCGCCTGGTAGTGGTCAAAGACGTCCATGCCCTCGGTTTCACCGCGCTCGCTCATAATGTTGGCGATATAGACCAGCCGAGCCCGGGACTGCTGGATCGCGGCTTGGATGCCCCGGGGTAAAAAGCTGGGGATCACGCTGCTGAAGAGGCTTCCCGGCCCCAGCACGATCATCTCGGCCCGCTGGATCGCGGCTACCGCCTCGGGCATGGCCACCACCCCGCTGGGGTTGAGTCCCGCCCGCAGCAGGCGCCCAGGCCGCTCGCGCAGGGCGGTTTCCCCATCCACCCGCTGGCCGTCGCTGCGCTCGGCCCACAGCCGAGCCGCCTCGAAGGTTGCTGGCCACACCGCTCCCCGCAGCCGCAGCACCTGGTTGGCCTGGCGGATGGCGTGGGCAAAGTCACCGGAGAGCTCCGAGAGCGAGACCAGCATCAGGTTGCCGAAGGTATGGCCCTTGAGCTCCTCGCCCCGCTGAAACCGGTACTCCATCAGCTCAGGCAGCCCTTCTGCATCCGAGAGGGCGGCTAGGCAGTCCACCAGATCCCCCACCGCCGGAACCCCGAAGCTGGCCCGCAGCCGTCCAGTGCTGCCCCCGTCGTCGGTAACCGCCACCACCGCGGTGATGTTGGCGGTTTCCATCTTGAGCCCCCGCAACACCCTGGATAGGCCTGTCCCACCGCCCAGCGCCACGATACGGGCCCCCGCCCCCAGCTTGCGGCTGATGTACACCTGCTTGGACACCGAACCCACGTCGGTAACGGCAGAAAGCATGCTGCGGTTCATCCAGCGTAGCCCCAGCAAGAAGAGGATCATCCCCCCGCTGAACCACAGGAGCCCAGAAAACCACTTGGGTACGGCGAAACCAGTGGAATGGACCAGCTGGATGAACAGGGTGATCAGACTGGTTTGCCAGGTGAAGTGGACCACCCCTAAAAACATCATCAGCACGCCGACCAAAGCGATGGCGGCGTAGCGCTTGACCCGCATCCCGGGCAGCCACCACCGAAGGGCGCTGGAGAAGCGATCATCCGCAGGGTGAGCCCGCCAGCCCTGGCTCAGCTCGGCCAGGCTCGAGCGGCTAGCCCCCAGGTTAGGCGGCTTGGTTCTTTTCCAGATCACGGTGCTCCAGTTCAACCCTGAACCGCCCGGAAAGCTCCTGGGCCAGACGCTCGGCTACCGCCACGCTGCGGTGCTGGCCCCCAGTGCAGCCGATGGCCACGGTGTAAGCAGCCCGTCCGCTGGCCCTCGCTCCTTCCGCCGAGAGGCCGGTGGTGGTGAGGAGGGCTCGGTAGAAAGGATCAAAGGCTGGGTCTGCGAAAACGTAGGCGGCCACCTCGGGGTCGGTACCCGGCAAGGATTTGAGCCGGGCTTCGTAGAAGGGGTTGGGTAGGGCTCGCACATCCAGCACCACATCTGCATCGGGAGGCGGCCCCCACTTAAAGCCGAAGGAGAGCAGCCGCAGCAGAAACCCCTCCTCCTCTCCCAGGGCCCGCTCGAGGATGGCCTTGAGCTGACGGGGGGTGCGCTCTGAGGTGTCAATGACCAGGTCGGCCCGGTCCCGGAAGGGGGTTAGGGCCTGCCGTTCCTCCTCGATCTCGCGCAGCAAGTTGCCCATCCCCAGCGGATGTACCCGGCGCGAGAGGTTGTAGCGCTTGAGGAGCACATCGCTTTTGGCCTCGAGGTAGATGATGAAGGGGTGCAGCTGACTCAGAATGGCCTCGGCGTCCTCCAGCAGCTTGCGGGTGCGGATGTCCACCACCACCACCACCTTCTTCACCCCCGCGCTGGCCAGCGAGTCCAACAGATCGGGCCATAGCTCCGGCGGGAGATTTTCCACCGAGTAATAGCCAAGATCCTCGAGCGCCATCCGGGCCGAGGTTAGCCCTGCCCCACTTTGTCCACTCAACACAACCAGTCGCATAGCTTGGCTGGGGTAACCCTGTACCCCACCCTGACAGTATAGCGGTTGCAACACCCCATCCCAGGGCCGCTCGCCCCTGGCCAGGGCAACGGGGGGATGGGCCGCTTTCCCTCGGGCCGGTAAGGGGCAGACTGGGCAAAGGGGTACGGGATGGGGCCAGTTCGCCAATCGCCATCCGCCCTTCAGCCCATGCCTGGGGAAGGGGGGAAAACGGTGGTGCTGTTCGATGGGTTCTGTAACCTGTGCAGCGCTACCGTGCAGTTCATCCTGCGGCGGGATCCGCAGGGGCGGTTCCGTTTTGCCTCCCAGCAGTCCACGGCGGGGCAGCGCCTGCTGGCCCAGCACCAGATTCGGGCCGAGGAGGCCTTGGCCGACAGCGTGGTGGTGATGGAGGGGGGGAGGGTGTGGCTCGAGTCCGATGCCGTGCTGCATATCCTGTACCGGCTGGGCGGCGTATGGAGGTTGGGAGCTGGGCTGCGGGTCCTGCCCAAGCCCTGGCGGGATAAGGCCTACCGCTGGATGGCCCGCCATCGCTACCGCATCTTCGGTAAGCGCCAGACCTGCTGGACCCCCAGACCGGAGTTTGCGGAGCGTTTTCTGTAAGCAGGATTGAACTTCCCCATTCAGGGCCTTGAATGGGGGCGGGCCGTTGCGCTTTGTGAACTTGTGTGTTAGCCTATCAAAAGTTCACACAAGCAAGCCTTTCACTTCGCCCAGGAGCCCTGAATCTCGTGAATGTGCCCGCCCTTTTACCCAGCCAACGGCAGGAGGAGATCAAGCGCCTGCTTTCGGACAAGCAGGTGTTGCCCATTGGCGAGCTGGCCGAGCGGTTTGGGGTTTCGGAGATGACCGTGCGGCGGGACCTCGAGGTTCTGGCCGAGTCAGGGGTGGTGGAGCGGGTTTTCGGTGGGGCCCGGCTGGCCACTCGAGTGGCCCGGGAGGTTTCGCATCAGGCGCGGCTCGAGCGTAACCGCGAGGCCAAGCTGCGGATGGCCACACTCGCCGCCACCCTGGTCCACGATGGGGATACCGTGGCCTTGGACTGCTCCACCAGCGCGCTGTACCTGGCCAAAGCCTTGCGGGATCGCCCCATCACGGTGGTGACCAATGGCCTGGATGCGCTGGTCGAGCTTTCCTCCAGCCGCACCGAGGTGATCGGGGTTGGCGGCACCCTGCGCTTGCAAACCCACTCCTTTGTGGGCCCGATCGCCTTGGCCAGCCTGAGCGGCCTGCACACCGACAAAGCCTTTTTTTCGGTTCAAGGCTTGGACCCCCAAGCGGGCCTGACCGACTCGCACCTGGCGGAGGTGGACTTAAAGCGGGCCCTGCTGCGCACGGCCCGGGAGGCGTTTGCCCTGGTGGATGCCTCCAAGCTGGGGGTGGTGGCGCTGGCCTCGGTGGTGCCCTTGGATACGCTGGACGCCCTCATTACCGATGCCCCAAGCGGCAGCCTCGAGGGCCTTCAGGAACAGGTTCGGGTGCTTTCGGTGAGCGAGGGGCGACGCAATGGCCGCTAAAACCCCGCTGCTCCAGCTAGAGGGCCTGGAGAAGCGCTTTGGGGGGATTCAGGCCCTGCGCGGGGTTTCCTTTGACCTCCGGCCAGGAGAGATCCACGCCTTGCTGGGGGAGAATGGGGCCGGGAAGAGCACCCTGATCAAGATCCTCTCCGGAGCATACCGCCCTGACAGCGGGAGGATCGTGCTCGAGGGGGTGGAGACCACATTTGCCTCCCCGCGCCAGGCCCAGGCCGCTGGGATAGCCACCATCTACCAAGAGACCAGCCTATACCCTGACCTGAGCGTGCTGGAGAACCTCTTCATGGGGCATCAGCCCATGCGGGGTGGGCGGATTAACTGGGTCCAGATGAACATCCGGGCTAAAGAGCTGCTGGAGCGGCTGGGTATGGAGCTGCCCCTGCGGGCCCGATTGGGAGATCTGGGTAAGGCCCGGGCCCAGTTGGTGGAGATTGCCAAGGCGCTTTTGCAACAGGCCCGCATCCTGATCCTGGATGAACCTACCGCGGCCCTCACCACCCGCGACGCCGAACGCCTGATGGAGGTGGTGCGGGGCTTGCGGGCTCAGGGGGTGGCGATGATCTACATCACCCATCGCCTCGAGGAGGTGTTTGCCCTAGCCGACCGGGTGACGGTGCTGCGGGATGGCGAGGTGGCCGGAAGCGCCCAGGCGGGAGGGTTTGATTCCAACTGGCTAATCTCCAGGATGGTGGGGCGGGCGGCCGGACAGCTCTTTCCCCGCAACCCCAGACCTCAGGGAAAGCCGCTCCTGGAGGTGCGGGGTCTCAGTGGGGCGGGGCTGCTCAAAGAGGTCAGCTTCACCGTGCACGAGGGCGAGATCGTGGGGCTGGCGGGGCTGGTGGGTTCTGGCCGTACCGAAGTCGCTCGAGCCATCTTCGGGCTGGACCGCCGCGAAGGGGGGGAAATCCTGTTGGAGGGCAAGCCGGTTCCTCCCAATCCTCAGGCGGCGATCGAGCGGGGGGTGGCCATGCTGCCGGAAGATCGGGGGCGGCAGGGGTTGATCTTGCCGTTTTCCCTGGGGAAGAACATGACCTTGCCGCTGCTGCGCCTGGGAGGCTGGCTGGACCGGGGCCTCGAGGAGCAGGTGTTCCAGGAGTTCAGCCGGAAGCTTGACATCCGCCCTCCGCTGGCGAGCCTGGCGGCCTCGGCCCTCTCCGGCGGCAATCAACAGAAGGTGGTGATCGCCAAATGGCTGGCGACCCGCCCCAAGGTGCTGATTCTGGACGAGCCCACCCAGGGGGTGGATGTGGGGGCCAAGGCCGAGATTCACCGGCTGATGGACGACCTGGTCTCCCAGGGGCTGGGTATCCTGATGATCTCTTCCGAGCTGGTCGAGGTGCTGGGGATGGCCGACCGCATCCTGGTGATGCACCGAGGTCGTCTGGTGGCCGAGCTGCCCCGGGGCTCGAGCCAGGAAGATGTGATGCGCGCGGCTACCGGCTCGATTGCGACGGAGGTACCGGCATAACCCACCCGGTGTTTTCCCACTGTGGGGCGGTTCGGGGGATCGCCCAAGGGAGGATCCATGTACGTTGACCGAGGCCGAGAGCTTTCCATCATGGTTTTCCTAGGGGGGTTGGGGATGGTGCTGGCGGTGTTCGCGCCGGAGTTCTACAACGCCAAGAACGCCTCGGATATCCTGGTCAACATCTCCTACATCACCATCGCGGCCATCGGCATGACCGCGGTGATCCTGACCGCGCAGATCGACATCTCGATCGGGGCCATCCTGGCGGCTTGCTCGACGGTGGCTGGCTTGAGCGCCAAAGCCGGGGTACCCATTCCGCTGGTTTTTCTCTACGCCATCGCTACTGGAGCAGCGATTGGTCTGGTGAATGGGCTGCTGGTGGCCTATGCCCGGATTCCCAGCATCATCGTCACCCTGGGAACCCTGACCGTGATTCGCGGAGTGATCATCCTGCTCACCGGGGGAACTTGGATCTACGACCTGCCCGCCAATTTCCGTGCGGTGGGAACCGGGACTACGTTCGGGCTACCCAACCCAGTCTGGTTGATGCTGCTCACCTTGCTGATTGGGGCCTTTGTCCTCTCGCATACCCGCTGGGGGCGCTCGCTGTATGCGGTGGGCTCTAACCCGGCAGCGGCCCGGTTGGCCGGGATCAATGTGGAGCGTACCTATATCTCGGTATTCGTACTGGCCGGGGCCTTGGTGGGGCTGGCTACGATGGCCTTTGCCACCCGCTTCACCACCGTGCAGTCCAACACCGGACAGGGCTTTGAGTTCTTGGTGATCACTGCGGTGGTGGTGGGGGGAACCAACATTTTTGGTGGCTCGGGAACGGTCTTTGGCTCGTTTCTGGGGGCACTTTTGGTAGGGGTCACCGGCACCGCTCTGACCTTTTTGCACGTTTCAGCCTACTGGGAACAGGCCCTGCAGGGCTTATTCATCCTGCTTGCGGTGGCCCTGGATGCGGCCCGGCGGCGGGGGGCGCTCGAGGGGAGCTGGGTGCGTAGGCTGCTGCGGAGGTCGGCATGAGCCTCAAGTCCAGGCCAAGGACCCTCAACATCCCTTGGTCGGAACTGGTGCTGGTGTTGGGGCTGGTAATTGCGGTGCTGTACATGAACAGCCTCTCACCGGCCTTTTTGAGCCTCTCCAACTTCTTTGAGATCACCCGGATCGTCACCGAGGTCGGGCTGATGGCCTTGGGCATGACCCTGGTCATCATCACCGGGGGAATAGACCTCTCGGTTGGGTCGGTGCTGGGACTCTCGGGCATCACCATGGGGTTCCTATACACAGCGGGATTGAATATCTGGCTGGCGGCCCTGCTGGGTGTAGCCACCGGCGCGCTGTGTGGCTGGATCAATGGACAGCTCATCACTCGAGCAGGAATCCCGCCGCTGATCGTTACCCTGGCCACACTGGCGATTTTTCGGGGGTTGGCCCTGGGCATTTCCCAGGCCCACTCCTTTGGCAACTATCCCAAGGCTTTCTTGGCTCTAGGGGCTGGCTACCTGGGCCCGGTGCCCAACCAGCTCTTTCTCTTGGTGCTGTTGGCCCTGGGGGTGGGTGTGGTGCTGGCCCGCAGTACCTTTGGGCGCTTCGTGTACGCCATCGGCAATAACCCTACCGCTGCGCGCTTCTCCGGGGTTCCGGTGAACCGGGTGCTGGTGTGGGTGTACACCCTCTCTGGTTTGCTGGCGGGGCTGGCCGGGGTGATCTTCACCGCTCGAGTTTCCTCCGCCCGCTCTGACGCCGGGATAGGCACTGAACTGGATGCCATCACCGCGGTGGTGCTGGGTGGGGCCTCAATCGCCGGGGGGTCCGGCAGCGTGGTGGGCACCTTGCTAGGACTCCTTCTGGTCGGGGTGGTACGCAATGGTTTGACCTTAGCTTTCATCCCTGCCGAACAGCAAGCCATCATTATCGGGGCTATTTTGCTGGTGGCAGTGCTGCTCAACCAGGTCATTCGGTTGCGCCTGGGGCGCAACTGAAAGAGGAGGTGCGAGGTTCACGAAAGCCATCGGAAAATCGGGGTTGGTTCAGGGGTTGTTAAGAAGCTCGGCAGAAACGTCTCGAGGAGGAACCCATGAAGCGTGTGTGGATATGGCTCAGCGTGCTGGCGATGGTCCTGGCCAGTGCTTTGGCGATGGCCCAGGCTGGCAAGAAGATCACTGTGGTGATGATCCCCAAGCTGGTCGGTATTGACTACTTCAACGCCACCCAAAAGGGGGCCGAGGAAGCCGCTAAGGAACTCGGCAACGTGACCCTGCGCTACGTTGGGCCCACCGAGGCCAGCGCAGCCAAGCAGATCGAGCTGATCGAGAACGCCATCCAGGCTAAGGTGGACGTGATCTCGGTCGCAGCCAACGACCCCAAGGCCCTGGCTCCGGCCCTGCAGAAGGCCCGCGACGCCGGGATCAAGGTGGTCACCTGGGACGCGGATGCCGATTCGCGGGATGTGTTCTGCAACCAGGCCACCTTTACCGGGATTGGTGAGGCCTTGCTCGACAGCATGGTGGACCAGATCGGCAAGAACGGTCCGGCGGCCATCATCACCTCCGACCTTACCGCTCCCAACCAGAACTCCTGGATCGCGGCAATGAAGGCCAAGATTGCCAAGGAATACCCCAACTTCAAGATTGTGGACACCAAAGCTCCTGGGGAAGATCAGCAAAAAGCCTTTCAAGCCGCTCAGGATTTGATGAAAGCCTATCCTGACCTAAAGGGCATCTTCGCCCTTTCGTCGGTGGCTTTTCCCGGTGCTGCCGATGCGGTAAAGCAGGCCGGAAAGAGCGGGAAGGTGGCGGTGGTGGGGCTTTCCACGCCCAAGCAGATGGCCCCCTTTGTCAAGGACGGCACGGTGCGGGATGTAGTGCTTTGGAACCCCATTGATCTGGGATACCTCTCGATTTATGCCGCGCGGGCTGCGGTAGATGGCACCCTCAAGGAAGGGGCCAAGATCAAAGCGGGACGCTTGGGCGAGTTTACCGTGACCAAGGACAACATCAGCCTACAAATTCTGTTGGGTAAGCCCTTCATCTTCAACAAGAGCAACATTGACAAGTTTAACTTCTGAGCTTTTGCAGAGCGGCTTGGCTCTAGAGACCTGGGGTGCACTTCTGTGCGCCCCTCTTTTTGGGAGGACCCCATGGAAGGCGCAAAGGTGTGGATTTTCCCTGACGGTTATCTGCCGGCTAAAGGCCCCGAGGGGAAATACGTGGGCCACGACTGCATTTGCCTGGTGAATACCGGCGAGCGTGCAGCCAAGGTGTGGCTTGACCTCTTTTTTGAGGATCGAGACCCGGTGCTGGATATTGAAATTCGACTGGGGGCCCGGCGTTCCTTGCACCTGCGCTTGGATCAGCCGGAGAGGTTGGGCGGGTATGAGCTCCCTCGAGAGACCCCCTACTCCGCTCGAGTCCGCTCGGACGTGCCGATTGTGGCGCAGTACTCGAGACTAGATGTGACCCAGCCCAACATGGCTTTTCTGAGCGTGATGGGCTACCCGGTAGCCACCGGGCGGGTGCGCAAACCCCGCACCTTTACCCAGAATCGGCGGCGGGGAAGGGTACGGGTTAGCCGGCCGGAGTAAGGCTACCGGCCCCGTCGGTGGGTTTTGCGGGTGGGCTCGGCACTCCAAGGGTCTTCCGGCCAGGGGTGTTTGTTGTAGCGCCCGCGCAGTTCCTTGCGTACCTCGGGGTAGGTATTTTGCCAGAAGCTGCGCAAATCCTGGGTGATTTGGATGGGGCGCTGGGCCGGCGACAAGAGATGCAGCATCACTGGGGTACGGCCTGCATTGACCCGTGGGGTATCGGCCAGGCCGAACAGCTCTTGCAGCTTAACCGCCAAAACCGGCGGGCTGCCCTCCGGGCTGTAGGTAAGGCGAATCCTCGAGCCGCTGGGCACCTCTAGATGGGTGGGGGCCAGTTCATCCAGCCGCCGCTGCTGTTCCCAGGACAGCAGGCCGGTCAGGATCGGACCTAGGTCGAGGCGCTGGAACCCTTCGCGCCGGGAGATTCCGCCCAGCCAGGGGCCGAGCCAGGCCTCGAGCCCCTCGAGCAGCCCCGCATCGGAGACCTCCGGCCACCCCTCCTGGGGCCGCCAGCTCCGCAGGGAAAGGACCCGGGCTTGCCACTGCCGCAGGGCTTCGCTCCAGGGCAGGAGCTCCAGGCCTTCCGAGCGCACCACCTCGAGCAGAATGGCCACCCGGCGGGCCTCGGAGAGGTGCTGTAGCGGCTGGCTTTCCAGCAGCACCTGGCCAAGCCTGAGCTCTTGCCGGGCTATCAGAGCCCCCGCTTTGGCGTCCCAGCCTACGGCCTCCACGGTCTGGGCCAGGGGTTTCAGCTCCTCCGGATGAACCGGGGCCGCCAGGAAAACTCGACCCTCCTCGTTTCCCGCATCCAGGTGAGCCGCCACCAACCAGCCGGAACCGGCCAGCGGATCCTCCTCGGAAAGACGTACCCCGCGCCCTCCCGAAAGGCGGTATCGGGTACGGCTTCCCTCGCGCAACTGGGCGACCCGATCAGGATAGGCCTGCGCCAACAATAGGCCCGTGGCGTAGGGGTCTGGGGCGCGGTTGTCCACATCGGTTCCCAAGCGCCGGCGCCACTCCTGGGCCAATCGCTCGAGCCGCTTCAGCCCCCCGGCCTCGCCCCTCTGCCCGGCCCGCCACTGGCGCAGGGCCTGTACCCGTAAATCCAGGTCGGCTCCCGCTGCCCGTGGCAGCGGGTCCCGCTCCTCCAGCAGCGCAGCCACGTCTGCGGCCAGCGCTTGCAGACCGAGCGAGCGGCTCTCCAGCAGCAGGTGGGCGATGCGGGGATGGGTAGGCCACTCGAGCATCTGCTCTCCTCGAGGGCTCAACCCACCCCCCTCCAGGGCCCCCAGCGTTTGGAGCAGGGCCTGGGCCTGCCGTATGGCCCCGGGGGGCGGGGGTGTGATCCATGAAAGCTCGTTCACCTCGCGAATTCCCCAGGCCGCCAGCGTCAGCAGCAAGGGGGTTAGATCGGCCTCTAAAATTTCCGGGGGCCGCTGGGCCAGAAGCCCCCGCTGGGTGGGCTCACTCCACAGCCGGTAGGCCACCCCCGGTCCCAGGCGACCGGCTCGCCCGGCCCGTTGATCCGCTGCGTCGCGAGTGACCCGGACGGTCTCGAGGCGGGGGAGTCCGCTGCCTGGGTCAAAGCGTGAGGCTCGAGCAAACCCAGAATCCACCACCACCCCGATCCCCTCGATGGTCAGGCTGGTCTCGGCGATGGAGGTCGCCAGCACCACCTTGCGCCGCTGGGGGTCGGGGAGGAGGGCGGCTTGCTGAGCCTCCAGGGGTAGATCGCCGTACAGAGGCCGAATGAGCACCTCGGGGTGGCGCTCGGCCAGGATGGCCTGGGTGCGGGCGATCTCCCCCACCCCAGGCAGAAAGGCCAGGACATCCCCTCGAGCCTCGGATAGGGCCCGTGAGATCCCTGCTGCGACCGTGCCTGGAAGGGGGCCCTCGGGGTCTTTGGGTAGGTAATGGAGCTCTACGGGGTACTGACGACCTTCAGCCTGCAGCACCGGGGCCTCCCCCAAGGCCGCGCTCAAACCTTTGGCCTCGAGCGTAGCGGACATCAGGAGCAGGCGCAGGTCTTCTCGCAGCAGGGCCTGGACCTGGCGGACCAGGGCTAGGGCCAGGTCGCTCTCGAGGCTGCGCTCGTGAAACTCGTCAAAGATCACCAGCCCGATCCCTTCCAGTCCAGGGTCGCGCTGCAGCCAGCGGGTGAGGATGCCCTCGGTGAGCACCTCGAGTCGGGTTTGTGGGCTTACCTGGCTCTCGAACCGCACCCGGTACCCCACCGTCTGCCCCAGGGCCTCCCCGAGCTGCGCGGCCATCCGGGCGGCCACAGCCCGGGCGGCCAGGCGCCGGGGCTCGAGCATCACGATCTTCTGGCCCCTAAGCCACGGCTCGTGCAGGAGCTCGAGGGGGACCACCGTGCTCTTTCCGGCCCCTGGGGGGGCTTGCAGGATCACGATGGGCTGCTCCTTCAGGGCTGCACGCAAGGCGGGCAGATGGGTGTGGATGGGCAGAGCAGGCACAGGCCAATTGTAGCGGCTGCGGGGCCCTCAGGAGGGGCTCAGCGGGGGCTAAATTGGGGTTCAGCCCAGATTTCTAGCCTGGCTTGGGTATTGGTCCCGTCTGCAAGGAGAGTGCATGATCTCATTTCAACTGTTCGCGCCGTATTCAAAGAGGGTGGAGTTGATCGGCTCTTGGAGCGATCAGCCCATCCCCCTGCACCGAGACCCTAAGGGGTACTGGCGCGTCGAGCTCGAGCTTCCCGATGGGCGCCATGGCTATAAGTTTCGCCTGCCCTCGCTCTCTCCCTTCATGTTGGGGGAGGTGGTGGAGATCCCTGATCCGCAGGCCCGGTTGGTGGATCCGCAAAACGGCGATGCCGCGGTGAGGGTGGTGCGGGAGGGTCGGGATGTGACCACCGCCCCGGACTACGCCTGGCAACACGACGATGTCCCCCTGCCGCAGGATAACGAGCTGATTCTGTACGAGCTGCATGTGGGGGAATTTGGCTTTCACCAGGGCACCCAGGGCACCTTCCACGATCTCATCGGTAGACTGGACTACCTGCGCGACCTAGGGGTGAACGCGCTCGAGCTCATGCCGGTCGCGGCTTTCCCCATGGGGCGAAGCTGGGGGTACAATGTGCGCCACCCCTTTGCGCTGGAGAACGCTTACGGCAGCCCCGAGGACTTCAAGCGCCTGGTGGATGAGTGCCACGCTCGGGGCATGCGGCTGATCATGGACATCGTGCTCAACCACACCGAGGTCGAAAACCCCCTCAACAAGATAGATTTCTACTACTGGTTTCGTGACCCTCGGGAGGGCGAGCCAAGCTTCGGCCCCAAGTTCGACTACGAGCGGACCGATGATCGGCTTGGGCTTCGTCCGGCCTTTACGTTCGGCCTCGAGGTGGTGCGCTACTGGGTCGAGGAATACCACATCGACGGCTACCGCCTGGACGCCACCGCCACCCTCAACAACTTTGAGTTTGTGCGGGCGGTGCGCGAAACGGCCAAATCCCACGCAGGGGGTAAGCCCTTTTACATCGTGGCGGAGCATATTCCCGAGGACCCCAGCATCGCCGGGCCGGAGGCCCCTGCCGACGGGGCCTGGCATCAGCACTTCGAGGTTGTCGCGGCCAAGACCCTCTGCGAAGCCGAGGGTTGGAGCGCGGAGGAGCTGTTGAAGGTGCTCGACCCGCGCAACGATGGGTACATCTCGCCGGGGCGGGTGGTGAACTACATCGAATCCCACGACGAGTTTACCCTGATGGAGAAGCTGGGAGAAGCCAGCATTTTGGGTGAGAAGGCCGCCCGGAAAAACAAGCTGGGGGCCAGCCTGCTCTTTACTGCGATGGGCAACCCCATGCTCTATCAGGGGCAGGAGTTCGGCGGTCACCGACCCCGGGAAATTCGCCCGTTGCAGTGGGAGCTTTTGCGGGCGGACTATGGCCTCCACCTCAAGGAGCACTACGCCTTCTTAGCCAAGCTGCGCCAGGGCTCGCCAGCGCTCAAGGGGGAGGAGTTCGAAGTCCTTTACCTCGAGGAGGAGCAGAAGATGATCGCCTACCGGCGGGGGTTTGGTGAGGCCGAGGTTTTGGTGGTGGCCAACCTCAAGGACGAGGATCAAGCCCTGGCCATTCCCTTCCCGGAGGGGGCCTGGCGTGAGCTGACCTTTAACTACGAGCTCGAGACCCAGGGCGGACAGCTGGGGGACACCTTTCCCGCCAGCAGCGCAAAGATTTACGTTCACCGCTGAACTGGGCTAAACGTACTCGAGCGGGCTTTCGCGCGCGGCTTGAATCGCCGGAGGCAGTGCGGCCAGCACCCCCAGGGGCAGCAGCAACAGCACCCGCCCGATTAGGCCCACCTCGAGCAGGGGTGGGGGGAGGAAGAACCCCAAGCGCTCGCCCAGGAGTCCTGAACCCAGCGCAGCCAGGCCCCAGCCCAACAGGATGCCCAGCAGCACCCCGATCGCCACCTCGAGCAGGGTCTCCAGCAGCACGACCCCAAAGACCACTCCCCGTCCGGCCCCCAGGGCCCGCAGCAAGGCGGTGCGGCGGCGGCGCTCCAGGCCCTGGGCATAGACCCCCTGCCAGATCAGCAGGGCCGCCAGAAACAGCACCAGCAGCGAGAGGGCCCCATAGGCCGACTGCCCTTGCAGGAGGACATCCTTGGTCTGGGCAAAGACCTGGCCGGGGAACACCGCCTGGGCCTGGGTTCCCCGGTTGACCTCCTGGGCCACCTGATACACGTCGGAGAGGCGCTTGCCGGTGAAGAGCACCGCGGTCACCTGGCGTTGGGCCGCCCCCTCTTCATGCACCTCCCAGTAGGCCTGGATGGGGACCAGCAGGGCCCGATCCCAGGGGCCACCGGTGGGCTCGAGCAGCCCCACCACCCGGTACTTCTCCTCCTGATGGTGCTCCCTGGCCTCGGCGGCTTCTTGCTGGGTGGCGAAGAAGCCGTGGGCGCTCAGAAATTGGTCCCCTACCTTCAGGCCGGTGGCCTGGGCGGCCCGGGCCCCCAACACCGCCTCGTAGGTACTCCGGAAGGGCCGCCCCTGGCGCAGCCGGAAGTAGGGCGGCAGGGTGGGCTTGAGCCGCAGCTCAAACACCTGGGTGTTGGTGCCCAGCAGGGGAAACCCCTGGTAGTTGTCCCCAAACCCTAGGGGGATCACCAGGCGTGCGCGAGGGTCGCGCTCGAGGTCCGCATAGGTAGCGTAGGGCAGGTTGGCGATGGGCGGTTGGAGCAGGTAGAGGCTCGAGAGCACCGCCTGGGTGGGGCTGCCTTTGGCGCTGATGAGTAGGTCGAAGACCTGGGCCGCATCGGCGGCCCCGCGCTCCAAGGAGCGCAGCACCAGCGGCACCACCAGGGCGGTGGCGGTAGCCAAAGCCACCCCCAGGAGGGTCAGGAGGGTGGCCAGAGCCCGCACCCGCAGGTTGCGCAGTACGATCCAAAGGGTCATCGGGCTTCCTCCTGGACCGGGGCCGAGGGGGGGCTGGATAGCTCGATCTGCTGGGGAAAGCGGGCCATCACCCAGGGGTCATGGGTGGCCACGACCAACAGTGCACGAAGCGAAGCCGCGGTTTGGGTGAGCAGGTCCAGAGCGGTGGTGGCTCGAGCCCGGTCCAGGTGGGCGGTGGGCTCGTCGGCCAGCAGGAGCCGGGGCCGGTGGGCCACCGCGCGGGCCAGGGCTACCCGCTGTCGTTCGCCGGTGGAGAGGTGCCGTGGAGCATGGCCAAGGCGCTGGCCCAGCCCCAGCTGGGTCAACACCTCCGCAGCCCGGCCCTGGGCCGCCCGTCCACGGATCCCCGCCACCCCCAGCCCCAGGAGAACGTTCTCGAGCGCGCTGTACCCCTCGGCCAGGTAGAAGTCTTGGAACAGGTATCCCACGGTGCTCCGGCGGTAGGCGTCCCGCTGGGCCTCGGAGAGCTGGGTCAGGTCCTGCCCCCCTACCCAGACCTCACCCTGGCTGGGCAGGCGCAGACCGGCCAGAATGTGGAGCAGGGTGGTTTTCCCGCTGCCGGAGGGCCCCAGCAAGGCCACCTGCTGACCCCAGTCGAGCTCAAGGTCGGGCAAGCGGAGGGTTACCTCCTCGCCGTAGCGTTGGGTTATGCCGAGCAGCCGCACATCGGCCATGGGGGCCTCCTTTTACCGGGCTTCGCTGATCTTGTCGGCATAGATGCGTACCAGGCTGACAAAACCCGTGTCCTCATCGGTTTTGATGCCGATCTCGAGCCGCCCGGTGACCTGGATGCGTCGGGTGGTGGGCTCGGCCGCCCGCCCCGGAGGCATGATCACCAGCACGATGTCCGGTGGCCAGTCGGCGGCAGTGGAGCAGAAGGGGCAGGTGGCCAGCGGGACTTTGGTCAGCACGAAGAAGTCCAATTTGGGCTTGAGCGGGGGGGCCATCCAGCCGGTCATGCTCACGGTCTTGCCGTTTAGGGCTTGGAGTTTGGGGGAAAACTCCACCCCGCGAATGGTGATCCTGCCATACAGCTCGCTGAACTCGAGGGGGCTTTGGGCCCAGCCAAGGCCCCCTAAGACCAGCAGCAAGAGGAACATCAGGCGCATAGGGCTCCTAGCGTCACACCCTGCGCCAGGAACCCCGGCGCAGGGTGCAGCCTCCGAAGGGCGGGTTCAGGGTTTTTCCAGGTAGGGGTTTAGCCCCAAGGCCTGGGCCATGCGGAAGAAGATCTCGGTCTGGTCTATCAAACCGTTGAACAGTTGCGACCCCGTACCAAACGCGAAGAGCGGCATGGGGTCCGCGGTGTGTACCCCCTGGGCGCTGGCGGGGTCGAGGTTGCCAACCCGCAAGAACGCCCCAGGCTCCTTGCACACCTCAGGGTTGGCCACATACCCCCCCTTCCCATCGGAGATGGTGGGGTCTTTGTAGACCTCACGGCCCCGGTAGGTCTCGCAGTAGTCCGGGGTTGCACCGAAGCCTACCGCGATCCCCCGGGCGGTCTCGGGCAGGGGGAAGCCGTTGGTGTCCCGCCTGTCTCCATAGGTGGGGAACTTGGCGTCCTGGTACACCCCTACGCCTTGCCGGCCCTGCTTGGAGTAGTCGTAGCCCCCGAAAACCGAGATCGAGTGGGCGTGGTCAGCGGTGACGATCACCAGGGTGTCGGGGTTTTGCGCGGCGTAATTCTTGGCCCACTGCACCGTACGGTCTAGCTCGAGTACATCCCACAGCCCCCGCTGCCAGTCCAGGGGGTGTTCGTACTTGTCCACCATCCCGGCCTCGACCATCAGGAAGAAGCCTTTGTCGTTTTTGGAGAGGGTCTCCACGGCTTTTTGGGTCATCTCCCAGAGGTAGGGCATATCGGTGAAGCTGCCCAGCATCTCGGGCCGTTTCCAAACCGCGCGGTCTAGGTAGCTGGGAAAGTTGTCCAGATTAAACAGCCCGAAGAGCTTATCGCTGGGCTGGGCCGCCATCAGCTCGGTGCGGTTGCTGACGAAGGTATAGCCCAGCTTCTGCGACTCCGCAATCCAGTCGGTGTTGTCCTTACGGCGCGACCCGGGGTTGCTCTGGGGGATGAAGTCGCGCGAGCCCCCGAAGAGCATCACGTCCAGGGGGATCCCGAATCCGCCACGGCCAAAGTACTGGTCGGCGATGCCTTGGTAGTCGCTGCGGCGGCGGGTATGGGCGTTGACCATGGCCGGGGTGGCGTCGGTGCCGAAGGTGGTGGTCACCACCCCGATGCTGGCCCCGCGCACCCGCTTCATCATCTCGGCCAGGGTCTCGATCCGGGGGTAGGCCAGGGTGTCCTTGAGGTTAGAAGGGTAGACATTGAGCGCGTTGACCTGCACCTTCTGCCCGGTCATGATGGAGGAGGCCGAGTTGGCCGAGTCCACGATGAAGCTGTCGAAGCTGCTGTTGGTCACCGTGGCCATCCCACCGTAGCCGGTCTCGATCTCGAGGTTCCCACTGGGCATCCCATTCTGGGGGTTGAAGCCCTTGGCAATGATCCGGGCTGCGTTGAGGGTGTTCCAGCCCATCCCGTCGCCAATAAACAGGATGATGTTTTTGGGTGCCCGCGGCAGGCGGGGGTTGGCCCTGGCTACCCACTTCGCGCTGCGCTTGCTCTCACCGGTCCCGTCGGTCACGCTCACCTCGAGGGTATGCTCCCCCACTCGAATGAAGGTGTCCCTAAGGGTCCATTCGGCCTGCCCAGGGCCTTGCGAGGTTTGCTGGAACCCGCTCAAGGGCTGACCATCAAGGGTGATGCGGTACGTGCTGGGGCTGCCTTGCAACTCCGAGGCCTCCACCCTTAGGTCAAAGCGTTGCCCGGCCAGAACGCTGGCCCCGTCGTAGGGGTATATCGCGATTTTGGCTGCCCAGGCTGAACCCAAAGCCAGGCTCAGGGTGCTCAGTGCCAGAAGTCCTCTCTTCATAGCCCATCCTCCACCGGAAAACCGTACCGGGGCAGCTTCATCAGAGTGTCAATCTCCCCAACCACACCCAGCCGGGGTATACTGAGCCTGCTCCAACATTGCGCATTTCAGGAGGTGGGTATGGTGGGAAGGTTTGTACTTTCGCAGGCCAGCAATGGGCAGTACATGTTCAACCTGAAGGCCGGGAATGGGGAGACGATCCTCACCAGCGAGCTGTACACCAGCAAGAGCGGGGCCCTACACGGCATCGAGTCGGTGAAGAAGAATGCGGCCTTGGAAGGGCGCTATGACCGCCGCGCCGCCACCAATGGCAGCCCCTACTTTGTGCTCAAAGCCGCCAACGGGGAGGAGATTGGCCGCAGCGAGACCTACTCCTCGGCTGGGGCTATGGAAAATGGAATTCAGTCGGTGATGCGGAACGCGCCAGAGGCCTCAGTGGTTGACGAGACCGGGTCGGGAGCTCAGTAGCCCCTAACCGAGGGGAAACCCTGGCGGTTGCTGGGGGTTCTCGAGGGCCCGGCGCACCTCGCCGATCAGGGGCTCCAGCCGCACGCCTTCAAAGCGCTCGGGCAGCCCTTCGAGGTGCCGCAGGGCTTTGTGAAAGTTGCGCCACCCCCCCTTGGGGTTCAGCCGGGCTTGGTGCAGGGATGCGGCCAGCAGAATGACCCCCTGGACCAGCTCCCGTTGGGGACCCCTGAGCCGCTTCCAGAGGGGCTCGAGGGCCTCGTGCACCTCCCAAAACTGGCCCTCCTGCCACAGCCTGAGGGCCTGGACAAACTCGGGGGTCTGGAGGAGGGGCATAGGCGCTATAAAAAGTGTACTGGATTGCCCCGGCCCGACCCCAGGGTGTTAGAGTGGGAGCTCGAGAGGGGTTTTGACATGGCCAAACCTGTTGAAGTAACCGATGCCAGCTTCGACCAAACGCTCAAGGACAATCCTGTGGTGCTGGTGGATTTTTGGGCGGAGTGGTGTGGGCCTTGCCGCATGGTGGCCCCGGTGCTGGAGGAGATCGCCAAAGAGTACGAGGGGAAGCTGATCGTGGCCAAGCTGGATGTGGACACCAATCCCCAGACCGCAATGCGCTTCCGGGTGATGAGCATCCCGACCATCATCCTCTTCAAGAACGGCCAGCCGGTCGAGGTCATGGTGGGCGCCGCGCCCAAAGCCAACTTCGTGGCCAAGCTCTCCAAGCACATCCCCGTGACGGCCTAAGCCATGGCAGATGAAGCGCCCCCCGCAAGGGGGGTTTTTGCTTTATAGCCCGCCGATTATCCTGGTAACACCTATGCAGACCTTCCACTTAGATCTCAACCATCCACAGTTTGTGCGCGATCCCTACCCGCTTCTGGCGGAGCTGCGGGAAAACCTCCCGGTGTTCTACGACGAAGGGTGGAACAAGGTGTTTTTCCTGCGCTACGACGATATCTCCAGCCTGCTGAGAGACAAGCGCTTGGGCCGCTCGATCACCCATATTCTCTCCCGCGACGAACTCGGCTGGCCCCCACCCAACCCTCTAACCCGCGATTTCGATCGCTTTCAGGAAAACCACATGCTCGACAACGAGCCGCCCAAACACACCCGGCTCAAGGGGTTGATGCTCAAGGCCTTCACCCCGGCTCGAGTGGAGTCGCTGCGGGGCAAAATCCAGTCCATCGTGCATGGGCTGATTGACCAGGCCGAGGACCGGGGCGGCATGGACCTCCTGGCCGACTACGCCGAACCGCTCCCGGTCACGGTGATCGCCGAGCTGCTGGGGGTGCCCGAGGAGGATCGCCCCCTGCTGCGGCCCTGGTCGGCCCGTATCGTCAAGCTGTACGAGCTGGGCTATACCGAGGAGCAGGCCAAAGCCGCCAACCAAGCGGTGGTGGAGTTTTCCGATTACATCAAGCGATTGGCTGAGGAACGCCGCAGGCGACCCGGCCCAGACCTCATCTCGGCCTTGGTCGAGGTGGAGGAACAGGGCGACAAGCTCACCGCCGACGAGCTGGTGGCCAACTGCATCCTGCTGCTGAACGCGGGGCACGAGGCCACAGTGAACGGGACGACCGCGGGGTTTTTAGCCCTTTCCAGGAACCCCGACCAGCTCGAGCTGGCCAAAGAGGCCGCCGCAAAGGGCAATTCGGAGTTCTTCAAAACTGCCGTGGAGGAGCTGCTGCGCTACGACACCCCGCTGCCGATGTTTGAGCGCTGGGTGCTGGAGGACCTCGAGCTCGGCGGTGTTTCCCTGCGCAAAGGCCAAGAGGTAGCCCTGATGTACGCCTCGGGCAACCGCGACCCACGCAAATTCCCCGAGCCGGATCGCCTCCATCTGACCCGCAAGGAGAACCAGCACCTGACCTTCGGCTTGGGCATCCACTACTGCATCGGGGCCCCATTGGCTCGGCTCGAGCTGCAAACGTCCTTGCAAACCCTGCTGAAGCGGCTCCCTGGGGTGCACCTGGCCACCGCTGAGGTCGAGTATACGGGGGGGTTTGTCATTCGGGGGCACAAGGCCATGCCGGTGGCGTTTTAGACCGGCGGGGGCTATGGGGTTGGCCTCCCCGCAAAAGGCAGGCCCGCCATGAGGTACCCTGTCCTCTGGTGATGCCCATGTTTCATAGAAAGGATGCCTCATGACCAACCGCGGCCCCCTGAGCGACCAAGACACCCAGACCAAGGCCTTGGAGGTGCTCGAGCGCCACTCTAAAAAGCGCGGTCTGGCCCGGCTGATGCCCTTCCTGGGCCCCGCCTTCGTGGTCAGTGTGGCTTACATGGACCCCGGCAACTTCGCCACCAACATCCAATCCGGGGCCCAGTTCGGCTACCTGCTCATCTGGGTGGTGTTGGCCTCCAGCCTGATCGCGATGCTAATCCAGAGCCTCTCGGCCAAGCTGGGCATCGCCACCGGCAAAAGTCTTCCGGAGGTGGTGCGCCAGGAGTACCGCCCCTGGGTGCGCTATTTCTACTGGATCCAAGCCGAGCTGGCCGCAATTGCCACCGACCTGGCCGAGTTCATTGGGGCGGCCCTGGGCTTTCACCTGCTGATGGGAATTCCCTTGGTCTGGGGAGGGGTGCTGGCCGCGATAACCACCTTTGCCCTCCTGATCCTCCAGCGCTATGGTTTTCGGCCGCTGGAAGCGGCCATCTCAGTTTTGGTCGGGGTGATCGCCCTGGCCTATATCTTCGAGCTCTTTTTCTCCCATCCGGACCTCGGATTAATCCAAGGCTTTATCCCTCGTTTTTCCGGCAGCGACAGCATATTGCTGGCAGTGGGCATTTTGGGGGCCACGGTGATGCCCCACGTGATCTACCTGCACTCCGCCCTTACCGAGCAGCGCATCCCGGTGCAAGACCCTGCGCTCAAGCGGCGCTTGCTGCGCTTTAGCAATGTGGATGTGGTGGTGGCCCTCTCGATTGCAAGCTTTGTGAACATGGCCATGCTGGTGGCCGCGGCAGCCGTCTTTCACAAGACGGGCCGTACCGATATCGCCGACATCACCACCGCCTACCAAACCCTTACCCCGCTGCTGGGCCCGCTGGCCAGTGCGGCCTTCGCGGTGGCCCTCTTGGCCTCAGGGCTTTCCTCCACCACGGTCGGCACCATGGCTGGGCAGTTGGTGATGCAGGGCTTTGTGGGCTTTAGCATTCCGCTCTGGGTGCGCCGGTTGGTCACCCTGATCCCCTCCTTCGTCGTCATCCTGCTGGGGCTCGACCCCACCCAGGTGCTGGTGATCTCCCAGGTGGTGCTCTCCTTTGCCATCCCCTTTGCCCTGATACCGCTGCTGCTCTTTACCAATAGCCCCCGATTGATGGGGGAGCTGGCCAACAGCAAGCTCGTTCAAGCCCTGGGCTGGCTCATCGCGGCCCTTATCATCGGATTGAACCTATACCTGGTGATACAGAGCTTTTGATCCGGGACCGGTGCTGGGCTCGAGCATCCGGGAGGAGAGGGAGCATGGCGAGGCATTGGCCCTATGTTGTGACGATGATCGTGACCATTGTCGGGGTTGACCTGCTGTTTTTCCGGGATCGGTTTTGGGAGCGCCTGGCGGTCAATATCGGCATTGTTTTGGGGTTTGTCGCCTTCTACTTTAGATTCAAGGCCCCGTAAACCTGTGGGCGCTTGCGGATGGGTAAGCTATGCCTATGAAACCCATCGCCTTAGATGCTATGGGGGGGGATCATGCCCCTCGAGCCACCGTAGCGGGGGCACTCCTCGCGGCCAAGGAGGGTATTCCCGTACTTCTGGTGGGCCCCATTTTGCGCCTACAGGAAGAGCTCAGGGCCCAGGGGGGAGATCTACCCATTCAGGACGCCCGGGAGTTCATCACCATGCAGGATCACGCCACCGATGTGCGCAAGAAGCGGGGGGCCAGCATCAATGTGTGTATGGAGTTGCTCAAGGGGGGGGATGCCTCGGCGGTGGTGGCGATGGGCCATACCGGGGCCACGCTGGCCTCGGCCCTGTTTAACCTGGGGCGCATCGCCGGGGTAGATCGGCCTACCTTGCTGATTGAGATGCCCAGCGAGCGGGGCCGGGTGTACCTTACCGACGGTGGGGCCAACGTGGACTGCAAGCCCGAGTGGTTGGTGCAGTTTGCGGTGATGGCCACGGCCTATGCCGAGGCCCAGGGGGTCCAGGCCCCCACCGTAGGCCTGCTTTCGATTGGGGAGGAGGAGGGGAAGGGGAATGCCTTGACCCTCGAGGCCTTCCCCCGGCTCAAAGCCACCCCCGGACTTCGCTTTCACGGCAACGTGGAGGGCCGCGATATCTTCAAGGGCACCACCGATATCGTGGTCACCGACGGATATACCGGGAACGTGGTGTTGAAGCTTTCCGAAGGGGAGGCCCGAACCCTGATGAAGTGGATACGGGAAGCCTTGACCCAGGATCTCCTCAGCAAACTCGGCGGGCTGCTGGTGCGCAGGGCCTTACAGGGGCTGCGGGCCAAGATGGACCCCGCAGAATACGGCGCGATGCCGCTTTTGGGGGTGGAGGGGCCGGTGTTTATCGGGCACGGCTCCGCCGACAGCAGGGCGGTGCTGAACGCCTTGCGCAAGGGCCAGGGCGCGGTTGAGGCTGGGTTGATGGGGCGGGTGCGGGCCGGGATTGCCGCTTTAGCGGTAGACAAGTGAGGGGGCGGTTACCTCCTTCCCTAGCCGAGGGCGTACACTGGGGCAAATCCAAAGGAGCGGCTATGCAAGGTGCCATGATGAACTACCCCCTGACCTTGATCTCAGTGCTCGAGCGGGCCGGAACCCTGTTCGGCTCGCAGGAGATCGTAACCCGTCTACCCGACAAATCGCTGCACCGATACACCTATGCGGAGTTTTACCGCCGGGCCAGGGCCCTGGCTGAAGCCCTACAGCGCGCGGGCTTGCAGAAGGGCGACCGGGTGGCCACGCTTTCCTGGAACACCTATGCCCACCTCGAGGCGTACTTCGGGGTTCCGGTGGCGGGTGGGGTACTGCATACCCTCAACCTGCGCCTGCACCCCAACGACCTGGCCTACATCGTGGAGCACGCCGGAGACCGCTTTCTGATCGTGGACGATGTGCTGCTGCCCTTGCTGGCCCAGTGCCGAGCCCAGATCAGGCCGGAGCGCATCTTTGTGGTCCCCCTGACCGGACAGCCCCTTCCCGAAGGACAGGGCTTGGAGAGCTATGAAGACCTGCTGAAGACGGCCACCGGCAATTGGAGCTATCCCACCCTCGAGGAGACCGATGCCAGCGGGATGTGCTATACCTCGGGAACCACCGGCAAACCCAAGGGGGTGCTCTACAGCCACCGCAGCACGGTGCTGCACAGCCTGGTCTCGGCCCTTCCCGATGCCCTCAACCTCTCGGCGCGGGACACCCTGCTCCCGGTGGTACCGATGTTCCACGTGATGGCCTGGGGGCTGCCGTTTACCGGGGTGATGATCGGCAGCAAGATGGTGTTGCCGGGGCCGCACCTCGACCCGGTCAGCCTGCTGGACCTTTACGAGGGGGAGGCCGTCACCAAAACCGCAGGGGTGCCCACCATCTGGATGGGGATTCTGGCGGCCTTGCAGAAGGAGCCCACCCGCTGGAAGCTCCAGAACATGGAGATGGTGGTGGGGGGGAGTGCGGCCCCGGAGAGCCTGATTCGGGCCTTCGACGCGTTTGGGCTGAAGGTGCTGCACGCCTGGGGAATGACCGAGACCAGCCCGCTGGGCACGGTCAGTCGGCTCAAGCCACACCTACAGAAGGCCTCCCTCGACGAGCAGTATGCCTACCGGGCCACCCAGGGCCTGCCCACGCCGCTGGTGGAGGTGCGGGCGGTAGGGGAGCATGGGGTGGTGCCCTGGGACGGGATGAGCATGGGGGAACTCGAGGTGCGCGGGCCTTGGGTGGCCAGCAGCTACTACAACCTGCCGGCGGAGTCGGACAAATGGAGCCAAGACGGCTGGTTCCGCACGGGGGATGTGGTCACCATCAACCCCGAAGGCTATGTCAAGATCACCGATCGCACCAAAGACCTGATCAAGTCGGGAGGGGAGTGGATCAGCTCGCTCGACCTCGAGAACGCCCTGATGGGCCACCCGGCGGTGAAAGAGGCCGCGGTGATTGCCATCCCCCACCCCAAGTGGGCCGAGCGCCCCTTGGCCGCCGTGGTGCTCAAGGAGGGGCAGAGCGCCACGCCCGAGGAGCTGCGGGCTTTTCTCGAGCCCAAGTTTGCCAAATGGTGGCTTCCCGATGCGTTTGTGTTCGTGTCCGAAATCCCCCGCACCAGCACCGGCAAATTCATGAAATCGCGCCTGCGCGAGGAATACCAGAACTGGCGCTGGGAGCAGGCTCAGCCCTAAGGGGGGGTATTTACTGGATCTCGAGCCCGGCCCACTTCTCCAGAAGGCGGGCCACGGCGGTGTGGTCTACCTCTGTCGAGCCAATCTCGCGCTTGGCCACCTCAAAGAACTCGCGCAACTGGCGCAGCAGGGGGGCCGGCGTACCGGCTTCTTGGAACACCTGGTTGGCGATTCCCAGGTCCTTGGCCAACAGCCCCAGCGCGAAGGTGTTGGGGAAGCTCCGGCTCACCACCCGTTGCCCAAACAGGTTCTCGCTGACGTTGCTGCGCCCCGAACTGGCGTTGATCACCTCGAGGGCCAGCCGGGGGTTGACCCCCTCTTTGACCAAGGCCACCATCCCCTCGCTCAGGGCCCACAGGTTGACCGCCAACAGGGCATTGTTCACCGCTTTAACCGCATGCCCTGACCCCAGCGGCCCCACATGGACTATCTTGGCGGCGTAGGTTTCCATCACCCCTTTGGCCTGCTCAAAAGCCGCTGGGTCGCCCCCGACCATCACCGTGGCCTTGGCGTTTTGGGCCCCGATCACCCCACCGGAGAGCGGGGCATCCAGATAGGTCACCCCTCGAGTAGCCAACAGGGCCGCGGTCTCCCTGGCCAAGGTGGGTTCTCCTGAGGTGTGGTCTACCCATAGGGTGTTGGGCCGCAAATCCGGAAGGAGGCGGCGGGCCAACTCATCCACATCGCGGGAAACCGGCACACAGGTGAAGATCAGATCGGCTTGAGCGGTTTCCCTGAGGCTGACCGCATGGCTACCAAACTCGGCGGCGTGGGCCTCGGCCTTGGCCGGGGTGCGGTTGTAGACCCAGGTTTCAAACCGCTTGGCCAGGTGCCCAGCCAGCGGATACCCCATCGCTCCCAACCCGATGAACGCGACTTTGCTCATATGGGATCCAGTGTACCGCGAGCCTCGCCCGGCCTAGGCAGGGCAAATGCCTCTACCCCACAAGACCCTAGGAGACTTATACTAAATAAATACCGCCTTTATCCAAGCTGCCTTGGACCGTTCTACAATGAGGGCTCGAGCGTGGGGCAGTGTTTTAACTTGTCCGCATCTGGGTATTGCTTTTAGACCAAACACCAGGGAGTCTGCAGATGAAGCATTCGACAATGGCAATGGGGCTGGGGTTGATGTTGACCCTAATGGCCTGTACCCAAAACCCTGTTTCGGTCCCCACCCCGCCGCTACCCGATCCGGCCAGCGTCACCGTTGCGGCCAAGCTGCCCACCCTCGTCACGGTCAGCTGGAGCACGGTCCCGGGGGCCAGCGGCTATCTGCTCGAGCGCCGGTCGGATACCGGCAGCTACGTCCAGATTGCCGAACCGACCACCCCCTCCTTTACCGACCTTTCGGTGAGCGGCGGGGTGCGCTACACCTACCGGGTAAAGGCCAAGAGCAGCAATGCCCTGAGCGGTGGCAAAGAATCCAACCCTGTGACCCCCCCGACCCTCTGCTCGGTTGCCTCTAGTTCCCCCAGCACCAAGGGCTGTTTTGGCGAGGTGTTTGACTGGCTCCGAACCAGCGCCCTCGAGGATGGCCAGACCCGGGGCGTGGTGCCCACCCACATTGGCCTATTGCCCGACGGAAGACTGATGACCTACTTCGGGCTGGACCCCCAAGGCCAGTTTGCCCGCGACAACTACAAGGTGCTCAGCCAGCACAACCACTCCGTTACGGTGCTGTGGGATCCGGCCAAAGGCAGCGGCCAGGACAGCTTCCAGCGGGTGGACAACCTCCACACCGACCTGTTTTGCTCGGGGCATGTGTTGGGGCCAGATGGCCGGTACTACACCAGCGGCGGCAACCTGGGGCAGAGCACCAGCGCCAATGGGGCAACCCCAAACTCCAACCCCGGCTCCAACCACACCGATATCTTCGACCCCACCACCAACACCTGGAGTGCTGGCCCGGATATGGCCGACGGGCGCTGGTACCCCACCATGATCACCCTGAGCAGCGGCGAACTGCTGATGGTGGGGGGTAACTCCGCCGATGACAAGGGCGATAGCAACGGGGTGGGGGCGGTGGTGGATACCCCCAACATCCTGCCCGAGGTGTGGGATACCGTCGCCGGCGTTATTCGCCCCCTCAGCAATGCCACCACCGATGCGGCCTCGGCCACCTTCAAATACGCCAATAACAACCAACCGGCCTACGGGTATTACTGGCACTATTACCCCTGGATTTTCCAAGACCCCTTCAAAGACAAGCAGGCCTTCATGGCGGGTTCGGCCAATACCATCGGCTACCTCGACACCACCGGCTCGGGGGCTTGGAGCGCTGTTTCCAATCGGAGCCTGGGCAGCACCCTGGACGTGTGGCGCACCTATGGCACGGCGGTGATGTATCAGCCGGGGAAAATTCTGGTGATCGGTGGGGGCGGGGCCGTCACGGGTGCCAACAGCACGGTGAGGATCACGCTCTCGGGGGGAACTTCCTACACCGTTGACCCTGGCCCGAACATGGCTTACCAACGTACCCACCTGATGGCCACTCTGTTGGCCGATGGGCAGATCTTTGTCAATGGCGGCAATACCGATGGCCAGAACTATGTCATCACCCATGCCGTCTACGAGAGCGAATTAATTGACCCCAACGAGCCCAACCCCACTTTCCGCCGGGCTGCTATGGCCCAGCGGCCCCGTATCTATCACTCCGCTTCGGTACTCCTGCCCGATGCCACCGTGCTCACCGCGGGGGGAGGGGGGTGCGGGGATAGCTGCGACCGCTTCCAACCTGAGGCCAACGCAGACCCCAACCACCCCGGCCTCACGGTGAACCAGCCCAACGGTGAGATCTACTACCCTCCCTACCTGTTCAACCCCGACGGCTCACCCGCAACCCGCCCGGTGATTGTGGCGGCCCCCAGCGCGGTGAACTATGGGCAGTCCTTTACCCTGCAAACCGACCAACCCGCCGAGAACATCGCCCGGGTGACCTTCCTCAAGCTTGGTAGCGCAACCCATGCCTTTAATATGGGTCAGCTGTTCAACGAGCTACAGATTACGGCCAGGTCTGGCAATCAGCTCACGGTGGTCGCACCGGCCAGCGGAAGGCTGGCCCCACCGGGGTACTACATGCTGTTTGTGCTGAACAGCAGCGGGGTTCCTTCAGCGGCCAAGATGGTCAAGATCGGAGGTGGACCCTAGTTGCGTCTGTAGCCTATGTAGCCTAAATGCCTTGCTGCAGGGTCATCGCGGTGTAACGTTTGCCGTTAAGGCCCAGTTATGGGCGCACGATAGGTTTGCTGAACCCCTCTTAACTCCCTCCAGATCGGTGAAATCACCCCGTAACAGAGCTCGGGCTGTTTGTCCCTACCCTCGGTGCTGGGTCTGGGTAGGCTAGAGCTATTAGGGTTATAAGTGTGCCACTGCTGGGGTTTAGGGCAGCGTCAAGCAGAGCGAGGGTGATCCAATGAAGCAGGCAGTAAGAACAGCATGGGTATTCGGCTTTTTGCTCTTATTTCTGGCGTCCTGCACTCCTCCGGCTCAACCCCCCAGCGCCCCTACCGGCTTTACCGCCACAAACACCGCCTCGGGGATTAGCCTGAGCTGGAACGCAGTCCCTGGGGCCACCGGCTATACCCTTCAGCGCAAAACCGCTTCTGCAGCCTACGCCGATCTACCCGGTGCGGCCAACCTGAGCGGCACCACCTACACCGATACCGGCCTAAGCCCCAGCACCACCTACACCTACCGCATCGCCGCCAAGAATGCAGCCGGCTCGAGCCCCTACGTGGAATCCGCCCCGGTGGTCACCCCGGCGGCCCTGCAGACCCCGAACCCCCCCAACAACTTCCGCAGCACCGCGGTCAGCAGCAGCAGCGTAAGCCTGGCCTGGGACCCTCCCTCCCCCAACACCGCCACCGGCTATACCCTCGAGCGCAAGACAGGCTCGGGTGCTTATGCCCAGATTGCAACCCCCACCGGCTCCCCCTACACCGATACCGGCCTGAGCCCCAGTACCGCCTATACCTACCGCCTCAAAGCCGTCAACGCGGCGGGCAGCAGCAACGGCGTTACCGTGGACATAAACACCGGGGTGGCGGCCCCAGGGGCCCCAGGGGGCTTCTCGGCCAGCGTGGTCACCGGCACCTCGACCGTGGTGACCCTGACCTGGACCCCCCCCAGCGCGGGCGGCCCGGTGCAAAGCTATACCCTCGAGCGCAGCACCGATGGGGGCTCGAGCTACCTCACCCTCAGCACCGGGCTCCCCGCCAGCGCCACCACCTACGCCGACCTCTCGGCCAATGCCCTCGCCGCCCCCCGCTCGGCCCTCTACCGCCTCACCGCGGTGGGGGCCGGGGGCCCCGGTGCGCCCGTTACCGCCTCCGCGGGCGGAATCCCAGGGCTGTGCAACCCCGCCGGACCCGATATCCCCACCGCCGCCACCACCGGCTGTTTTGGTGCTCCCTTCCAGTGGCCGCTGGTGGCTACCTTTGGGGGGCTGCAACCGGATGGCACCTTCCTGGCCTGGTACTCCACCGACCCCTCGGGAAGCGGGGTGTTCAAAAACTACCTCGACTACAACCAGCACAAATCGTCCTACGCGGTGGTCTGGAACCCGGCCAAGGGCCGTACCATTGACTTTGACCCCAACAACGGCACCCCCGCCGGGGCCCGCCCCGGCAGTGCGTTTGCCCGCGTGGACAACAACCGCACCGACCTGTTTTGCGCCGGGCAGGTGATCGGCCCGGATGGGCGCTTCTATGTGGCCGGGGGCAACCTGGGCAACTTCGGTGACTGGTATCCGGGGGGCTGGCAGACCAACATCTACGACTGGCGCACCCAGTCTTGGAGCGCGGGCCCCAACATGAAGGGCGACCCGCAATACCCCTATACCCCCCAGGCCCCAGGCACCTCCTCGGTCTATCCCAACGCGGCCCTGTATAACCTCACCTCGCTCGACCCCAACGGTCAGTTGACCCTGAACGGGGGCTATAACGTGGGCGGGCGCTGGTACCCCAGCGTGATCACCCTCAGCAGCGGCAAGCTGCTCATCAACGGGGGCTTGGGGTATTTCGGCAACCCCTACCAGAACGACGGCGTGACCTCCTGGTATACAGGTGTTGGCAACTCTGGTGGAGACGGGCTGCCCAAAACCAAAACCCCACCCTACGGCGACAACGTGATCCCCGAGGTCTGGGACACCACCACCAACACCCTGACCCAGCTCACCGGGGCCCGCATGGACACCCTCTTTAGCTATGACCACTACTACCCCTGGATGTTCCAGGACCCCTACAACCCCAACCAGGCCTTCATGGCCGGCGGGGAGACCACCGCGGGCTACTTGAATGTGACCGGAACCGGCTACTGGACGGATGTCATGAGCAACGCCCTGGCCTACCGGCACTACGGCAGCGCGGCGATGTACCAGCCGGGCAAGATCCTGCTGGTGGGCGGGGGTGGTCTGCCCAATGACACCCCACCCAAACCCTCCCGCAAAGACGCGACCGTCTTGACCCTGAGCCCGGGCAACACGGTGAGCGTCCAACCCACCGCGAACGACATGATTGCCGGGCGCACCCACACCGACGCCACCCTCCTGCCCAACGGGCAGGTGTGGGTGAATGGGGGGAACACCGACGGGGCCAACTGGAGCACCGCCAACGCGGTCTACACCAGCGAGATGTGGGACCCCACCACCCTGGCCTTTACCCCCATGGCCACTGCCACGCAGCCGCGCATCTACCACGCCACCGCCACCCTGATGCAAGATGGCACCGTGCTGACCGTGGGCGGCGGGGGAGACGGCACCACAGGCTGTGGGGCTACCGATGCCCACGGGGTGCCCACCGCCGGGCTCACCTGCGGCATCAACCAGTTCAACGCCGAGATCTACTACCCGCCCTACCTGTTCAAGCCCGATGGCTCGCTGGCCCCCCGCCCGACCCTCCTCAGCCTGACCAGCCCCAGCGGAACCGATGGGTATGGGCACCCCAGGGTGCGGGCCGGGGATAGCCTGACCCTCACCACCGACCGGCCCGCGGGGAACATCGCCCGGGTGACCTTCCTCAAGCTGGGCTCAACCACCCACGCCTTCAACATGGGCCAGAACTTCAACGAGCTGACGATCTCCAGCCCCAGTGGGAATACCCTAAGGGTGAGCGCCCCCGGCAACTACAATGTGGCCCCACCGGGCTATTACTTCCTGTTCGTGCTGGACGCCGACGGGGTGCCCTCGGTGGCCCAGATCGTGCAGATGAGCCGCTGAGGCCCCGCTTGTTGGTGGCGGTGGTCCCGGCCACATGGATGTGAGGCCCGACCCGTACCGCCTGGCTATACCCCACAATGGGCTCGTAGGGCGAGGTTCCTGAGATGTTTTGGCGCATGCCCCCAGTCTATGCCCTGCGCCGCAGGAGGGCTCGAGCCAGCAACCGCCAAGCCAGCAACAGGATCAGCGTAAAGGCCAGGGCGATGACCCAGAAGACAAAGAACCCGATCCCGAAGGGATGTCCCAGCACCATGAAACGCAGCCAAACCCCGGCGCTTACCGCGATGGCCCAGGTGTAGAGCAGGTTGCGCCAGCTCGGGGCGGAATAGGTGCGCAAGAAGGGGGCGACCAAAAACCACACCACCAGGATCGGCAGGGCATTGCGCACAACCCCCCCCAGGCTCAGCGCCTCGCGGTGCGAGGCCAGTCCAATCACCGCAAAGAGCACAATGGCCAAGGCATCCCCCAGGGCCAGCCGTCGGCCTGGGTGGGGAGAGGTGCGGGTCGGGAGGTTGGCCATACCCCAGGCTAGCGTCCCTCGGCTCCCGGCTCTACCGCCTGATAGAAAACCTTCTCGGCCCGATAGCTGCTGCGCACCAGGGGCCCACTGAAGACCTCCATGAAGCCCTCCTGGTAGCCCCAGCGGCCATACTCGGCGAACTGCTCGGGGGTAACGTAGCGCTCGACCGGAAGGTGGTGTTTGGTGGGGCGGAGGTACTGGCCCAGGGTCAGGATATCTACCCCCACCGCCCGCAGATCGCGCATGGCCTGGCGAACCTCCTCCTCGGTCTCGCCCAGCCCCAGCATCAGGCTGCTTTTGGTCAGCACCTCGGGGCGGACTTTCTTGGCGTACCCCAGCACCTTCAAGGTTTGGTCGTACCCGGCCCGAGGGTCGCGCACTTTGGGGGTCAGGCGGCGGACGGTCTCGAGGTTATTGGCGAACACCTCCTGTCCGCCGGCCAGCACCGCTTCGACATGGCTCAGGTTGCCCTGGAAATCCGGGGTGAGGGTCTCGACCTTGACCTCGGGGTCGCGGGCCTTGATCTGCCGCACCACCTCGGCGAAGTGCGAGGCCCCGCCATCGGGCAGGTCGTCGCGGTCAACCGAGGTCAGCACCACATACTGTAGGTGCATCTCGGCCACCGCCTGGGCCACGTGCAGGGGCTCCAGGGGGTCTACCCAGCCTTTAGGGTTTCCCGTGTCCACCGCGCAAAACTTGCAGGCCCGGGTGCAGATGCCGCCCAGCACCATGATGGTCATGGTGCCGTGCCCCCAGCACTCGCCGATGTTGGGGCACATGGCCTCCTGGCAGACGGTGCTGAGGCGCAGGCGCTGGGTCATCTCCTTGAGGCGCTGGTAGTTGGGGCCGGTGGGGACGCTGGCCCGCAACCAGCTCGGTTTGTGGCGGTCTACCGGCTCGGGCCGGTCGGTGGCCACACCGTTGGGGATGACTTTGAGTTCGATCAGGCCGCCGTTTTGGAAATCCTCGAGCTGGACGGTTTTGAGGTTGCTCATGCGAACTCCTGTGGGTGGGGCTGCCCCAAGTCCAAGGTAGAAAACTCAACGCGGAAAGCCTCAATGACCCGCTCGGCGGCTTCATCTAAGGAAACCTCGTGCCCTAGGAGTTTCTTCAGGCTGGTCACCCCTTTGTCCTTGAGGCCGCAGGGGATGATGAGGCTGAAGTCTTCGAGGTCGGTGTTGACGTTGAGGGCAAAGCCGTGGAAGGCCACATCCTGCTTGACCGCGATCCCGAAGGCGCAGAGTTTTTCCTCGAGCTCGGGCCAGCCAGCTACCGGCGCGGGCCGCTTGACCCACACCCCAGCGTATCCTGGGCTGGGATAGGCCTCAATGCCATAGGTGGCCACCGCGCGAATGAGGGTCTGCTCGAGCTGCCGCAAGAAGTCACGCACCCGCCGCCCTACCGGGAAGATGGGGTACCCCACCAGTTGGCCGGGACCGTGGTAGGTTACATCCCCGCCGCGCTCGATGCTGAACAGCTCAATCCCCTGCGCCCGGTACTGGGCCTCGCTCAAAAGCAGGTTCTCCGGTTTGGCAGCCCGTCCCAGGGTGATGGTGCGGGGGTGCTCGAGCAACAACAGCGTGGGGGGGCGCTGGCCCGCCACCACCTCGGCATGCACCTGTTTTTGGTATTCCCAAGCCTGGGCATAGGGGACCCGCCCTAGCCGCTCCACCTGGAATGCTCTAGCTTCCACGGTTTTAGCATACGCCTACGCCCACCGGCGCTTGGGGGCGAGGTTACATACTGGCAATTCTGATACCGGGATGAGAATTTGGGTGTAGACTACAGGTAAAGCAAACGAGCCGGTCACTGTAGAGGGGGGAAGGGTATGAACGCCACGCCGTCTATCACCGATACCATTATGACCATGATTAACCAGAGCATTCAGGTGCTCACCAAGCCCAGCGTGGCCACCTTTGAACAGTATGAAAGCAAGGGCACGCTGCGCGACGCCCTGATCTATGTTGCCCTGGCGGCGGTGTTGACCGGGCTGCTGGGCCTACCGGGAGGGATTGGGGGCTTTATTCGGGGGGTGTTGGTCACCCTCATCGGGTTTTTCGTGTTCGTCTACCTGGTGCATTGGTTTGGCCGACAGCAAGGCGGCACCGGTACCCTGGACCAGGTGGGGTACACCTTTGCCTTGTTCTGGGCGCCGCTGGCGGTGCTCTTCGGGATCCTCACGCTGATCCTCTTGGTCACCATCATCGGCATTTTTTTGATCCCCTTGGTGGCCATTGCCGCGATTGTGGCCAATGTTTACTTCGCGTATTTGGCGGTGCAGTCTAGCCTGAACCTTCGGGAAAGCGGCAAGATCTGGCTGACCCTGATTGTGGCCTTTGTGGGTACCCTGATCGTGAACCTCATCCTCAGCCGCTTCTGAGCCGCTCCTGTAAAGTGGGGTATGCAGCTCCTCTCCATCAACATCGGTTCGGCCCGCACGTTACAGCTTGGCGCTCGCAGCGTGTCTTCGGGGATTGACAAGGCTTCGACGGCCCGGGCCTATATGGGTCCCTTGGGTCTGGCCGAGGACGTGGTGGTGGACCAAAAGCATCACGGCGGCCCCGACCAGGCGGTGTATGTGTACAGCGCCGAGGACTACGCTTGGTGGGGAGAACGCCTGGGCCAGGCTCAAGCCTACGGCACCTTTGGAGAAAACCTGACCTTCTCGAGCTTCGGCCCTGGGGAACTGCGCATCGGGGACCGTTACCGGGTGGGCGTGGCGGAGCTCGAGGTCACGGCCCCGCGCATCCCCTGTTCGGTGTTCGCACACCGGATGAAGGATCCCCAGTGGGTTCGGAAGTTCCAGGAGGCGGGGCGTCCGGGGTTTTATGCCCGGGTGCTGCAGCCCGGCGAGGTTCGGCCCGGCGACCCCATCGAGAAGGTTCCCGCCCCCGAGACCTACCCCACGCTGCTCGAGGTCTACAGGGTGTGGTTCGAAAAATCCCCTCAACCCGAGACCCTCCAGCGCATCCTGGCCGCCCCGATTGCCGCCCGCACTCGAGCCAACTACCAGGAGCGGCTGCGCCAAGCCGTAGCGACCCCTGAGCCCAATCCCTGACCCTCTGGGGCCTACTTGGCCCCTAGGTATTTGAAGTAGCGCTCTCGAGTGATCATCCCGTAAACCTTGCTGCCATCGGCCACAAAAACGATCTGATGCTGGCGAAACAGCGAGCCGAGCTCGCTGGCCGCGGTGTCGCCGGGGACTACCGGGGCTTCATCCCAGGGAACCAGCGAGTCGGCGATGCCGATGATCCCGACCGGCTGGCCGTGCTCCAGCAGCACCGCAATGTTGCCCTCGAACGATTGCAGGGCGTTGATTACGGGGACGGTCCGGGCCATCCGCCGGGCTGAGGTCGGGACGAATAGGCCCGCCGAGAGCAAGGTGGTGGTGGTGACCTTAACCGCCCGCTTGGCCACCCAGAGGGAGAGGGTAAACACGATTAGAAAGACCAGGCCCTCCAGGAGCCCATAGAAGTTGATCCCCTCCCAGCCGAACTGCCCCTGACGGCGAAACAATAGGTGAACCAGCCCAGAAGCCAGAAGACCCGCAATCAACGCGGCAAGGTAGGCGATGAGGCCAGCTAAGCGTAAATCGCGGATCGTTCGCATATCCCGCATACAGTTTACCCCAAGGGCGATACGCACGGAAAACTGGGCCTACTGGGGCTCCTTGAGCCACACCAGGTCTTCTTCCTTATCCAGATCCACCCCGACTTCGGCGTACGGGGTGATCAGCGCCCTGGCGGGAACGCCCAAGATCTGGGAAACCCTGGCCTCGAGGCTGGGGATATCAGCCTGGCCCAACAGCACCCGCAGCAGGGTTCCAAAGCCAATGAGCTGGGCCAGAGCCAGGGGGCGTTTGCGCAGGGCCAGGGCCCGCCGCAGGAGGGGCAGGGCCCGGTAAAAGAGCTGTTTGTCCACGATGGCCAGGTTCCCTCCGGTGAACTGTCCTTCCTGCACCCGGGCATAGGTGCGGCGCATTCCAGGAAAGTGGGCCTCGATCGCCTCTTTGCGGACCACGCAGTAGACGAACCCTGCCGGGGGGGCCTGGCGCAGGACCCAGCGCACCGCCTCTGGGGTGAGAAAGGGCATATCCCCGGTGGCCACCAATACCCGCTCGCCCTTGGCAGCAGCCATCCCTGCCTCGAGGTTTTCGATCAGGCTGCCCCGGTCGGGGAGGGCTTGCTGGGGGGAGGGGTAAAGGCTCACTTTAGGGCCGATGAAGATAACCTCTAAACCGGATTGTGTGAGGGCCTCGAGGGTGTACTCCACCAGCGGGCGGCCTCGGTAGGGGATCAGGGTTTTAGCCGCCACCTTGAAGGCTTGGGCCAAGGGATCGCTGGGCTTTCCCCCAGCGAGGACGAGGGCTTCCATAGACGCCAGTTTATTAGGCTTTTGGCCCCGCGGCCCAAATCTGTACTCCGGCCCTGTGGTCTTGTACCCTAAGGCCTATGGAAGACCTGCTCGAGCGGCTGGGTTCGCACCTGGTCTGGCGCATTGGCAAAGCGGAGGGGGAAGAGGTGCTGGTGGTGCGGGTAGGGCTGGCCAGCGCCGCCAGCGAGTTTAGCCACCTCTCGCGGCTGCGCAACGCCACCGACGAGGAGATGGAGGCCTTGGTCAAGGCCGGGCAGGTGCGGGTGGAGTGGGTGAACTGAGTGGGGAAAGGCCGGGCCCCTGACCCATGATTCTGGAGAAGCGCCTTCACCTCAGGCTCGCCGTACCCCCGGAGCACCTGCTCGAGCCAGAACAGGTCTTTGCGGGTCGGCCCCCGTTTGGCCGTTTGGAGCGCAACGGGGAACTGCTCGAGGGGGAGCTGGTGGCGGAAATCCCGCTGCTGGGGGACATCCACTTCCCCTTTAGGAGCCGTATTGTGGTAGAAGAGGAGGGGAGCGCCCGGCTCGAGCCCGTACCCATGGAACATGGGGAATTTTGGGTGGAGCTGGCCGGGGCTGGGCGGGTTATGGAGGGTACAATTGCCTATGATCTGGAGTTGCGCGTTCACGCCGGACTGCCGGAGGGGGAGAAATGGGGCGGGAGGGCCCTGCGCCGGATGGCTGAAGCCGCCTTTGAGCGCAACCTGAACCGCGCCCTGGAAGAGCTGGGCGAGGCCAGACTGTCACGCGAGTGACGGCCTTCCGGATCCAAAGAGCTATACTGAACTGTTTAGGAGGAGCCAGTCATGCTGGAACTGCGCTATCTGGGACACTCCGCGATCTGGCTGAGCGATGGCGAGACGCGGGTGCTGATAGACCCTTTTCTTACCGGCAACCCCAAAGCCGCGGTGAGCGCCGAGGCCCTCGAGGCGGATTTTGTGATCACCACCCACGCCCACGGCGACCACTGGGGGGACAGTGTGGCCTTATGCAAGAAAGGAGCCACCCTGATCGCCAATGTGGAGATGACCACCCATGCTGAGACCCTGGGGGTGCCCAAGGCTGTGGGGATGAATACCGGGGGCACCTACCGCTTCAAGGGCGGTTGGCTCAAGTGGTTCCCGGCCTGGCACACCTCCTCTTTCCCCGATGGTGCCTACGGGGGCATCCCCATGGGGGTTCTGATCGAACTCGGAGGGGTGCGGGTCTATCACGCGGGAGACACCGCCCTGTTCTCTGACCTGCGCCTGGTGGGTGACCATGGCCTGGACCTGGCCTTGGTTCCAATCGGTGACCACTTCACCATGGGCCCCGAGGATGCCCTCAAGGCCCTCGAGCTGTTGCGTCCCAAACAGGTCGTGCCTGTTCACTACAACACCTTCCCCCTCATCGCCCAAGACGGCCCAGCTTTTGTGGCTCGAGCCGGGCTCCTGGGGATTGGGGGACGGGCCTTGGAGAGCGGGGAAAGCCTAACGCTCTCGTAATCCCTATAGGCCATCGCCAAAAAGGACCCATGGACTATCGTCGGCTTACCCGTCAAAACTTTCGTCTCGAGATGCTCTTGGGGCTCGGGCGCAGCTCGCAGGTTTATCTGGCTCACGGCCCGGATGGCGTTAAAGTGGCCCTCAAAGTCCCCAGGCGTGAGGTGCGGGAGGATCGGGCCATGGCCGAGCGCTTTGCCCAGGAGGTGGCCCTATCCCTGACCCTCAACCACCCCAACCTGGTGCGCGGGTTATCCGGGCGACCCGAGGGGGACGGGGCCTTTCTGGCCATCGAGTACTTTGAAGAGGGCACCCTCGAGGACAGCTTGAAAAATGGCCCCCTGAGCCGTGAGGTGGCTTTGGAGTGCCTGAGCCAGATCGCGCAAGCGCTCATCTTTTTGCACGATCGGGGCATCATCCACCAGGATGTCAAACCCTCCAACATCTTCATTGATGGCTTGCTGTTCAAGCTGGGCGATTTTGGGGTGGCCAAGACGCGGGAAAACCCTAAACCGTTGGAGCGGGCCGGAAGCCCTTTCTATATGGCTCCGGAACTGTTTGCGGGTGGGAGCAGCGGCCCGGAGTCGGATGCCTACTCCTTTGGGGTGATGGCCTATGAGCTGCTGGTGGGCAAGCGCCCCTTCGTCGGGGAAACCCTCGAGGAGCTTTCCTACGCCCATCTGCACAAGCTCCCCCCGCCCACCAACCTGCCGCCCAACCTTGACCGGATTGTGCGCAACCTGCTGGCCAAGGACCCCGCCATCCGGGCCACCCCCCAGGCGTTTCTCAAGGCCATCCGCACCCCTGAACCTCAGCCGGCCAATGAGCCTGCTGAAGGCAAAGACAAAAACAAATCCAAGGGCCTGTTTGGCCTTTTCCGTAAGCGGTAGCCGGCCCTGACCGCTGAACCTGGGCCGGGGGGCTGAACCCATATTGTGGCGCCGGCAATATATAAACAAAAATGTTTACAAAATCACGCTCGAGGTGTATGCTTGGGTTCAAGAGGTGATCATAAATGCCAAACAGCATCCTCGATACCCTGACATTCGATCCCGGTGAGATCATCCTTTACCCAGGAGAATCCACCGCTAAAGATAGCCTGCATCGGGTGCGCGAAGGCCTGGTTCGGCTTCAGAGCGTAGACGATGAAGGCAATGCCCTGACCTTGCGGTTTGTTCGGCCCGGTGAGTTTTTTGGGGAGGAGGCCATTTCCGGCGGGGAGCGCACCTACTTTGCGGAAGCGGTCACCGAGACCAAAGTGGACACCCTCGACCCTCAGCACCTCTCGCCCCAAGAGCTGGGCCAGCTGGTCCAGGCCCTGGTGGGCTCGCTGGCGCAGACCTACCAGACCATTCAGCGCATCTCTGGGCAGCGGCTTAAAAACCGCATCGCCGCCACCTTGATTGACCTTTCGCACACCCCGGTGGCCTATACCGAGAAGAACGGTCGGGTAGGGGTCAAGGCCACCCATGACGAGATCGCCTCGGCGGTAGGGTCGGTGCGGGAGACCGTGACCAAGGTGATCGGTGAGCTGACCCGAGAGGGGTACATCCGCTCTGGTTACGGCAAGCTGGTATTGGAGAACCCCAGCGGCCTCGAGCTGCTCTCCAAGCAAGCCGCCTAAGCCCCGAACCTGCTCCACCCCCTGCCTTAGGGCAGGGGGTTTTCTACCGCGAGCCCCTCACGATAGGCCGGGGCTTTGAGCGGAGCGGCTTTGTCTGCCGCTGGGGAGGTGATGTGCTGAATAAAGATGTCCACCAGCTTGGGGTCGAGTTTTTTCCCCCGCTGCCGCTTGAGCTCCTCGAGGATCTCCGCCGGTTTCCAGGCCCGCTTGTAGGGCCGTGTGCTGTAGAGGGCATCGAAGGTATCCACCACCGCAAAAACCCGCGCCAACAGGGGAATGTCCTCGCCGCGAAGCCCGTTGGGGTAGCCGGAGCCGTCCCAGTTCTCGTGGTGGTAGCGCACCACCTCGAGGGTCTCCGCCGGTAGGAAGGGAACCCTCGAGAGCATCTCCCAACCCATGGTGACGTGGCTTTTCATGACCTCCCACTCCTCTGGGGTGAGCTTTTCGGGCTTGCGCAGGATACCGTCGGGAATGGAAAGCTTGCCGATATCGTGCAGATAGGCGCCCCAGCGCAGGAACTTGCGGGTGAGAGGGTTGAGCCCCAGATCCTGGGCCAGCCGGTCGGCCCAGGCCACCACCCGTTTGGTATGGCCCTGGGTTTCGTGATCCCGCCATTCTAGGGCCAGCCCTAGGGCTCGCAAGGTGCCATCGTAGGCGTCTTCTTGCTGCTTAAGGGCCTCCATCTGCCCGAGCTGAGCCCCCAGCACCCGGCTCAGAGAGGTCGCCAGGGCTTTTTCGTCAGCCTGGAAGGGACGGCTGCCCTCGCGGGCCAGAATCACCACCCCTAAAGGGCGGTTTTGCCGGGCGGAGACCGGTACGGCGGCGGTGGACCAGCCTGCGCTCTCGGGGATGCCCTCGAGGTAGTTGCCTACCGTAAAGGCATCGCTCAGTGAGGCGTGGGTGCTCAGTTTTTGCTGGGGCAGGTGGCGGCCCCGGTAACGGCTCAAGGCGCCCTTGGCGCTCACCACCACGGGTTTGCCCTCGCGGAAGCGGACGAAAGCGATGTGAGGGGCGATGTCCAGGTTAAATAGGGCCTCCATAGCGGTATCGGTAAGTTCTAAGGGGTCGCTGGCCGCGCTGATGTTGAGGCTGCCCTGCTCGAGCACCTGCATGAAGCGCAGGTTTTGCTCAAGCTCGGCCTGGGTACGCCGGTCTCGCTCGCGCAAGTAGGCCACAATACCCAAGGCGATCAATCCCGGCAGCAGGGTGATGATGAGGCTTTCCGGGTTGAGGGCAGGACTGGGCAGCAGCAGCTCGAGAAGGTTGTACCCTACCGAGATTGGTACGGCCCAGACCAGTCCTTTGAACCCATCGTGCCAGACCCAGGGGATCAAGAAGATGAAGCTGAACACCTGGTAAGCGTCGGGAAGAAACCAAAGGGAGATGAGGCCCCAGACCAACAGGCCCATCAGGCTTAGAATGCGGGGGTGATGAAAGCGGCGCATAAATTCAGAGGAGGCCATATTGCACAGGGCCAGTCTAGCCGCGTTCGAGGCCCCATCTGGGTATTTTGCACATACCCCAGCTGGGGTATGGCCCTGCCCATCTCCTGGAAGAGCAGGTAAGCTAGACTCCATGCGTCTACACCCCGAAGTTGCCCAGGCTCTGGCCTTACATCAACCGGTGGTCGCTCTGGAATCCACCGTCATCACCCATGGCCTGCCCCGTCCTACCAACCTCGAGCTGGCCCGGGCCCTCGAGGCCATCGTGCGGGAGAATGGAGCCCTACCCGCCACCATTGCGGTACTGCGCGGAGAGGTGGTGGTGGGCCTCAGCGCAGAGGAGCTCGAGCACATTGCCCACGACGAGACCGCCGATAAGGCCAGCCTGTGGAACCTGGGGGCCATCCTGGCCCAGGGCCGCAGCGCCGGAACCACCGTTGCGACCACCACCTTCCTGGCCCATAAGGCGGGGATCGCGGTTTTTGCGACCGGGGGCATCGGCGGGGTGCATCCCCATCCCTACGACGAATCCGCCGATCTGATCGAGCTTTCGCGCACCCCTATGGTGGTGGTTTCGGCGGGGCCCAAGAGCATCCTGGATCTCTCGGCCACCCTCGAGCGCCTCGAGTCGTTGGGGGTGGCGCTTCTGGGGTATCGCACCGATTTCCTGCCGGCGTTTCACTCCCCCAGCAGCCCCTACAAACTCCCGGCTCGGGTGGAAACCCCTCAGGAGGCTGCGCAGGCTTTTCGTGCGGCCCGGGAGCTGGGCTTGCCAGGGGCTTCATTGATCCTTAATCCAGTCTCACAAGGGCTGGATTTCGCTCAGGTCGAGGTTTGGGTCCAGAGCGCTACCCAGGAGGCTGCACGGGCCGGGGTTCAGGGCAAGGCCCTAACCCCCTATTTGCTCTCGAGGCTGGCCGAGCTCTCGGGGGGGCAGACCGTGCAGGTTAACCTGCGGTTGCTCGAGGAAAATGCCCGCCTAGCGGCCCAGATCGCGGTGGCCTTGGCCCAATAGCCCCTCTCACGCACGGCTTGTCCCGTGTCTTAGAATGAGGCGATGTGTGAACTGGGGCAGCGCTTACGGGAGACCCGTGAAGCCAAGGGTCTGGATGTCGCGGCAGCGGCAGAGGCCCTCAAGATTCGCCGGGCGCTGCTGCTAGCGCTGGAGGAGTGCCGCTTCGAAGAGCTGCCCGAACCGGCTTTGGCCCGGGGCTATCTGCGTCGCTATGCCCAACTGCTGGGCTTGGATCCGGCCCCCCTGTTGCTGCTGTATCCCTCCAAGATATCCAGCGCGCCCTCCACAACCGCTCCCCCTACCGCCAGCCCAGTGCAGGTTCAACCCCCTCGCCGAGGGGGTTGGGGGTGGCTGTTGCTGTTGGCGGTGCTGGTCGGTTTGGGTTGGTATGGCTGGCAAACCCTCTCTCGTCCAAAGGCCCCGGCTTCGGTGCAGGCCCCGGCTGCTCCGGTAGTGCCTCCCCCCCCGGCCCAGATAAGCCTGCGGGTGGTGACCCAACCTGCCGGAGCCCGGGTGTATTTGGATGGTTTCTTGCTAGGGCAAGCCCCGGTGGAGACGCGGGTAGAAGCCGGGGAACGCACCCTGCGGGTAGAGGCCAAGGGGTTTCAGTCCTATCAGCAGGTGGTTACCCTGGCCAATGACCGCAACCTCAGCGTTGCCCTGAAGCCTGTTCCCTCAGCCCCCCCGGCTCCCGCCCCCAATGCGGCCAACCCTGCCCCTGCTCCCGGTTCCAGTCCCGCTGCGCCTTCCACCGGATTGGTGCTGCGCTTCGAGGGCAACAGCTGGGTGCGGGTTACCACCCCAGGAGGCACCGCGTTATTTGAGGGTCAGCCGGCTAAAGGTACCCAGCAGACCTACTCGCTGCCGGTGGTGGTGCGGGTGGGAAATGCCCAGGCCGTGCGGGTGATTCTCAATGGGCAAGACCGCGGGCTAATGGGCCAAGCAGGACAGGTGGTCACCCAGCGCTTTGGCCCGTGAGGGCGCGGCTTTTGGTCTGAATCGCGCGGAAACCGCTAGAGCGCAGGCCATACCAGTACCTCCTCACCTACCCGCAGGTTGTAAAAGAACAGCAGGTCGGTGGGGAGCAGCAGCCGGGCCTCGGCCCCGGCCTGAGGGGCGATCGGTATCCGCACGGAGTGCTGCGCCGCCCGCACCTCCAGCTCTTGGAAGGGGCCGTAGTGGTTGCGCCAGGCCCGCAGGAGCTGGGTATCCAGGCGGGCGGTCTCGCCCTCACCCTCGAGCCGCTCCACGGTCAAGCGCACGGTGTGGGGGATGCGGCTGGTAACCCGTACCAGGCTCAGTCGAGCCAGGTGACTGACATTCAGGATCACCGTCTCGGAGGGGAGACCGCTTTTGGCGGTCAGGTCAATGAGGCTGAGCGGGTGGCGCAGATGCCGCAGCAACTCGAACTCGTCGGGGGAGAGGGTAAGGTGGCTGGTGCGGGCAGGGTCGGTGAACTCGATTTGGTCAAAGGGACTCAGGTCCAGATGGGCGTCAATGAAGCGGATGGCCTCGAGCAGATAGTTTTCCAGCGGCCCCTCGAGGCTCGACCTCGAGGCCCGCTCCCCAGCCAGGTAGCGAAACCGCCCCTCCTTGAGGGCCAGAATTTGGAACAGCCCCTCCCGCCCCGTCCGGCCTTTGTACTGCGCGTGGACCGGTAAGCCTTTTTCTAAAAAAACCTCGCCACCGGGAACACGAAATACCCCGCTCCCTCCTGCTTGCGAGATTAGCTGCAGCAGTTCAATGGGGCCGAGCAGCTCGAAGGTGCCTTCCATTGAAAGCGAGAATATGGGGGGCTTCCATGAGGTTGAAGGTGGAGGGATCATCCGACGGAGTTGAGAAGACGTTTGGGAAGCGTTGGACTAGAAGCCCACCCACGGGCCCTAGCATACGGCAGAACGGCAGCCGGAGGGGTGCAAATCCGGCAGGCGGCGTTACATTAAGAATTCGCCTCCCGGCCTTGTCCGTTCTCCTCCGCCTGCTTTTGGAAGAATGTTTCCAGGGCCTGCTCGAGGGTGGCATAGACCGCTTCGAAATCGGCCATATCCCCGTAGTAGGGGTCGGGAATTTCCAGAAAACCGAAGCCCAGGGCCTCGAGCAGCAACCGGGCCTTGCCCGAGTGGGCCGGAAAGGCGCGCTCGAGGTCCCGCAGGTTGGTCCGCTCCATGGTCCAGATGTGGTCGAAGTGAGTGAAGTCTTCCACTCGAATTTGGCGGGCCACGTGCAGGAAATCGGCATCGTTCCTAGCCAGCACCTGGCGGGTTCTGGGGTCGGCGCTCTCTCCGGCATGCCACCCGCCGGTACCGCAGGAATCCACCTCAAAGGCCCTCTCTAGCCCATGCTCCCGCAGCATCCTGCGAAAAATCCCCTCGGCCATGGGGCTGCGGCAGATGTTACCCGCGCAGACAAAGAGAATTCGGGTCATTGAGCCCAGTGTATCCAATCCGCTGCTGCGCCGAGCGGCAGAGCGCTGGATTTACGTGTGCAACGTGATAAACCGGTTACAACTTGAGGATGATCGCTTCGTTGGGCCGGAGCTCGAGCATCCCCTCCACCTTTCCGTAGCGGTCAAGGTGGCTCGAGAGCAAAACTTCCCCCCCAGGGGTGGAGAGGGTACGGGGTTCGCTGGTAAAGTTCAGCGCCACCAGCACCTCGCCCCCGCGCAGGTAGGCCAGCGCCCCCTCCGGGGCCTTGTAGGTCTGGTAGGCCCCGCCGAGCAGGGCCGGGGTCTCCCGCCGCACCAGCAGCAGGGTGCGAACCAGGGTCAGCATGGAGAAGGGGTCGGCGTCCTGGGCCTCTACGTTGCGCTCGGGGTAGTCGGCATGGATGGGCAGCCAGGGCTCCACCGTACTGAACCCGGCGTAGGCGTGGGGCGTCCACTGCATGGGGGTACGCTCGGGGTCGCGGCCAGGGTCCAGGCCGTGCTCGCCGGCGGCCCCGCGCTGGCGCAAAGCGGCGGGGTCCTGTACCTTTTCGGGGGGAATGTGCCCATCCACCATGCCGATCTCGTCGCCGTAGTACCAGGTGGGCGAGCCCCGCAGGGTAAAGAGCAGCATGGCGGCCACGCGGGCCTGGGCGTGCCCGATGCGGGTGGCCAGGCGGTGCTGGTCGTGGTTGCCCAGCACCCAGTTGGGGGTGGCAAAGGGCGGCAGGCTCTTTTCGTACTCCTCCACAATGCTGCGAATGTTCTCGGCGGTCCAGTTGGAGAGGCCCCTAAAAATCAGGTGGAAGTTGAAGGGCAGGTGGCAGCCGGGCTTCTCAGCGGTGCCGTAGTAGGGCATGAGCTGCTCGTAGGGCAGGTAGATTTCGCCCACCATCACCCGGTGGCCCGGATACTCGTCCAGCACCGCCCGCATCTCCTGTACAATCTCGCGGGTCTCGAGCTGGTCTTCCTGGTAGATGTGCAGGTGACGGAAGCGGTCGATGTCGCCGGGCTTGTAGTGGGGGTTGTCGGGTTCGTCGCGGAAGAGCGCGTCTTCGACCAGAAGCCAGATCACATCGATGCGGAAGCCATCCACGCCCTTGTCCAACCAGAAGCGCAGGGTGTCGTACATGGCCTGTCGTACCTCGGGGTTGCGCCAGTTGAGGTCGGGCTGCTCGGGCAAAAACTGGTGCAGGTAGTACTGCCCGGTTTTTTCGTCGAAGGTCCAGGAAGGCCCGCCGAAGTAGGCCTGCCAGTTGTTGGGGGGGCCGCCGTCCGGGGCCGGGTCGCGCCAGACGTACCAGTCGCGTTTGGGGTTGTCACGCGATGAGCGCGACGCCAAAAACCAGGGGTGCTGGTCGGAGGTGTGGTTGGGCACAAAGTCGATAAGCACCTTCAGGCCCAGCCGGTGGGCATCCTCGAGCAGCCCGTCGAAGTCTTTCAGGGTGCCGAAGATGGGGTCTACGTCGCAGTAGTCGGCCACGTCGTAGCCGAAGTCCTTCATGGGGCTTTTGTAAAAAGGCGAGAGCCAGATGGCCTCGAAGCCCAGGTCGCGGATGTAGCCGAGGCGCTTGCGGATGCCCGGCAGGTCGCCGATGCCGTCGCCGTTTGAGTCCTGGAAGCTGCGCGGGTAAATCTGATAGATGCTTGCGGTTTTCCACCATTCCATAAAGGGCTCCTTCAAAGTCGGGGCTGCGTGAGCCACAGCCGGGCGTAGGGCATCAGGTAGGCCGGGGCGGGGGTCTGGGTGATCCGGTCGAAAGGCTGCACAATGCCCTCGGCCCGCAGGGTTTCCCAGGGGAGGGCCTGGTCTTGTTCGCTGAAATTGTAAACCTGGACCAGGGTGCCCTCGGGGTGGGGGCGCTTCAGCACCAGCAGGTGGGGGTTGGGCTGCCAGAGGGGACGGGTGGGAAAGGCCGCGTGGAGCTGGGGGGTGCGGGAACGGGCTTCTAGCAGCGCCTTGAGGCCCTGGAAGAGCCGATGCTCCACCGTACCTGCCTGTTTGCGCCGTTCGGCTCTGGCCCAGTCCATCCGGGGCCGGTGCAGCCAGCGGTTGTCGTCTTGGTGGGCGGGTTCTTGCCCGTAGTCGTAGTCGTTGAGCAGGCCCAGCTCGTCGCCCATGTAAATCAGTGGGATGCCCTCACCGTAGCCGATAAAGACCGCATGGGCCAGCAGGAGGCGCTCTATGGCCAAGTTAATCAGGCGGGGGTGGCCGGACTCGAGCGCGGTCTCGAGGCCCGCCAGGCTGGCCGCACTGCCCGAGGTGCGACGGTCGCCGGTGGCGGGGTTTTCCTGAAAGTGCATCCCCCGCGCAAACGACCCCGGAAACTCGCCCCGGTAGAACTCGGACAGAAAGCGGCGGTGGGCGGCCCCCTCGAGGCCCACGGCGGCGGCGTCGGTGTCGGAAATGGCCCAGCCGATGTCGTCGTGGCAACGCAGGTAGGTGGCCCAGGCGGTGGTGGGGGGCTTTTCCGGAAAGCGCTGTAGGGCCTGGGTAAAGAGGCGGGTATCGCGGCTGGCCAGGCTGCTCCAGATCTGCACCATCAGGGTGTTGTGGTAGGCCAGCTCGGAGACCTTGCCATAGTGCGCCCCGGTGCCCAGGTAGGTGATCAGGTCTTCGGGGGCCACGATGGCCTCGGCCTTGAAGGCCACCGCCGGTGCGCCAATCCGCACCGCCGCCCGCAAAGCCTGGGTGAGGGCGTGTACCTCGGGCTGATTCTGGCAGTTGGTACCTAGGCGCTTCCAGGTGAAGGCGATGGCATCCAGCCGGAAGACCTCCACCCCCCGGTTGGCCAGCCACAAAATCAGGTCGAGGTACTCCAGAAACACCTCGGGGTTGCTCCAGTTCACGTCCCACTGCCAGCGGTTGAAGGTGGTCCAGACCCAGCCCGCTACCTCGTCGTCCCAGGTGAAGTTGCCGGGGGCGAAGTCGGGGAAGACCTCCGGCAGGGTGCGCTCGAAAGCGTCGGGCAGGGTGCGGTCGGGGTAGATGTAAAAGTAGTCGCGGTACCGGGGGGCGCCCTGGCGGGCGGCCACAGCCCAGGGGTGTTCGCGGGCCACGTGGTTCAAGACCAGGTCCAGGCAGAGGCTGATGCCCTCCCGGCGGAGCTGGGTGCAGAGCGCTTGCAGGTCGTCCATGCTGCCCAGGTCAGGGCGCACCTGCCGGTAGTCGGCTACCGCGTAGCCCCCGTCGTTCTCGCCCTCGCGGGGCAGCAGCAGAGGCATCAGGTGCAGGTAGCGGATGCCCAGCTCCTTGAGGTAAGGAATGCGCTCGGCCACCCCTTTCAGATTCCCGGCGAAGCGGTCGGCGTAGGCGATGTAGCCGTGCATGTGGGGTTTTTGAAACCAGTCTGGCTGATAGACGCGCTTCAGATCCAGGGCTTGCAGCTCGATCGAGCGCTCCTGCAGGTTGCGGGCTAGGGTCTCGGCCACCCGCCCCAGAACCCCCTCGCTCTGGGGATAGAGGGCTTGTAGTCCGGTCTCGAGGTCCTCCCAGTAGCGCTCTACCCGGGCCTCTAGGTCGGCTGAAAGGTAGGAGCTGTGGCCGAGCCGACTCCAAATCGTGGCGAAAAAAGCGGAAGCCTCCATTCGCTCCGTATTTTACGGGCTTTGCAAAGCCTCGAGGGGCAAGGGCATTTCTGAGTAACGTTCTTTAGGCGAGATTAATCCAGGGAAGCGGGGGGGATGGGGTCGGGGTAAGTTGAGGTTAAGACTCTGCCCACAGACCCCAATCTGTCGCACTGGGGGTTGGCCCGAAGGAGGAGGAATGCAGCGCATAAGGTTTGTTTCATTGCTGGCCGGGGGAATGCTGGCCCTGGGGG
>NZ_QWLB01000023.1 GCF_003574355.1 Meiothermus granaticius NBRC 107808 | reverse complement strand
GGATTGGGGGGTGGGGCCGGGGGAGACGGCAGCAGCGGGGTTCCCAGCTCGAGCTGCAGCAGAGGGCTATTCTTCACCAGGACAACCAGGCGGTAGTAGCCCTCGTCAATCCGATCAAAACGGGCTTCAAACTCCCCAGGCCCCTCGGCCCAGATGGATTTCTCCTCAAAAAGCTGCTCGTCTTTATACCAGCGCAGCTCGAGGTAGCCTGGCTCGGGCATCCGCCGCAGGCTGAGCTTGACCACGGCTCCGTGCTCCACCACTTGGATCGTGCCGCTGAGCATCACCCGGTCAGGAAAGGCCGCCTTGCCCGGATCCAGCGGTACGAAGGTGTAGCGGCACCCCAGCAACACCGCCAGCCCCAGCAGCGCCCAAACCCCCCTGAAGGCCTTTCGCATCTATAAACCTTCTCCTGCCGTCACCAAGCTCAGCAAAGCCACCGGTGCGGTCTCTGCCCGCAGGATACGCGGCCCCAATGTGACCGGAGTGAACCCCCGATCCTCCAGTAGGCCCACCTCGGCCTCGGCCAAGCCGCCCTCCGGACCAGTGAGAAGCGCCGTGGGCCTCTGTGGATCCAGGAGGTCACGGACGCGGGCCGAAGCCCCCGGATGGGCCACAAAGCCCTGCTCTACCCGCGGGATGCTCGAGAGCGGCAGCAGCGAGGCCACCTCGGGGATCCGGCTGCGCCCCGACTGCTTGGCCGCCTCGACCACCACCCGGCGCAGCCGCAGGAGCTTGCCCTCGCCCAGCTCACGCACCACGCAGTGCTGGGTCAGCACCGGCACCAGGTGAGCCACCCCCAGCTCGGTGGCGGCCCGGGCCACCTCCGCCAGCTTGTCCCCTTTGAGCAAAGCCAGATACAGCGTAACCGGCTGAGGGGTCTCCCGGTGGGCAGGCCAGGTCTCCTCGACCTGCAAGCGCACCAGCCCCGGCTCTAGGCTCAGAACCACGGCGCGACCCTCGAGCCCCCGGCCATCAAACACGGTCAGCCGGTCACCGGGCCGAGCCCGCAAGACCTCCGCCAAATGCCGGGCCTCGCGCCCGGAGAGCTCGAGCTCAGGCTGTATCAGCGTGACAAAGGCACGGTGCGGGCGCATCTATCCTTTTTTGGCGTAGGTCAGGCAGATCCACTCACCTTCCTGCCGCCGCTCCAAAAGGCCGAAGCCCTGGGCCTCGAGGGCCTCCCGCACCAACCCTTCGCGCTGAAGCAGGATTCCGGTGAGGATCAAGACCCCACAAAGCCCGAACGCCGAAGGGTACTGCGGGGCCAGATGGACATGCAGCTCAGCGTAAAGATTGGCCACCACCAGGTCAAAAGGACCTTCGGCGGCCCCCAGGCTCCCGGTCAGGAACTGGGGATTCACCCGGTTGGCGGCGGCGTTCGCTCGAGCCAGCGGAATGACCGCGGGGTCAACGTCTACCCCAACCGCTTCCGCTCCCAGCATCGCCGCAGCGATAGCCAGAATCCCCGAACCGGTGCCCAAGTCCAGCACCCGCGTCTCGGGTTCGACCCGCTGGGCCAAAGCTTCTAGGGCCATCCGGGTGGTCTCGTGGTGCCCGGTGCCAAAAGCCATCCCCGGCTCGAGCACGATGCGCTTTTCCTGGCCAGTCCACGAGTGCCAGGGAGCGACCACCACGAATGGCCCGGCCACCACCGGTTTCAAATCGCGCCGCCAGGCCTCGAGCCAGTCGGTGTCCGGCAGCTCCACCCACTCCCCCGGCAGGGGCAGCTCAATGCGCTGGGGAAAGTAGGCCCAGACCTCACCGGGGCGTTCCTCGAGCCCCCGGGCCCCCAGGTCAAAGAGCAGGGGGGAGTAAGTGTCTAAGGTTTGGAAATCACCTTTCAGACGAAACACGTGCACAGCTCCATAGTATGCCAGAAGCCCCGCTCGAGCCCCGGCCTAAAGCCAGACCGCCCAGATCCCAGCGTTCCAGGCTGCACTCAAGGGTGTACCCCTCCCTCCCCATGGACATGCCCATGGGCCACCTCCTCGGGCTCGGCCAGGCGAACGCTGTGAATGACAAAGCGATACTCGAGGGCCTTCCCTGCCCAAGGGGGATTGGCGTCCAGCACGACCTTCTCTCCATCTACCGCAACCACTTGGTATAGCCGGGGCTTTCCCTCGGCATCCTCCGCACTGAAAACCTCTCCCACTCGAGGGGTTCCCGGAAGCTCGGAAGCCCCCACCTCAACCCGCAAGGCAGGGTTGTAGGCCCCATACCCCTGCTCTGGCGGTAGGGTTACGGTGTACTCACCGGGGCCTTTCCCCAGCAGGGCCGCCTCGAGGCCGATCGGGAGTTCTCGGGCAAACCCCGTCAGGATGGAGAGCGGATGCTCGCTGCGGTTTACGGCCTGGCCCTCTACGCGCAGGGTGTACTCGAGGCGAATTACAAAGTGCTGCGGCACGTTCACCCTCATACCCTAACATCCCCATGCTGCCAGCGCTCGCGGTGGGGTATCGTGGGGCTATGCGGTTCCAGAAGCGCATCCCCGTAAGCGTGATCGGCGGTTTTTTGGGCGCCGGCAAAACCACCCTGGTCAACCATCTGGTGAGCACCGCCCCGTACCGGTTCGGGATCATCGTCAATGAGTTCGGCGAAACCGGGATTGACGGCAGCCTGATTGAAAACGTAGATACCGACGGCATCGCGGAGCTCTCCAACGGCTGCTTGTGCTGCGTGGGGCGCGACGACTTGGTCTCGGCGATGTTTAAAATCACCTCGCGAAAGGACCCCCCCGATTATCTCCTGATCGAGCTCTCCGGCCTGGCCGACCCCGTACCGGTGGCTCAGACGGTGATGGACCCCTTTGCCCGGACCAAATTCGAGCTGGATGGAATCATCGGTGTAGCCGACGCCCGCAACCTCGAGCAAACCCTGCGCGATGGCCCCGAGGGCGCAGTGCAGTTGGCCTATGCCAACACCATCGTGCTCAACAAAACCGATCTCGCCACCCCCGAGCAAATAGACCAGGCCGAGCAGCTCCTCCAGCAAATCAACCCCCTGGCCGAGGTACGGCGGGCCGACCATTCCAAAGCCGATCCCCAGGCCCTCTTGGGGCTCAAGGCCTTCGGCCTGGAATGGAAACCCCAGGGCTACCAACACCTCCACGCCCCCAACCTGCAAACCTTCACCCTCACCGCCGAGCGGCCCTTGGAGCGCCATAAGGTCAACGAGTTCATCGACAGCCATTTGATCTCGCGCCCCAACGCGGTGTTCCGCGCCAAGGGGTTTCTCCAGGTGCGGGGCTTCAAGCAGCAAATCCTGTTCCAATCGGTGCGGGAGATCTTCAGCCTCGAGCAGGCCAACCAACCGGCCCAGGCCCCTTCTAAGCTGGTGGTCATCGGTCGCGGCCTCAACCCGCTCGAGTACGAGGAGGCCTTCCGGGCCACCCAGCAGCGCTAACCCCTAGCGCTGAGGCCAGCGCCGCTCGAGGTAGTCCAACCTTTTCCCCCGCAGCAACCAGGCCGCTATCAACGTGGTCAGCGGCACTGCCAGCACCAGGGCCAACGAGCCCAAGAGCATCGAGACCAGCTCTCCAGCAAAGGCCTCTTGGTTGAGCAAAACCAGCAGAGGAACATCGCTGAGGTGTACCAGCAGCAGCAGCGGTAGGGCCCCCGCAGCGTAGGCCAAGATCAGGGTATTGACCAGGCTACCGATGTGGTCAAACCCCACGCTCATACCGCGGTTGTACAGCTCGCGCACGCCATAGCGTGGATTGGCCTGCACCAAGGCCTGCACCACCGAGGCCTGGGTCACGGTCACATCGTTCAGCGCTCCCAAAGCTCCCACCACCACACTGGCCAAGTACAGCGAGACCAGATCCAAGTTTCCCAGGGCAAATTGGGCCAAAAAGGCCTCCTCTGAGCTGAGGCCGGTGAACTGCATCCGCTCGGCAGCCAACACCGCCAGCACCAACGCCACCAACGCCGCCACTGTGGTGCCCAGCAGGGCTGCGCTGGTCTTGCGGTTGATCCCATGAACGAAGTAAATCGAGAGCACCAGAATGCCAAAGGCCCCCACGAAGGTGATGAGCAAAGGGTTATTTCCCTTAGCGATCTCGGGCACGATGAATAAGGCCAGCACCGCCATGCTGGCGAGGGTTCCGAGCAGGCCGCGCAGGCCCTTCCCCCGCCCCAACAGCCCCACCACCACCACAAATAAGGCCAACAAGCCCCACAGGTCATTCAGGCGGTAAGGCTCGGTGAGGTAGGCGGTACCCCCGCTCTCATAGACCACCACGGTCTGTCCGGCATGGAACTTGGGCAGGGAGATCTTGGTGGGAGCTCCTTGAGCGGTGGGGTCGGCGGTGGGGAGCTGGGCCTCGAGGTTGGCCCCGGCCACCTGCACGGTGGCGGTTTTCTCGCCCAGGCTTACAATTTTCCCAATGCGGTACTGCCCCTGGGCTTGGGCAGCATTACCGGCAGAGGGATCGCTCGAGGCACCTTGGGGTTGAGCCCAGGCTAAGGTAAACCACACACATAAAGCCAGCAACCAAGGCATAGGGCGACTCTATGCCCCTAAAATGAAGATGGGGTGTAAAACCCCCCCCTTATTTGAAGGACGCGCATACCGCTGCACCATTGGCTTCCAGGAGCTTTAGGTAGGTGTTGACGGTGCGGTCGAATGCGTCGGAGTAGATCAGGGCCACCTTGGCTCTGGTAGCCTCGGCAAGGGCCTTGGCTTCATTTTTGGGGAACTGGGGCTCCGCAAAAACCGTAGTGACCCCTTGACGCTGCATGGCCTGGGCCAACTGGGCAAAGCGGCGGGGGCCTTTTTCTTGACCGGCGAAATCCGCGATACTGCCTACATCGGTGATGCCGTAGTGCCTCGAGAAATAGGCCAGGGCTTCGTGTTGCGAGACCACCTTGCGGCGGGAAGGAGGTATCCCCGCCAGGCACGCTTGCACCGCTTGGTCGGCCTTTTGAATCGCCTGAATATAGCGGGCTGCGTTAGCGGTATAGGTGGCCCGGCCTGCCGGATCCAGCCGGATCAGGGTGTCACGAATGCGTTCGACGTAGCGAATCCCGTAGGTCGGATCGAGCCAAAGGTGGGGATCCGGCGTCCCTTCGCCGGTGGTGATCAGGCCGGGCTGTCCCTCGCCCAGCAGCACCTTCAAGGCATCCTGGGGAGCCTGGGCAGCAATCTTGGCGAAGAAGGGCTCGAGCCCCAAGCCATTGCCAAACACCACCTTGGCCTTGGAAACCCCCACCAAAGCCGAAGGCTTGGGTTCGAAGCTGTGAGGATCGGCAGTGGGGGGTGCAATCACCGTAAGGGCTATCCGGTCCCCCCCAACGTTCTTCACCATATCCGCGATGAAGCCCGTTGTGGCCGCCACCGGAAGAGGCCCCTTCTGGGCCAGACCCACCGTCAGCCCCAGGCCAACCATCAGTGTGAGCAGCGGTTTCATAAAGTTAATAATGATAATCCATTATCATTTTGTCAAGTACGGATTTGCTATCCTGGGGGTATGGAACGCAGTACCCGCCAACGCCAGGCCATTCGCGCGGTGTTGGAAGAGATAGACCGCCCGCTTTCCCCGCAAGAGGTGCTGAGCGCTGCTCAACACAAGGTGCCGGGGTTAGGAATCGCCACGGTTTACCGCACCCTGAAAGGCATGGTGGAAGAGGGGATGGCGGTAGCGGTTGAACTCCCCGGCAACCCCCCGCGTTATGAACGCTCCGGTAAAAAGCATCACCACCATTTTCACTGCATAGCCTGCGGCAAGGCCTTTGAGCTCGAGGGCTGCCCCGGCGACTTCGCCTTTATGGCCCCTCGAGGGTTTCAAACCCAGGGGCACGAAATCGTGCTGTATGGCCGCTGCGCAGAGTGTTGCCAGCGCAACCCAGGGGCTACAACCCCTTGAGGTAGGCTTCGAGCTGATGGGCCTCGAGCTGGCCTAAATGCTTGGCCACCAACCGACCGGTCCGGTCAAAGACAAAGGTGGTGGGTAACCCTGGAAAGCTCAGCAAATCCGCAAGCCGGGTGTTGACATCCAGGAGCACCAGGGGCAGGCTCAGCTGGGTTTCGCGCTCATAAACCCGGACGGCCTCTGGGCCCTCGCCTTGGTTGACAAACACAAAGATGACCCCCGGGTTGGCCCGTGCCGCATCCAGCAGCATCGGCATCTCCCGCCGGCATGGGCCACACCAGGAAGCCCAGGCATTGAGCACGACCGGTCGGCCCTTGAGCGAACCCAAGGCAAAGGGCTGCCCATCAAGGGACTTTAGGGTCAGGGTGGGTAAGGTTTGAGGTTTTGGCCCCACCGGCCGCATAAGGTACAAGACGGCTCCCACCGCTAAAATGGCAGCCACCAAAGCCACAGGCCATACGCGACGCATACCGTTTTAGCCTACGCTAAGACAGGAGAGAATTCCGAGGGACAAACCACCCTTACACTGGAAGGGTGCGGGTTCACTTGGTCGGAGTGCAGGCGGAATTGCGGCAAGAACACTACCGTTCGGCCCAAGCGTTTGGCTCGAGGGTACAGGCCCTCACCGCTCAAGCCGTGGCCGGGCTGCCGGTAGGTGAGGCCCGGGTGGTGGCTTTTCCTGAGGCCTTTGCCCTGCCGCTGTTGTTTTGGCTCGAGACCCCGGCCTCGGTCTACAGCGCAAACAGCGCCCTCAGGGCCGCTTTAGAGCTTCTGCGGCAGGAGTGGCGGCAAGCCCTACGCCTGGCGCTTCCCAGCCCCACCGCGTTTTATCACCTGCGGGCCCGCACCGTCTGGCCGCTCTACCAAGAAACCTTCGCTGAGGCGGCGCGCTCGGCTGGAGCCTACCTAATCGCCGGCAGCCTGTTCAGCCCCCGGATGGACTGGGAGCCGGCCCGCAGGCTGCACCCCCAGGGCTGGGGGGTGTATAACCTCTCGCTGGTGTTCTCGCCCCAGGGAACCGTGCTCGCGCGGGTCCCCAAGGTTAATCTGACCTCGAGCGAGCGCACGGCCCTGCTCTCGAGGGGTCAGAGCGGCCAGGGCCTCATTCGCACCCAGATCGGCACCCTGGCCAATCTGATCTGCCTGGATGCCTTTCACGAGTCCATGATCGAAGAAGCCGACCGCAGCGGGGCCTGGTTAGTGGTGCAGCCCTCGGCCAATGCCGCCCGTTGGGAAGGGCCCTGGTCAGGAGACCCCACCCAGCAAGAGGGCCAGGTCTGGCTGCGCGAGGGGCTCGCCCGTAAGCTCATCGGGCGGGAAAATCTGCGCTATGGCCTCAACCCCATGCTGAACGGCAATCTGTACGAGCTTTCCTTTGAAGGCCGCAGCGGGGTCTACGCCGCAGGCCAGCCACTGGCCTTAGCAGAATCCCCGGTGGGGGATGCCGTCGTCCGGGCCAGCGTGGTTATCCAGCCCACACAAGCCTCCTAAGCCAACTCCCCGCGTCAAGCGGGGAGTTGTGGCCACTTACACCTGAGCTACTGCTTCGGAGCGGCCTCCGAAGGACCCAGATTCTCCGGGAAGAGTTTGATGCCTACCTGGTCAGCCCTATGATCCAGGTACTTTTGCAGGGCCTCGCTTTGCACCCGCTTGCTGAGCTCAGGCTCGACCTCCTCAAACGATTGATACCCCGCGGGCTCGATCTTGCTGAGATAGATCACGTGAAAGCCAAACTGGGTCTGTACCGGCTTCTTGCTGGTCTCACCCGGCTTCAGGGCTACCAGCGCGGCCTCAAATGGGGCCACATAGGTACCCCGTGGCTCACAACCCAGGTCTCCCCCCTGATCCTTGCTGCCCGGATCCTGCGAAAGCGACCGGGCCAGCTCTGCGAACGCCTCGCCCTTGGCCAACCGGTCAATCACCTGCTGGGCCTCCTTAGCGGTCTTGAGGAGAATGTGAGCCGAGCAGTAGCGCGTGGGAACAGCAAAATCGCGCTTGGAGAGCACATACAGCACCTTTAGCGCGGCATCGCTGGGCTGGAATTTCCCCTCCAAGCTCTCGAGGTACGCGTTGTAGGTCAGGGCCTCATACACCAGGCGCCGGTAGGTGGCGAGGTCGGGAATCCCCGCCTCGGCAAGGGCCTTGTCCAGCGCTTCAGGCGAATCAAACTGCCCTTTGACTTCCTCAATGGCGGCATCCACCGCCTGGTCCTTGGCCGCAAACCCCGCGGCCTCAGCGGCTTGGGTGATTGCGGTCTCACGGGCCATGCGCTCGAGGAATTTGGGCTTGTAAACGTCCAGGCTGGCCGCAGCCTCAGCAGAATAGGGCAACCCCTGGCGCTGCAGCGCGTCGTGAACAAAAAGGTTGAATTGCAGATCAAATTCGCTCTTCAGGATATTGCTCTTGCCAACCGTAGCCACCACCGGGTCGGTGGGGGTGGTCTGGGCACTCGCCAAAGCCACTAAAACCAGTCCGCTCCAAAGGGCCGTTCGTATCATCATCTCCGCCTTTCCCTGCCAAAACCGGCCCACGCTGGGCCGGAGCCCCGTCATGTTAACATGCCGGGATGATCGGGGGATTTAGATGAACTCGGCCAGAATACGCTCGACCTGGTCGGTCTCGATCAGGAAGGCATCGTGTCCGTGGGGGCTGTGAATCTCAGCGTAATGCCCCCCAGCCAGCCGGGCAGCCTCGCGCACCTCGGCCGCGGTGTAGAGCAGATCCGAATCTATGCCCACAAACAGACTGGGAATGCCCTGGAGGGCCTCCAAAGCCCGATCTACCCCGCCTCTCCCCCGCCCCACATCGTGGGTATCCATGGCTCTGGAGAGGGTTAGGTAGGCGTTGGCATCAAACCGACGGGCGAACTTCTCCCCCTGGTAAAGCACATAGCTTTCACCCCGCTCCGGAGTATGCCCCCAACGCAAGTTAAAGGAGTCGGGGGAGCGAAAGGAGAGCATGGTTAGGGCTCGGGCCATTTGCAGCCCTAGGGGCTGCTCGGAATACTCCCCCGATTGGTAGGCTGGGTCTGATTCAACTGCCTCCCGCGCCAAACGGTTAAAGGCTCGAGCCCACGGCCCATGAACCGCAGGGGTTGCCAGCACCACCAGCTTGTTCACCCGCTCAGGGAAGAGCAGGGCAAATTCCAGGGCCACCATCCCCCCCAGGCTGCCCCCCAGCAAGGTGACCCGCTCAATGCCGAGAAAGTCCAGCAGCCGGGCCTGAGCCCTGGCCATATCCCGCACGGTGATGAGCGGGAACTCTGAGCCGAAAGGCCGTCCGGTCTGAGGGTTGAGCGAGGTAGGACCGGTGGAGCCATAGCAACTCCCGATGTGGTTGGCGCAGATCACAAACTGCTGCTCGGTGTCGAGCATCCGCCCAGGTCCGGCCAGTTCATCCCACCAACCCTCGCTCCCAAAGGCCTGGTCTAGCTTGGGCAAAGCGGCCAGGGTTTCATGGGTATAAGAGCCCGCCAGATGGGCCGACCCGGTCCAGGCGTGAAAGACCAAGACCGCGTTATCGCGCTCGAGGTTCAGGTGGCCATAGGTCTCGTAGCGCAGCCGCAGCTCGGGAAGAAGCCCACCGTACTCGAGCCGAAACCCTCCCGCCACCAAGGCTTCCGCCGGGACCGGCGGCGGAACCCGGCCTCGGCTCTTGGGCGGCTTGATGAGGAGAGCCTCGTGGTCCCCCCAAGCTTCTTGGATGAGGAGTTCGGTCATGGCGATTCCTTTGGCTCAGGCCCCCACTTTTTCCCGCAAGGCCTGCTTGAGATCGGCCTGGAGATCCTCCAGGGCTTCCAAGCCCACCGAAAGCCGCACCAGCTCAGGATTCACCCCTGCGCGAACCTGCTCCTCGGGGCGGAGCTGGGAATGGGTGGTGGAGGCCGGGTGAATCGCCAGGGTGCGGGTATCGCCCACATTGGCCAGGTGGGAGATCAGCTCGAGGCGGTTAATAAAGCCCTTGGCCGCCTCATACCCGGCCTTGAGGCCAAAGGTGAGCACTGAACCGGGTCTGCCCCCGAAGTACTTCTGGGCTTTGGTGTAGCTGGGGTGGTCATCCAGGCCAGGGTAGTTGACCCAGGCCACCTCGTCCTGCTCACGCAACCAGTGGGCCAAGGCCAGGGTGTTCTCCACATGCCGCTCAGAGCGGAGGGAAAGGGTCTCGAGGCCCAGCAAGAGCACCCAGGCCTCAAACGGCCCCAAGGCCTGGCCCTGGTCGCGCAGCCCATCCACTCGAGCTTTGAGGATAAAGGCCAGATTGCCGAAGGCTTCGGTGAGCTTCAGCCCATGATACCCCGGCTGCCCCTCGGCCACCAGCGGATAACGTCCATTGTCCCAGTTGAAGTTCCCCCCATCCACGATCAGTCCGGCGATGGCCGCGCCGTGCCCACCAATCCACTTGGTACCGGAGTGCAGCACCACATTGGCCCCCCACTCCAGGGGCCGAAACAAATACCCACCGTGGCCAAAAGTGTTGTCCACCAGCAGGGCGATCCCCCGTTCCTGAGCCGCCGCCGCAATGCTCTCAAAATCGGGGATATTGAGGGCCGGATTGCCCACCGATTCCAGATACCAGGCCCGGGTTTTGCTGTCGGTGAGGGCAATAAACTCCTCAGCGGTCTCGGCCCGCCCGGTGAAGCGGGCCTCGATGCCCAAGCGGGGCAAGGTGACCTTGAACTGGTTGACCGTACCTCCATAGAGGTTGGGGGTAGAGACCAGGTTGTCCCCGGCTTGGGCGATGTTGGTGATGCTCAGGAACTGCGCGGCATGACCCGAGCTGGTGGCCAGGGCCGCCACCCCCCCCTCCAGGGCCGCGATGCGCTTCTCGAGCACATCGGTAGTGGGGTTCATGATGCGGGTATAGATGTTGCCGAACTCCTGCAGGCCAAACAGCCGCGCAGCGTGGTCAGCGTCTTGAAATTGATAGCTGGTGGTGGCGTAGATCGGTACCTGCCGTGCCCCAGTGGTGGGGTCAGGGCGGTAACCGGCGTGGAGCTGCAGGGTCTCGAAGTGGAGTTTCTTGTCGGACATGGCTTTCTCCTACCTTTGCTCCCGGTGCAGGGAGCTGCCGCATGGATTTAGGGCCGGTCAAAACCATCCCGGTAGGAGTTTGGCCTAACAGCAAAACCCCCTACCCAGCGTTCTCTATCGAACTCGAGGAAGGGGGCTCAAACATTGAGTTAGCACCCTTCTCTTATCTTTCCCACAACGCCTGCGATTGTGCCTAATCGTGAAATGCTGTGTGCCTACAGCAAATCGGGGGCGTTCAGGTCGGAGTTAGCACCCTCTCAGAAGCGCCGGTAATGGGGCGACGATTCTGTTGGGTTGCTGCGGCTTCGCAGGGCCGAATCCCTCTGCCGCTCTGGATAAGAGAACTTATTGATTTGGTTTTCCCCGCGCCCCAGCGCGGATACCAGCGAGTGTAGTGGGGAGGCCTCGAGCTTGTCAAGTCAGGGAAGTGCCCCTCGAGGGGAGGCGGCCTCGAGGGGCACATACACCAGCCCACGGCAAGCTGGCGGGCGGAAACTCCACCTCGGAGCTTCAAATACGGCCAGGCTTAAGGTAGCAGGTCGGGCGTTATTTCCGCGTTATGCACTCGGGCGGGCTCTGGATCCAGTAAACTAGCCCAGGTATGGCAATCCACTCGAGCGATCCTGCTGCCCTTCGCCTCAGCGCCGCTGGATGGCGGGGAGTCATTGGGGAGGAGTTCACCTTTGCAAACCTGGGCGACCTGGCCCAGGCCTATGCCAGCGCCCTGCTCGAGCAGGGGGCAAAACGCGCGGTGGTGGGATATGACACCCGCTTCATGGCCGGGAAGTTTGCCCGCCACGCGGCCCACATCCTGGCGGCCAACGGCCTCGAGGTCCACCTCTCCAAGAGCCCTCTGCCCACCCCGGTACTTTCGTATGCGGTGCGGCAGCTCCAGGCCGACGGTGGGATGATGGTCACCGCCGGCCAGCGTCCGCCCGAGTACCTGGGGCTCGAGTTCAAAGGCCCCCAGGGGGAACGCGCGGGCTCCACCCTCATGAGCGAGATGGAAAAACGGCTGGGCCGCCCGGTCCAGACCGACCCCAGCGCTCCCATCCACCCCTTCGACCTGCGCAAACCCTACTACGATGCCCTGATGCACCAGCTCGACCTAGAGGCGCTGCGGGGCTACGAGGGGGTGATGTACCACGATAGCCTGGGAGGGGCCGGGGCCGGATGGCTGGCCGGGTTCGTCAAGCATGCCGGGCTGCGGCTCGAGCTGCGGGAGCTGCACGCGGTTCCCGATCCGATGTTCTATGGGGTCAAGCCCGAGCCCACCCCCCCCAACGAGTTCACCGTTATGACCGTGCTCAAAGCGGAGGAAGGCCAGACCTTTGCCGCGGTCACCGATGGCGACGCGGGTGGGGTCGGCGCGGTGTTGGCTGGAGGGGCCGCCTTGGGCAGCCATCAGGTCTTCGCGGTGCTGCTGGCTCACCTGCTGCGCAAAGGATGGCGGGGAGCGGTGGTGCAAGGCGTTGGGGGTTCCGGGCTGATCGAGCGCCTGGCCGGGGCCCGAGGGCTGGAGTACATGACCCTCTCCGCGGGCTCCAAGCCCCTCTCCGCCGCCCTGCTCGAGCCCGGGGTGTTGATCGGTGGGGAGGCTTCGGGCCGAATCGCGGTGGCCCGCCACCTTCCCGAGCCCGACGGACTCTATACCGCCCTGCTGCTCCTGGAGTCGCTAGTGGTGAGCGGGAAGGGCCTGGGGGAGCAGGTGGCCGAGCTCGAGGCCGAGGCCGGGTTCCGCTCCTACTACCAACACCTCGAGCTACAGTTCCCCACTCTAGAGCAGCTCCAGCGGGGGATGCGCCAAGCCCGCAGCCCTAAACCCCTTGCTGGGCTGACCGTGGTCAGCCAGGACACCCCGGACGGGATCCAGTGGGGCCTCGAGGGGAAAGGTTGGCTGCTGCTTTGCCCCTCAAATACCGAGCCCCTGCTACAGGTGTATGCTGAGGCTCAGGACGAAATAACCCTCAGGGCCCTTCTCCAAGAGGCCAAAGCCCTGATGGGAGCTTGAGGGGGACCGCTTGCGAGCGCTGATTGGCTGGGTTTGGTTGCTGTTGAGCCTCGCAGGGGCTCAAAACGCTGTGGTAGAACGGCGAATCTCCTCGGAGGGGGGCGTACTCCAAATCCCTGGAATCACCGTGACCATTCCCCCCCAAGCCCTCCATCTTCCGGTGCGGTTTCGCCTCGAGCGGCTGCGGGCAGTTCCCAAGATCCCTCCTCAAGACGGGGTTTTCTTCATCCAGCGGGTTCCCGAACGGGAGGTGATGGGAATTTATCGCCTCTCCAGCAGCGCCACCGACTTTCTGCGCCCCATCTCCATCGAGGTCAAGGTCAACCCCCCTTTCAAAGCCGGCAGCCCACCCACGGTCAGCGCGGTGTACCTCTGGGATGGTGACCGCTACGTGAGCAATCAGGTGCCCAGCAGCAGCGAGACCTTTGCCCAGTCTCGGCTCCAGCTGGGCCTAGGGGCCGGGGCTGGGGGGTATCCCGCAGGGCTGGTGGTGGTGGTGTTGCGGGCCAGCGAGTTCGAACTCAAACGCACCTGCCTTTCCTTAGGGGGCCGCTGGACTGGCACAAGCTGTGAAACCCGTTAGGGGGCCCTAGTTTCCCGCATGGACTACACCGCCGGCCTCGAGCACCTGCTGCCCCACCCGCTCCCCCAGATCCAGGCCCCCGGAGCCGTCGAGGAACCAATGGATTCCGGCCCCGATCCTCGAGTCGCTGGCCTCTTTAGCCATGGCCGCAAACGTGGCCGCCGCATCGGGTAGCAAGGCGGAGAGCACCGTGGCCGCGGCCCCACTGATGGTGGAGTGCCCGGACGGATAGGCGGGGAACTTGGGGGTGCGCAGGTAAGGAGCCCATTTTGGGTCCAGGGTCTTCACCCACTGGTTGGGGCGCGCCACATAGTAGGCGAATTTGTCCCGCCAGCAGGCAATAAAGGCGTTGTGCATGGCGATGTTGAGGGGGGTTAGTACGGCCACGGCTCCCTCCGCGCCGACCTGACGATCCTTGAGCATCGCCACCACCGCCTCCTGCCACAGCCCCGCCGGGGTGACCGTCCCCCCGTCCCCAGCCCATTTATCCGCAATGGCCTTGTCCCGATCGGTTAGCTGTTGCTGCTTCTGCCAGAACGCCGCGCGGTCCTGGGCAAACTCAGGGGAATCCCAGGCGGGAGGGGGGGTAGCCCGGGCCAGTTGAGCATTGGAGATACCGATGGGCACCAAATTCCCCCAGCCCGGCTCAACCGCGGTGTACCCTAAGGTGAGCTCCCAGACTCCCGGAGCAGCCTTGGGGTATTCAGGGATAACCTGGCGGTTGGCCCCATCCTTACGGGCAAAGGCCACAACCTGCATCCCGATCTGGCGCCCAGTCTCGCTCGAGGCCAGGAGGCTCTGAGGGCTGGCTCCGGCCTGTGCGGCGGCCTGGTAGAAGTCTCGCGCTGCTCCCCGCACGGCATCTTTGAAGTTGGGGAAGGTCGGGTGCAGGTACAGCATGACCTCTCGAGCGGCCGCGGCTACCGCCACATTGGCATCGGCCCCAGGCCGCTGGGCCAACGCCGCCAAAGTGTCGTTGGCGGCCACCGAAAGCAGGGCTAGGGCTCTGGCGGTACGGGGCGGGTTCAGCATCTGCGTTTGTACGGCCAGCAGCTCTAGCCGCTCCAGCTCGTCCAGGGTGGCCCATTCCAGAGGGGTGTAGGGGGTTTGGGGCAGCTGGGAAAGGGAGCGCTCGAGCGCCGGGGAAGGGGTTGCAATCCAGCTTTTGGCCTGGGCCAGCGATACACCCATCCAGGCCACAAACAGTCCAAGTCCCAGCCAGAAAACTTGCTTTTGCATGAGGTCAGTCTAAGTCAAAACATTCCCTTGTCCAGACTTCCCCAGCTCTCAGGTCTGAACTATGATGGCGCTGATGCACTCAAGCTGGAAAGTGACGCTCTCAGGCTTCTGTTTGCTGCTGGGCTGGGGCCTGGCCCAGGTTGCGGTTCCTCGATTCGTTGAGGAGACCGAGACCTCCGGGATTAACAGCCGCTACGATGGCGACTACGTGGTGGGGGGCGGGGTGGCGGCTTTCGACTGCAATGACGACGGCCTCCCCGATCTGCTGCTCTCTGGCGGCGACAACAAGGCCAAGTTCTACCGCAATGTGAGCCGGGTGGGAGGAGCTTTGGAGTTCCGGGAGCAAACCTCAGGCCTCGAGCTGCCCCAGGTCAGCGGAGCCTATCCCATAGATCTCGATGGGGACGGCATCACCGATCTGGTACTCCTGCGGGCGGGAGAAGACCTGCTGATGCGTGGGCTGGGGGGGTGCAGGTTTCAGCCCGCCAATAAAGCCTGGGGCTTCCAAAGCAACAAAAACTGGAGCACCGCCCTCTCCGCCACTTGGGAACGCGGACAAAGCTGGCCCACGCTGGCCATTGGAACCTATGTTCAGCGCGACAGCGCGTTTCCCTGGGGGAGCTGCACCGATAACCTGCTGTACCGGCCCTCGAGCTCAGGCCAGGGGTTTGCCCCACCCATCCCCCTCAGGCCCAGTTACTGCAGCCTCTCGATGCTCTTCAGCGACTGGAACCGCTCGGGCATCCCCAGCCTGCGCATCAGCAACGATCGTGAGTACTACCGGGGGGGACAGGAACAGCTTTGGCAAATCACCCCAGGCCAGCCTCCGCGGCTCTACAGCGAAAGCGAGGGCTGGAAGCGCCTACAGATCTGGGGGATGGGCATCGCCAGCTATGACCTTAGCGGCAACGGCTATCCGGTCTACTTCCTCAGCAGCATGGGCGATAACAAGCTGCAGGCCCTGCAAGATGGAAGCCAAGGGCCTACCTACAGGGATCTCGCCTTCAAGCTAGGGGCGACTGCCCACCGGCCTTACACCGGCGGCGATGTGCACATCTCCACCGCCTGGCACGCGCAATTCGAAGATTTCAACAACGACGGCTGGATCGACCTGTTCATCGCTAAGGGCAACGTGGGCTTCATGAAAGATGCAGCCACCAAAGACCCCAACAACCTCCTGCTGGGAAAGCCCGATGGGAGCTTCCAGGAAGCGGGGGACAAGGCTGGGCTGGCCAGCTTTCTGCGGGGGCGTGGGGCAGCCCTCGTAGACCTCAACGGAGACGGGCTTTTGGATGTGGTGGTGGTAAACCGGATGGACAAAGCCCAGCTCTGGCGCAACGTGGGGGCTGGAAGCGCCGAGAGCCCTAAAGCCATGGGGCATTGGTTGGCTGTGCGTCCGCAGCAGCCAGGCCCCAATCGGGATGCCATCGGGGGGTGGCTCGAGGTTCAGCTCGGAGATCGTGTCCTGCGCCGTGAGCTCACCATCGGTGGGGGTCACGCCAGCGGCAGCCTTGGGTTCACGCACTTTGGTCTGGGGGATATGGCCTCGGCCAAAGTTCGCATTCTATGGCCAGATGGGGTCTGGAGCGACTGGCAAACCACGCCGGCCGATCAGTACCTGTGGCTAACCCGCAGCCAAGGAATCCTCCCGGCCAAGATAGGAACCCCCTCCAAGTAGCCCAAATTCCCATCCTCATCAGACCTATAGGGCATTGACGAGAATCCAGGGGTACGGTATTTTCATGGCGAGTCGAATAAAGAAGGGTAGAGCGATTTTAGAAGTTTCGGCTCAGCTGTGTTTTGGAGGAGGACGCATGAAGCCAATCGTTAAAGCCGCGGCTTTGGTCGCCACCGTGACCCTCATTGGATTGGGGTTATTCCAGCCCACCCAGGCCCAGAAAAAGATCATCGTAGGGGTGAGCTGGGACAACTTCCAGGAAGAGCGCTGGAAAACCGATGAGGCCGCAATCAAGGCTGCGCTGGCCGCCGGTGGAGCCGAGTACATCAGCACCGACGCCCAAGGTAGCACCGAGAAGCAGCTCAACGATGTCAACACCCTGATCTCTAAGGGAGCCAACGCATTAATTATCCTAGCTCACGACAAGGACGCCATCGGCCCAGCCATTGAAGCGGCCAAGGCGGCCAAGATTCCGGTAATCGGATACGATCGTCTGATTGAAGATCCTTACGCTTACTACCTGACCTTTGACAACGTCGAGGTGGGTCGGATCATGGCTCGAGACGTGCTCAAGGTCAAGCCCAGCGGGGTTTACGTCTTCATCAAGGGGGACCCCGGCGATCCCAACGCTGAATTCGTCTATGGCGGGCAGCGTGAGGTGCTCGAGCCCTCCATCAAGAGCGGCAAGATTACCGTTGGAGCGGTACAGTCCACCGAGGGTTGGAAACCGGAAAATGCCCAGCGCAACATGGAGCAGATCCTGACCAAGCTCAACAATAAGGTGGACGCGGTGATGAGCTCCAACGACGGCATGGCCGGAGGTGTGGTGGCAGCCCTGACCGCGGTCAAGCTCGATGGCAAGGTGGCAGTATCGGGCCAGGACGGAGACAAAGCTGCGCTCAACCGCGTCGCCTTGGGCACCCAAACCGTGAGCGTCTGGAAGGATGCCCGGGCCTTGGGCAAGGCCGCTGGCGAGATCGCCATTGAGCTGGCCAAGGGTACTCCCCTCAGCGGTATCAAGGGTACCCAAATCTTCAAGGACGGCCCTAAAAAGGTGCCTATGCACGCCACCCTGCTGAAGCCCATCGGAATTACCCGCAGCAACCTCAACATCGTGCTGGATGCTGGTTGGATCAGCAAGGACGTGCTCTGCAAAGGCGTGGATCCAGCCAAGGTTCCCGTCTGCAAATAACCTAAGCTACGCCTACAGGTGAGCACGTACCCATGCGTGTTCACCTGTATTGCTTCATCAAGGAAAGCCCTCGAGCTGAATCCGCTCTACCCTACCCCAGCATCGGCCCTAAGCCTTCATCATCGAGTCATTGAGGAGTGCTTTGAGACCAACCATGCAAAACGCACCCACAACCCCCTCCGCGCCGCGTCGCTCGCTCTTAGAGAGCTTGGGGGTAGACCTCCAACTGCTGACCATGCTGCTGGCGCTGGTGATCGTGTGGATCGGTTTCCAGATCTGGAGCGAAGGCACCTTTCTTTCCCCCCGCAACCTGTGGTTCTTGGCGGTGCAGACGGCCGTAGTGGGGATTATGGTGGGCGGAATGGTGCTGGTGATCGTGGCCCGGCAAATTGACCTCTCGGTCGGCAGCGTTTTGGGTTTTACCGCCATGATCATGGCGGTCCTACAATCTCATGCCCTTTCAGGTAAGGGCTGGCCCTGGGAACTGGCCCTGTTGGTGGGGCTGGGGGTAGGGGTACTGATTGGAGCCTTCAACGGTTACCTGACCGCCTACTGGGGGGTTCCTGCTTTTGTGGTCACCCTGGCTGGGCTGCTGATCTTCCGCAATGCCACCTTCTCCGTCTCCAATATCACCATCTCCCCCTTAGACCCTACCTTCCAAATTCTAGGGGGGGGCAACAACGGTTCCATCGGCGGGTTCTGGACCTGGGTGTTCGGAGGGATCGCGGCCCTATTGATCATCTGGCAAACCCTCCTGGGGCGGGCCCGCCGTCAGAGAAACGGCTTTGCGGTGCGTCCGGTGTGGGCCGAGGTATTGGTGACGGGAATTACCCTGTTGATCGTCTTTGGGTTCGTCAAGGTTATGAACGACTACCCAATTCCCGGTACCAACCCCCCGGTTCCCGCAGGAATTTCGGTGCCGGTGTTGATCGCCGTTGTGGTTTTGGGGTTTCTGCACTGGATGAGCCGTAGCACTCGCTTTGGCCGCTACATTTACGCCATTGGGGGAAACCCTGAAGCCGCCCTCCTGGCAGGGATCAACGTCAAGCGAATGCTGGTCTATATCTTCATGCTGATGGGATTCCTCACCGCGCTCGCAGCAGCAGTCCAGGCGGCAAGGCTCAATGCCGCTACCCCTGGCTTGGGCATGAACCTCGAGCTCACCGTGATTGCCGGTGCGGTGATCGGGGGAACAGTGCTCTCCGGTGGCAGCGGCACCATCCTGGGAGCTGCCTTGGGCTCGCTGCTCATCAGCAGTCTGGTCAACGGCCTAGGACTGGTGGGGGTACCCACCGAACAGCAAAACATCTATGTTGGGATCGTCTTGTTGGTGGCGGTGCTTTGGAACACCATCACCAACCGCAGAAAGGGGAGCCGATGACCCCTTTGATCGAGATGAAGCACATCAGCCTGCGCTTTGGCGGCAACCAGGCCCTCAAGGACGTGAGCGTAAACCTCTACCCAGGCGAGGTGCTGGGGCTCTTAGGGCACAACGGCGCAGGGAAATCCACGCTGATCAAGGTGCTCTCTGGAGCCTACCAGGCCGACAGTGGGCAGATTTTCGTAGAGGGGCAGGAAGTCCAGGTCAAGACCCCCCAAGATTCTCAGCGCTATGGCATCGAAACCATCTATCAAAACCTGGCCCTGGCCGACAACCTAGATGCCGTGGCCAACGTGTTTCTGGGCCGGGAAAAGGTGCGCGGGGTGGCGCTGGACGAAGACACCATGGAGCTCGAGGCCCGGAACGTGCTGGATCGTCTGCGCATCCGCATTCCCAGCCTGCGGGTTCCGGTGCAAAACATGTCGGGTGGGCAGCGCCAGAGCGTTGCCATTGGCCGGGCCATCTATTTCAAAGCCAAGTGCCTCATCATGGATGAGCCCACCGCGGCCTTGGGCCCGGAAGAGACCCGCAAAGTAGGCGAGCTGATCAAAGCACTCAAGAGCGAGGGGGTGGGGATTTTCCTAATCAGCCATGACCTGCATGACGTATTTGACCTCTCCGACCGACTAACGGTGATGAAAAACGGAGCGGTAGTGGGTACGGTCAACACCAAAGACGTAACCCACGACGATGTGCTGGGGATGATCATCGGTGGGGTGATGCCCAAAGGCGTCCCCAGCGCCGACGATCAAGCTCCAACCGCCTAGGCCTTTACACTTTGCTTGGGCCCTCGGCCCAGGGTGTTCAGCACAATCACGCCCACCAAGGCGATCCCCCCACCCACCACAGCCAGCAGGGTGGGGATTTCGCCGCGCAAAAAGAAGGCCAGCAGGTAGGAGAAGATCGGAGAGACATATAGAAAACTGGCCACTCGGCTGGCCGGGGCAATCGAGAGGGCGTAATTCCAGGTCATGTAGGCCAGGGCGCTGGGCAGAAGGCCCAGGTATATTACGCTCCCCACCGAGGCCGCCGAGGCCCTCGAGAGCTCCCCGTAAAGCCCCGGCAGAAACACCAGCAGGGGTAGGGTTCCCGCCCAAATGGAGTAAACCGTAAACCGCAGGGCGCCATACCGGCGGACCAAGGTCCGTTGAAATACGAAGTAAATCGAGGTGGAGAGCGCGGCCAGCAAGATCAGCAGGGCGCCCGGCTCCAAACGGAAGGTCCCCGGATGATTGCCGATCGCAATCAGCCCAACCCCCACAAATGCGATGGCAATCCCCAGCCAGCCCATGTGCGTGAGGCGCTCACGCTGAAATATATAGGCCATCAGGGCCACGAATACCGGCCCACAAGCGATCAGAATGGCCGCGGGCCCCGAGGCCACGTTTTGCAACCCGGTGGTGAGGGCGGTGTGGTATACGCTGATGCCCAGAAACCCCAGCCCCAGCAGCCATCCCCAGTCGCGCCAAGCAGGAAGGGGTATCCGTGTGACTACCGCATAAACCGCCAGGGCCGCTGAAGCCACCAAAAAGCGCAGCAGCACCAGGTGTACCGGGCTGAAGTCGCTGAGGGCATTTTTGATGATTGGATAGACCGAGGACCAGGGCAAAAGGGTGATGAGGATGGCAACAAGGGCTCGAGGCTCCACTCAGGGATTGTATGAGCTAAACCCAGTTTGGCCAATTAGCGGCAGGACAGCTCAGCCCCAGCCGGTGAAGCCTGCGCTTTTAGTAGTACGATCCCGGAAAGGTCTGGTTCTGGCCGGAGCTCGAGGCTTCAGCCTGAAGCAGCCGGGCTCGAGCCAGTACCTCTGAGGCCGAGCGATGCCCACTCCGACCGGTATGTCCCAGGCTGAGGGTGACCTTGAGGCCGGGATGGAGGGTGTTCCAGTCCTGCTTGAACACCGCCATCCGCAATCGCTCGCATACCCCAAAGGCCCGGTCGCCCGTAGCTCCCCGTAGGATGAGGCCAAAGGACCCATCCTCCAGCCGACCGGCCACATCCCCCCGCCGCAAAGCCCGGGTCACCAGCCCGGCTACCCGCAGCACCACCTCATCGGCTAAAGCCGCTGAAAACAGGTTCGAGAGCTGATCAAACTGGTCTATGGAGAAGAAGACCACCGAGAAGTCCCCCTCCTCTGCCAGAGCCCGCTCGAGCGCAGTGCTGAACGCCTTGGCATTGGGCAGATGGGTCAGCTCGTCCAATTCCCCCGGTGTGACCTCATCCAGTAGGGTGCTGCGGGATTTGAGCAACAGCAGGTTGCGTTCTTGGGCAAGGCGCAGGGCCTCCTCCAGGAGGGAAACCGGCCCTCCATGGGTTTGGGCTTGGCTCAGGGCCTGCTCGAGCAGCTGGGCTAACCGCAGGTCTTCGTCGCGCAGTTTCTCAGGGTTCACGGGCCCCATTCTACGCGAGCCCCCCTGCAGCACAGGGGTTTTTGACCATACCCTGATCGGCTGGGCCTAGTCTCCCGAGGCGGTATAGCTGGATACGGGCCCTGGATGCACATAGGCAGTCCAGGGCGCGGGTTTGATCCCTTGGGCCAACAAGGCCTCCGCCAGGGCCGCTTTAAGCTCAGGCAACCCCTCTCCCTTCAGGGCGGAAACCGCGATCCCTCCCAAGCGTTCCCGCACGAACTCGAGGTCGTACCCCCCGGCCCGATCCGCTTTGGAGAGCACCAAAATGCGGGGCACCTCCACCCCCAGTTCCCCCAGCAGCCCCTCAACCACGGCATGGCGCTCGAGCGCCCCCTCCTGCGAGGCGTCCAGCACATGCAGCAGAACATCGGCATGGCGCAGCTCTTCCAGGGTCGAACGGAACGCCTCGATCAGCTCGTCTGGCATGTGGCGGATGAATCCCACCGTGTCGGTGTAGAGCACCTCGCCAATCTCGCCCAGAAACCCCCGCCGAGTCAGCGGGCGCAAGGTTGCAAAAAGCTTATTCTCGCCTGGGTCGCCGGCCTTGGCCAGGGCCTGCATTAAGGTGGTCTTACCGGCATTGGTATACCCTACCACACCCACCGTTGGAACCCCGGTTCTTTCCCGCTGCCGCCGGGCCTCAAAGCGGCGAGCGGCGATCCCGGAGAGCTTTCGGGTCAGCTCAGCGATGCGGTCTTGCAGGCGGCGACGGTCTTGCTCGAGCTTGGTCTCCCCCGGCCCCCGGGTGCCGATCCCACCGCCCAATCGGGACAGTTCCTTGCCCTGCCCCACCAAGCGGGGCAACAGGTACTTGAGCTGGGCCAGCTCAACTTGAACCTTGGCCTCAGGGGTACGGGCATGCTGGGCAAAGATATCCAGAATGAGCTGGGTACGATCCAGCACCTTGAGCCCGGTCACCGCCTCGAGCTCACGGGCCTGGGCCGGGGTCAGTTCAATGCCGAAGATCAGCGTGCCGGCATTCTGGTGATAGGCCTGGCTCAAAATCTCCTCGACCTTGCCCCGTCCCACGGCATAGCGGTTGTCCAGCGTAGGCCGGAACACCAGTTCCCGGTGGGCGACCACCGCCCCCGCCGTCCGGGCCAGCTCGCTGAGCTCAGCCAGGTCCATCTCGGCTTGGGGGCCCTCACCCTGATCTATCCCCACCAGCACCGCGCGTTCCCCGGAGCCGTCCTTGACATCCAAAACCTTGGCCTGTCTCGAGAGCTCTTCCTCTAGGGCCGAGACTGCCGCCGAGACATCCCAGTCGAGGTAGTCCAGATAGGATTTGGACGGGAGGATCTGCCAGTCCTCCTCATCGGCCTTGGGAGGAGACAACAGCGCCAGATGCAGCTGGCCCGGGTGCCCATCCTCGACCTCGAGGGCCGCCAGCGCATCCAAGCGGTTCAGGAACAATACCGAGAGGTCCGAGCGTGAAAGCCCCCCAGCCCCCAGGTGGGTGTGCAGCAGGCGGTATCCCGAGAGCCGGGTCTGGACCAGCGCGCTCTGGGGCACGGGAACCTCCTTGGCATCCCCTATCGCCACCCGCAACACCCGACCCGCCCGGTCCAAAAGCAGGGCAATGGGCTTCCCCAGTTCTCCCGACAACCCCGCCAGGGTGCGGGCCAGCTCTAAGGTCAGCACGCGGTTGGCTCCCACACGGCGGTTGTACAGGTTGACCAGACGCTTTTTTTCGCTGGGCTTAAGCCCCTGGGTACGTCCAAAAATGGTCTCCACTAAGCGATCACCGAGTCGGACAAAGCACACACGCCCTCCACCGCTGGGTTCACGGTCTGGAGGGCGTGTCGAAGTCTCAACTCGAGGGTTAGTATAGCATTCACTGTGTCAGCCCACCTTGATCCAGCTCACACGCCCAGGCCCGCCTCTCTGCGCGGGGTGTTCTTCGATATGGACGACACCCTGCTTCAACCCCGACACCCCCACCCACTCCCTCTTTTCAAGGCCAAGCACGGCCTGCCGTTAGACCAACTGGTCATCGAGGGGATCCAGGCCCGCCCGCCAAGGGAGCAACGGGCCATTCTCGAGGAGTTTCAGGCTCTAGAGCGCGAACTCTCCGCCACCTCTGAGCTGCGTGAGGGCATCCTCGAGCTGCTGGGCGAACTGAGGCGCCAAAACCTGCATCTGGCCCTCCTCACCAACAACCACCGCGACTCGGTGGAGGTGGTGCTTCGGCGCCACCGCCTATGGTTTCCCCTGATTCTCACCCGCGAGGATGCCCGGCCCAAACCCGCCCCCGACCTCATCCTACGGGCCTTGGCGCACTTCGGCCTCTCGCCCCAACAAGCTGTCTACGTCGGGGATTCCCTGGCCGACCTCAGCGCGGCTCGAGCCGCCGGGGTCCACGCGGTGTTCCTCGCCACCCCGGACAACACGAACTTTGTGCCCCGCCACGCGCATCCCGCTGAGCTGTTGCAGGCGCTGCGCCCCTACCTGGCGGTGTAGACTGAAGCGGGTCATGCGCTGGCTTGTGGCAATGTTTATCTTTGGGGCGCTGCTTTTGGCCTTTCCGGGGACAGTGAGCCGCGCCTTGGAGCACCTGCAGCCCCTGGCCCTTTCGCAGGCCAAAGCCCAGTCTGGACCGCTCAAAGCGGAGTGGATCGTGGTTTTGGGGGCGGCGCAGTACAACGGTCACCCCTCACCCATCCTCAAGAACCGGCTCGAGGCGGCCTTACGGCTATATCGTGAGGGCAAGGCCCGGCGCATTGCCACCACCGGTGGGCGCTCTCCCGGCGATGCCTACAGCGAAGGCCAGGTAGGCTGCCGTTATCTGATGGAGCGGGGGGTACCGAGGTCGGCGCTCTACTGCGAAAGCCGCAGCCGGAACACCTGGGAGAACCTCGAGAACCTGCTTTCGGTAGTGGGAAAGCACCCCATCCTGATCGTCACCGATGAACCCCATCTACCTCGGGCGCTGATCTTCGCTGAGCGGCTGGGGTTGCAGGCCCGCGGATATCCGGTGCAGGGGCAGTTCAAGGAGTCCTACCGCCAACGCGAGACCCTGCTGGCCTTTCTGGCTCAGCTTGGGCTCAAGTAGGCTCAGCTCAACTGCCGCCCACTCCATGCAGCACGAGGTCGGCGCAAAAGTGGGCCAGCATGGCGTGCTCGAGGCCCCTCTTCCAGTAGAGGTAACCGAAGCCCACCCCAGCGAGCGCATTAAGGGCTAAGGTGCGCACTACCACCCCAGCGGTGAGCGGCCAAAGGGTAGAAGCCGCGGGCAGGTGAGCGGCCCCAAATAGCAGCGCGGCCAGCAGGATGGCCGCCCAGAACACCCAAGGCGGCGTCAAGTCCTGGCGACGAACAAAGCTCCGCCTCAACAGCCAGGCCAGGAGGGTCATCAGGAACAGGCGCAGCAACAGCTCTTCGGTAATACCCCCATACCCTGAGGCCAGCAAGCGCTTCCATAAGGCCACTGTGGGCAGCGTGAGCCCGGCCAAAGGGGGCAGCAATGGGGCGAATAGGCGATCCAACAGCAACAATCCCCCGCCAATCATCAGTCCCGCCACCCCGGCACGAACCAGCGTAGAGGGGGGCTGTGAAGGCGGTTGCCGCTCGAGCCAGGCCCGGACCAAAGGGGAGTCCAGCCCCAGGGGCCTACCCAGGCGCAACCCAAGCCAGGAAAGCCCCAGCAACAGCACAAAGCTCTGGGCTACAGAGGCCAGAACCAGAATGCCCAGGGGTGGAAGCTGGGCGGCTCGAGCGGGATAAAGGGCCAGGGTATAGGGCAGCACTGCCACAGTCGCCAAGGCACCCAGCACAGCCCACAGCAGGGCCAGGTGGAGGAGGGACCTTTCGGGCAGGTTGAGGCGCATCCCCGCAATAATAGGAGTCCCCTTAGCGCTTGTAAATTCGCCGTTCAGCCTCGATAGCCTTTTGTGTTTCGGAAATCTCCCGCAATAAATCCACAGAGGGCTCGGTCTTGAGCTTGGCCTTAAGCTTGTCTAGGCGCAGCTCGTAGTAAACCTCCCGCAGCCGGGCCATCGCGGTGGTCAGGTGGGCCTCAAGGTTCGCCGGCTCGAAGGTCGGGCTCTTCATCAGCACATCGATCAGCCGGGCCCCCTCTCCTCGGGCTTCAAAGTGCTTGAGCACCCGATTTTTGCCCTGTTCGCTCCGGGCAGCGCTCATGAACTCGGCCAGCAGCGTGCCCTCCGGCGGCCAGGTATGGTCCTCCACGTAGCGGCACCACCCCACGAACTCCTCCTCGGCCACCCCGTACAGGAGAGCGATCACGTCCAACTCCCGCAGCAAGCGCTTCTCGGTCAGGTCGGGGCGAGCCAGCCCCACCGCCAGCCTGGGGTCAGGGCGAAGCGGGCCCCGGCGGGATTCCTGACGGCCTCGAGCCAAGTAGTCCTCGAGCACTCGGGCAGGGAGTTCCAGCCCACTCAGCACCTTGGCCTTGAGCCGCTCCACCACCGGGTCAAAGGGCTCGTGGGTCAGAAGCCGGGGTTTGAGCGCCTCCAATACCCTTTGCTTATGCTCTGCACGGCGCAAATCCAGCCCCGCCGCCGCCATTTCAAAACGGTACTCCACCTCGGGAAGGGCCGCCTCGAGGGCCCTTTGGTAATGCGTCTGACCGTCGGGCAGCAGCAGCAGCTCGCCGGGATCCTTGCCGCCTTCCAGAAGGACCGCATAGACCAAAAAGCCTCGAGCGATCTCCAGGTTCAGGCTCTGCAAGGTGGCCTTCCGCCCGGCCTCATCGGCATCGAAGGAGAGGTAGAGTTGGCTGGCCTCGGCCCGCTTGAGGAGGTGGGCCTGCTCCGAGGAGAGCGAGCTGCCAAGCACCGCGACTGCCTCGCGGAACCCCAGCTGATGCAGGGCGATGGCGTCAAACAACCCCTCTACCACAATGGCCCGGCCACTCTCCCGAATGCCCTGCCGGGCCTGGGGATAGGCGTAGAGGAGCAGGCTTTTCTTGAACAGAGCGGTCTCGGGAGAGTTGAGGTACTTGGGGGTATCCTCCGCCGACAAAGCCCGCGCGGTAAAGGCCACAATACGCGAAAGAGGGTCCTGAATGGGAAAGGTGATGCGGTTGCGAAAGCGGTCAAAGAAGCGCCCCTCCCGCTCCATCAGCACGCCGGCCTCGAGCCCTTCCTGGGGGCTTATCCCCTGAGCGTGGAGAAACTTGAGCAGCCCATCCCAGCCCGGTGGGGCATAGCCCAGGCCAAACTGCTCCACGGATGCCGCGCTCAAGCCCCGGCGCTGGAGGTAAGCCAGGGCCTCCCCCGAGAGATGCTCGCGGAAGTATTGCTGGGCCAACTCGAGCACCTGCAAGGTCTCTTTGCGCGGCCCTGTTTTGCCCTTGTGCTGCGGAAGCTCGACCCCGGTCTCCTGGGCCAGGCGCTCGAGGGCCTCCCGGAACTCGATCCCCTCGATCTTCTGCAAAAAGGCGAAGATATCTCCCCCATTCTTGCAGCCAAAGCAATAGCACAACCCCTTGGTCTCGTCCACTTGGAAGCTGGGGGTTTTCTCCTGGTGAAACGGGCACAGGCCTTTCCAGCGCCCCTTTCCCGCGGGCTTCAAGGCCACATACCGCCCCACCAGCTCATGGATGGGCATCCGTGAGCGGATCAGCTCAATAGCCTGGGCGCTTTGCAAGTCCACCGCCAACTCCGTTCGAACCATTCTAGGTCAAGTTGGGCCCCAGGGTTAAAGCCTGGGGGTTTATTAAGCCCCCCGATCAAGGCCGCAGCCCCGCAGGGGAACGGGTCCAGGAAGGGTATACTGTCCTGGATGACGCTTTCTGCAACCAAGGCCCTCGAGGCCCTACAGGTAGGCGCGGTAGATATCATCCCCCGCGAAGAACTCTTCAAGAAGCTCGAGTCCGGGCGCCGGCTCAAGGTCAAGCTGGGGCTAGACCCCACCCGGCCGGATATCCACATCGGCCATGCCGTGGTGCTGCGCAAGATGCGCCAATTCCAAGAGCTCGGCCACAAGGTCGTTATCATCATCGGGGATTTCACCGCAATGATCGGAGATCCCTCCGGGCGCAGCGCCACCCGCCCCCCCCTAACCCTCGAGGAAACCCGGGCCAACGCTCGGAGTTATGTCGAGCAGGTCGGAAAAATCCTGATCACCGAAGACCCCCAGCGCTTCGAGCTGCGTTACAACTCAGAGTGGCTCGAGAAGCTGGGCTTTGCCGAGATCATCCGGCTCACCTCCCAGCTCACGGTGGCCCAGATGCTCGAGCGCGAGGATTTCAAAAACCGCTACACCAACGGGATCCCCATCAGCATCCACGAGTTCTTGTATCCCTTCGCTCAGGCCTACGATTCGGTTCCGATTCAGGCCGATGTGGAGATGGGCGGCACCGACCAGAAGTTCAACCTGTTGGTCGGGCGTGAGGTCCAGCGGGCCTATGGGCTCGAGGAGCAGGTGGTCTTCACCATGCCGCTGCTGGTCGGGGGGGATGGGCGCAAGATGTCGAAGAGTTACGACAACTACATCGGCATCGCGGAGGAGCCCAGCGAGATCTACCGCAAGCTGATGAAGGTGGAAGACCTCTACCTCCAAACCTACTTCGAGCTGTGCACCGACCTGACCCCGGAGGAAATTCAAGGGGTGCTGGAGAAGGGTGGGATGGTGGGGGCCCACCGGGTGCTGGCCCGCTTGCTGGCGGGAGCCTACAGCCAGCCGCGAATCCCCCCCCGCCTCGACCGCAGCGTTTACGAGGGGATGGGGTATCGCCTCGAGAGCGCCGGGCAAGATGCCCTGCCAGGGGATTCGCTGGTGGCAGAAGCCGAGGCCCGCTACAATGCGATCGCCAAAGGCGGTATTCCCGAGGACATCCCGGTGGTCCCAATTAACCACCGCGACCTCCAAGGCGGCCAGATACCGCTGGCCCGGCTCTTTACCCTGGCCGGGCTCACCGCTTCCAACAGCGAAGCCCGGCGCGTAGCCGAGCAAAAAGGCCTGCGGGTCAACGGAGAGGTGGTTCGCGACGCCAACCAGCCGATCGCGCTGAACCAGCCCCTGGTCTTGCAGCGCGGCAAAGACCGGTTCGTGCGGGTTCAGCCCGGCGATTAGCCCTTCTCAAAGGGTCGGAACGGGATCTCGTATCCGGTGACGTAAAGCTCTGGGCCCACCTGCTCGAGCCGCAGCCGTGGCAAAGGGTACTCTGGAGGGCCATATACAGCCTTCCCCGCCTGCAAGGGCTCATAGGCCCCAAAATGGCAGGGGCAGCCTAGAAAAGGGTGATCGGTGCGGTGGTTGTAGGCGATCGCTCCGAGCTCGGGGTTGTCCACAAAATTCACCGTACAGCCCATGTGGGTGCAGACCCTCGAGAGTGCCAGGAAGTGCTGCCCACCCACGCTCAACCCGCCTGAGACCGCTTGGGGCAAGCTAAACACCACCGCCGGCAGTTCTCCCCCTCGGAAAGGATACCCAAAGTAGCGAAACTTCCAGGGGGCGTCCAGCTCCGCCAGAGACGCCACCAAAACCCTCGGGCCGTCTTTCCAGACCGGCTCCCCTACCCCTTTTTTCAAAAGCTGGATGTTGACGGTGCGCCAACCCAGCCAGGCGAAGAATCCAGCGGTAACCGCGCTGGGCACAATCCAGATAAAGTCGCGTCGGGTGAGCTTCATAACCCCTTCAAGTACTCCAACAAGGCCTGCAACTCCTGCGGGCCGAGCGGCACCGCCGGCATCTGCCCCCGCCCCTTGGTCACAATTTCGCGCACGGCTTCGGGCACCTTGAGCACGGGATTTCCCTTGAGGGCCGGCCCAATCCCCCCCTGGGCCTGGGCCCCGTGGCAGGCAGCACAGTTTTGCAAGTAGACCTGTTGCCCCGGCGAGGCCGCAGCGTTCAGCTGGGCCCTAGCGGTGTCAATGAGGCCCTGCACCCGCTCTTTGGCCTGGCCCCCAGCCTTTAAGTAGCCCTCCCAAGCCCGGATGGCCTCTTGGGGCTTGGCGCTTTGGAAGTAGGCGTTGCCCAAGAAAAGCCAGCCCTCAGGTTCATTGGGTTGGGCTTTGGTGGCGATCTCCAAGATTGGGATGGCCTGCGCGGTACGCCCCCCCATGAACAGCAGAATGCCCAGGCGGCGCAGCACCACCGGGTTTTTAGGGTCAAGCTCGGCAGCTTTGATGTAGGCCGGCACCGCCCGCTCGAAGTCCCGCAGGTCATAGGCTCGGTTGGCATAGGCCAGCCAGTCCGCGGCCTTTCCGGTGCGTTTGGCGGTGGCCTCGAGGTCCGCCAACTCGCGGGCCTCGTTGCGGCTGGTGATGAGGGTCTCTCCAGGCAAGCGCGGCACTGTGCTGCGCCACAGCCCCACCCCCAGCACCACCAAACCCAGCACCACCACGCTGATCACCCCCGGGCTCAGGCGGCGCAGCGAGGGGGTTTGGGAGCCCAGCTCAGCCAGCTCACGCTCGAGGCGCACCGCCTGGGCCAACAACCGCTTGCGCTCCTGCCCTTCGGCCTCCTTGGCCTGGGCCTTGAGCACCTCGATCTCGGCCTGCAGTTCGTAGGGGCGCGGGCTCTCCGGAAACGGCATCGGGGTGGCCCAGAAAGGCCGTAGCCCATAGCCTAAGCCCAGTAAAACCAGCACGCCAAGAAGGATGTAAGCGATGGTCATGAAATGAAAACCTCATTCAACGATCGGTGTTTGGCTTTGGGCCTTCCAGCTCGGCCTCGAGGCGCTGGATTTCCTCCTCGGGAACCTCGGCAGAGGCCATCTGGGCCCGCTGCCGAAGACGGCTCTGGTAGCGCCACAATACCCAGCCCAGCAGGCCCAGACCCAGCAGGGGCGAAAGCCAGATCCACAGCGTGGCCCCATGCCGGGGCGGATCATAGAGGATCCAGTCCCCGTAGCGTTGGACGAAATAGGCCTTGATCTGGGCTTCGCTCTTGCCCTGAGCCAGTTGCTCCGCGATGATTCGGCGCATCTCCACCGAGATATCGGCGTTGCTCTCAGCTGCCGACTCCCCCTGACACACCGGGCAGCGCAGCTCACGGGCGATGTCATACACGCGGCTCGAGAGATCCGGCGGAGGGCTCGAGTTCTGGGCAAAAGCCAGACCCACCAGCAACCCAATGGCCAGCATCCAACCCAGGAGGGCAGGCCGGCGAAGGCTCATCCGCCCCCCTGCTTGAGCATCGCGGCCAGGTCAGCCTGGCTCACCGGCCCCACGTGGCGCAGCCGCACCTTGCCGCTGGTGTCGATTAAAAATGTCTCGGGCACGCCATAGGTACCGTACTCAATGTACATCCGCCCATTGTCTTGCACGCTGGGGAACCCCAGGCCGTACTGCTGGATGAAGCTCAGCGCATCCGAGGGGTTTCTCTCCTGGGTGTTGATGCCCAGCACCATGATCTTGTCCTTGTTCTGCTGCCAGAAGGCGCTCAAGACCGGGCCTTCCTGCTGACAAGGAATACACCAACTGGCCCAGAAGTTGATCAGGATGGGTTTCTTACCGACCAACTCGGACAGCTCGAGCTCACGGCCCCACTCGGCCTGATATGGGGGTAGCACCGGTAGGGTAAAGGCCGGGGCCGGCTTGCCCACCAGCACCGAGGGCAGTGCGGTGGGGTTGGAGCGGCGCAGCCCCCACAAAAATAGGGCGCCCACCGCCAGCACAATCACCAAAGGCCACAAGAAACGCTGCATATTCATTTAGGTTTGCGGCAAGGCCGAACGCGCCGGGGCTCCAACCGTCCCCGGCCACAAGATGTAGAGCGTACCCAGCACCACGATCGCCCCCGCGATCCACAGCCAAAGCACCATTGGGGTCACGATGATCTTGAGGGTGGCCCAGCTGCCTTTTTCCCGATCAAACTCCTCCAGCACGAAGTAGTAGTCGTTGTACGGGGAATATTTGACCACCGGGGTGGCGATGGGCTGACCGCCCATCTGGGTGTAAAAGTTGAGCCGGGTCTCGTAGCGCCCGCTCGAGGCCCAACCGTCCCGGTTTAGCGCCCGCACCTCGAGCGGAGCGATCACCGCCACGCGGTTGCCTTCCTGGCGCACCCCTACCGAAAGCAGGCGGGCCTCCAAGCCGTGGGTTTGCCAGGTCCCGCCGACGTTCAAGGTCTTTTGTTCGGTGAAGCGGTAGGTCTGGCTAAACGCGATGGCCAGGGCCGCCAAGGCAATCCCCAGGTGAACCAGATGCGAGCCAAAGCGCCGCCGGTTTTGTCCGGCCAGGGCTAAAAAAGCCTGGAACCTCGAGATCCCCAGCGCCCTCGAGCGCTCCCGTATCCCCTGCCCCACCATCAGCCCCACCGCCGTCAGGTTATACGCGAACAATCCGATCGCCAGCGCAACCCCAGGGGTAAGCGACAAGAGCAACCCTATGAGCACCCCCACCCCCAAGGCGCTTCCCATCGCGATGAGGTTGCGCACCACCTCGGAAGTGGCTTGGCGCCAGGGCAGCACCGGCCCAATCCCCATCAAGAGCAGCATGAACACCCCTAGGGGCACCGAAACCTGGTTGAAGAAGGGCGCCCCCACCGAGACCTTCGCCCCCAGAACCGCCTCGATCACCAGCGGCCACAAGGTACCCAGCACCACCACAAAGGCAAAGGTGCCAAAAAACAAGGCCCCCGCCAGCAAGGCCCCCTCACGGCTCACCCAGCGCACCTCTCCAGCCTCCCGCAACTCCGAGCCCACCTTAGAGAGCAGCCCAAACCCCACCAGCAGGGTAAGCAACAAGAAGCCCAGGAATACCGTTCCCACCGGCCCATCCGCGAAAGCGTGAACCGATTGGATCACCCCGGAGCGGGTCAGGAAGGTGCCAAATACCGTGGCGGCAAAGGCCAGGGTGATGAAGGCGAAGTTCCAACCCTTGAACAACCCCTTGCGCTCTTGCACCTGAGCGGTGTGCAAAAAGGCCGTAGCCAAAAACCAGGGGATGATGCTGGCGTTTTCCACCGGATCCCAGGCCCAGTAGCCACCCCAGCCCAAAATTTCATAGCTCCACCACTTGCCGGCAAAAATCGCCGCGGTGAGAAACCCCCAAGCCACCAACGTCCACCAGCGGGTCTCAAAAATCCAGCTCTGATAGCGCCGGGCCACCATCGCCGCGACCGCATAAGCAAAGGGCACGCTGAGCCCCACGAAACCCAGGTACATCAAGACCGGATGCACCGCCATCATCCAGTGGTTTTGCAAAAGCGGGTTGGGACCACGCCCATCAGCGGGCGGGTTGGCTACGGGGTCAAAAGGGTGTACCACCAGGCTCATCACCCCGAAGAAAAACACCTGAATGGCGAAGAGGGTGGCCAGCGCAATGGGGGCCCGCCACACATCCAAGCTCTGCCCAGCCCGGGCACTGACCAAGGAGGTGTACAGGGTTTGCAGGGTGCCCCAGAGCAGAATCGAACCGGCCAGCGCCGCCCAAGGGGTAACCAGGGTGACCCAAAGGGGGTCTTCTAGGGAATGGTTGTCCGCCACGTAGGCCACGCTGAAATCGTTGGTCAGCAAGGCCCACTCCAGCGCTCCAAACGCGGCCAAGGCCCCGATGAGGGAAAGGGGGGCAAAGCGGCGAGCGGCCTCGAGGTAACGCCGGTCTCTGAGCAGCGCGGCCAGTACCGAAAGCCCCAGCCCAAGCACCGAGAACAGCAGCGTAGCGGCGAGGGCAAGGGTTCCCAGCAGGCCAGGGGTCACAGCCCCCTCCCAACCGCGCAGCTAGCTGCACGCCACTGGTTATAGGGAGCTCGAGCCATCAATTGGTCTCCTGGATGATCTTCTTGATCTGCTCCGGGGTGTAGTTGCCGGTTTTGGGAGCCTGATAGTCCTCGGAGTGCTTGACCAGCAGGTTGGTGCCCTGGAACTCCTGGCCCGCGAACTTTCCCTCCACCACCACCCCCTGGTTTTCTTTGAACAAGGCTGGAGGCGTGCCCACCGAGCGTACCGCTACCTCCCGCACCCCGTCGGTCACTACGAAGTTGAGCTGCAGGTTGTCCTTGTTGTAGCGAACCGTCCCCGCCTTGACCAGTCCCCCCAGCCGTACCGAACGGTTGGCGTACTTGGCCTCATTCTGAAAGTACTCACTGGGGGTGATGAAGTACACCAAGTTGCTGCTCAGCCCACCAAAAATCAGGTAGGCCAGTGCGCCCACGACCAGAACGATCCCGAAGATGTGTTTGGGCTTCATCCGCGCCTCCGCCACAACAAGTACCCCAAGTAACCGAAGATCAGGGCATAGGTGAGCAAATACACCCAGACCACAAAGGGATTAGCCGGATTGTGCAGAACCTCATCCATGTTGGGCCTCGAGCTTCTCCGCCTCGCGCTCGGCGATGATCCCGCGCAGGCGCACAAAAGCGATGTACAGCAGGGTGAAGGCCAGCAGGTTAACCATCAGGGCCAGCAGCATGGAGGGCTCCATGTTGACCTTACCGGTGGTGAGGTCAATGGTTTGGGTCTGGTGCAGGCTGCGCCACCACTTCACCGACATGTAGCTGATGGGTACATTGATAGAACCCAGGATCCCAATGGCCGCACTGGCGTTGGCCCGCAGTTCGGGGTCTTCGATCGCGCTCCGAACCACAAAATACCCCACATACACCGCGATCAAGATGGCGAAGGTGGTCAGCCGCGGTTCCCAAGTCCAGTACACCCCCCAGGTCGGGCGTCCCCATAAGGCCCCCGAGAGCACGGTAAGGGCGGAGAACAACAGCCCGAGCTCCGCGCTGGCCGCGGCCATCCGGTCATAGCGGGGGTTACGGCGCACCAAATAGGCGATCGAGTACCCCAGGGTGCCAAAAATGGCCAGATAACACAGCCAGGCCATGGGGACATGCAGGTACATGATGCGTACCAACCAGCCCTGGTTGACATCGGGGGGTGCACTCAAGGCCAGGTAAAAGCCCACCAACAAGCCCAACAGACCACCGGCCAGCAAAGCCGGGGTGAGGCCATCGCGTTTACCACTCGAGCGCGTCAGTTGCATGCGGTCTCCTCTATCTTCATGTCATTATGAGGCAATCAGATGAGACTCGAGTAAAGCGCCTTACCATGATGGCAAACCCCCTGACCCCGGCCCCCCGCTTACCCCTCGAGCACATAGGGAAACAACAGCCCCGAGGCCACCACATAGACCACATCAAACACCACCAGCAGCTGCCACCAACCCGCCACCTCCCCCGGAGGCACCCCCCCGGCCAGATCGCCCGTAGCCCGCACCGCCGAGAGCACCACCGGCACTACCAGGGGGAAGAGCAGCAGGGGCAGGAGCACCTCACGCCCCCGCAAGCGGGCCAGCATCCCGGCGTAGAAGGTGGAAATCGCGGCGTAGCCTAGCGTACCCAGCACCAAAGTCAGAAGATACCAAGGCCAGGGGCCCAGGGGAAGATAAAAAAGTCCCGCCGTGATCAAGAGCAGCAGCACCCCTACCCCCAGCAGCAACGCGAGCTGAAAGGCCAGCTTGCCCAGATAAATCCACTCCCTAGAACCCGAGGTCAACAGCAGATCATCCAGGGTACCATCTTCGATCTCGAGGCCGAAAGCCCGGCTAGCCAGGAGACTCCCAGCAAAGGCCAGGGCCACCCAAAACACCCCCGGTGCGGCGCGCTGGAGATCCTGCGGATTGGGGCCAAAAGCCAGGCCAAGGATGAAGAGCATCACCGCTAGAAAGAACACCACCGAGAGAATCCCCGCCCGCCCCCGGAATTCCAGGGTGAGATCGCGCAGGGCTAACCAGAGGCTACGCATAGCAGGCTCACTCTAGCCGATGTTTCGGGCTGCATCGGCAGAACTGGGCCGGTCTGGGTCGGCCTTCTGTAGGGCACCCAGGTCTAGGGCCCGGTCGCAGTGGGAAAGCCAGCCCCGGTCGTGGGTCGCGATCACCACCCCGTTCCGACCTCGAGCCTCCTGCACCAGCCCCTCGAGCAGTTCCCGCCCCTGTGCATCGAGGGCGGCCTCGGGCTCGTCGAGCAGCCAGATGTCCGGCTTCAGCAAGCGGATTCGTGCGATGGCCAGGCGCTTCTTCATCCCGCTCGAGTACGAGAGCACCGGCTTGCGTTGGGACAACCCCACCGCCTTGAGGGCGGCCTTCAGGGCCTCCGCCCGAATGGGCAACCCCTCGAGCCGCAGGGCATACCGCAGGTTTTCCTCCCCGCTAAAGTGCCGGTGAAAGGCCGGGGGATTGGCCAGCAGCCCCACCCGCCCCTGCCGCAACAGCTTCCCTTGGGTAGGGCGCACCAATCCCGCCAGCACCCGCAGCAAGGTGGTTTTCCCGGCCCCGTTAGGGCCGAGCAGGGCCACCACCTCCCCTGGGTTCAGGCGGAACTCAAGGCCCCGAAACACCCAGTCCAGGCCATAGCGCTTGCCCAGGTTCGAGGCTTCGATCAACCGATTCACCCCCCGATTCTAACCACGCCCCTCTGGCGGTGGGTGGGTTTGCTAGCTGGCTCCCAGCCCTTTACGATGTAACCTAATGATCCTCATCCTCAATGGTCCCAACCTTAACCGCTTGGGCAAGCGCGAGCCCGAAGTTTACGGCAAAACCACCCTCGAGGAGCTCGAGGAGCTGTGCGAGGACTGGGGGGCCGAGCTGGGATTTAGCGTGGCCTGCCGCCAGTCGAACTTTGAGGGGCAGATGGTTGAGTGGATTCAAGGGGCCTCCGAGGAGGGGTTTAAGGCCATCATCCTCAACCCCGCCGCCCTGACCCATTACTCTGTGGCCGTGCTGGACGCCATCCGCGCCCAGCCGCTGCCGGTGGTGGAAGTACACCTCTCCAACCTCCACGCCCGGGAGGAGTTTCGCCGCCACTCCGTCACAGCCGCCGCTGCCAAAGGCCTCATCTCCGGGTTCGGGCCGATGTCGTATCGGATGGCCCTGGTCTACCTGGCCGACCTGCTCGAGGGGGGTTGATGCGGTTACGGCTGGCCGAAGCCCTGCTGGTAGGGGCCGGGTTCTGGTTGATCAGCTTCCTGGTCGAGGGGCTGGGCGGGCGGGGCTGGCTGGATGCTCTGCTCGGGGGTTTCGTGGCAGGAGCATTGGTCAGCCTGGTCTATTTCGCTGTGCTGAGCTTCGTTCGCCGAAAACCGTGACCCAGCCCCCGGAAGCAATCCAGGGGGTGGCTGAATTGTCCCCCCGAGGCTCGAGTACCCTGTAACTGTATGACCCTGACCTTCACTGCTGCCTTTGTGGCTGGGTTGCTCTCGTTCTTATCCCCCTGCGTTTTGCCGCTGGTGCCCACCTATCTGCTCTACCTGGGCGGTGAGCGTGGGCGGCCCCTGTTCAACGCGGGGTTCTTTGTGCTGGGGTTTGGGCTGGTCTTCCTGATTCTGATTGGCCTACCGGCCACCCTGCTGGGAGCGCTGCTCAAGGAAAATCAGGCTTGGCTAAGCCGGGCAGGGGGGGTGTTCCTGGTGCTCTTTGGGCTGTATATGCTCGGGTTGCGGCCCGCGTTTCTGGCTCGAGGGGTTAACCTGCGCTATCAGGGGGACACCCGCCGCCCCTGGGGGGCCTTCGTGCTGGGGGTGGTGCTCGGTCTGGGGTGGACCCCCTGCATTGGCCCGGTGCTGGGGGGAATTATCGGCCTAACCGTGAACGGAGGCGGGGTGGGGCTGGTGCTGACCTACATCCTGGGGCTGGCCATTCCCTTTTTGCTGGTGGCCTTGTTCGCAGACCGAGTGCGGCCTGTGCTGCAGCGAGCGGGCCGCTTCTCTCACTGGGCTGAGGTGGTCTCGGGGCTGGCCCTGCTGGTCACCGGAGTGCTGCTGTTTTCCGGAACCTGGACCACCCTCAATGCGCTGTTCAATAGGATTGTCCCCTCCTGGCTGCTCGAGCGGTTATAGCCCTGAGCTAGGGCAGCTCCCGCTCCGTGACCTTCCTCATTGAAATCCGTTAGCATACCCCCATGCGGCGTGCATCCATAGGGCTGATCCTGGCCACCTCCTTGGCCCTGGCTCAAAGTACCCACGTGGTCCAACCTGGAGAGACCCTCTACAGGATTGCTCAGCAGTACGGCACCACCGTGGAGCGTCTGGAGGCCCTCAACAACCTCTCCAATCCCAACCAGCTTCGCGTAGGGCAGACCCTCCGGCTCAGTGGGCAACCCCCAACGCCTCCCGTCAATCGCCGGACCGACCTACCCACCCCCATAGAGGCGCTCGAGTGGCCCCGCCAAACCCTGCAGGGCAACGTGGCGGTACTGCGCTTCAGCGCCACCCAAGCCGTGCCGGGACAGGTGCGCTTCTTGGGCAGTACCTATCCAATTCAGCAAAACCGAGTGCTGCTACCGATTCCAGCCCTACAGGCTCCGGGCATATACCCCGTCGCGGTGGAATTGGAGGGCCAAGAAATTCGGCTGGAGATCCAGGTGGTGGCCGGTAGTTTTGGGCGCTTCATCCTACAGCTCCCCCCCGACCGAGCCGCCCTGTTGGTTCCCAATACGCTGAGGGCCGAGCGGGCCAAGGTGGTGGGGTCTTGCGACTGGAACCGTCCCCAGCAGTGGAGCGGCAACTGGAAAAAACCGGTGAACTCCAACCGCATCACCGATCCCTTCGGTACCCGCCGCAGCTACGACCAGGGCGCTACCTACTCCTTTCACGAGGGCATTGACTACGGCGTTCCGGTGGGAACTCCCGTGCGGGCCCCGGCCGACGGGGTAGTGGGACTGGCTCAGGCGCTCTTCGTGCGCGGCAATGGGGTCACCATAGACCACGGAGATGGGGTCTGCAGCGGATTCTGGCATCTCTCCAAGATCTTGGTCAAGCCGGGTCAGCGGGTCAAGGCAGGGGATCTGATCGGGCTTTCGGGGAACACCGGCCTCTCCAACGGCCCCCATTCCCACTTCGAGATCCGCATCCGCGGCACACCGACCAATCCGGCCCTTTGGTATTACGCTGCCCCCTGAGGGGTTGAGGGCCAAACCCCCGCCTCACTGGCGATGTAGCCCACAGGGATATCCCAGGGATCGGTGGGAAGGCGCTCAGCCACCAATGCTTCTGGCGCCACCCCCACCGTCACCACCCTCGGCCCCAGCCGGGCCAAGAGGCGATCATAAAAGCCTTTGCCATACCCCAACCGGTGGCCCTGGCGATCGAAGAGCAGCCCTGGAACCAAGATGGCCTGTAGAACCCTGGGGTCGGCGAGAGGGGCGTCAGGGGCCGGCTCGAGAAACCCGTAGCGATGCAGAACCAGCGGACAGGGCAGCGGATGAATCCGGAGATCGTAGCGGTCTACCCGGGGCAGGTAGTAGTGAGCGGGGTACTGCTCTGGAAGGGCTGAGAGGTCTATTTCGTCACCGAAAGCGCTGTACAGCAAAACCTGCTCGAGCCCCTGCTGGTGCAAAAACCCCGCCAGATGTGCGGTGATCTGCCGGGAAAGTCTGGGAATATCCAGCCTAGCCCGCACAGCCCGAGCCCAGCTGCGCAATTGACCCTTATCCATCGGCTCTAGTATGGCATCTGCCCCCACGCCTTAACCCCACTTGGACCAGATTGACAATCTAAGCGCGAGACTGTCAATATACTTGAGGGTAGAGGTGGAGCGATGCCCAAGTACGTTTATCAAAACCTGAACACCGGCGAACACTACGAGTTCGAACAAAGCTTCAACGATCCGGCCTACACCCATCACCCCCAGACCGGCGAGCCGATCAAGCGGGTGATCTTCGCCCCCGCAGTGATCTTCAAAGGTTCGGGCTGGTACGTCAAGGACAGTAAGGCCGCTGGAAACCCCGCATCCCCTAAATCCGAGGGGGGCGAGACCAAGTCCGAGGGCAAATCCTCAGGCTCAGCCCAGGATGTGGCGAGCGCCGCAGATTAGAGCGCTCTTCATCTATAGGGCTTTAGGGCTTTGTCCTGCATAGGACCGTAGCCGCCTGGAAACTCGAAACCCAAGCACCCCTGGGGTGGCCCCATCTGCGAGGGGCGCGATAACCCAGGTCAAGTTTCCTCCCCTTATCCCCGATACTGAAAGAGGAGGAGGGATACTATGGGGTTCTTTTTGTTGGTAGGGCTGGCCCTCGCAATCCTAGGAATTGTCCTGCTGGCGCAGCCAGGAGGCCGCAGGGCCCTGGGGGTGCCGCTGTTGCTGATCGGCCTGGTGTTCGCGGTGGTCTCGAGGAGCTTCGTGGTGGTTCCGGCGGGCCATGTGGGGGTGGTCTTCAACGTCTTTGGAGGGGTACAGCCGGGGGCTTTGGGCGAAGGGTTTCACATCTTGCTGCCTGGGGTGCAGAATGTAATCCTCTACGATGCTCGGCTTAAGGAAGTGACCCTGGCCCAGGGCAAAAGCGGCAACGCCAGCCCGGGCGAGGATGCCATCACCGCCCGCAGCAAGGAAGGGCTGGATATCGGGGTAGATGTGACGGTGCAATACCGCATCAAGCGTGAGGAGGCCCCGCTGCTGCACCGCAACCTGGGCCCCAACTACCTCGAGACCCTCATCACCCCCCAGATTCGCAGCAAGATCCGCGACGCGGTGGGGCTCTTCAATGCCGCTGAGCTGATCAGCACCCAAAGAACCCAGCTCGAGGCCGCGGTGACCCAGGGCCTCAAAAAGGATTTGAACGCCCAGCACATCGAGCTGGTCTCGGTATTGCTGCGCCGAATTGACATCCCCCCGTCGGTGGCGAAGGTTATTGAAGAAAAGCAAACCGCCGAACAACAGGTTCAGGTGGCCGAAAACCGCCGACGTCAGGCCGAGATTGATGCGCAGCGAATCGTAGCCCAGGCCAAGGGGGAGCGCGACGCTGCGATCCTGCGGGCCGAGGGCGAGGCCCGCTCGATCAGCCTGCGCGGGGCCGCGATCAAGGCCTCGCCGGAGGTCATCCAGCTCACCGTGGCTGAGAAGCTGGCCCCCGGCATCAACACGGTGATGTTGCCCTCGAGCGGAAACTTCCTGCTCGATCTGCGCAGTTTGCAGCAAGGGGTTCAGCAACCCCCCCGCTGAGCGGTTCTCGGGGTTCCCCCAGGCCCCAGGCTAGTTCCGAGCAGGGGACGCACCCGCCGAGGGGCGCACCTGGGTCACCGCCCAGGCCGAAAACCCTGTGGTTAGGGTCAGCAAGGCCAAAACCACGCCATAACCCCCAAAAGCCCCGTGTAGCAGCCCCGCCAGAAGCGGGGCTGCGGCTCCGGTGAAGGCGGTGGCCAAAGCGATAACCCCGTTCAACTGGCCATAGTTTTGTGGGCCGAAATTCTCAGCCAGGAGGGCAGATCTCACCAATGTAATGGCGCCGTTGCTTAGGCCGAACAAAGCAGCAAACCCCCACACCCCAGCCAACCCCGAAACCATCAGCAGCACCAAGGGGGCCAAGGCATGGAGGGCAAGGGTCAGGGCGGAGAGGAGGGACAGCGAGACCCTCGAGGTCAACGGCGTAAAGAAGAGGCGCCCGCCCAGTTGCATCAACCCCACCGAGCCCGCCGCTGCGGCGGCGAGGCCAGGGGTGAGGCCCCGCTCAAGCAGCAGCGGGACCAAGTGGGCCCCCAAAGCGCCCGCAGCGATACGGGAAGCGGCCACCGCTACCAGCAACCACCAGAACCCCGCGGTCCGGAAGGCCACCCTGGGGCTGAGGTTGGGCCCGGAGGGCGCGGGGCGGTGGGGATTGCGTAAAAAGCCATCGGGCTCCATCCCCACATCCTGGGGATGGCGACGCAAGACCAGCGCATGCAGGGGAACCGCCCCCAAGGCCAGCATCAACGCCAGGCCCTGCAGGGCCTGGCGCCAGCCAAGGGCAGCCACCAGCCAGGTCTCGAGCGGGACGAAAATCGTGCTGGCGAGCCCCGCTATCAAGGTGACGATGAGCATGGCTCGAGGACGCTCTCGATGAAACCACACCGCAATCACCGTAAACGCCACCTCGTAAAGCCCCATCGCCATCGCCAACCCCAGCCCGAAGGCCATCAGGTACAGCCCAGCCAAGCCCTGAATCTGCGACCAACCCACCAGGGTGAGCACCCCCAGTACCGACCCTGCGGTCATCAGCGCTCGAGCCCCTCGGCGATCAACCCAGCGCCCCACCGGGATCGCTGCGAGCCCCGCGACCAACAGGGCCAGCGAGAACGCCCCAGAGGTCTCGGCACGCCCCCAGCCGAATTCGGCCTCCATCGGCTTTATGAAAACTGCAAAGCCGTAGTAGAGCACCCCGTACCCCAGGGTCTGGGTGAACGCCAAAGTCCAGGCGATGCGCCAGCCGTAGTAAGGGGCCGAGGGTTGGGAACTGGAGATCAAAGACCGCCCTCCGATCAGGCCAGCTTTCCGCTAGCAGGGGTTTTCAGGGCCCCTCGAGGGGCTCTACCCCCATCCTCACAGCGCCAAGGTCATGGCCGCAGCCCTTTCAGAACAGACTCCCCTGAGCTCTTCGGAGGCCGCCAACGCCGGAGGAAGCGCAGAGCGCTCAACCGGCACAAATCCAAAGCGGGAGAAGTAATTCTGAGCGGTGGTGGTGAGCAATGAGACCGAGTGAAGCCCCCGAGACTCGGCCAACTCGAGGATGCCCTGGGTCAGCTTGCCGCCCAGACCCTGTGACCGATAATCCGCCTCCACAGCCAACGAGCGCAGCAACCCAGCCTCGCTGTGGGTCTCGAGACCTGCACAAGCCACCACCCGCTCGCCGTCAAGGGCCAAGATGAAATCGTGGATGTGCTCAGGAACCCCGGCGATGGGCAGTCCAGAGGCCTGTAGCAGCCGGAATACTTCAGGCAAATCCGCAGAAGTGGCGGTGCAAAAACTAATCACAGCATCCCCCTGGAAGGACCTCGAGCGGTATCGGGGCGGCCTGCTGAGGCGAGGCACACCCTTCGTTCGCCGCGCGACGATCGGCAGCTTTGCAGGTCACCCCAGGAGGGACCAGTTGCACAACCACCGCGTTGTCCTCGAGGTCAATGCGGCCAATGTGGTAGTGCATCGCGGGGGTCTCGCGATCCCCATACTCCAGCCGCAGCTCCGCCTCCGGGCGCACCGGAATCGCCGCAGTCACCCGCCGATAAATGCTGAGGAATTTATCGGTAGACATGTACTCAGGCTTATCTTTAGCCCTCGGCCCCTGGAGCTGCACCACGGTCTCGCGCCAAGCGTTGGCCTGCCCCCCGCAGTCCACGCTCTGGTAGTGAACGCTCATAATCTCGGTGACATGGTACCCCGGCGCAACCGCTTTGCCTTTGTCGTACTTGAAAACCAAAGCCTGGCCAGGGTGGAGCTCGATCAAACTCAAGAAACTCTGGGTATCCACTTTTCGCCTCCAATTGCCAAGAAAGCTTGAGCCAATGCGAAGCCCTCAGGGTCGAGGTGGTAGTACATCCATCGGCCCCGCTTCTCCGCCCGAACCAGTTGCGCCGCCACCAAGTTCCTCATGTGGTGGCTCACTGTGGGTTGAGATAACCCCGTGACCGCCTCGAGGTCACAGGCGCAAACCGAATCGGCCTCCGCCAACCCACAACACCCCCCATCAGGACGGTTTTGGGCCAGATGCACCAGGATTCGGAGCCGGGCCGGGTCGGCAAGGGCTTTGAACACCTTGGCCGCCACCTCCAATTCGAAATCCAGGGGAACGGTCACGGGTCCAATATATATTGATTTATCTAAATGTGTCAATCTATTTTAGGATCAACCCTTGAACAGGTCATCAAAAGCCTTCCCTGTCCCATCTTTGGGCTTGAGGCGGAACAGGTCGTTCTTGAGCTCGAGCTTTCCCTGGTCGAGTAGGCTTTGCAAGGCCCGCCGAAGCTCGGTTTTGGAGAGGCTCTCGCCTTCCTCATCCAGCCAGCGCAGGATTTCCTGCTCCCCTGCATAACGCAGAGCCTCTACCGCTCGCAGTACCCAGCCTTTGGTATCCACGGCTCGAGTTTACGCCGCAAGGCTCAAATTATTATCGCCCCGCGGAGACTGAGCCCACCCCAGGCCCAACCTCGCTCAGGTACATAGCTTAGACTCCTGTTAAACCCGAGCATTACGGAGGTGGGGTATGAAGTGGGAGGACATGCGCGAAAGCCAAAACGTAGAGGATCAACGGGGGCGGGGCCTGGGTGGGTTGGGGGGTGGAGTTCGGCTGGGACTCGGTGGGATCATCCTGGTCATCGTTGGCAGCTTGGTCTTTGGTCTTAACCCCCTCCAGGTGCTGAGCCTGCTCTCCGGCAGCGGGGGAACCCTGTCGCCCCAAACCCAGAGCCAGCCGGGAAACCCCAACGACCAAACCGCCCAGTTTGCCAGAGCGGTGTTGGGGGATACGGAAGACACCTGGAGTCGGATTTTCCAGCAGCAGCTCAAGGCCCAGTACCAACCGGCCAAGCTGGTGCTGTTTGAGGGCGGAGTAGATTCCGCCTGTGGCTTCGCCCAAACCGCAATGGGGCCATTCTACTGCCCACGGGACCAGAAAATTTACCTGGACATGAACTTCTTCCGGCAAATCCAAGCCGCTGCCGGGCCCAATGCCGATTTTGCCCGGGCTTATGCCATCGCCCACGAGGTGGGGCATCACATCCAGGACCTTCTGGGCATCTCTGATCAGGTACAGCGCAAGATGCAAAGCTCCGACTCGGCCACCGCCAATGCGTACTCGGTGCGGCTCGAGCTGCAAGCCGACTGCTTCGCCGGGGTTTGGGGCCACTACACCCAAGAGCGCGGCCTGATCAACGATCAAGACGTGCGATCCGCCCTTAGCACCGCGGCCCAAATTGGGGATGACTACCTGCAAAAGCGGGCCACCGGGCGCATAGTACCTGACGCTTTCACGCATGGCTCCTCGCAGCAGCGGGTGAACTGGTTTGAGCGGGGGTTCAGCAGCGGGGATATGCGCCAGTGCAATACCTTCGCCGCAAAGAGCTTGTAGCCATCTGCCGCCGCCAAAGCAGCACCGGTGGTGCCCATCCGCGAGCCCTATACATCTGCGCTTGACCGGAGGGAACCAGACCCGTAAACTACCCGAGATGTTGGTATACCGCGCCGACGACAATTGCTAAAGGGGTCGGAAATCCGCCCCCGGTGCTTCGCTGTACCGGGGGTTTTTTAGTGGAAGAGGAGCCAAGCAATGGAACGAACCTTGGTGAGTGAGCTGTCCGGTATGGTTGGTAAGACCGTCACCCTGCAGGGCTGGCTGCATTGGAAGCGCGATCTGGGGGGCATTCAGTTCGCCCTGCTGCGCGACCGCAGCGGCATCGTCCAGTTGGTGGTGGAGAAGGATGTGGATTTACCGATTGCCGAATCAGCCATGGAGGTGCGAGGGCAGGTGGTGCAAAACGCCAAAGCCCCAGGGGGCCTCGAGGTGCTCGCGCAGGAATTGCAATTTTTAGCCAGAGCCCTGGAACCCTCCCCGATTGAAATCCCTAAGGAGGAGTGGCGGGCCAACCCCGAGACCCTGCTCGAGTACCGCTACGTGAGCTTGCGGGGAGAAAAAGCCCGAGCTACGCTCAAGGTTCAGGCAGCGCTGGTGCGCGGTTTCCGACAGTACCTCGACGCTCAAGGCTTCACCGAGATCTTCACCCCCAAGATCGTCAGCGCCGGGGCCGAGGGGGGCAGCAACCTTTTCCCCATAGACTACTTCGAGCAACGCGCTTACCTGGCCCAATCCCCCCAGCTCTACAAGCAGATCATGGTGGGGGTCTACGAGCGGGTCTATGAGGTCGCCCCGGTGTTTCGGGCAGAGCAACACGCGACCAGCCGGCACCTCAACGAGTACCTTTCGCTGGATGTGGAGATGGGGTTTATCCGCGACGAGAACGAGGTGATGGACTTGGAGGAAAACTTGCTGCGGGCCATGCTGGAGGAGGCCAGAAGGTCCGTCTCGTCGGAGCTAGAGCTGCTGGGGGCGGAGTGGCCCAATCTGACCGAGATGCCGCGGCTCGAGCATGCCGAGGCTCGGCGCATCCTGCGGGAAGAACTCTCGATGCCGGTGGGCCAAGACTTCAATGAAGAAGCGGAGCGGGCCCTAGGAGCCTGGGCCAAGGAGAGGTGGGGGGTGGATTTCCTTTTTGTGAGCAAGTACCCCGAGGTTGCCCGTCCGTTTTATGCCTATCCGGAAGGGGACGGGCGTACCCGCGGCTTCGATCTCCTGTTTCGCGGCCTGGAGATCACCTCAGGGGGGCAACGGGTGCACGAACACCGCATGCTGGTGGAGCAGCTCGAGAAGAAAGGCAACGATCCGGCCAACTTCGCCGGTTACCTGGAGGTATTCAAGTTCGGCATGCCCCCCCACGGCGGCTTTGCCATCGGGGCTGAGCGGCTAACCCAAAAGCTGCTGGGGCTCCCCAATGTGCGCTACGCCCGGGCCTTCCCCCGCGACCGCCACCGCCTGACCCCTTGAGCTTTAGCCCCCCTCAGACCCCGGCTCTACCGTGTTGAGCTCAAGCCGAATCTTCTCGAGCTGGCCGTGTAACCCCTCGGGCGAAACCCCCAGGCGTTGGGCCATGGCCACCAGCCTTTGCGGGGTATAGAGGGTTCCAAGGGTTAGGGCCAGGGCCTCGCGGTACCTTGGCCCCAGCATCACCTCAATGGTCTTGAGGCGCAATTGCAATTCAAACCACTCGAGCTTTTCCGCTTCGTTCATCATAGGATCCTCGTTCATATCGTACTAGCGCAGCCGCAAAGGCAGCTTGAGCCACCGCGCAGCCACAAAAAACGCGGCCAACCCCATCAACCCCCCTGCGATCAGCGGGGGCAGGTTGTGCAGGAAGTAGCCCGGAAAGCCAAACCATCGGGCCACTCCATAGGCCACCGCCGCGCTGGGGAGTGCTGCCAGCACCACCCGTCCGCTGAACTCCAAAAGCCAGCGCAGAGAGAGCACCTGCAAGCGCTCGAGCCGCGCGGCATAGATCAGCAGACCCACCAACCCCGCCACCGCGGTCGAGAGGTTGAGGGCGAACAATCCGGTGTCTCGCAGCAACCAATACCCCAGCGCGTTGAGCACCAAGATCACCACTGAAACCTGCACCGCTCGAGCCACCTCCCCCAAGGCATAAAACCCCCGCAGCAAAAAGGTGTTGATGCCCCAGGGCAACACCGCAAAGCCCATTGCGGTTAGGGTCTGGCTGCTGTAAAAGCGGTTCTCTGGGGTGAAGTTGGCGCTGAAGGCGTAAAGGGCTCCCACAAGCCAAGGGGCCAGGGCCACCAATAACCCACCCGCCAGCCCCATCAGCACCACCACCCGCTCCAGGGCCCGCCGCAGCAGGTTCCCTAGAGCAACGGGGTCGTTCTGTTGGTCGGCCATGCGGGGATAGAGGGCCATGGCCGGAGAGGTGGAGAGCAGGCCCAGCACCATCAGGTAGATCACCTCGGCATTGTAAAAGGCATTGGTCGCACCGGCAGGGTACCGGGTCAGCACGTTGACCAGCACCAGATTGAGGATTTGCCGCAACCCAGTGGTAAAGGTGAAGGGACCCATCCGCCGCAGGGCCTCACCGAAGGCCCGGTGGGGCTTCCATTCCAGCCAGAACCCCCGCAAATAGGGCAGTTGTACCAGCGCCTGCAACAATCCCCCCACCGCTGCGGAAAGCCCCAGCGCGGTTGGATTCCCCGGCCACAACACAAAGAGGGCAATCGAGCCCAGGTTGAACATGATGGGGGCGAAACTGCTGGCCCCGAAGCGCTCCTCCGCCTGCAACACCGCGGTAAACAGGGCTCCCATTGAGATCCCCAGCAGGAACGGCATTACCAGGCGAATCAGGTAAACCACCTGGGCAAACTGCTCAGGCTGGTTGAGGTAGCTCGAGCGGTCAATGAGCAGGTGGGCAATCCAGGGGGCCAGCAGCCAGCCCAGTCCGATGAACAGCAGATTCAAGCCCAAAAGCAAAGCCCCAAAGCGGCGCAAGAAAACCCGGGCCTCCGCCTCGGAGAGCCCCTTGATGATCGGGATTAGAGCGTTCTGCACCGCGCCCTCAGCCAGAATCTCACGAAACAGGTTGGGAACCCGGTAGGCTACGGTAAACGCGTCCTTGAGCGCGTCAGGAAATAGATTGACAAAAAATTGCTGGCGCACCAGCCCCAGAACGCGACTGGCCAGGGTTCCGGCCATCACGACCAAGGTGTTGCGCAGGATACGGGGGGAGGCGCGGCTCACAACTCGAGCATCTTACAAGACGCCACCAAGAAGAGGGGCAGCCCCTCAGTCTTTCCAGGAGATCCGGCTCCCGGCCTGGGATTTCTGCACCAGCAGTCGCGCCGGGAGCCGCTCCGCCAGGGCCTCGACATGGGTCACAATCCCCACCAATCGGCCCTGGGTCGGCAGGGCTTCCAGCACCGCCGCCACCTGATCCAGCGTCTCGGCATCTAGGGTTCCAAACCCCTCGTCGAGAAACAGGGCCCCGATCCGGCCCCTAGACAGATGCTCCGACAGGGAAAGCGCCAGCGATAGGCTGGCCATAAAGCTCTCGCCCCCGGAAAGGGTGCGCACCGGGCGCGGGGTTTCGGTCCAGTGATCAAACACCTTGTACTCATCGTCCTCGAGCCGTAGGGTGTAGCGCCCCTGGGAAAGCGCCTGGATCAGCTCCGAAGCCCGTCCCAAAAGCCCCGCCTGGTAATGGCGCAGCAAGAAATCCTGAAAGCGATCCCCTTTGAGATCGGTAGCGAGCTGTTCCCAGAGGTCGGCCTCGCGGTCTAGGGTGGCTTTTTGGCGCAGGACTTGGCGCTTGCGCTCGATCTGCTCCTGCAGGCGCGTGAGGTCGGCGTGGCGTCCTCCAAGCCGCTTCTTCACCTCATCCAACCCGGTTTTGAGCCGGTCGAGCCGGTCCTTGGCTTCGCGGGCTTGGTCCTCGGTGACCGGGTCCTGTCCCGCCAGCTGGGCCTCCAGGCGCTTGAGGTTCTCGGTCAACACACTGCCCTCATGCTCATGGTCTCTGCGCCGGCGCTCGAGGGCCTCGATCTCGCCCGGCTCGAGCCGGGCGGCCTTCACCGCATTGGCCGAGCCGAGCCCCGCCTGCTCGAGCAAGGCCGCCAGACTTTCCTCCAGACCCCTTCGCCGCTCTTGCGCCCCCCGCGCGCGCTCCTCCTCTACTGCGGCCTTCTGCCGGGCCTCCTGAACCCGCGGCTCGAGCGTGGCCACCTCTTTCGCCCTGCCTTCCAGGGCCTTGATGTGCCCCTCCAGCCGCTCCGCATAGGCCTTGAGGCTCGTCCCGCCGATGATCCCCCGCAGCTCCGCCGCCAACCCCGCCAGACGCTGCTTCCGCTCCTCTCGGGCCGCCTCGGGGTCGTTGAGGCCCAAGAGACCGGCTCGCGCGGCTTCCAGCTCCTGGGCCGCTTCAGTGGCCTCCGCTGCGCGCTCGGCCTGCCGGCTGCGCAGCTTGGGCAGGTTCTCCTCCAGCGCTCTAAGACGCTCCTGGTCAAGCTTGAACTGGGTGCGCAGGGCCTCCAACTGTTCCCGGAGCTGAAGGGCGTGGGCCTCGAGCGCCTTCAGGTCGGGGGCAGCTGCCGGCGGGGGCAAAACCCGAACCACCTGCTCGCACAGCGGGCAGGGCTGGCCGGGCTGCAGCAGGTGGCGATGCCCCAGCACCCCCTGTCGCAGGCGCTCGGCCTCCAAGGCCTGTTCCGCCGCCTCGGTCTGCTGACGGGCCTTGCCCCCCTGCTCCCGCAGCACCTCGAGGTGGGCTTGCAGCTCCCGATGCTGAGCCTCAGCCCCGGCTACCTCGGCCCGGGCGGTCTCCAGGGCCCGGTCCAAGCGCTCCTGACGGCTCGAGAGCCGCCCAACCCGCTCGAAGACCTGCTCCGCCTCGCGCAGGGCCATGATCCGCTCTTCGTCGAAGGGCTGTGGAGCCGGGTGATCCAGCTCCAGGCTCCCACCGTAGCGCCGCAGCCGAGCTTCCTGCTCCTGAAGCCAAGGAAGCTGGGCCTGCTGAACCCGGAGCGCCTCGAGCTCAGCCGGGGAGAACCCCGCCCTTGCCGCGCCCAGCGCAGCCTCGAGCTGCGCTAGCTCCTTGCGGATGCCCTCCAGCGCCCGCGCCGCCTCCAGGGCCTCCTGGCGAGCCCGCTCGAGCGCCTCCACCTGTGGCCAGACCCGCTCAGCCAAAACCGCCCGCTCGATCAGCTCGGCAGTGCGAGCCATTTCCGGGGCTTGGGCCTGCCAACTGGACCAGCGGCGGCGCTGGGCCTCTAGCTCAGCGAAGCCCTTGCGGCGCTGCTCGAGGTCATGCAGTTCCCGCTCTAAAGCCTCGACCTGTCGGCCCAACTCGGTCTCCTGGCGCTCTAAAGCCCTGATCTCCTCGCGCACGCCCTCCAGCTGCGCCTCCTCTACCCCCTCGAGGGCCCTCAGCTCACCCTGCAATTGGGCGATCTGCTCCCGCACCCCCTTGAGCCGGTCCCCTACCCGATCCCGCATGGCCCGCAGGTTCTCGAGACCATAGAGCTTGATCAGGGTGTCGCGCCGCTCCGTAGGTTTGCCATGCAAGAACAGGTCGAACTCCCCCTGCGGCAGCAAAATGGCCCGGGTAAAGGTCTCGTAATCCATCCCCACAATCTGGACCAACCGGCTGTCAAGCTCCTTGACCTTCTCCGAGGCGGGGTGGGTGCGCCAGCCCTCACCGGTGAGGTACTCCAGCCGATTTTGGTTCTCCTGGCCCAGTACCCGCACCACCCGCCAGCTCTGCTCCCCTACCGCAAACGTCAGCTCGACCTTGGCCTGAGTCGCCCCAGGGTGCTTGAGTTCCCCCAAGCCCCTGCCGCCGATGCGCGGGGTGGATTTATATAGGGCAAAGGTAATCGCGTCCAGAAGGGTGCTCTTCCCAGCGCCAGTGGGGCCGGTGATGGCGAAGAGCTCCACATCATCGAAGCTCACCTCTTGGGGGATTTGGTAAGCTCCAAAGCCTTCAAGGCGAAGTTTGAGCGGTCTCATAGGGATCAGCAAACCCCCTGAAGGCGTTCAGCGTTGGGCGTCCTCGGCATGGGTTTCCTCGTAAATTTGGCTAAACGCGCTGAGCAGCTCAGGGCTGGGGGCGGCCCCCGTGGCCTCGAGCCGGTACTGGGCATAGGCCTCGGCCCAGTCCCAGTTTTCCGGGGCTTGGACTGGGATGGGCTCCTGGGGTTCAGCTGTGTTGAACTCCACCTCGAGCAGATCCGGCAGCTCGCGGAACAACCGCTCCCGCAGCCCAGCATTGCCCCGACCCTCCAAGATCAGCTTGGTGTAGCCGGGAAACGAGGCCACCTCATTCCAACGGGCGTCGAGGGCCTCGAGCTTGATCCGGAAGGTCTTGAGGGGCTTTCCCCAGCGCTCACGGATCGGATGCACCTTGGGCAAAACCCCTGGCTCCATCTCTACGATCAGGGCCCCTCTCGGGGCCTCCTCCCCCTCGCCAAAATCCAGCTGGATCAACGATCCGGGGTACCAAGCCACCGGGGACTCCCCTACCTGCTGCTGGCGGTGGATGTGCCCCAGGGCCACGTAGGATGTGCTCAGGGGAAACACCGAGGGCCGCACCGCATAGGAGTTGGTGGTGTAGAAGGTAAACTCCCCTCCCCCCAGCCGGCTTCCCTCCACGGTTAGGTGGGACATCAGCAGGTTGATCTGTGGGCCAAAACCGGCAGCCAAGTTGGCCAAAATGCGCTGTATGCCCTGGCCATAGAGGCCCTTCCACAGGCTGCCGTCGCCCTCGAGAAGATGGTTGGCCTTCACCAAGCGCCGCTCCGACAAAAAGGGCAGCAGGGCAGCCCGACCGCCGGGAATGTCCACCACCCCACCCTGCTCAGCAAAACGCACATCCCCAAACACCGTTGCACCGGTCAGGTACAGAAGCGGCGAAAGGGCTTCCATCCGCTCGCGGCTGTCGTGGTTCCCGGCAATTGCCAGGGCTGGAACTCCCAGCTCCCGCAACCCCAGGAAAAATTCAAACGCCGCCGCCTCAGCCTCGGTGCTGACCACCGCCCGGTCAAACAAGTCCCCCGCGACCACGACCAGCTCGGCCCGCTCGCTCCGCACCAGGTGGAGCAGCCCGCGCAAAGCCTCGGCGATCTCAGCGGTACGGTCCCGGCCCTTGAGCACCTTACCTAGATGCCAGTCTGCCGTGTGCAGAACACGCATGGCGTGATTGTACCGCCCAGTACCCGGAAGCGATAGCAGCGGCTGGAGAACGCTCAGGCCACTGCCACCGGCTTCTCGGCGATCTGCCCACTGGCGGCCTTGGTGCTCTCAATCGCGACCTCGATCATGTCGTCGGTAGGCTCCTTGACGGTGAGCATCTGAAAGCGAAAGCCAATCGCGCGCAGGAGGTTGGAAACGGGATCGGTGTGCGAAGCCGACCAGCGCAGCAACTCAAAAGCCACCCCCGCCACCAGCGGCAGGAATAGCACCCGCGCTCCCAAGCGCCACAGCAACACCTCCTGATGGGGAATCAGGCTGTACACCACCACGCTGGCCAGGATCACAAACGCGATGAAGGTGGTGCCGCAGCGGGGATGAAACGCAGGCTGAGCCCGCACGTTCTCTACCGTGAGGGGAAGGCCCTTCTCATAGGCCGCGATGGCCTTGTGCTCGGCTCCGTGGTACATGAAAAAGCGCTGGATGTCCGGCAGCCGCCCGATGAAGACCAGATACCCCACCAAAATCGCGGCTTTGATCAGACCGGCCAAAAGGTTGTACAGCACCGGGTGAGCCGCGGCATTGATGACCAACCCTGACAAAAACCCCGGCAGCACAATAAACATGGCCACACCAATCAGCAGGGACACGGCCATGGTGCCATAGAGTGCACCTTTAGACATCTGCTCCTCTTCTTCCCCAGCCAGGGCCGCACTGCGCGACATGGCCTGGTAAGAGACCGCCATGGAGTCATAGAGGGCCACCACCCCTCGCACCAAGGGCCACCGGGCCCAGGCATACCGCCTCGAGAGGGCCAGTTCGTCGTGTCGCTCGACATGAATGGTACCACTGGGCAGGCGCACCGCTAAGGCCCAAGCCTCGGGCGATTTCATCATTACCCCCTCGAGGGCCGCACTTCCACCTAGAGCGTTGGTCTTCATCGGGGCCATTGTATAAGAAAGCGGAACCGTAGGGGCAGAATCACATGAGAAAGGGGCTTTTTTTAGACAAGCGCTCTTTCTGGGCAATTCATGGTATATTTCGCAAGTTATGGAGCTTACAGTCAGATCTGCACGGCGCTACGTGGATGAGATTCCAGCCCCCTTAGCAGTGGTTGGGGTTTGGGGAGGAGAGCTGAGCGAGGAAGGGCAAAAACTCGACACCAAAAACCGGGGGGCGCTCTCGAGGATGCTGGAAGAGCTGCGCTTTAAAGGCGAGCTGGGTGAGACCTTGCTGGTTCCGCTGGGCAAAAGCTTCGGGCTGCTCTTCGGGTTGGGGCGCAAGCGCGGGGTTAGCCTCGAGACCCTGCGTAAAGCGGGGGCCAAGCTGGTAGCTGAGATCACCCGGCTGGGGTTTCGGGAAGCGGTGGCCGAGACCTTTTTGGCTGATAAATTCGGCAAAAAAGAGGCTAGCTACGCTCTGGCTGAGGGGGCCCTGCTGGGCAGCTACAGCTTTGGGAAGTACAAGTCGAACCCCGAGCATAAAAAGCTGCGGCTGTGGCTGGCCCGGAGCAGCGGCCCAGCCGTAGACCGGGCCCAAGTTGTGGCTGAGGCCGTGAACTACGCCCGCGACCTGGTCAATGAGCCGCCCAACAGCCTCACCCCAGCCGAGCTGGCCCGGCGGGCCCAGGCGCTCGAGGCCCTGGGGCTTCAGGTCGAGGTCTGGGATGAGGGTCGAATCCAGGCGGAGGGCCTGGGCAGCTACTATGGGGTGGCCCAGGGCTCGGCCAATCCACCGCGCTTCATTCAAGTGGTTTATAAACCCCAGGGTACCCCGGAGCGGGTGCTGGCATTGGTGGGTAAGGGCATCACCTTTGACACCGGCGGCTACTCCCTCAAGCCCAACGAGAGCATGCTCACCATGAAATGCGATATGGCTGGGGCTGCCGCGGTGCTGGCCACCATGCAGGCGGTGGCCAAGCTGAAGCCCCAGCTCGAGGTACGGGCCTATGTGGCCGCAGCCGAAAACATGATCTCGGGACAGGCTTATCGCGTTGGAGACGTACTCAAAAGCCTTTCCGGAAAAACCGTAGAGGTGCTCAACACCGATGCCGAGGGCCGATTAACCCTGGCCGACGCCATCACCTATGCCGATCGGCAGGGCGCGGATGCCATCGTGGAGCTGTCCACCCTAACGGGGGCCTGCGTGATTGCCCTGGGGGAAAAAGTTGCCGGGCTCTTCAGCAACGATGTGCGCCTGGGACGGGAGGTACAAGAGGCTGCCGAGCGAGGGGGGGAGAAGGTTTGGCCGCTGCCCCTCGAGGAGGAGTACCGCGAGATGCTGGTCTCCAGCGTGGCCGACCTCAAAAATGTCCACGGGCGCAGCCGCTACGCCGGGGCGGTGATCGCGGGACTGTTCCTCAGCGAGTTCACGGAAAAGCCCCTGGTTCACCTGGACATCGCCGGCCCCGCCTTCACCGAACGCCCCCATGCCCTAGGGCCTGCGGGTGGAACCGGATTTGGGGTGCGGACCCTGGTCGAACTGCTGGGCGTTTAGTCCCTCTCAGGGCCTTGGATCACTGGCAGTGGGGGCAGACCCCCCGCAGCTCGAGCCGGGCTTCCTCCACAAACCAACCGCTCATGGCCTCCACTGCCCTACGAATGGGCTCTGGGTCAAACTCGGCTAGCTCCTGCAGCAGCACATCCTCGATGGCGCCACACTGCAAGCAAAACAAGTGGTGATGCCGCGAGGTAAAACCGTCGTAGCGAGTATTGCCCTTCTGGTCTTTGAACTCCCACAACAACCCGGAGTCCCGCAGCACCTGCAGGTTCAGGTAAACGGTGGAGAGTCCGATGGCGTACCCCTTTTTCTTGAGTCCGTGGTAGAGCTCCTCGGGCGTAGGGTGAATACTTTTACGGTCCAGATAGGCCAAAATGCGCTCTCGCGGCAAGGTGTGGCGCAACCCCACCGCCTTGAGCCGCGAACGAAAGTTCTCTCGCTCTTTTGCTTTTGCCACAACTACCCCCCTGTACAACTTTCATGAGTATAAAATATCTTCCAAAAGTATCCCTATTTGGGCACATTTGCGGGTCTGGAGCTTGATACACTCGAGGCACCGTGGACACCCCTCTCACCCCCACCCTCGAGCAAAGCCTCCGCCGGGCCCTCTCCTTAGCCCAGCAGTATGGGCACGAGTACGCGGGGCTCGAGCACTTGCTGTTGGCTTTACTCGATGACCCCGACGCCGCACGGGTGTTGCGCAGCTGCAAAGTGGATCTCGCTGCGCTGCGGGCCACCCTTGAAGAATCCCTCCTGCAGCTCGAGACCCGGCCTGGGGCGGAACCCGAACCCACCTTGGCCTTTTCACGGGTTATCCAACGGGCCATCGCCCAGATGCGCTCGGCGGGGCGGGATCAGGCCAGCGGGGCCAACGTGCTGGTGTCAATCTTTGACGAGCGCCAGTCCGCTGCCTATGCCCTTCTGGAAACCTTCGGCCTGACCCGGCTGGATGTGCTCAGTGCGATCTCCAGGGGAAGCACCCCCTCCGGCACCACCCCTCAGCCCGCAGGCCAACCCACCCCCGAAGAAGAGGGGGGAACTGCCACCGACCCCCTCCAGGCCTATTGCTCCAACCTGACCGCCAAGGCGCAGAGCGGTGAGCTAGACCCCCTTATCGGGCGCGAGGCTGAGCTCGAGCGGATCCTGACCGTACTCTCGCGCCGCCAAAAGAACAACCCCCTGCTGGTGGGGGACCCTGGGGTAGGCAAAACGGCGCTGGTAGAAGGGCTGGCCCAGCGCATTGTGGAGGAAGCCGTTCCCGAGAAGTTGCTGGGGGCGGAGGTCTTTGCCCTGGACATCGGCTCCCTGCTGGCGGGAACCCGCTTTCGCGGCGACTTCGAGGAACGGGTCAAAGCGGTGATGCAGGCGCTCGAGCACCGGGCCAATGCCATTTTGTTCATTGACGAAATCCACACCATCGTGGGCGCGGGCAGCACCACCGGCTCCACGGTAGACGCCTCCAACCTGCTCAAGCCGGCCCTCACCGGCAAGCTTCGCTGCATCGGGGCCACCACCTTCGGGGAGTACAAGCACTTCGAGAAGGATCGGGCTATCGCTCGCCGCTTCCAGAAAATTGACGTACCCGAGCCCTCCCCGGAGGACGCGGTGAAAATCCTGCACGGGCTCCGCTCGCGGCTCGAGACCCACCACGGCCTGCCCTACACCGACGAAGCCCTGCGCCGTGCGGTTGAACTGGCCGCCCGCCACCTTTTGGAGCGCCGCCTGCCCGACTCCGCCCTGGACGTTTTGGACGAGGCCGGGGCTGCACAGGCCCTTAAACCCGCCCATGAGCGGGCCAAGGAGATCGGGGCCGCCGAGGTCGAGGCCACCGTAGCCCGCATCGCCCGCATCCCCCCCACCCATCTCAGCCGGGAGGACGAGGTGGTGCTGCAAAACCTCGAGGCCGAGCTGAAGGGCGCGGTCTACGGCCAGGACAGCGCCGTGGCTGAGGTCGCTAGCGCCATCAAGTTGGCTCGAGCGGGGCTACGGGACCCCCAAAAACCCATCGGGGCTTATCTCTTCTCCGGACCGACGGGGGTAGGTAAAACCGAGCTGGCCCGGCAGTTGGCAGCCTCGCTGGGGGTCTCGCTGCTGCGCTTCGATATGTCAGAGTACATGGAGAAGCACTCGGTCTCCCGGCTGATCGGGGCCCCTCCAGGATACGTGGGCTTCGACCAAGGGGGGTTGCTGACCGATGCCGTATTGCAACATCCACACTGTGTGGTGTTGCTTGACGAGATTGAAAAAGCCCACCCTGACCTGTTCTCGGTGCTGTTGCAGGTGATGGATTACGGCAAGCTCACCGATCACAACGGCAAGGCGGTGGATTTTCGCAATGTGGTGCTCATCATGACCACCAATGCTGGGGCCGCGGAAGCCAGCGAAACCCGGGTGGGGTTTTTAGGGGGAACCAAGCAGGAAGCCACCGACGAAGCGCTCAAGCGAATGTTCACCCCTGAGTTTCGCAATCGCCTGGATGCCATCGTGCACTTCGCCGCGCTTTCTCCCGCGGTGATGCGGCAGATCGTAGAGAAGTTTTTGCGGCAGCTCGAGGCTCAGCTCGCCGAGCGCAGGGTGCGGCTCAACCTCACCGAAGCGGCCCTGCAGTGGCTGTGCGAGAAGGGCTACGATCCGCTGATGGGGGCACGGCCCCTTGCCCGAGTGATTCAGGAGCATATCAAAAAGCCGCTGGCCGACCTGCTGCTCTTTGGGGGTTTGAAAAATGGAGGCCAACTCACCCTAGGGGTCCAAGGGGGGGAACTCGAGCTCCAGGTTTCCTGAAGCTGCCCTCCCCCCGCTACGCGGATCACTTCGGTCGGGTGGGCTCGTCAGCGTCCGGCAACGAACCAGCCAAATCTGGTATTAGCCCTCCAGTATGGCCTTAAGCTGGGGCATCTGCTTTAGCACCAAGTAGCGGATCACCCCACTGCCCCCCGAGCCTCGCACCACCAAGGCCAGCACCGATCCCTCGGAGATGTGGTTGACCAGTACGGTTTTACCCAGATATTCCAGGCTCAAGCTCTGGAGCGGAGAAAATCCGTGTTTGTCCCCCAACACCCTCGAGATGGAAAGGAGCGTGCGCAGGTATGCCGCAAAGGTCTCGACCTCCTCGACCGGACTCCCCGCCGTAGCCAATAAGCGGCCCTCGCTGCTCATCACCAATACGCTCTCCACCTCGGGCTTATCCAAGAAGGGACGCAACTCGTTCGCCAAGCGGTCCGAGGGGATGGGCGGCGGGGAGTCCGGTCGAGGAGGTCGAGACCTTTGCGGCATACCTGCGCACGCTCCTTTCCAT
>NZ_QWLB01000022.1 GCF_003574355.1 Meiothermus granaticius NBRC 107808 | reverse complement strand
GTCAATGAGCTCCTGGGGCTCGGGTTTGGCCGGCTCGCCCCCTGCCCCCTGAGGCGGTGGAGGGCGCGGAGGGCGAACCGGCCAAACCCGAGCCCCAGGAGCTCATTGACCGCCTGATGGAGCGCCTCAAAGAGGCAGGGCTGGGCAAGCAGGCCGCGCTCATCGTCAACAAATACAGCGGCTATGGCAAAACCCCCGATGAAACCCGCAGGCTCTACGGGGAGCTGCGGGCCTTGCTAAAGGGGCGTCCGTGATCAAGGTCATTGCCATTGGCGACCTGCACGCGGATTTTGCCAAGCTCTGGCGGGCCCTCAAACACTCCTTTGCTGCGGGAGAGGACCTAATGCCCACCGACCCCCTGGTGCGCGGCACCTACCGGGTGGTGCTGATGGGCGATCTGGTACACCCTAAGCTGCTGGCCGATTACCGCAAACTGACCGGCCTCGAGGACTACGACCCCAACAACCCGGATCACCTGCGCATGGCTGCCAGGGCTCAGATTCGCGAGCTGCACCGGATTAAGCGCTTTCAAGAGGCGGCCAATGGGCATGTCACCATCTTGATGGGCAACCACGATCACGCCGCGGTTCACGGCACTTTTGTGCTGGGCAACGCCACCCTCGAGCACAAGGAGTTTCACCCTGAGCTGGGAGGGGTGGAGTTCCCTGAAGATCTCAAGGCCTGGTTCGATACCTTCCCCAGCCAGATCAACCTCTATGGGGTCAACTTCGCCCATGTGGGGCCGGTGCCCTGGCTCCAGAGCTACGACGAGATGTTCTATAACGGGCGCGAGGCCAAGGAGTGGTGGTTGTACAACGCGGATTATGTGGAGCGCATGGGGCACCGCTTTGGGGTCTATGGCCATACGGTGATGAAAAACGGCATCCTGATCAAGGACAAGCTGGCCCTGATTGATGCCCTTGACCAGGACCAGTACCTCGAGCTGATCTTGAGCGATGATCGGCTGGACTGGGAGATCGTGCAGATTCCCTCAGCAGGGGCAGCGATCGGGTAGCGCCTTCACCGAGGGTTGCCGTGAATCTGACCTCGGTGCGCACCGTTCAAGACCTCCTCCTGCGCTACGGCTTGCGGGCCGACAAACGCTTCGGCCAGAACTTTCTGGTCGAGGCCGGGTACTTACGAAGGATTGTGGAGGCGGTCGGTTTCAGGCCGGGAGAGCGGGTTTATGAGGTGGGGCCAGGGCTGGGCACCCTGACTCGAGCCTTGGCCCAGGCTGGGGCCCAGGTGGTGAGCGTGGAGATGGACCGGCGGCTGGAGGCCCTGCAGGCTGAGACCCTGGCCGGGCTACCGGTGGAGGTGGTGTGGGCAGATGCCCTCCAGTTTGACTGGAAGGCCCTTCCTGAGGGGAGCCTGTTTGCGGGAAACCTACCCTACAACATTGCCACACCGCTCGTCACCCAGCTCCTGCGCTCGGGGCGGTTTCGCCGGATGGTGGTGTTGGTGCAAAAAGAGGTGGCCCTGCGCATGACCGCCCAGCCGGGGACCGCAGAGTATGGGCTGCTCTCGCTGAGGGTGCAGTACCACAGCAGCGCCAAGCGGCTCTTTGACCTGCCCCCAGGGGCCTTTTTCCCACCCCCTAAGGTGACGAGCGCGGTGGTGCGGCTCGAGCCCCGACCTGTCCCTGATTCCCCCCGGCTGTTCCGGCTGATCGAGGCCGCTTTTGCTCAGCGCCGGAAAACCCTGGTCAACGCCCTTCGGGCTGGGGGCTATGACAGCCCCCAGGTCCTGCGGGCGCTCGAGGCCTTGGGCCTCAGCCCCCAGGTGCGCGGGGAGGCCCTCTCCCTCGAGCAATTTCAGCGGCTGCGGGAGGCTTTAGATGGCCCGCCGGGAGGATGAAGCTACAGCGGCTCGATCAGGCCGTAGTTTCCGTCCCGGCGGCGGTAGATCACGTTGATCTGCTCCGTCTCGGAGCTGCGGAACACGAAGAAGTCGTGCCCTAGGGCTTCCATCTCAAAGGCCGCATCCTCGGGGCTCATCGGCTTGACCGCAAAGCGCTTGACCCGCACGATGCGCAGTGCATCCTCCTCGGGCTCCTCGGCCACGGGGGCCCCCACCGGAACCGGGGCCGCTTGCCGGGCCTTCTGGAAGTGGCGTTCTTTGTAGCGCTGGAGCTGATATTCCAGCCGGTCCACGGCCCGGTCAATGGCGGCATACATGTCGGGGTCGGATTCCTCTACTCGCACCAGGCCCTTGGGCACGCTGACTTGAATCTCGACCTTGGCCCGGCTGCCGATGCGCGGGCTCTGGGCCATGGAGAGCACCACTTTGGTATCCGCCCCCTCGAAGTGCCGGTCCAGGCGGGGCATCTTCTTATCAATGTAGTTTTTGAGGGCTTCGGTGATCTCGACTTGGCGGCCAACCAGTTTGTAGACGTTCATGCGGCCCTCCTTTGTACTCGGCGCTGACCTTGCATAAGGGGCTCGAGGTGCTTTAGGTCAGGCCTAGTGCTATGTAGTGTAGCACTCCCGGGTGAGGGATAAATGTCCAGTCGAACCTCCCATGGGGGAGCGCTAAACCAGGCTGTATTTTCCTTCGCGCTCGTCGCGCACCAACTGACCGGCTTTGAGCAGCACCACCCGTTGCGGGTAGGCTTCCACCAGGTCGCGGGAGTGGGTGGCCATCAGCACAGTGGCACCTCGGGCATGGGCCGATTTGAAAATTTCCAGCACCCCTAGGGCATTGGCGGGGTCCAGGTTGCCGGTGGGCTCATCGGCCAGCAATACGGGGGGCTCGCCTACCAGGGCCCGGGCGATGGCCACCCGCTGGGCTTCCCCGACTGAGAGTTCCTCGGGGTAGGAGCGCTTTTTATGGACGATCCCAACCTGCCGCAGCGCCCGCGTGACCCGGGTCTCCCACTCGTTTTTCGGCACCCCCAGCACGCGCAGGGCGAACAGCAGGTTTTCTTCCACGTTTTTTTCCCGCAGCAGCCGGTGATCCTGAAACACCGCTCCGATGCGCCGACGGTGCAGGGCGATTCGGTCTCCGCGCAGGGCCTTGAGGTTTTCCCCGGCAAAATACACCGCCCCACTGGTGGGCTCGAGCCGCTTCAGGATCAGGTTGAGCAGGCTGCTTTTCCCCGCCCCAGACTGGCCCACCAAGAACACAAACTCCCCCTTGCGGATTTCCAGGTTGAGGTCGTACAGCGCCTTGGTCTGGGTGCGGCGGTACTCCAGGGTGACCCGGTGGAAATGAACCATGTCTCGTTTAGGGTACAACGGAAAGCGGGGTCTCGAGCAGAACCTTAGCGGTGTCCTGGCGGTATGTGCCTATAAACACTGCGCTCTCATCCGCAACCGCTAAGATGCTCCTTGGTGAACCGGTCAATGAAACGCAAAGTGTGGATGACGGTGGTGGTGGTAGGCGGTGTACTGGCGGCTTTGGTGTATGCGCAGCTCTCGCGGCCCTCGCTCGAGAGCTTTTCCCGCGACCCTAACGGTCAGGCTTTCCTCGAGACCTATCAGGCCATCCAGGATGATTACCTGGAGAAGCTGGACCAGAAGCAGCTGGACAAGGTGATCCAGGGGGGGATACAGGGCCTGGTGGGTGCGCTGAACAGTGAGTTCAGCAGCTATGTTTCGCCCGAAGAGGCCAAGAGCGACGACGAGTTTCGCCGGGGGGAGTTCTACGGCATTGGGGCGACCCTGGGCCCCGGTGAGGGTGGGAAGGGGGCGGTGATCCTCCAGCTCATCCGCAACAAACCGGCCTTCAACGCGGGGATTCAGGTGGGCGACAGCATCGTCGAGGTCAATGGCGAGGACGTGACCAACCTGAATAGCAGCCAGATTCGCAACAAAATCGTGGGGCCCCTGGGCACCAAAGTGACGGTAGGGGTTAGGCGGGCTGGAAGCGATGTAATCCTTCGCTTCGAGATGATTCGGCAGAAGATTGAGGTCACCACCGTGACCAAGGCCATGCTGCCTGGCAACATCGGGTATGTCTCGCTCGAGACCTTCCAGACCGATAAGGGCAATGATCAGCTCACCGCCGCGATCAAAGACCTCAAAGCCCAGGGAGCCCAGAAGCTCATTTTTGACCTGCGCGATAACGGTGGGGGGCAGTTGCAGCAGGCCTGCTTGGTGGCCAGCGATTTCATCCAGTCGGGGCCTATCGTCTACCAGCGCACCCGTACCCGCACCCAACTGGTCTGCGAGGCGGATGGAAAACCGGTTTGGACTGGGCCGATGGTGGTGCTGATCAACCGCAACTCGGCCTCGGCCTCGGAGATCGTCGCGGGGGCCATGCAAGACACCAAGCGGGCGAAGGTGATTGGGGAGCAGAGCTTTGGCAAGGGGGTGGGGCAGTATGTGCGGCCCCTCTCGAATGGGGGCGAACTGATCCTGGTGACCTTTGAGTGGCTTACCCCGCTCAAGCGCAGCATCCAGAAAAAGGGCATCACCCCGGATATCGTAGTCAAGGACACCCGCTTCCAAACCCCGCTCTCCTTTACCGGAACCGGGGCCAAGCCTGGAGACACGGCCACGCTGACCATCGGCGGTCAAACCTACACCGCCAAGGTGGGCACCGATGGCAAGTTCAGCTTTAGTCAGCCAATCCCCGCCCCTGCGGTGGCCCCTCAGCCGGGCCAGGCCCTGCTCGACTTGGATAAGGACGCGATCCTCAAGCGGGCGGTGGAGGAGCTGAAGTAGGGATTTTGGGACCGGGCCTGCGATGATTCGCCTCGAGAAGCTGTCTAAGCGCTACGGCAAGTTCGTGGCTCTGGAGGCTCTGGACCTCGAGGTGCTTCCAGGCGAAACCCTGGCCCTTTTAGGCCCCAACGGAGCCGGAAAAAGTACCACCATCAAGGCGCTGGTGGGGTTGTTGCGGCCCAGCGGGGGCCGGGCCTTGGTGAATGGGGTAGATGTTTGGAAGGAACCGGTGCGGGCCAAGGCCCAGTTTGGATACGTTCCCGATCGGCCGTACCTCTACGGTAAGCTATCGGGCCTCGAGCTGCTGCGCTTTGCGGCGGGGGTGTATCGGCTGCCCCGGAGCGAGACCGAGCAACGGATTGAGGAGCTGCTGGCGGGGTTTCGGCTCGAGCGCTTTGCCAGCTCTTTGATCGAGACCTATTCGCACGGAATGCGACAGAAACTCTCGCTGGCCATGAGCCTGCTGCACCAACCCCAAGCCCTGATCCTCGATGAGCCCATGGTAGGGCTCGATCCTCACGCGACCCGCTTGGTCAAGGATTTGCTGCGGGATTACTCCAAAAACGGACGGGCGGTGCTCTACGCCACCCACCAGCTCCACCTGGCCGAGCAGGTGGCTGACCGGGTGGCGCTGGTGCACCGAGGGCGGTTGTTGGCCCTGGGTGCACCCAAAGAGCTGCTGCGCCAGCACGGGGGAAGCGACCTCGAGGAGTTCTTCCTGCGCTTGACCGAGGAGGCTCGAGATGAAGCCGTCTCGGCCTGAGGAATTAGGGGCATAGGCGATATTTGAGCTGAGGTGCCCAAAAACCCTGTATGGGAGGCACCTGGCTCTCCCCATCTTCGGCAGGGACGGTCTGGCCCGGCCGGTTTTGCGGTACAATCCACCTGTTTGTGGGTATAAGCTATGCGCACCCGTAACATTGTTCTGCTGGCGATCTTCGTACTGATGGCGCTTTTTGCTTGGCGCAACTGGAGCGTGTTCATCGAGGAACGCCCCCTTTCGCTGTTTTTTACCCAAGTACAGGCCCCGTTTGGCCTGGTGATGCTGATCGTTTTGGCCGTGCTGGTGATTGTGTATTTCCTGTACACGGTGGCTCTCGAGACCGCAGCCCTGCTCGAGGTTAAGCGCTACGCCCGGGAGCTTCTCAGCACCCGTAAGCTGGCTGAAGACGCCGAGACCAGCCGCTTCACCGAGCTCAAGAAGTGGCTCGAGGAGGAGCTTTCGGGCCTCAAGGCGGTGCAGCCAGCCGGCCTGGAGACCAAGCTGCAAGACGTACTGACCCGAATAGACCAGGCCGAGGCGGATCTGCGCGAGGATATCGAGAAGGCCGGGAATACCCTGGCGGCCTATATCGGGGAGCTCGAGGATCAGATCACCGGCCAGGACTCCCATTCCCCGCCCCCGCGTTGAGGGAATCGCTGCAAACCGCTACACTATGAAGGCTCGGGGGCCGTTAGCTCAGTCGGTCAGAGCAAGCGACTCATAATCGCCAGGTCGCGGGTTCAAGTCCTGCACGGCCCACCAACCCAGACAGCAACCACCCCGGAGGACGGGGTGGGTTGGCTCTTTTGGGCGGGGCTAGCTCGAGGCCGAGGCCTGGGCCTGAGCGGCAGCGGGGCGCGAGCCGGGGGCCATGACCATGTTCATGTCGCGGCCTAGCATCTCCGGGCGCATCTCCACGAAGCCGATCCCCTCCAAGTCCTTGCCGATTCGCTCGAGGAGCCGGGTGCCGAGCTCCTGGTGGGCCATCTCCCGACCCCGGAACATGATGGTGACTTTAACCTTGTGGCCCTCCTCGAGGAAACGCCGGATATGCCCAAGCTTGACGTTGTAGTCGTGGGCCTCGATTTTGGGGCGCAGTTTAATGCTCTTCAACTCGGTGCGCTTGGCCTTTTTCCTGGCTTCCTTCTCGGCTTGTTGCTGCTCATAACGCCACTTGCCGTAATCCAAAAGCCGAGCCACCGGTGGAACCGCGTTGGGGGAGACCAGCACCAGGTCATATTCGCGCTCCCGGGCCATCTGCAGGGCCTGCCGGGTATCCACGACCCCGACCTGGGTTCCCTCTTCGTCTATGAGGCGCACCTGGCGCACCCGAATTCGCTCGTTGATCGGAACATCCTTGGTTATAACTTCACCTCCGCAGCCCGGACCAACGCCTCCTAAAGAGTACGAGGGTTCGCAAGCTACGGTCTCGAGTGTACAAGAGAAACTGGGCCCCTCGCAATCGAGGGGCCCCTTGGTTTTGGATGGAGCGGCTCAAGACTGGCTGAGCATCTGATGAATCACGTTGGGATCTACCTCCTGTGAGGCTTGGGAAACCTGACCGTTAGGAGTCAGCTTGTCCACCACCTGGGGCAGAAGCTGGGAGAGGTGGGCCACCACCTGATCGGCGGGCAACCCCAGCTTGGCCGCGATCTGGGCGATTTGGTCGCTTCCGACGATTTGCTGCACCTGATCGGGGCTCACCGGCTGATTCTGCCCCGTGCTCACCCAGGAGCCAAACACCGCCCCCAAGCCGCCCTTTTGGAATTTATCCATCAGCCCGCCAAGGCCGCCGTTGTCGTTGATCAGTTTGGTGGCTACGGCCACCAAGCCTGCGCCTGCTGCGCCCTTGAGTAGATCGTCGAGCATGCCCATGAGTACCCCCTTCTGAATTCTGGTTTACCTCACACATCAGCCCTCGACCGGGCCAAGGGTATTCTAACCGCTGCCGAGTGACTTAAAAGGGAAAACAAAAACCTCCCTGAATGCAGGGAGGCCAAGGAGGGTGAAATACACCCTTATCTTGCCACAACCGCTCGAGCAAAACGGGTTATGGTGCACATCCTCTACCAGCGGGGCAGCCCCCCCAACCCCCCCAGCTCGACATTAAGGGCGGTGGCGCTGTCCCCGCCCACGAACTCGAGCCGGGTTCGGTTGGCCGCAGCCAGCTCGGGCAACACTGCCCTCAGCGAGACCGGGCGAACCTCCTGTCCATCGCAGAAGCCCTTCAGGGCCTCGGGGCTCAATCCCACCCGGCCATTGGCGCAGCGCCAGGCTGGAACCTCGAGGTCAAGCGGCACCAGCACATAGTGCAGGCGCCCTTCCTGAAGGGCTTCCAGCACCGCATCCACCCCGGTGATGCCGCGCTCCCGCACCTGGGCCAACAGCGCTGCCTCGCCCCGGCGTTCGGCCTGCTGCAGGGCGTCTTGCACAGCCTGTAAGACCTGCGCCGGAGTGGGCCTCGAGACCCCTAGGGCCGGGAGCTTTTGCGCGATGGCCTGCTGGACCCGCGCAGGGAAAGCCTGAACCGCCTCCTCTGGCACCCCAATGAGGATCAGGCGCTCGATCCCTTGCTCGACCACGCGCTTGTCGAGGAGTTCGCCCACCCGCAGGAAAAACCGGTGGGTCCAGGCCCCGACCCGGTGGTTAAACAGGTCTTTGCCGCTGCCGCCCGCGGCCCGCCCGAGATTCCCGGTGGCCCCCGGCCCGGCGCTGCGCCCTCCACTTCCGCCCACCGCATCCTCGCCCAGGGTGCGCCACTCCTCAGTAGGCAGGCCCCGGAAGGCATCCTCGACCTCTTGGATCTGCCCCAGCACCACCTCGAAGTACTGCAGATGCTCCCGATCGAGGCACACAACCCCGGCCCGAGGATGCTCATCGAGGGTGATGAGGAGCGGGGTGAGGTCGGGGGCGCCCCACTGGGCCTCGACCCCCTGCAGGGGAACCTCTACCGGCAGGGTGTAGCCCTCGAGGAAATCCTCCCCGGCAAAGAGGGCCAGGGTGCGCCCATCGGGATTGTAGGTGGACAGGTAGGCCAGCACCCGCTGGCGTACCGCTGGGGGCACCTCGAGGCCTTTCATCGCGTCCTTGGCCCGCAGGGTCAGGGTTTCCCGGGCGTTCTCCGGTTTGCCGGGGTTTACCTCGAGGTAGAGCGAGAGGGTAGGGCCTTTGTGGTTGGCGAGGGTCTGTTGAATTTGAGTGAGTTGAGCTGGATCGAGCATAGCCAAAACCCCCAGAAGCGCACTGGACGGCCTAGTTTTTAGGGCTTAGGTGGGGCATCAGCCGTTGGAGCAGGGCCCCCTTGGGCAGAGCCCCCACGATGCGGTCTACCGGCTGACCGTTCTTGAAGAGCATCAGGGTGGGGATGCTGCTTACGCTGTAGGCGCTGGACGCCAGAGGATGGTGGTCCACGTTGAGCTTCACGATCTTGATTTTTCCGGCGTAGTCTCGAGCAATCTCCTCGAGCACCGGGGCTACCATGCGGCAGGGCCCGCACCACTCGGCCCAAAAGTCCACCAGCACGGGCACGCTGGCCGAGAGCTCGGAACTCAGCCCGGCCTTGGCCTCGACCAGCCAAGGCAGGGGCTGCTTACAGGCCCCGCACACCGGAACCTGGCCCGCAGGGGGGGTACCCAGGCGGTTTTTGGCTCCGCAGTGGGGGCAGGTCACAATGGCATCGGCGATAGGCATAAACACAAATTATTCTTACGGGAAGGCCTGCTTCAAGCCTGCACGGTCTTGCGGGCCTCGAAGGTCAGTCCCAGCGGGCTGGTCCCGACATGGATGACGCTGCCGTCGTGGATTTCTCCGGCCAGGATCTTGCGCGAGAGTGGGGTCTCGAGCTCCCGCTGGATCACCCGCTTCAGGGGGCGGGCCCCGTAGATGGGGTCGTAGCCCCGCTCGGCCAGAAAGGCCAGGGCTTCAGGGGAGACCTCGAGGCCAATCCGCCGTTCGGCCAGCCGCTTGCGTACCGCCTGGAGCTGAATCTCCACAATCTGCGCGATCTGCCCCTGGGCCAGCGGGCGGAACACCACGATCTCGTCGAGGCGGTTCAGGAACTCGGGGCGGAAGTTGGCCTGCAGCACGTCGAGAACCCGGGCCCGGATGGTCTCATAGGACTGCCCGGTCTGGATTCCCTCGAGGATCAGCGGCGAGCCCAGGTTGGAGGTGAGGATGATCACGGTGTTGCGGAAATCCACCGTACGGCCCTGCCCATCGGTCAGGCGGCCATCGTCGAGCACCTGCAAGAGCACGTTGAACACGTCGGGGTGAGCCTTCTCGATCTCATCGAAGAGGATCACGCTGTAGGGACGACGGCGCACCGCCTCGGTGAGCTGCCCCCCCTCCTCATAGCCCACGTAGCCGGGAGGGGCCCCGATCAGCCGCGCCACCGTGTGCTTCTCCTGGTACTCGCTCATGTCAATGCGCACCATATTCTCTTCGCTGTCGAAGAGGGTGGCCGCTAGGGTTTTGGCCAGCTCGGTTTTGCCCACCCCGGTGGGCCCCAGGAACAAGAAGGAACCGATCGGGCGGTGGGGGTCACCCAGGCCTGCCCGGGCCCGGCGGATGGCGTCGGATACCGCCGCGATGGCCTCGTCCTGGCCAACCACCCGCCGGTGCAGCTCCTCCTCGAGCCGCAGCAGCTTCTCCCGTTCCCCCTCGAGCAGCTTGGAGACGGGGATTCCGGTCCAGCGTGCGACGATCTCGGCGATGTCCTCTTCCCCCACCATGGGGCGGGCGAACTTGGCGCTGGCCATCTGGTCCGAAAGCTCGTTGACCTCGGCCTCCAGCTTGGGCAGTTGCCCGTAGCGCAGCTCAGCGGCTTTGTTGAGGTCATAGGCCCGCTCGGCCTGCTCGATCTGGGTGCGCACCTCGTCGAGCTTCTGCTGGGCGGCCCGCAGCTTGTTCATGGTCTGGCGCTCGGCCTCCCAGGCGATCTTCTGTCGGGAGATCTCCTCGTTGAGCCCAGCGATCTCGGCCTCGAGCTCCCCCAGGCGAAACTTGGACTCGGCATCGGTCTCTTTCTTCAGGGCTTCCCGCTCGATCTCCAGTTGCAGCTTCTTGCGGTTGAGGCTGTCAATGGTCTCTGGGCTCGACTCCAGGGCCATGCGCAGACGGGCCGCGGCCTCGTCCACCAGGTCAATGGCCTTGTCGGGGAGCTGCCGATCGGAGATATAGCGATGCGAGAGCCCAGCCGCAGCGATCAGGGCCGGGTCAGAGATGCGCACCCCGTGGTGAACCTCGTATTTCTCCTTGATCCCGCGCAGGATCGAAACCGTGTCCTCCACGCTGGGTTCATCCACATAGACCGGCTGGAAGCGGCGCTCGAGGGCGGCGTCCTTCTCGATCTCGCGGTACTCATCCAGGGTGGTGGCCCCTATCATGTGCAGCTCACCCCGGGCCAGGGCCGGCTTGAGCATGTTGCCCGCGTCTACCGCGCCCTCGGCCTTGCCCGCCCCGACCACGGTGTGCAGCTCATCAATGAACAGGATGATCTCGCCCGCGCTCTGGGTGGCCTCTTGAATGACCGCCTTGAGCCGCTCTTCAAACTCCCCACGGTACTTGGCCCCGGCCAACAGGCTGCCCATCTGCAAGGAGATCACCCGCTTGCCCTTGAGGCCCTCGGGTACGTCCCCCTTGACGATGCGCTGGGCCAGGCCCTCCACAATGGCGGTTTTGCCCACCCCCGGCGCCCCGATCAGGACGGGGTTGTTTTTGGTGCGGCGCAACAGGATCTGAATTACCCGGCGGATTTCCTCATCGCGCCCGATCACCGGGTCCAGCTTGCCGTCTTTGGCCTGCTGGGTTAGGTCTATGCCGTACTGTTCCAAGGCGTTGTAGGTGCCTTCAGCATGTTCAGAATTCACGTTCTTCCCTCCCCTGGCCTCGAGCGCGGCCTTGCGGATGGAATCGGGCCGGAGCCCTGCGTACTGGGTCTCCGCCAAGGCCAGCAGCAGCGTGTCTATGGCCACATAGCTGTCCTTGAGCTCAGCAGCCAGCTTCTCCGCGCGGTCAAAGATGCCGTTGAGCTTCGGGGAGAGGTACTGCCCGGCCTCGGCGCCCGAGATGCGCGGCAGCTTGCCCAGCTCGGTTTGGGCGGTCTGGTAGACGCCCTCAGGGTTCCCCCCGGCCTTCTGCACCAGCTGCGCCGGCAGGGCCGCCGAGTCGCGCAGCAACACCGCCGCGAGGTGTGGCACGTCGATCTGGGAATGACTCATCTCCCGAGCCAGCACCTGGCTCTGGGCTACGGCTTGACGGGCCTGTTCCGTCCAACGCTCAAGGTTCATGGTAATAGTATGAAACTTGAGTGGACTAATGTCAAGTCTGGTGAGTGGGGTAATTGGTGGGTGGGGCGGCTTATCCCGCCTGCTCGAGGGCCTCTTTCTGGGGTTCCTCGTGGGGGTATCCGGCCGGGTATTGCCCGTTGAAGCAGGCCAGGCATACCGGCCCACCGATGGCCGCCCGCACCCCCGCCTCGCTCAGAAAGGCCAGGGTGTCGGCCCCGATGAAGCGGCGGATCTCCTCGAGCGAATGGGTGCTGGCGATCAGCTCCTTGCGGGCCGCGGTGTCAATCCCGTAATAGCAGGGGTACTTGATGGGTGGGGCAGAGATGCGCACGTGGACTTCGGTGGCCCCGGCGTCGCGCAGGAGCTGCACGATGCGCCCCGAGGTGGTGCCGCGCACGATGGAGTCGTCCACCAGCACGACGCGCTTGCCTTTCACGGCGGGGGTGGCGGCCAGCTTGAGCTTGACCTTGAGGTCCCGCAGGGCCTGGGTGGGCTGGATGAAGGTGCGCCCGGCGTAGGGGTTTTTGTAGAGGCCATAATCGAAAGGGAGCCCCGAGGCCCGGCTGAACCCGATCGCCGCTCCGATCCCGGAATCCGGCACCGGCACCACCACATCAGCCTGGATCGGGGCTTCGCGGGCCAACACCTCGCCCATCCGCACCCGGCTCTCGTGGGTGCCGATGCCCTCCAACACCGAGTCGGCCCGGGCAAAGTAGATCCACTCGAAGGCGCAGGGGGTGGGGTGGGGCTCGAGCACCTGTAGGCTGTGCAGCTGGCCCGACTCCACCCAGACCAGCTCGCCGGGGTGCACATCGCGGACCAGCTCCGCCCCCATCAGGGTTAGGGCGGGGGGCTCCGACGCGAACACCCAGCCCCCCTCAGGCCGCCTTCCAATCACCAGCGGCCGCACCCCGTGGCTGTCGCGCAGCGCCAGGACGGTGTGCCGGTCCATCAGCACCACGCTGAACCCGCCCTCGAGTTCGCGCATGGCCTGAGCGGTGGCCTCCACCAGCGAAAGCCTGCTGTAGCGCGCGATGAGGTTGATCATCACCTCGGTGTCGTTGGTGGTCTGAAACACCGCGCCTCCCTCGAGCAGGCTCTGGCGAATCTCCTTGGCATTGACAAAGTTGCCGTTGTGGGCGATGGCCAGGATGCCCTTGGAGCTGCGCACGGTGAGGGGCTGGGCGTTGAAGCGCAGGTTCGAGCCGGTGGTGGAGTAGCGGGTGTGGCCGATCCCCAGCCGGGCGTCCGGCAGCCGCAGCTGGTCCAGCCGGGCTTCATCAAACACCTGGCTGACCAGCCCCAGATCCTTTTCCACCACCACCTGATGCCCGTCGCTGACGCACATGCCCGCGGCTTCTTGTCCCCGGTGCTGGAGGGCGAAAAGCCCCAGGTGTAGCAGCCCGGCGACATCGGTGGGCTGGGGGCTCCAAACCGCGAGGATGCCGCATTCCTCCCGCGGCTTATCCCCGGTCACGGCAGCACCTCCCGCAGCGGCGTGGCCCAAGCCCGGCGTAGCTCGCTAACCGACCAGCTCAGCCGCAGTTTGGGCAGCAAAAGGGTCAGCTCCTCACCGCCGACTTGGCCCAGGATGCGGTAGGGCAGACCGAAGCCCTCGAGCCGCCCTACCGCGGCCTGGAGATGGGCCTGGCTTACGCTGAAGAGGATCCGGCTGGGGGCCTCGCCATAGAGCAGGGCATCGGCCCGGCCCAGGTCGCGCAGCTCCACCGTCGCTCCCAGGCCGTAGGGGAAACACATCTCGGCCAGGGCCACCGCCAGCCCGCCCTCGGCCACGTCGTGAGCGGTCTGGGTCCAGCCCTGGGCGATGAGCTCCCGAATGGCGGCCTGGGCTGTGGCCTCGCGCTTCAGGTCAAGGCTGGGTGGGGCCCCGGCCTCCTGGCCCTCCATCACCCACAGGTATTCTGAAGCCCCCAGCTCACCCCAGGATTCTCCGATCAGGACGATGAATTCGCCCGCCTTGGAAAACCCCATCTGGGCGCGCCGCTCGAGGTTGTCCAGCAGCCCGACCACCCCCACCATGGCGGTGGGAGGAATGCGGTAGCTGGGGCCTTCGTTATAGAGCGAGACATTCCCGGAGACGCAGGGAACCCCCAGCTCCCTCGAGGCCTCTACCAATCCGTGCACCGTCTCGGACAGCTCGAAGTAGCCCTCTGGGGTTTCTGGATTACCGCAGTTGAGGCCGTCGGTATAGGCCAGCGGCCGGGCCCCCACCACACTCACGTTGCGGGTGGCCTCGGCCAGGGCGTGCATCGCGCCCAGGCGCGGAGCCAGCTTGGAGTAGCGGGGGTTGGCGTCTACCTTGAGGGCGATGGCCCGCCCGGTCCCCTTGATGCGCACGATCGCGGCATCGCCCTTACCGGGGACCAGGACGGTGTTGGTTCCGACCTGGTGGTCGTAGCGCTCGAAGACAGGGGCGCGGCTGCAGAGATTGGGGGAGGCCAGGAGCCTGGGGAGGACGCGGTGCAGGTCGCCGGGGAGGGGAAGCCCGGAGAGGTCGCGTTGGCGCAGGGCCTGCACCTGGGGGTCTTCCTGTCCTTCGCGCACATAGGTGGGGGCCTCGGCTAGGGCCTGGGTGGGAACCTCGGCCACGGTCTGACCTCCGGCCACGATGCGGAAGACGGCCTGGGGAAGGGTGTGGCCCACCGCCACACAGTCCAGACCATACCGGGCAAAGAGCGCCTCGAGCGCGGCTTCCTTTCCGGGCCGAGGGACCAGGACCATCCGCTCCTGACTTTCGGAGAGCATCAGCTCGAGGGGGGTCATCCCCGCTTCGCGCTGGGGCACCCGATCCAGATCCAACTCTATGCCCAGACCGGACTTGTGGGCCATCTCTGAGAGGGAGGAGGTCAGGCCTGCCGCGCCCATGTCCTGCACCCCCTCTACCAGATCCTGTCGGATGGCCTCTAAGGTTCCCTCCAGCAGCAGCTTGCCCAGAAAAGGGTCGCCGACCTGAACGTTAGGGCGCTTGGCCTCGTTGTCCTCGGTCAACTCCTCCGAGGCGAAGGCCGCCCCCCCAATGCCGTCGCGCCCGGTTTTGGCCCCGGCGTAATAGACCGGTCGACCCAGGGAGGCCAGGCTTCGCTTGAGCTCATCGGAGCGCAGCAACCCCACACACATGGCGTTGACCAGGGGGTTTTCCTGGTAGTCCGGGTGAAAGTACACCTCCCCGCCCACCGTCGGGATGCCGATCGCGTTGCCGTAATGGGCGATGCCGCTGACGATGCCCCGCTCGAGGTACTGCGTTCGGGGGGTTTGCGGGTCGCCAAAGCGCAGGGAGTTGAGGAGGGCGATCGGACGGGCCCCCATGGCCATGATGTCGCGGATGATCCCGCCCACCCCGGTGGCGGCCCCCTGGACCGGCTCGACCGCGCTGGGGTGGTTGTGGCTCTCGATCTTGAAGGCCACCGCCCAGCCCTCGCCGATCTCCACCACCCCGGCGTTCTCACCGGGGCCCTGCAGCACCGCCGGCCCTTCCTTGGGCAGGAGCTTGAGCAGGGGGCGGGAGTTCTTGTAGGCGCAGTGCTCGCTCCACATCACCTTGAAAAGGTAGAGCTCGAGGCGGTTCGGTTCACGCCCCATGCGCCGCACGATCTCGGCGTACTCCTGAGGTGGAATACCGGTTTCTTGCAGCAGGGGGTTGAGGGTTTCTTCCATTGCGTCGCCTTACAAGGGGGTGCTGACCGTGTTGCCGAGGAGCTGAACCAACTCCAGGTGGTTGGCTACCCTGGCGGTGGGTTCTGGCCCGCCGTTGCGGTGGGTGTGACCGGTGTACAAAACCGCCCAGGGATACCCCGTAGCAAAGGCCCCGGCGATGTCGGTGCGGGGGATATCGCCGATGTGCAGGGTTTGCTCCGGCGAGGTACCCATTTCCTCGAGCGCCGCCTTGAATGCCTCGGGCCGGGGTTTGACGAACCCGGTCTCGTCGGAGAAGGAGAGCCCGGTGAAGTAGTCCAGCAGCTTATGGCGCCGGAGCTGCTCGCGTAGGACGCGCCCGGTGGAGATCCCGGTGTCCGAGACAATGCCCAGGGCGTAGGTTTTGGCTAGCTGAGGAATGGCCTCCACCACCCCCGGCAGCGGGAGGATCGAGCCCTCGAGCCCGGCCTCTACGATGCGCTGGGCGGTCAGGGCCACCAGGCCCTCATCGTAGGGCAGCTTTAGGTACTTGAAGATCAGGCCCACCCGCTCAAAGGGGGTCATGACCTGCTCGGCGTTCCAGGCCGCGTCAAAGTCGAGGGCGGCCTGCCGCCAGGCCTCGATCACATCCTTTTCCTCGGCGGGAACCCCGGCCTCTGAAGCCGCATCCAGCAGGATTTCCCGCCGCAGATTCAGCACCGTTCCGGCATACTCCGGCCCCTCGACAAACAGCGTCCCCCAGAAGTCAAAGGTAATCGCTTTGGGTTTCATGCCACAACCTCCAGTGCCGCCTTCAAGCTCTCGAATACCCCCAGCCCATCTGTTGTTCCCAGCGCCGCTTCCACCGCCCGCTCGGGGTGGGGCATCAGCCCCAGCACATTGCCCCGAGCGTTGACGATCCCAGCAATATCGTTCAGTGAACCATTGGGGTTGTAGTCGGCGGAGGCCGCAGGGGTGAGGGCCGCGTACCGAAAGACCACCTGACGGCGCTCCTCGAGCCCCTCCAGCACCTCCGGGTCGGCATAATACCGCCCTTCGCCGTGGGCGATGGGCAGGCGCAGAAGCTCCCCTGGGCGGTAGGCCTGGGTGAAGGGGGTATCGTTGCGCTCCACCCGCAGCCCGACCTCTTTGCAGGTGAAGTGCAGGTTGGTGTTGGCCAGCAGCGCACCGGGCAGAAGCCCGGCCTCGGTGAGGACCTGAAAGCCGTTACAGATGCCGATAACCGGGTTTCCGCGCTCGGCCAGCCGCCGGACTTCCGCCATCACCGGCGAGAACTTGGCTAAGGCCCCGGCCCGCAGGTAATCGCCGTAGGAGAACCCCCCCGGAAGCACCACCGCGGCGAAGCCCTCGAGGTGGGTCGCGGTGTGCCAGATCAGCTCGGCCTCGAGCCCCACCCACTTTAGCGCCCAGGCCGCGTCCTGGTCGCAGTTGGAGCCGGGGAACTGGATCACGGCGACCTTCACGCCCGCTCCTTGAGGGCCTCGACGGTATAGACCTCCATCACCGGATTGGCCAGGGTCTTGGCCATCTCGGTGGCCTGGCGGTGGGCCTCGGCCTCGGAGGGGGACTCGAGCTCCATTTCCAGCACCCGCCCCACCCGCACGTTCTGTGCCCGGTATCCCAGCCCCTGGAGTACCCCCTCTACCGCCCGCCCCTGAGGGTCTAGAATGCCCGGTTTGAGTTCGATCAAGATCGTGGCCTGATACTTCATGCGGCACCTCCAATCACCCGGCGCAACACTTCCCGGTAGGCTTCCTCAACCCCGCCCAGGTCACGGCGGAAGCGGTCTTTGTCCAGCTTTTTCTGGCTGCCAAACTCCCACAGCCGCATGGTGTCGGGGGAGATCTCATCGGCCAGGACCAGGCTCCCGTCGGGCAAACGCCCAAACTCCAGCTTGAAGTCAATCAGCTCGAGGTTACGCTGGGCAAAGTAGTCCTTTAGCAGCGCGTTGATCTGAAGGGCCAGCCCCTTGATTCGCCCCAGTTCGGCTTCACCGACCAGCCCCAGACCCAGCAGGGCCTCGTCGTAGATCAGCGGGTCACCCAGGGCATCGTTTTTGAGGGAAAACTCCACCAAGGGGCGCGGCAAGCTGAGCCCCTCTTCCACCCCGTAGCGCTTGGAGAAGGTGCCGGCGGTACGGTTGCGCACGATCACCTCGAGCGGCACGATCTCGACCTGCCGCACCAGCATCTCGCGCCCGGAGAGCTCCCGAATGAAATGGGTGGGGATGCCATGCTCTGCCAAATAGCGGAACAACTCGGAGGAGATCCTATTGTTGATCTCTCCCTTCCCCGGAATCTGGGCCCGCTTCTGCCCGTTGAAGGCGGTGGCGTCGTCCTTGTAGTAGACCCGGTAGGTGCCCTCCTCGGGCCCGGAATAGATGATTTTGGCTTTGCCCTCGTAGAGTTTTTCCATAGCCATTCCTTAGGGGGTTTGGGTCTGATCCTCAGAGGCCAAAGCGGGCATATATCTCGTCGGTATGGCGCAAAAAGTAGGCTGGGTTGAAGGCCTGAGCCAGAACCTCTCCCTTTACTGTGCATGCTGGGTCGGCCTCGAGCAAGGCCTGAAACTCCAAACCCGCTTCCCAGCTCTTCAGGGCGTTGCGCTGCACCACCTCATAGGCGGTGCTGCGGTCCATCCCCGCGGCGATCAGCAGGCCCAGCACCCGTTGGGAGTAGACCAGGCCCCGGGTGAGCCCCAGGTTGCGGGCGATCTGGGGCTCATGGACCACCAAGCCCTCCAGCACCCGCTTCAGCCGCCGCAGCATGTAGTGGGCCAGGGTGGTGGAGTCGGGCAGAATCACCCGCTCCACCGAGCTGTGCGAGATGTCGCGCTCGTGCCAGAGGGCCACGTTCTCGAGCTCGGCTTGCAGGTTGCTGCGCAGGAGCCGGGCCAGCCCCGAGATATTTTCCAGCGCCACCGGGTTTTTCTTGTGGGGCATGGAGGAGGAGCCGGTCTGCTTGTAGCTGAAGGGTTCCTGGGTCTCCAGCACCTCGGTGCGCTGGAGGTGGCGCAGCTCCACCGCGATGCGCTCGAGGTTGCTGCCCAGAATGGCCAGGGCGCTCATCAGCTCGGCGTGGCGATCCCGCGGCACTACCTGGGTGGAGACCGGCTCGAGCTGAAACCCCAGCTTCTGGGCTACCCAGGCCTCCACGGCGGGCTCCACATGGGCATAGTTCCCCACCGAGCCGGAAATCATGGCCACCCGGATGCCTTCGCGGGCTTTCCGCAGGCGCTCACCGTCCCGCAAAAGGGCCGCATAGAAGCTGAGAAAGCGCAGCCCAAAGCTGGTGGGCTCGGCATGGACCCCGTGGGTGCGCCCCACCGCAGGCAGGTGCTTGTACCGGATGGCCAGACGCTTCAGGGCCTCCTGCACCTGTGCCAGTTCCTGCTCGAGCAGGCCCAGGGCCTCCGAGAGCAAAACGTTTTGGGCGGTGTCCACCACATCGGTGCTGGTCAGCCCCAGGTGGAGCCAGCGGGCCACTTCAGCGTCGTCGGTCCATTCGGTCAGGGCGCGGGTAAAGGCCACGATGTCGTGGCGGGTCTCGGCCTCGATCTCGTCCACCCGTTTTGCGAAAGCCGCATCAATCGGTTTCTGATGTAGTGCGTCACGCAAGCGCTGGGCGGTTTTGGGCGGAACCTGCCCCAGGCTTTCCCAGGCTTCCAGGGTCAGAATCTCTACCTCGGCCCAGGTCTGGTACTTACGGGCCTCGCTCCACAGGGCCTGCATCTCGGGGGTTTGGTAGCGGTCAATCATGGTTTTTTATCCGGAACAAAGCACCAAGCCGCCCGACTGGAACCCAGCCTGACGCTACACCCCTCCGTGGTGGGATAGGGGAGGTGGGGTACGGTTTTTTCACTCGGGATCCCTTGCTCTTCATGGCCTCACGGGACCATCGGGTGAGCAGCGTCAAGAGACTATCACGCCCTGGGGGTGGGGGCAACCTCTGAGGGTTTGCCGTGACGTTGTTTTCATAAGGCCGGGTTAGTATGGGCAGTATGGTGCGTGCGGTTTTGTTTGATGTGGGCGATACCCTCATTCTGGGGCATCCCAAATACTGGCTCTGGCCCATTCTGGAAGCCAAAGGCATCGCCCAGCAGGCCGATTTGAAGCAGCTTCCAAAGGCCATGCGGGATGCGTACGCACACTACTCTGCCCATCACATGAGCGCAACCGATGAGGCCACGGCCCTCTCGTTTTGGCGGGCCTTTCACTGGGAGGTCATGAACGGGATCGGATTGGGGGCCTATGCCGATGAGGTGGCCGACTACCTGAAGGAACACTGGCAAAGCCCACAAGTATGGCCGATTACGCCCGGGGCCAAAGAGGTGTTGACGGAGTTGCAGAGCGGGGGGTTCAAGCTGGGGGTGGTGTCCAACTGGGACTGGACGCTACCGGGGGTCTTACAGGCCACAGGGCTGGCAGATTTTTTTGACTACATCGGGGTTTCGGCCCTGGAAGGGGTAGCCAAGCCCGACCCGCGCTTTTTCCAGATCGTGCTGGATAAGTTAGAGGTTGAACCCCATCAGGCCATTCATATCGGCGACTCCGAGGACGACCTCAAAGGTGCCCTGGCCGCCGGGGTTCGACCGGTGTTGTTTGACCCCTACAAGCAAAACCCCAATGCCATCGGCGACCTGGCCTGGGTGGTGGAGTACGCCACGGGCCGGGTGGATTGGCTGTAAAACCCGTAGACTGACCTACATGAGCGTTCGCAAAGCCATCTGGGGTGACAGCTTGGAGGCCATCGAGCAGGCCCTTACCGAGGTTGACCCCGACCTCTACGCCTATATCCGCGATTTCGCTTACGAGGAGGTGCTGGCCCGCCCCGGCTTGGACCTCAAGACCCGGGAACTGCTGGCCATCACCAGCCTGATTGGCCTGGGGGCCCCCAAAGAGTTAGCGACGCACCTCCAGGGAGCCTTGAACAATGGGGCCACCGAGCAGGAGATCCGCGAGACCATCCTCCAGTCGGCCCTGTTTGTGGGCTTTCCCCATGCGCTGGGGGCTATGAAGCGGTTTCAGGCCCTCCTGCGCAAACAGGGCTGAGCCGCTGGCTATTGGCCCTTGGCGAAATCTTCCGCGATGAGCCGAGCGGTCATTTTGGCGGACATCATTACGCTGGGGGTGCCCGCACCGGGCTGAGCCCCAGCCCCTACCAGATACAAGTTGGCGATGTCCTCTGAACGGTTATGGGGGCGAAAAAAAGCCGACTGGGCCAGTACTGGCTCGGGGCCAAAGGCGTTGCCCAGATAGGAGTTGAGGGTTCCCTCAAAGTAGTCTGGGGTGATGAAGCTCTGATACACCAGCCGTTGGCGCAGGTTGGGCAGATAACCGCGTTCCTCGAGGAAACGCAGCACCTTTTGCGCGAAGGGTTCACCGAGCAGCTCCCAGTCGAGCCGAGAGCCGTTGTGGGGTACCGGAACCAGGGTGTAGGCCGCGTGGTGACCGGGCGGGGCCAGCGAGGGGTCGGTCAGGGTGGGAAGGTGGAGGTATTGCGAGAAGTCCCGGGCCAGCACCTTGCGGGTGAAGATGTCTTCCAGCAGTCCCTCATAGCGAGGCCCCAACAGGATGTTGTGGTGGCGTAGGGTTTCTCCTTCCCGGCCATCGGCCTTGAAGCCGAAATAGAGCACGAACAAGGACATGCTCTGGCGCCGGGCCTTGACCACCCAGTCCGAGTTCCAGAAGCGGTAGCGCGGCTCGATCAGCTTCAGATAGGTGTGGGCATAATCCCCATTGGAGACAACAAGATCAGCCCTTAGGGTTTCCCCGCTCTCCAGGGTGACCCCCCGGGCTACCTTTTTGCCCCCTTCCCGCTCGACATTGATCTGGGTCACCTCCGCGCCGTAGCGGATCTGCCCCCCCAGCTCCTGAAACTTGCGCACGAAGCCCGCGATCAGCGCCCCGGTACCCCCCAGCGCGAAATGGACCCCCCAGGTTTTCTCGACGAAGTGGATCATGGCGTAGATGGCCGGAACGGCCAGGGGATTCCCGCCGATCAACAGGGTCTCAAAGCTGAATACCTGCTGCAGCTTGGGGCTTTTGAAGTACTTGCGGCTGAAGCTGAACAGGGTGCGCACGGCGTCCAGGCGCAATAGATCGGGGACGATGCGCAGCATGGTGGCCAGATCGCCAAAATGGGTGTAGCCTAGCTCGAGGAAACCCCGCTGAAAAATGGCCTGGGCATCGCGATGAAAGCGCTCGTAGCCCTCGAGGTCCCCGACCTCGCCCAGCCGCGCCACCTGGGCCCGGGTATGCTCGGGATCGCCGTCGTAGTCGAAGAATGTGCCGTCGTCGAAGTAGATGCGGTAGAAGGGCAGAATCGGAATAATCTGGACGTACTTGCTGGTACTGGGTCCATGGAATGCCCCAGGTTTGCCCTCTGGTACCTGAGCTGGAAAATCCGGAAGGTCAAGGTTGGGCTTGCCCCGCTCCAGGGCGAACAGCTCCTCGATGAACTGCGGTGCGGTGATCACCGTGGGCCCCATATCGAAGGTAAACCCCTGGGCCCGGCGCACATAAGCCCTTCCCCCCGGGGCCTCGAGTTTTTCTAGGATGGTGGTATCAAACCCCAGGCTTTGCAGGCGAATCCCCATGGCCAGCCCACCGATCCCGGAGCCGATCACTAAAGCGGTCTTACCAATGCTCATACCCGTAAGCATACGGGGCAGACCCTGGAAGCTTTTGCCGTCACCGTACAGTTTTAGAGGGGGATTCGGCCCGGCCTGCTTCAACACACCGGGCCTATCGCGCCCTTCAAAGACCCTCCAGGACTAAGCTTTATAGCTGAAGAGCGCTCTAAGCCCGCCGCAGGTTTAGCGGCGCACCCCCGCCGGTGGGTTGGCTGGGGCGGCCCCGCTTCCCGAGAGGCGGACAAACTCCTTCTGATCCACCGCCCGGGCCATCCCTACCTCGTAGCTGATCAGCTTGCGCTTGTAGAGGTCGGCCAGGTAGGCGTCCATGGTGATCATGCCGTACTGACCACCGGTCTGGATCACCGAGACCAGCTGATGGCTCTTGCCCTCGCGGATCAGGGCCCGTACCGCCGGAGTCGCCATCATCAACTCATACGCCATCACCCGGCCTCCCCCAAAGCTCTTGGGCAGAAGCTGCTGCGTGAGCACCGCCACCAGGTTGTTGGCCAGCTGCACCCGCACCTGCTCTTGCTGAGCCTCGGGAAACACGTCAATGATGCGGTCAATGGTCTCGGGGGCGCTGTTGGTGTGCAGGGTCCCCATGACCAGGTGACCGGTCTCAGCTGCGGTGATGGCCGCGGCGATGGTCTCGTAATCGCGCATCTCGCCCACCAGGATCACGTCCGGGGCTTGGCGCAGCACGCTGCGCAGGGCTTTTTGGAAGCCGTGGGTGTCTTGCCCGATCTCGCGCTGGTTGATGATGCTGGACTTATGGCGGTGGAAAAACTCGATGGGGTCTTCGATGGTGACGATGTGGGCCCGCTTTCGCTCGTTGATATAGTCAATCATCGAGGCCAGCGTGGTGGACTTGCCCGATCCGGTAGGCCCGGTCACCAGCACCAGCCCCCGGGGGTTCATGGCGATCTCGGCGATGTTTTTAGGGAGCCCCAGCTCCTCGAAGCTCTTGACCGTGCTGGGCACCACCCGCAGCACCCCGCCCACGCTGCCGCGCTGGAGGAAGATGTTCACCCGGAAGCGGCCTTTTCCCGGCAGGCTGAAGGAGAAATCGAGCTCTTTCTCCTCTTCAAACACCCGCTGCTGCTTTTCATCCATCAGAGCATAGGTCAGGCGGCGGGTCTCCTGTGGGGTGAGGGCTTCGTATTCGGTGGGGTGAAACTCGCCGTCAATCTTAATCATGGGGGGCAGACCCACCGTGATCACCAGGTCGGATGAGCCTCGGTCTACGGCCAGGTTGAGCAAATCCACGATATCGGGGGCTTTGGTCATGAAGGTCTCCTCGAGTCCTCATCAGGATACGGCATGACCCAAGCCGAGGCTGTGGAAGTTGACCTGAAAAGGGCAGGGGCCACCGCCCGGCTGGGCAGCGGTCAGCCCTCAGACTTCAGTGAGACCGGGTTCCCCTCGAGGGTTCGTTCATACACCTTCAGGTACTTGGGTAGGATCACCTCGGGGCGGAAGGACTGAATGGCCCGCTCGCGCGCGGCCTCGCCCATCTGTCGGCGGCGGTAGGCGTTGTTCAGGATCTCGAGGGTGGCCTCGGTCATCCCGGCGATATCGCCAATGGGCCGCAGGAACCCGCAGAGCCCCTCCACCACCAGCTCCGGCAGCCCGCCGGTGCGGCTGGCCACTACCGGAACCCCGCTGCTCATGGCTTCCAGGGCCACCAGCCCGAACGATTCCTGCTCTGAAGGCAACAGGAACACATCGGCCACCGACATGAACTTTTCGATTTGCGGGGTGGAGTCCAAAAACTGCACCCGCCCAGCCACCTCGAGCTCGTGGGCCAGGTCCAGGCAGCTCTGGCGCTCGGGGCCATCCCCGATCATCAAGAGCCGGGCTGGGCGCTTCTCGAGCACCCCCGCAAACACCCGGATCGCATCCTGTGGACGCTTCACCGCGCGAAAGTTGGAAACATGCAGCAGCAATCCCTCGTCGGGCTGGGCGAAGCGAGCCCGGTATCCCGGATCGCGGTTGGGCTGGAAGCGCTCGGGGTCTACCCAGTTGTAGATCACCTCGATCTCACGATCCACCCCCAGGTTGGCCCGGGTATCCCTGGCCAGGGACTCCGAAACCGCAGTCACCGCGTCGCTGGCCAACACGGCGTGTTTGGTCGTACGGGCAAAGGCCGGATCCTTCCCCATCAGGGTGACGTCGGTGCCGTGCAGGGTGGTCACCACCTTGACCGGATGGCCCATATCCCGGGCCAGGATTGCGCTGGTGGCGTGAGGGATGGCGTAATGGGCATGCACCAGGTCGAGCTGATAACGGTCAATCAGCTCGGCGATAGAGTTGGCGGCGGTGAGGGGGGTCAGGGCTTCCTGGAACAAGGGGTAATCCGCACTCAAGATCTGGTGGAAATGGAGGCTGCCGGTCTTGACGGGTTTGGTGATCAGCCCCAGCCAACGGGCCACGCTGGCCCTGCTGCTGGCCACGATGCGGGCCAGGCTGCTGCCCGCGGGGTCTTGCCCGAGGGAGAAAAGGTTGCTCTGTAGCCCCATCTGGGAGAGCCGCTCCTCGGTGAGGCGAAAGGGTCGCTCGGTTGCAACGATGTGGACAGCGTGTCCCATGCCGGCTAGGGCCAGGGCTAGTTCGGTGGCCACTACCCCCGAGCCGCCTGCACTGGCATGACACAAAATGGCAAGGTTCATGTCGCTCCTTTCTGAGGTGCAGCCTCGAGCACGATAGGCAATTGAGCTGACGATGGGCTGAGGAAGCGGTTCGGCCTCGGTCTCGCTGCTGGGGACTCCTGCGCATCATGCAGGCGGAACGTCAAGAGACGTTCAAAAGGCGAACTGCCGTGGGCTCGAGCAGCCTACTGGGGAAAGGTGAGAAAACGGTTTTAGAAACCCTTCCCAGACTCATGAAACGGTTGGGGACATCTAGGGTTAGCGCCCAACAACCCCAGGGATAGGGGGGCCACGCGGGGCTCTGGGGGTTCCTGTTACACTCACCTCTGGTGACGGCCTACCTGGACTATCTCGCCTACGCGGTGCTGTTCTTGACCTATTTCGGCCTGGGATTGGGGTATATTCCCGGTTACCGCATGAACCGCGCCGCCATTGCCGTGGTGGGGGCGGCTTTGCTGGTGGTGCTGGGGGTGCTCGACCTCAAATCGGCCTGGGCGGCGCTGGACCCCAGCACGCTGGTGTTTTTGTTTGGGGTGATGGTGCTCAGCGCCAACCTGAGCGAGGCGGGGTTTTTTAACCTGGTGCTGATGGGCCTGGTTCGGTTGGCCCGCACCCCGTTGGGGCTTTTGGTCTGGCTGAGCCTGGGCTCCGGGGTGCTCTCGGCCCTGTTCCTCAATGACACGGTGGCGATTTTGCTGACCCCGTTGGTGTTTGCCCTGGTGCGCTCGCTCGAGCTTCCCCCGGTGCCGTATCTGCTGGCCCTGGCCGGGGCCACCAATCTGGGCAGTGTGGCCACCCTGACCGGAAACCCCCAGAACATCTTGGTGGGCAGCTTTTCCAACATCTCCTACCCTGAGTTTGCTGCGGCGCTGGTTCCGGTAGCCTTGGTGGGGTTGCTTTTACAGATCGGGCTTCTATGCCTTTTGTACCCGGAGGTGCGCTCGAGAGCCCCCCTCCAGCGGGTCAACCTGCCGCTCGAGCTGAACCAGGCCTCCCTGATCAAGGGGGGATATGTCACGTTGGGGCTCCTGCTGGCCTTCCTGCTGGGCTACCCCCCCGCCCAGGCCGCGCTGGTGGCGGCGGGGTTGTTGCTCTTTAGCCGCCGCCTGCCTTCAGAGCAGTTTTTTGGGCGGGTGGACTGGGAACTGCTGGTGATGTTCTCGGGCTTGTTCATCGTCACCCATGCGGTGGAGGCCTTAGGGCTTCTGGAGCCGGTCAAGCCCCTGGTGGACCGCCCCTGGAGCCTGCTGTGGGTGACCGCGGGGCTTTCCAACCTCATCTCTAACGTACCGGCGGTGCTCCTGCTGCATAAGCTGGTCGCGGCGGGGGATGTTAAGGGCTGGTTGTTGCTGGCCTCGGCCTCGACCCTGGCCGGTAACCTCACCCTGCTGGGCTCGGTGGCCAACCTGATCGTGGCGGAGGCCGCTCGGCGCGAGGGGCATAAGTTGGGATTCCTCGAGCACCTGCGCTTTGGCCTGCCGATCACCCTCGTGACCTTGCTGCTGGCCTATTTCTGGATTTACCGCTGAGGCCCACGCGTCAGCGGCGGCTAGCTTTTGCGGTCGGTGGGTGGGCGGGTCTCCAGAAAAATCCCGATGCCGTAGGCCAGTGGGCGCCCGGGGCGCACCAGGGTTTGGTTGCGCCAGATGATCCCTGTAGAGGAGCCGCCGTCCAGCACCAATGCCTCTCGCACCCCCAGCTTGGTCATCACCTTGCCCAACTCGGAGAGGGTTACGGGCATCGGAATGCTGACAAAGATGAGGTAGCGCTCATTGACCATCCCCACCGCGCTGCGCCGGGCCCGGCCCCAGATGGACGGATCACGGTAGCCCTCATTCTGAGGGGCGACCACCAAGCGGCCTTTGCGCAGAATATAGGGGCCGTTGGCAATCACGGTTCGGTATCCCTTCCAGGAGACTGGGCCGGGGATGGTCAGCACCCGAGCCCGCCCGTCTGGAGTGATGGCTAAGGCGGTATGGATGCTGCCCTGAACGACCTTTCGACCCTCCACCACCAGATCACCGGCGGGCCAGAAGGTGCGCGGGTGGAAGTAGCCGCCGTTGATGGCGCCCACGAGCTGGGTGCGCCAGGAGAGGTGCTCGAGCGGGGCCCCTTGCCCCAACCCGGCCGGCATCAGGGGTCGGATGCTCACCTGGGGATCGCCCAGATTCACATGAATGGCCACCACCGGCACGCCCAGCACGGGGGTTCGGCTGAGCTTAACCGCGAAGTTGAGGGGCGGGGTCACCCGCAGCCGCTGCCCCGGTTGGAGCCGGGTGGTTTTGAGCTTGTTCCAGCGCATCAGTTGGGCTACGCTCGCCCCATAGCGCCGGCCAATCCGCTCCAGGGAGTCTCCGCGCTCAACCCCTACCACCCCCCCTCCGAGGCCCTTGGCGGCCAGGGCCAAGGAGCCCCCAAAGACCGCCAGCAGCCCGGCGAGAAGGGGAAGGAGGAGCTTGGGTGCGCTCAGCGTATAGGACATCTCTACCTCGCCAGGACCATTCGGGCGAACTCGGGCCTTTCGGCGTGTTTTCTGCTTGCAATCAGCTTACTATCTCGGCACTGGATCCGCCATGAAATTTGACCACGGCTAGGCTCTGGCGGTCTGGATTAAGCTGGAGCAGGGGATTTTGTGAAGAGCCCGAAGCCCATCGCCCTCGAGCCCCGCCTTCGGGCGGTGGCGGAGCAGATTCAGGCAGAGGTTCACGCGGACATCGGCTCGGACCATGCCCTTTTGCCCCAATACCTGTTGCAGACCGGGCGGGTGGGGCGGGTGGTGGCGGTGGAGAAGCACCGGGGGCCCTATGAGCGCTCGAGGCAAGCGCTGGAGGGCTGGCCCGCGGAGGTACGCCTGGGGGACGGATTGGAGCCGGTGCGGGAGGGTGAGGTCCATTCGCTGAGCTTGAGCGGTCTGGGGGCCCGGCAGATGGTGAAGATTCTGACCCGTTACCCCCAGCGCGTACCGGTACGGGTTGTGCTTCAGCCCAACAACAGCCCGGAGGAGCTGCGCGGCTGGGCCCAGGCAGCGGGATTCCACCTGATCCAAGAGGCCATGGTCGAGGGGTTTTGGCCCTACACCATACTGGGCCTCGAGCGCCGGGTGGGGCCCGACCCTGCCTATCAGGGGCTGCCCCAGGCCGCAGCCCTGCGTTACGGCCCGCTCTTGCTGCGGGCGGCTCACCCGCTGCTGCTCCAGGAGCTTCGGGCTCAGCAGGGGCACCTGGAGCGCCTCAGGGGGCGGGGGGCCCGGTTGGGGGAGCGGCTCGAGACCCTCCGGCAGGCGTTGGCCTGCCTATAACCACCGCTTCAGGCTGTCTCGCCGGGGTAGGGAGGGCTGAGCCCCCACCACAGTGGTGGCCATGGCCCCGGCCGCCGCCCCCAGCCGCACCGCTTGGGCCAGGGGTTGTCCTTCCGCCAGGGCCACGGCCAGGGCCCCGATAAAGGCATCCCCCGCACCGGTGCTGTCTACGCTTTCTACGGGGAAGGCCGGCTGGTAGCCGCTGCTGCCCGCCTCGACCCAGACCGCACCCTGGGCCCCCAGGGTGATGATCACCTTGGGGACATGCTGCTGCAGGCTGTGGGCGACTTCCAGAGCAGCCTCGGGGGAATCGGGCTTTTGGTTCGTGAGGGCCTCGGCCTCGGTCTCGTTCACCACCAGCACATCCATCAGGGCCAGCTTTTGGGGCGAGAGCGGGCTGGCTGGAGCGGCGTTGAGGATCACCGTGGCTCCGACCTCGCGGGCCAGCTGGGCCGCGCGGACCACGGTTTTGACGGGGATCTCGAGCTGCAGCACCACCACCTTGGCCCCCTCGAACTCGGCGACCGAGAGATTTTCCGGGTACAACTGGGTGTTGGCCCCAGGGGAGACGATGATGGTGTTCTGCCCCGCATCGCTGACCGCGATGAAGGCCACCCCCGTAGGTCCATGAATCGGCAAGATGGCATGGACGTTAATCCCGGCGTGCCTCAGCCCTTGCCGCAGTTGGGTGCCGAAGGCATCCTGCCCAACCCGGCCGATCATCCGCACCTTGCCCCCCATACGGGCAGCCGCGACCGCCTGATTGGCCCCCTTCCCACCGGGGTGCGTTTCATAGTCCGAACCCAGCAGGGTTTCACCGGGAACCGGATGGCGCGGGACGCGTACGATCAAGTCCATGTTGAGGCTACCGACCACCACGATGCTCATGGCGATAGTCTAAGCCCAAAGGGCTAAGGGCTACCTAGGCTCACCGATAGGTCCCGATGCGCTCGAGCAGTAGGTCATAAAACCCGTTCACATCCACCTCGAGCCCCACTTCGCAGTTGGGGGGCGTGCCGCTGATGTTCCAGTAGTCGCAGATGGTGCGGCCATAGGCCAGCCCTTCGTTGGCCTCGATCTCCACCCAGTACATCCCGGTTTTGAACAGCTCAGGCCGGATCAAGAAGGCCACTGCACAGGCATCGTGGATGGGGGCGCCTTCCCAGCCGTAGCGCTCTTGGTGGTGCTTGCGAAAGAACTCCAGCAGTTGTGCGGTAACCTCTCCGACCGGCGTTCCCAGGGCCCGAAACCGAGCCACGCGGTCGGGGGTGGCGGGGGTTTGGTGGGTGAGGTTGAGGCCACACATCATCAGCGGAACCCCGGCCCCGAACACGATCTTGGCTGCGTGGGGGTCACAGAGGATGTTGAACTCTGCGCTGGGGCTCCAGTTGCCAAAGTCAATCGAGCCCCCCATCAGTACAATTTGGCGGATCAGAGGGGCGATGCGCGGCTCCATCCGCAGGGCCAGGGCAATGTTGGTAAGGGCTCCGGTAGGAACCAGGACGACCTCCCCAGGGTATTTCATCACCTGCTCGATGATGAAATGAACCGCATGCTGGGGCTCGAGCCCCCGGGTGGGCCTGGGCAGGTGCGGCCCTTCAAGACCCGAGCGGCCGTGCACCGATTCGGCGCTGATGCGCTCCCGTACCAAGGGGCGGTCCGCCCCCGCGTAAATCGGCACCCTAGAACCCAGCAGCTCCCGTACCGCCAGGGCGTTTTGGGTGGTGCGCTCCAGGCCTACATTCCCGTAGACCACGGTAAGGCCAAGCACCTCGAGCTCGGGGCTGGCCAGGGCCAGCATGGTGGCGATGGCGTCGTCGTGGCCGGGGTCACAGTCGTGAATGATCTTGATCGGCACGCCTCCCAGCTTAAAGCCCAGCCCTCCAACCCGGAAGCCGGGCCCATCGGCTACGGATTCCCCGAAAGCAGCTCGGAGAGCTTGACAAAGGTGAAGCCTCGAGCCCGCAAGGCCGGGATCAGCTGAGCCAAAGCGGCGGAGGTGGCCGGCAGCTTGGGACCTCCGTGGCAGTGCAGGACGATGATGCTGCCGTTATGTACCCGGCTCAGCACATGACCCACGATCACCGCTGGATCCTTCTGCCCACCGTCTTCACCGGCTGCGTCCCAACCGATGACCTCTAGCCCTAGCCGCTCGACCAGGGCGATATCGGCGGGGCTGGCGCAGCCGCCGGGAAAGCGGAAGTAGCGGTTCTTGACCCCGGCCACGCGCTCGAGCAGGGCTTGGGTCTGCAGCACCTGCTGGGTTTTGGCCTGCTCGAGATCCAGCCGGGTTTTTTCCTCCCCCCACAGCGGGGTGAGGGGTACCGACGGCAGGCCGTAGCAGGGCTGGGCAAAGCCGGGGTGCGAGTAGGAGTGATTGGCTAGCTCGAACAGCGGGTTCTGAGCCAGGGCCTTGGTTTGGGTGGGGTACTCCTCGATCCACATCCCGCTGAGGAAGAAGGTGGCCTTGACCCCTTCGCGCTCCAATATCGCGTAGATTCGGGGATCGTTGTAGGCCTTGACCCGTCCCGAGCGCAGGTTTTCGCGCATCCCTGGGGTCATGTCGGCGTCGAAGGTCAGGGCGATACGCGCTGCGGTGCGTGGGCCGTGGGTGATGACCCCTGCCGCCAGCGCGCTGCCGAGCATCCCCAGGGTCAGAACGATGTGGCGCAACATGGGCCCACTCTGGCGCTCTGCCCTGAAGCCAGGGTGAAGCGTATAATCGCCGCTGATGTCTGCCCGATTGGTGGTCTTCGGTGACGCCCTGATTGACCTTCCCACCACCGGCAACCTCGAGTTTCGCGGGTTTGTCAGCGGCTCGAGCCTGATCGTGGCGACCGCAGCCCAGCGCTTGGGGCTCCCTACGGCCTTGGCCACCCGTCTGGGTGGGGATTTCTTCGCTGAGGCCATCCTTCGGTATCTCCGGGGGAATGGCCTGGACCTGAGCCTGCTCGAGCAGGGTCCAGAGCCCACCACTCTGGCGTTTGTCCTGAACCAGGGCGGCCGGACCCGCTACGCCTTTCGAAACGAGGGTGCGGCGGATACGCGATACGCACCCCCTGCGGATCTGCGGCTGCCCCAGGGGGTGCAGGCCCTACACTTCGGCAGCATTGCCCTGCTCTTTGAGCCTGCGGCCAGCAGCATCCTGGGGGTGGTTCGGGCCCACCGCGATTCCTGCCTGGTTCACTTTGACCCCAACGTGCGCCCCACGCTGATCCCCGACCGCGCGCGCTACCTCGAGCAGTTTGCGGCCTGGCTGGCCCTGGCGCACTGGGTGAAGCTGAGCCGGGAGGACCTCGAGTTCCTTCAGCCCCAGCGCGATGAGGCCGAGGCCGCACGGGAGTGGTTGGGGCGGGGCCCGCGGGCGGTGGTGGTGACCGACGGGGCGGCAGGAGCCCGGCTATACCGACCTGGGCGCGAGGTGTTGTGGGTCAGGGCCCCAGAGGTTGAGGTGGTGGACACCATCGGGGCCGGGGACACCTTTAGCGGGGCGACCTTGGTGGCCTTGCTGGAGCGAGGTCTGAGCAGCCCCAGCGCCCTGGAAACGGCAGAGGACGAGGTGCTGCTCGAGGTGTTGGGGTTTGCGGCCCGGGCTGCCGCCCTCAACTGCACCCGTGCGGTCTGCAACCCGCCTACCCGGGCCGAGCTGGAGGCCGGGGCTGCCTAGGGGGGCTCCTGGCCGAGCCCCGCGCCGGACAATTCCCACTGATCCGCTTCGGGATGTTACCTGAATGTCACCCCGGCTGCTCCACCATGGGGACAAGCGGAGGTGGGCATGTACCTACTGGTGGGTAGCCCCTTAGATGCTTGCATTGCTCAGGTCAGCCACCGGCTGAGGTTACAGGGAGATGCGGTACTGGTAACGCCCGAGCCGCTGGCCGGGGAAGGGCGGGTTTGCTGGGAACTGAGCAGCGAGCGCTCGGCCAGCCGCCTCGAGCTGGGGGGGCAGCGAATCGCCGAGACCGAATGGCGGGGGGTGATGGTGCGGGGGATGGGTGGGCCGAGCCAGCCCGCCGAGTGGGAGCAGCGGGACTACGCCTATATGGGGGCCGAGTCCCAGTCGGCGCTCCTGGCCTGGTTGAAGAGCCTGCCCTGTCCGGTGGTCAACCCCCCCCAGGCCGAGATCTTCTACCGGGAGCGCACCCTGCCCGAGCAGCGGGTTTGGCTGCACCGGGCGGGGTTCTCCACGCCGCCGCTGCTCCTTACCAACCGACTGGCCCAGGCTCGGGCCTTTGCCCGGCGCTGGGAGGGGCGTCTGAGCTATGTGCCGCTCACCTCGGCCACCCGTTACCCCATTGACAGCCCCTCGCAGTGGGCTGAGCTCGAGCGTTTGATGGCCCATTTCCCGGTGCTGCTGATGGAGCCGGAGGCTCCCAGCCTCTACCTGAGCCTGGCCGCCGATGTGGCGGTCTGGAGTGGGGACCCGCCTTCGGGGCGGGCTCGAGGGCGGCTTGAGCGCAGCGCTCAGCGGCTGGCCCGGCTGCTGGGGGTATCCATGCTGCAGCTCGAGCTGCGCATGGACGAAGGCTCAACCCAGGCCGTGGGATTTGGGCTCCATCCGGAGTTTGGCTGGCACCCCCAGGCCCAGCAGGAAGCGCTGGCTGAGGGGATCGTCCGGGCGATGCAGGGGGTGCGGGCATGATCTTGGTTTGCGGTGGGCTAGCGGATGTGGTCACCGAGCTGGTATGCGCCCGGCTCGAGGCCCTCCGGTATCCCTATCGGCTGCTGGACCTGGGCCTTTTCCCCGCAGGCTACTCTCTGGCTTGGCGCTGGTCCGAGGGGAAGCCCAGCGGGGTGCTGTACGGCTCGGACTGGCGGCTGAACCTGGCCGAGCTGAGCGGGGTTTTCGTGCGCTACTTGGGCCCAGATGGCCACGCTCCAGTCTCGGGGCTTTCGGGCCCCCTGGCGGAAGCGGTCATTGCCGAGAGCCAGGCCGGGGTCATGGCTCTGCTGGAGCACCTGCCCTGCTTGGTGGTCAATCGGGCGGCTCCCTCCGTCTCCAACCATTCCAAGCCCTACCAGGCTCTGATGGTGCGCCAGGCTGGACTACAGACCCCACCTACCCTTGTCACCAGCGACCCCGAGGCCGCCCTGGAGTTCTACCGGGCCAACCAGGGCGAGGTGATCTTCAAAAGCTTGAGCGGGGTGCGCTCGGTGGTGCGCAAGCTGACCCCCTCCGACCTGGAGCGGCTGCCTTTGTTGCGGCACGGTGCAGTGCAGTTCCAGCGGTTTCTGCCGGGCGACAATGTACGGGTTCACCTCGTCGGGGACGAGGTGTTCGCTACGCGGGTGCGCTCGGAAGCGGTGGATTATCGCTATGCTCGGCGGCAAGGCCACACCGCTGAGATGGAGCCCACCCACCTGCCGGATTCGGTGGCCGAAGCTTGTCTGCGCCTGGCCCAGGCCACCGGCTTGGTCCTCGCGGGCATAGACCTCAAGCAGACCCCGGATGAGGTGTGGTATTGCTTCGAGATCAACCCCTGCCCCGGATTTGCCTACTACGAGCAGCACACCGGTCAGCCCATCAGTGCCGCACTGGCCGAGCTGCTCAAAAGGGGAATCCAGGCCTAAGGAGAGAACCCATGGCAGAGAAGGAACCCTTTGTACCGCCGGAAGACCGCCCCAATGTGGAGCTGCCCAAGCCCGACCAGCCCCTCACTGAGCTGCGGGTGCGCGACCTCAGCGCTTTGCTGGGCAACGCCCTGACCCTCAAGCCCTGGTTCAAGGAGTGGAAGGATCACAAGCACGAGAAGCTCGAGAAGCCCGAGTTCAAGGAATGGAAAGACCATAAGCACGAGAAGTTTGAGAAACCGGAGCACAAGGAGTGGAAGGATCACAAACCGGAGCAAAAGGAGTTCAAGCTTGAGAAGATCGAGGTGGATGGGGTGATTGGCAAACAGGCTGGCCTCGAGCCCGGCCCAGACCCTACCCAGCGCTGGCAGGAGGTCATCAACCAGGTCATCCAGAGCGTGAGCGAGCTCAAAGCCTCGCTGGATAAGCTGGGTGAGCGCGTAGCCGCTTTGGAAAAGGGCCGCGGTAAGTAGCCCCTTCCTGGTCCTGCCCCTCCACCTCCTGGGGGCAGGCGGTTTTATGATGGGGCATGCTCGATGTGAGGGAAGCGGTTAAGGTTGCTACGGAGTACATCCAGGCCCTTTACACACCACAGCCCCTGCCGGAGTTGCGGCTCGAGGAGGTCGAGAGGTCGGCGGATGAGAAGTTTTGGGAGGTAACCCTCAGCTTTGTGGTGCGCGAGCCCACCGCCTATTTGAGCCTGGGGGAGGCTGCGCGCACTCGGGAGTACAAGCTGCTGCGGGTAGATGCGGAAAGCGGCCAGGTTCAGAGCATGAAAATTCGCCGGGTCTGACCGGGGTTGCTCAGGGTACCCCCTGGCTTTTGAGGGGGCTTGCCAGGGCTCAGCCTCAAGCCAAACTCACGCCACGTAGACCATCAACACGGCCAGATACATCCCGATACTGCCCACCAGCACCAACAGGTGCCAGATTCCGTGAAACCCCACGACCGCGGGCAGGGGGTTGGGCCGTTTGAGGCCATAGATGATCGCACCGATGCTGTAGGCGGCCCCGCCGAGGATTAAAAACGCCAAGGACCAGGGCCCGAGGGTCAGCTTGGGGATTAAGAACACCGAGAGCCAGCCCAGCCCCAGATAGGTCAGGACATACATCCAGCGCGGGGCTTTGAGGGCGAAGACGCGAAACAATACCCCCAGCCCAGCCAACCCCCATACCCCCCCTAGGGTCCATGGCCTCCAGGAGGGCTCGAGCGCCTGGAGCAGCAGCGGGGTATAGGTTCCGGCAATAAACAGAAAGATCGCAGCATGGTCAAGCCGACGCAATGCCGCCAGGGCTTTTTGCGAGACATGGAGGGCATGGTAGAGGGTGCTGCTGGCGTACATCAGGGTCATGGTTAGGCCAAACACCAGCGCCCCGACCAACTTGAGGGGGTTGCCTTCAGCCAGAAGGGCCAGCACTAGGGTTCCCCCCAAACCCAACGCGATCCCGGCGGCATGGGAATAGGTATTGAAGGGTTCTCGCACCCACCCGCGGGCGGCAGGGGGGCTGGGGTCAGTAGAGGGAGGATAGCTCATGGGGTCTCCGGCGGCCTAGGGTCACGCCCGTACGCTTCGATGCTAGCAAACTTGGATGAGGAGCGTTCGTGGTGTGCGTACACAAGTGTGGGGTTGGGTTGAGATTCCCCGGTCTTCAGGTGCTATCATTGCCTGCGGTAGGAGGACTTATGTACCGTGGCCGAGAGGGACAATGGGCTTTTTTCCTGCACCGGATCTCGGGGCTCGCCTTGTTGCTATGGCTATTCATTCACACCCTTAATATTGCCTCGGCAATGTGGGGGCCAGCGGTGTCAAACCGGTTGATGGCCTTTTTTCACGTGCCCATCTTCCAGATAGGCCTGCTGCTGGTCACCGCAGCGGCCATGTACCACAGCTTCAACGGTCTGCGCATCATCCTTATGGACTTCACCGGTTGGGGCGTGCGGTATCAGCGGCAGCTCTGGTATGGCGTGTTGGGCCTGTGTGTGTTGCTGGCAATCCCCGGACTCATTCTGACCGTTCCCCGTATTCTGCACGCGGCTAGCCACGGAGGAGGTCAGTAATGGCCATCCGCGCGCGCCGTTATGCCGACGCCAAGGCCCAAGCCAGCACCAATACCGAGCTGCTTTGGTGGGTGTTCATGCGGGTCTCGGGGGTGGTGATGGTCTTCCTGGTGCTGGGCCACATCCTCATGAACTTCGTCCTGATTGATGTCAACACCATCAATTACCAGTACGTGGCCGGCCGGCTTTCCAACACCACCTGGAAAATCTACGATTGGTTGATCCTGGTGCTGGCCATGCTGCACGGGATGAATGGCCTGCGTTATGTGATGGACGACTGGATCCGGGACCCCTCCCGGCGCTTTGTGACCAAGGCGGTGGTCTATAGCTTGGCGGTACTGGTTACGGTGGTGGGCAGCTTCTCGCTTCTGAATCATGATTTCTCTAAAGACCTGAGCCAGAACACGCCGACCCAGGGGACGATGACCAAGCCATGAGAGACGGGAATCCAGTAATCGTTGCGCTGGAAATGTGGATGAGTGGGGTGCGGTAAATGGCACATGAATACGATGTGATCGTTGTTGGGGCCGGAGGCTCCGGGCTAACCACAGCCCTCTATGCGGCCAAGCAGGGGGTGAGCGTGGCGGTGGTCACCAAGCTCTATCCCACCCGCAGCCATACGGGCGCCGCTCAGGGCGGGATTGGGGCCGCCCTTGGAAACGTGGAAGAAGACCACTGGGAATGGCACATGTTCGACACCATCAAAGGTGGGGATTACCTCTCTGACCAGGATGCGGTTGAGATGTTTTGTAAAGAGGTAATTGAAGCGGTGATCGAGCTCGAGCACATGGGGATGCCGTTTGATCGGCTGCCTTCGGGAAAGATCGCCCAGCGCCGCTTTGGGGGGCATACCAAGGATTTCGGCAAGGCTGCGGTTCACCGGGCGGCTCACGCCGCCGATCGCACCGGGCACATGATCCTGCAAACGCTGTATCAGCAGTGCGTAAAAGAAAACATCACTTTTTTCAATGAGTATCACGTCACCGACGTAATTTTTGAAGATGGGGCGGCAAAGGGGCTGGTGGCTTACGAGCTGGCCTCGGGAGAACTTCACACCTTTAAAGCCAAGGCCATCGTGATCGCCTCCGGCGGCTTTGGGCGCATCTGGAAGGTCACCTCTAATGCCTACACCCTGACCGGGGATATGCAGGCGATCCTCTATCGCAAAGGGATCCCGCTGGAGGATATGGAGTTTTACCAGTTCCATCCCACCGGCCTGTTCCCCTTAGGGGTCTTGCTCACCGAGGGGGCCCGGGGCGAGGGGGCCATCCTGCGCAATGGCTCGGGGGAGCGGTTTATGGAGCGCTACGCCCCTACCATCAAGGATCTGGCCCCGCGGGATATGGTTTCGCGGGCCATGTATATGGAGGTGCGGGAGGGCCGGGGGGTGGGGCCCCGCAAGGACCACGTGCTCCTCGACCTCACCCACCTTCCGCCCGAGACCATCCACACCAAGCTCCCCGACATCTCCGAGTTCGCCCAGATCTATCTAGGAGTGGACCCGACCAAACAGCCGGTGCCGGTGATGCCCACGGCCCACTACGCCATGGGGGGGATTCCCACCACTGTGCACGGCGAGGTGATTCGCGACGAGCAGGGCACGGTGGTGAAGGGCCTGTACGCTGCGGGCGAGGTGGCCTGTGTGAGCCTGCACGGGGCCAACCGGCTGGGAACCAACAGCCTGGGTGATTTGGTGGTGTTTGGGCGACGGGCTGGGGTTGCTGCGGCCAAGTTTGCCAAGGAAACCGAGTTTTACGACTTCAGCGAGGAGGTCTTGGGGCCTACTCGAGAGCGCATCGAGAAGGTTCTGCGGGCCGGGAGCGGGCCATCGGTAGCCGACCTGCGGGCGGAGCTGCAGCAGAGCATGCAGGACCGGGCCTCGGTGTTCCGCACCGAGAGCCTGCTGCAGGAACAGGTTGAGGTGCTCAACGAGCTGTTTGAGAAATACGAGCAGGTGGTGGTGCAAGACCGGGGAACCCGCTACAACACCGAACTGGTGGAGGCCCTCGAGCTGGGGTATCTGCTCGAGGTTTCCCAAGCCACCGTCCACTCCTGCTTGAACCGCCGGGAGAGCCGCGGGGCCCATGCTCGGGAAGACTACCCCGAGCGCGACGATAAAAACTGGCTCAAACACACCCTGATCTATAAGGGGCCCAACCAAACCGTAAGGTTTGCATATAAGCCGGTGGTGCTGGGCAAATTCGAGCCCAAAGCGAGAACCTACTAGCAGGAGGTTTAGCGCCTCTCTCTTGCGTTTTGCGGAGTCTCTCATGCAAGTAACCCTCAAAATCCTGCGCCGCGATCCGGCCAACAGCGCCAAGCCGGGCTGGCAAACCTATAGCGTTGAGGCCGAGCCGATGGATCGGGTGCTCGACCTGCTGCATAAGGTGAAGTGGTACCAAGACTCTTCCCTGGCGTTTCGCCGCAGCTGCGGCCACGGGGTGTGTGGTTCAGATGCGATGGTCATCAACGGGATCAACCGCCTGGCCTGCAAGACCCTGGTCAAAGACTTGGGCACGGTGATCCAGGTTGAACCGCTGCGGGGCTTCCCGGTGGAGAAAGACCTCGTCGTCAACCTGGACGGTTTCTTTTCCGCCTATCGGGCAGTACACCCGTATCTCATCAACGAGGAATCCCCGCCCGAGCGTGAACGTTTGCAAAGCCCGGAGGATCGGGCCCGCTTCGATAGCTCGACCAAATGCATCCTTTGCGCAGCCTGCACCACCAGCTGCCCGGTGTTTTGGGTGAACGGCAGCTATATTGGGCCCGCGGCCATCGTTCAGGCCCACCGCTTTATCTACGACAGCCGGGATCACGGCCTGCGCGAGCGGATGGCTGCCCTCAACGCCTCGACCGGGGTTTGGCGCTGCCGCACGGCCTATAACTGCACGGAGGCCTGCCCCCGCGGAATCCCGGTGACCCAGACCATCGAAGAGGTGAAGCGGGCCCTGCTTTACGATCGCTTCTAACCCCCTGCCGATACGCTCATGGGACAAGACCGGGCTGGCATACCCCATAGGGGGTAGTCAATTGAACCGCTGAAGCGGAGGGGCTTCGGTACACTGGTCTTCAGGGTGTGCCATGATTGCTGCGGCGTGCCGTTCAACTGCCCCCGAGGAACAGTCCCCGCTCTACCGCTTCAAGCGCATGGTGCTGTGGGTTAGCCTGCCCCTGGGGATTGTCGCTGCGCTGGTGGGCTGGGTGGCCAACGGGTTTGGGCAAAGCGGCGGACTCTACGATCGGCTCTCGCTTCCGGTGTTTGCCCTTAGCTTGGCGGTATATGTGCTGCTGTTGTCGTGTGGTGGGCAAAATGGGCTGCGGCGGGCTGAGGTGGGGGTTTTCTGGAGCACCGCGCTGTTGATGCTCCTCAACTTGTACTTCAATTTTCTGGTGGTGGCGAAGGAGGGCGTTTGGCTGACCGCGGTCTGGATGGGGCTGGTGTTTTTGCTGGCCCACTACGTGTACGAGCCGGGGGTGGCCTTGCGGGTATCGGCGGGGCTGTTTGTGGCCTTGCTGATCGCGGGCGGGGCCGCTTTGTGGCCGCAGGTTGTGACCGGGGCCTGGTCTGATCCCAACGTGGTGGTGCAAATCTACGGCTCCCAGTTGATCTATCTGCTGCTGACACGGCTTTTGGTGGCCTACCGCGAGCAGGCCGACCGCCTGCGCCTGCAGGCTGAGGCCCTGCACCACCTGGCCTACACGGATTCGCTCACCGGTCTGGCCAACCGCCGTTCTGTGAGGGAGGCGCTGGCTGCGGAGCTGGCTCGAGGCTCGAGCCAGGGCCCGCTTGCTTTGATCCTGTTGGACCTGGATCGCTTCAAGCAGATCAACGATCGCTATGGCCATGAGGTGGGGGATCGGGTGCTGGTGCATGTGGCTGGATTGCTGCAAACCCATTCGCGCCGAGGGGATCTGGTGGGGCGCTGGGGTGGGGAGGAGTTTGTGCTGCTGCTGCCGGGGGGCTCCTTGGCGGAAGCCCAGGGGTTGGCGGAGCGGCTCCAAGCAGTGCTCAGCCAGAACCCCCTCGAGGGGCGCTACCCCCTCTCGGCCAGCTTTGGTGTGGCCATCGCGCACGCCCATGACACTCCGGACTCGCTCATCTCCAGGGCCGACAACGCCATGTATGCCTCCAAGGAGGCCGGGGGAAACCGGGTAGAGGTGGCCATCGCCGGGTAGCCTTCCCGGCAGCCAGTGGGGGTGCGCTGCCCAAACGGCTCCGATATTAAGGGTGGAGTGCGCTTTAGAAGCGCTTCCATTTGTCCACTCGAGTGCGATAAGCTACCCTCATGCACATTCCAAGGTCGTTTGGGGTGCTGTTGCATCCCAGCAGTTTTCCTGGACGCTGGGGGATTGGGGCCCTGGGGGCGGAGGCCCGGCGCTTTCTAGACTGGCTGGCCTCGAGCGGAGCGCGCTGGTGGCAGGTGTTGCCCCTGGGCCCTACCAGCTACGGAGACTCCCCCTACCAGTCGTTCTCGGCGTTTGCGGGAAACCCCTACCTGATTGATCCCGACCTCCTGATCGAGCGTGGCTGGCTGGAGCCGGAGGCGCCCCCGGCGTTCCCCGAGGAGAAGGTGGACTACGGCTGGATCTACGCCGAGCGTTGGCCCCTGCTGCGGCGGGCGTTTGCAGGCTTCGAGACCAAGGCCGCACCCGAGGAGAGGGCCGCGCTGGAAGCCTTTATGCAGGGGGAGCGGTTCTGGCTCGAGGATTTTGCCTTGTTCATGGCGCTCAAAAACAAATTCGGGGGGCAGCCCTGGAACGGCTGGGCCCCAGAGCTACGAGCCCGTGACCCCGAGGCTTTGCGCCAGGCCCGGCTCGAGCTGGCCGCTGAGGTCCGCTTTCATGAGTGGCTGCAGTGGCTTTTTTACCAGGAGTGGGGCCAGACCAAAGCCTATGCCGCCTCCAAAGGGATCCACATCATCGGGGATATGCCGATCTTTGTAGCCTTTGATTCCGCCGATGTGTGGGCCAACCCGCAGTACTTCTACCTCGACCCGGAGGGCAACCCCACTGTGGTAGCCGGGGTTCCGCCGGATTATTTTTCCGAGACCGGTCAGCTCTGGGGCAACCCCCTGTACCGCTGGGATGTAATGGAGCAGGAGGGTTTTGCCTGGTGGATCGCCCGTATCCGCCAATCGCTCAAGCAGTGCGACTTGGTGCGCATTGACCATTTCCGTGGCTTTGAAGCCTACTGGGAGGTTCCCTTTGGCCGGCCCAACGCGGTACAGGGGCGCTGGGTTAAGGCTCCGGGGCAGAAACTTTTCGAGGCGGTGCGGGCGGCCTTGGGGGATGCGCCAATCATCGCCGAAGACCTGGGGGTGATCACCCCCGAGGTTGAGGCCCTGCGGGACGGTTTCGGCTTCCCCGGCATGAAAATACTGCAGTTCGCCTTCTCCGACGAGACCAACCCCTTCCTACCCCACCACTACCCCAAATCCGGCAACGTCATCGTGTACAGCGGAACCCATGACAACGACACCACCTTGGGTTGGTACCGCACCGCGCCAGAGGAGGAAATCCAGTTCATGCGGGCTTATCTGGCCAAGCGGGGCATTCGCCTGCTCTCGGAGTATGAAGCCGCGGGGGCCCTGATCGAGCTGGCCTTGCAGAGCCCGGCCAAGCTGGCCGTTGCGCCGCTGCAAGACCTGCTGGGCCTGGGGACAGAGGCCAGGATGAACTACCCTGGCCGGCTGGGGGAGAATTGGACCTGGCGCTACCCTGCGACAGCCCTAAACCCCGGCCTGGCTGGGAGCTTGAAGGCTTTGGCCAAAGCCCATCAGCGCGTATAAGCCATCCTGGGGTGGGTTGGCCAGACCCCGGGGGATCCAAGAAACCCCCGAACCCCTCCTCCTGGAAGGGTTCAGGGGGAAAGGCCTAATCTATGCCGACTTGGCTTTGGGGACCCGCTTGCGCTGGGCTTCGCGGGTTTTGTACCAGACCACCAGGGCCGAGACCACATAGATCGAGGAGTAGGTGCCCACGATAAAGCCCACCAGAATCGCCAGGGAGAAGTCTCGCAGCACCGGCCCACCCAAAAACAGCAGGGCGAAGATCGGGAGCATGGTGGTGAGGGCGGTCATAATGGTGCGGGACAGGGTTTGGTTGATGGAGACGTCCACGATCTCGTAGTAGCTGTGCCCGCGCATGGTCTTGAGGTTTTCGCGGATTCGGTCGGAGATGATCACCGAGTCGTTGAGGGAGAAACCGATGATGGTGAGGAGGGCGGCCACCGTGGGTACGGTGAACTCCAGCCCCAGGAGGCTGTATACCCCGGCCACAATGGCGATATCGTGCCCCACCGCGATCACGCTGGCTGCACCAAATGTCCAGTCAAAGCGGAAGGCCACGTAGATCAGGATCAGGGCTAACCCAACCAGCACCGCGAAGATGGTATTTCGGCGCAACTCACTGCCGATGGCTGGGCCGACCGTTTCAGACTGGAGCACGGTGGCTTTGAGCTGGCTGTTGAACTTTTGCTCCAAGGCAATGCGATTGGCGTCGCTGAGCTGGCGGGTGCGTACCGAGAACTCCTTGCCGGTAGCGCTGGAAAGCGAGGTGATGATTGCATCCGCCCCCCGGGCCCCCTCGAGGCTCGAGCTGTCTAGGAAACTGCGAATTTGCTCGGCCCCCACGTTTTCAGGAACCCGCACCGTGAACGAGGTCCCTCCGGTGAAATCAATGCCGAAGTTGAAACCTTTGGTGAGGGCAATGGTAGCCCCGATCAGGGCCAGCACGATGCTGATGATGGTCACATAGCGGGCGGGACGCAAGAAGTCAATTTTGGTGCCCCAGAGCCAGTAGGGGGGCCGCACCTCACGCCGGTCCGCCAGGAACTCCAAGGCCCAGCGGCTGAAGACCAGGTTGGAAAACACCGAGACCACCACTCCCAGCGCGAGCATCACTGCGAAACCGCGTACCGGGCCGGTGGAATACTGATAGAGCGCCGCCGCCGCCAGCAGGTGGCAGGTATTCACGTCCAGGATGGTGATGACCGAGTGGGAGAACCCTCCGGGTATGGCCTGGCGGAAGCGCTTGCCGTTCTTGAGCTCCTCCTTGATGCGCTCAAAAGAGAGCACGTTGCCATCTACAGCTGCCCCCAGGGTTAGGATCAGGCCCGCGATGCCCGGTAGGGTCAGGGTAGCGCCCAACAGCGAGATCGAGGCCATCAGCAAGATGGCGGTATAGATTAGCCCTAAGGCCGCTACCAGCCCCATCCAGAAGCCGTAATAGAAGAAAATGAGGGCGAAGACCAGCACGGCCCCTACGATCCCCGCTATGATCCCCGAGCGGATCGCATCCTGCCCCAAAGTGGGGCCAATGGCCCGCAGCTCGCCGATGCTGAGCTTGACCGGGAGCGAACCACTGCGCAGCACTAGGGCAATATCGGAGGCCTCTTGGATGCCCGAAAGGCCTTCGATCACCGCCTGTCCACCGCCGATGGCCTGCTTGATTTGTGGGGCGGTATAGACCTTGCCATCCAGCACGATGGCGAGCTGGCGGCCCACATTGGCCCGGGTCACCTCCTCAAACTTCTTGGCCCCGGCGCTGGTGAAGGTCATGGAGACCTGGGGGCGCCCGAACTGGTCAAAGACCGCACTGGCGGTTTGTAGGTCAGTGCCGGTCAGGAGTGGAGGGCCTAAATCGCTGGGCTTGATCAGGCCCTTCTCCAGCTCTGCCCGTTGCTTGTTCAGGGCCTCGCCGGTCAGTCCGGAGTCGCGCAACTGATTGTTGATCTGGGCTACCGTAGTGCCCTGGGCTCCGGGGTTGAGAATGCGAAACTCCAAGACCGCGGTCTGCCCGATGAGGTTGAGGGCGCGGTCTTGCTGATCTTGTTTAAGCCCAGGCAACTCCACCACGATGCGGTCGTTGCCTTGAATCTGCACCAGCGGCTCCGCCACCCCGATCGCATTGATACGGTTCTCGATGACGGTGCGGGCTTTATCCAGGTCGTCTTTGGCTTTGGTGCGGTCGGGGTTGGGGTTGTCTACTTTCAGAACAACCCGCAGGCCCCCTTGTAGGTCGAGGCCGAGCTTGATCTTGGGCTCGGTCGGAGCCCAGGGTTTCCAGATTGCCACCAGCGAGCCTAGCAGGAGCGCCAGCAGCAGGATTCCGGTCCACAGACGGGATTGGGTCATGGATACCTCTCGTTGAAGGTCAGAAGCTTAGGGTTGGAGGTTTGGGGGCTCGAGCCCAGCCCTAACCCCCGTCGGTTTGCAGGCGAGCGTAGACGAGGTACAGCCGTTGGCGCGGGTACGGGGCAGTGTAGGGCGCCGGGGCGTCCCAGCGCGGGAGCCCTCGAGCCCGCACCTGTGGGTTGAAGGCCAGCGCCGGCAGGCCCTCCCCACCGCTGACCAGCTTGCTCTTGGCCTCGACGATTTGTCCAGGCAGGGGCACCGCCGACCACCCAGCGCCGTGACCCAGGCTCTTGGCCGAAGGCGACCAGAACAACCCCGGCCCCAAGGACCAGAGTCCCAGGGCAAGGAGTCCAAGCCAGCGGCTAAGCATCGGCCCTCGTCCAGAGGCTAATCGGTAGCCACCTCGACCTGTTGGGTGGCCTCGAGCACATCCCCCTCCTGGAACTCGGCAAAGCCATCCAGCAGGATGCCGCACTCCACACCCTGAGCCACCTCCCGCACGTCGTCTTTGACCCGCTTGAGCCCGGCGATCCCGCCCCGCCAGATTTCCTTGCCTTTGCGCATCACCCGGATCTCGGCATTGCGGGCAATCTTTCCGCTGGTCACCATGCACCCCGCGATGGTGCCCCGGGAGAGCTTGAACACCGCCCGTACCTCGGCACTGCCCAGGATTTCCTCCCTGAACACCGGCTCCTTCTGCCCTTTGACCATCTTGCGAATCTCATCGATCAGCTCGTAGATGATGCGGAAGCTCTGGAGCGGAACCCCTTTCTGCTCGGCCAGCTTCTTGACCGAGCCCGAGGGGTTGACGCTGAAGGCCAGAATGGCCCCATTGGCGGTGGAGGCCAGCAACACATCGGACTCCGAGGGAGCCCCTACGGCGGCCAGCAACAGGTTGATCTTCACCTCGTCGGTGGATTCGCGCTCCAGGATGTTCTGGATGGCCTCCAAGGAGCCTTGGGTATCGGTGCGCAGCACCAGGTTGATCTCCTTGCGCTCGGCCTCCTGCATCCCCCGCATCAGATCGGCCAGGTTGCGGGCCCGGCCTCCATCGTTGGGGCGGGTTTCCAGGCTTTTGCGCTCGGCGATGCGCTCCTCGGTGATCTCCTTGGCTGCGATCTGGTCGGGAACCCAGTTAAAGGTGTCCCCGGCCACCGGCAGCTCAGAGAACCCCAGTACCTGCACCGCGCTTCCCGGCCCGGCCTCGCTGCGGCGGGTGCCCTCGGAGTCCGACATGGCCTTGAGCTTGCCCCAGTGTTCCCCGGCCACCACGTAGTCGCCCACGTGCAGGGTACCCTGCTGAACCAGCAGGCTGGCCAGCACCCCGGCCTGTTTATCCACCCGCGCCTCGAGGATCACCCCCTGGGCCTCGGCCTTGGGGTCGGCCCGGAGGTCCTCGAGCTCCGCGGTGAGCAGAATGGTCTCCAGAAGGCTATCTATCCCTTGCCCCGTCCGGGCTGAGATGGGGATGACCTCGTAGTCTCCGCCATAGGCCACCGGAACGATGCCCAGCTGCATCAGATCGGTATAGACCTTGTTGATATCGGCGTTGGGCAGGTCTATTTTGTTGGCCGCAAAGATGATCTTGGCCCCAGCGGCCTGGGCGTGAGCGATGGCCTCTTTGGTCTGGGGCATCACCCCTTCGCTGGCCGCGATCACGATCACCGCGATGTCGGCGACCTTGGCTCCGCGTGCGCGAATGGTGGTGAAGGCCTCGTGCCCTGGGGTATCGATGAACACCACCGTACCGCCGGGGGTTTTGACCTCAAAAGCCCCCACGTGCTGGGTGATTCCGCCGGCCTCCTTCTCCGCGATGCGGCTTTTGCGCAGGTAGTCCAGCAGGCTGGTCTTGCCGTGGTCTACATGGCCCATGATCACCACCACCGGGGGGCGGTGGGGGATGGCTTTTCGGGCCTCTTCGGCCCGCCTTGCGGCTTCGGCTACCCGTTGCTCGCCGATGAGTTCCTTGACTGTCTCGGCGGTGGAGTCCTCGAGGGTTGAGGCGTGCGACTTGTAGGCCACCCCCATCTCGTCGAGGAGTTTGAGCAGCTCGTCGTTGTGCATACCCAGCTCTTTGGCGAGCTGGTAGATTCGGATTTTCGCCATGGCTACCTCCTGAATGGCTCCATGCTGGGCTTAGGTATGGGAGGACTTGGATGATTGCGACTGGCCCGGCTGAGGGAGATGAGCTAAAAGAACCTGTAGGGCCTGGGCTAGCTCAGGCGCCTTGGCCCCGGCAAAGCGGCGCAATTTTTTCTCGTTCCAGCATTCGGGTTTATCCGGGCAGACATAGGCCCCACGACCGGGTTTACGGCCTGTGGGGTCAATTTGAGGCCCGTCCTGACCCAACACGATCCGCAACAGCTCGGCCTTGGGCCTGCGTGCCCGGCAAGCCACACATTGGCGGATGGGGATGTGCTTAGCGGTTGGCATAGGGGCTCCGGTTGCAGGGTGCAGGCCCCGGATTTTGAGCGGGCTTGCCTGCACCACGACTACTCGCCATCTTTAAATAGGCTCTCGAAGCGGCTCCTGGTCTCTTCCGAGGCCCGCGCACCCTCCTCGCGCTCAGCGGCCCGAAGCATGGCCGCGTCCAGGTCGGTGATCTCCTCGGCCTCCTCGAAGTCAATCTCGTAGCCGGTTAGGCGGCTGGCCAGCCGCACGTTCTGCCCGGCTTTACCGATGGCCAGGGAGTGCTGATCCTTATTGACCACCACCTGAGCCCGATTTTTGCCGCCTTCGGGGGTCTCGAGGGTGATCTCCCCAACGGTGGCGGGGGAGAGGGCATTTCGGATGAACTCCTTGGGGTTAGGGCTCCACTGGATGATGTCTACCCGCTCCCGGCCCAGCTCGGCGCTCACTGCCTGGATGCGCTGCCCCTTGTGCCCAATACAGGCCCCGATGGGATCTACGTTGGGGTTGTGGCTCATCACCGCGACCTTGCTGCGGCTGCCCGGCTCCCGGGCTACGGCCTTGACCTCGACGATTCCCTCGGCAATCTCGGGGACTTCCTGGCGCAAGAGGTAGCGAAGCAGCTCCTCCGCCGCGCGACTGACCACCAGGCTGGGGCCTTTAGAGCTGCGCTGGACCTGCTTGAGGTACACCTTGACCCGTTGGCCGGGGTGGTAGCGTTCGGTGGGAATCTGCTCCTTTTGAGGCATCAAGGCCTCACCGCGCCCCAGTTCAACGTAGACGTTGCCCCGATTGTCCACCCGGGCCACGCTGCCGGTCACCACCTCGCCCTCCTTGTCCTTGTACTCGTTGTGGACGCGGGTACGCTCGGCCTCCTTGAGCCGCTGGGTCAGCACCTGTTTGGCAATTTGCACCGCGATGCGGCTGAACTCCTCGGGGTCTACGGGGAACTCCATCTCCTCCCCGACGGCCACATCGGGGTCGTATTTTTGCGCGATCTCCAGGGCGATCTCTTTGTCGGGGTCTTGGACCGCCTCGACCACCTTTTTGATCTCGAGCACCTCCAACACGCCCTCTTGCGGGTCTAGGTGGACCTCGATCAAGGGGCCTTTGTTCTCCTCCTCCACTTCTTTTTGGCGGAAGCCCTTCTGCCGCAGATAGGAGAGCCTCAAGGCTTCTTCAAAGTTGGAGATCAACTCCTCAGCGCTCACTCCGCGCTCGATGGCCACCTGTTGCAGTGCGTCTACGAAATCTTTGTTCACCACTCCTCCTTTGTTGTGAATGCCGGGGTGCAGCCGCCGACGTGGCGCCCTAGGGTTTGCTTACCGGGGGGTCTGCGGCCACTCGGCCAGGTTGGCTTTGAAGCGGCCCAGCTCCAGCGTGCGTTCCTCCTCGGTATCCAGCCGGAAGGTCACCCGGCCCTCGTGAACCCCTTGGATGCGGCCGGTGAAGTTACCCTCCGGGCTTCTCACCTTCGCCTTGAGCCCAAGGAAGCGCTCAAAATGGCGGGCGGTAAGCAAGGGGCGCTCTGCACCCGGAGATTCGAGCTCGAGCAGGTAGCGACCGGCGATGGGATCGAGGCGCTCGAGCTCGTGTCCTAGGGCGTAGCTGGCCCGCTGGAGGTCCGCCACCGTGACCGGTGCCTCATCGGCCCGTTCAATGCGCACCAACACCCGCGGCTGTCGCCCCGAGGACCTGATTGAAGCCTCTAGCACCACATAGCCGAGCGGGGATAGTACCTCCGCTGCGATCGTGTCCAGTTCCACCCTCACCTCCTTTGTGCTTTTCCCGAGAAAAAGAGGGTGGGTTTCCACCCACCCCCGTTTAAGGGAGAACTTAGCCCTATAAGCTTAGCACCTTCTTGAGGGCGGGGAAAGTAAGCTGCATTGCCGAGCCCCTTTGTTCTTGTGCATAACCAACACTTGGGCTCGGGTGCATTTTTTACAATGTATGTGTGTCAGACCCCAATCGGGCCGGAAGCCTCGAGGTTCCCATACTCCGAGGCCGTCTCGAGCTGTTGGGGGTCCCGGCCTTGCGGGTTCATGCCCGCCAACTGCGTCCCCTGGAACGTAAAACCGCCGGGGTCCTGGCCTATCTGACCCTGGAAGGCCCCACCCCCCGCTCCAGGCTGGCGGGCTTGCTTTGGCCCGAGTCCTCCGAGGCCACCGCCCGCAACAACCTGGCCCAGGCCCTGCGCAGGCTCAGGCAGGCTGTGGGGGCCGAGCTGGTGCGGGGAGGAGATGTGCTGGAGCTGCAGGGGCTGGAGGTGGATCTGGCCGCCCTCGAGGTGGCCCACTTCGCGGGCCGCCATGCCGAGGTGGTGGGGCAAGAGGGCCAGCTTCTGGAGGGGTTGGACTACGACGACTGCCCCGACTTCGACGACTGGCTCTTGATCCGGCGCGAACGTCTGGCCGACCTGCGGCGCGAGTCGCTCTCGGCCCTGGCGGATGGGCTCGAGCAGGCCGGGCAGTACCGCGAGGCCCTGAGCTACGCCGAACGCCTGCTGGAATCTGATGCGCTCTCCGAAACCGCCCACCGCCGGGTGATGCGCTTATGGTACTTGCTGGGCGACCGCAGCGCGGCCATAGCGGCCTTTGAGCGTTGTCGGGAGAGGCTCTTGCGGGAGATGGGGGTAGAGCCCCTATCCGAGACCCGCGCGCTGCTCCACTTGATCGAGCTGGGCGAGCCCATCACCCCCCACGGCCCCGTGCCTCGCCCGGAAATCCCCCTCTCGGTGCTGCGCCCTCCCCGGCTCTTGGGACGGGAGGCCGAGTGGGCGCAGATGGAGGCGGCCTTTGCCCAGGGTCAGGCCCTCATTTTGAGCGGCCCGCCAGGGGTGGGTAAAAGCCGTCTGGCCCAGGATTTTTTGAGGGGACAGGGCCAGGCTATTTTTTTCGAGGGCCGTCCGGGGGATGCGGAGGTTGCCTACAGCACCTATAGCCGCATATGCCATCAGCTGCTGGGGCAGTTTCCAGGCTTGATCCTGCCGGACTGGGTGCGCCAGGAACTGGCCCGCTTGGTGCCTGCGCTGGCCCCACCCCCGCCCCCCATCGGCTTGGAGGCCGAGAAGCTGCGGTTTCTTCAGGCCAATGTCGAGTTGGTGAACCTGGCGGTGGCCCAAGGCCTGCGGCTGGTTGGCCTGGACGACCTGCAGTATGCCGATCGGGCCAGCCTCGAGGTGCTGCATTTTGCCTTCAGCTCGTACTGGAAGCCCGGGAGCCCCTTGCGCCTCCTGCTGGCCTATCGGATAGGGGAACTGCCCAGCCAAATCGAAGGCTTGCTGGATCAGGCGGTTCAGAGCGGACGAGCCGTGCGGATAGAGCTGCGCTCCCTGGATGCCGCTGGGGTGCAGGATTTGCTCGAGAGCCTCGAGCTGCCAGGGCTGCAGGAGGCGGGGCCGAACTGGGTCCAGGCGCTCTGTCGCCATACCGGTGGTAACCCCTTTTTCCTGCTCGAGACCTTGCGCAGTCTGTGGGAATCGGGTGGGCTTGGCCAACGGAAACCGGGCCGCCTGCCGGTTTCCAGCAAGATCACCACCCTGATCCAGTCCCGCCTTCAGCGCCTTTCCCTGGGCGCCCAACGGCTGGTACGCACGGCGGCGGTGGCCGGATCGGACTTTTCCCCCGAGCTGGCCGCTACCGTGCTCCAGAGCACCCCACTGGAGCTACTCGAGCCCTGGGCCGAACTCGAGGCGGCCCAACTCTTGCGCGGCTCCACCTTCGTCCACGACCTGCTCTACGAGGCCACCCTGGAGGGCATTCCGGCCAGCATCAAGACCTATCTGCACCAGCAGATCGCGCGGTATCTGGAGAGCCAGCAGGCCGAACCGGCCCGCATTGCCGTCCACTGGCTCGAGGGCGAGCCCCCCAGGGCCATTCCCTTTCTGATCCAGGCGGCCCGGAAGGCCGAGGCAGCTTACCAGCTTGTCGAGGCGGCCCAGTTCTACCGGCGGGCCCTCGAGTTAGCTGAGCAGACGGGCGATGCCGGGCAGACCTTCGATCTGCTGGAAGCCCTCAGTCAGGTGATGAGCCGCTTCGATACTGGCCAGCGGCACGCGGCCCTGGTCGAGCGCATGCTGGCCCTGGCCGATACCCCCGCCCGGCGGGCCCGAGCCTGGCTGTGCGAAGCCATCCGCCTGGGTGAGCACGCCTATGGCCCCGAGGCCGAGCAGGCCGCCCGCCAGGGCTTGCAGCAGGCCGAGGAGGCCGGGCTGCCCGAACTGCGGGTTCGCTTGCTGGATGCCCTGGCCCAGGCCCTGTTTGTCCAGCGCAAGACCCCCGCCCTGATTGAGGCCCTGGAGCAGCTTCGGCAGCTTCATCGGGAGCGGGGTGATGTGCTTCAGGCGGCCATCTGTACTTCCCGGCTGGGTGTGGCCTACGACCAGCTCGAGCGCCACCGCGAGGCCCTGGGGTTCTACCAGGAGGCTGGGCCCCTCCTGGAGCAGTCCGGTAACCGGCTCGCCCTGATGGGCTTTCACCACAACCGGGCGGTCTGCCTGGCCGCGCTGGGCTACGCCGAGGCGGCCCTGGAGGCCCAGTTGCAAGCCCAGCGCTTGCTCGAGGGCGTGCAGGGTGCGGTGGGCCGCGAGGTACACCACCTCAACAACCTGGCCCTGCGCTACTACGACCTCGAGCGCTACGCTGAAGCCCAGCAAGCCCTGGAACGCGCCCTGCAAATCGTGCCGGAAGAATGGGGCTGGACGCGGGCGTTTAGCCAGTACCAGATGGCCCGGCTGTACGGGGTATGGGGGGAGTGGGGCCTGGCCTCGGACTGGCTGGGCCGCGCTCTGAGCGAGCCCGACCTGCCCCGGCGGGACGAGGCCGCCTACCGGATTCTAGAAGCCCTCCTGGCTCACCGGCGGGGCGAGCCGATGGGGCCCCTGCTGGAGCGGCTCGAGGCCCTGTTGGCCGGAGACCGGGGGCTGGCCTATGGCCGCTACCTGCTGGCCAAAGCCCGCATGAGCCCCCCAGAGCTGGCCCTGCAAAGCCTTCAGGAAGCCCTGACCCTGGCCCAAGAGAACGACTGGCCCCACCTGGGCATCGCCGCCCATACCCTGTGGGCCAAGGCCCTGCTGGAATCGCCCGCTGGTGCCCAGCCCGGAGCTGCCCTGAGCCACGCCCAGGCGGCCTTACAGCAGCTAGAGGTGTACAGCCCCATGGGCTGTACAAGGCTCGAGGTGCTGTGGGTGTACTACCGGGCAGCTGGCCCTCAAACGGGGAAGGGGTTGCTTCAGCAGGTGGTGGACTCCCTGACCCAAATCGCCAACCAACACGTACCCCCTCAGCACAAATCCAGTTTTCTGAACCAAAATTCCCTCTGCAGGGCGATTCTCCAGGAGGCCCAGTCCGCTGGGCTGAGGGTCTCCTGAACCCCGGTCATCCTCCAGTCATGCCAGCCGTTCTACGGTAGGGGTGTGATTGCCTGATAAAAACCGAGGGGAGGGATTCTAATGTACACAAAAGGGCTATTGGGCGGGGTGTTGTTGGTATTGTTGACGGCTTGTCCAAGCGGGGGGTCGGGTGGGGGCTCGAGCAATATCGGCGGGACGGTTTCGCTGGGGTCCAGTATCACCGGGCAGCGCCTTCAGATTGACCCCCAGCCGGGCAAACTCCGGCACACGGGCGAAGCGCGCTTTGTGCCGGGGGAGGTGTTGGTGGAGTTTCGGGGCGGGGTGAGCCTGCAGTCGGTGAGCAGCCTGCGGCTTCAGGTGCAGGGCAGGCCTGTAGAACTCCAGCAGGTGCGACCTCTGGGCCTGCCCCACACCGCCCTGTTCCGGGCCGAGTTGAGCGAGGCTGAAACCCCGGCCCTGCTCTCCGCCCTTCGCAGCCGTTCGGAGGTGGTTTCCGCCGACCTGAACTGGCTCGAGCAGCCCCTGGCCACGCCCAACGATCCAGGCTATTCTTTCCAGTGGCACTATCCGGCCATCAACCTACCCCAGGCCTGGGACCGCACCACCGGTTCCAACAGCGTGGTGGTCGCCATCCTGGATACTGGGGTGCTCTTCCGCTCGGGCAACCCGGCCCAGTCGCACCCCGATATCGGCAATCGCTTGCTGCCCGGCTACGACATGGTCTCGCCCCTCAGCGGCCCCAACCCCCTGGCCAATGCCGGTGACGGTGATGGCCGTGACGCTGACCCCTTTGACTCCGGCGACGAGCAAAGCACCGGCTACCACGGTACGCATGTGGGGGGTACGGTGGGGGCCGCGACCAACAACAGCCAGGGGGTGGCTGGGGTGGACTGGACGGCCCGCCTCCTGCACGTGCGGGTGATTGGGCTGCTGGGGGCCACCGTGGCCGACCAGGTAGACGCCATCCTGTGGGCCGCTGGTGAGCCAGTACCGGGGGTGCCGACCAACGCCAACCCGGCCAAGGTCCTCAACATGAGCTTGGGCGGCAAGAGCCCCTGTACCTCGGTCCGGCAGAGCGCCATCAACCGGGTCACCGGTAAGGGAGCGGTGGTGGTGGTAGCTGCTGGCAACGAAAACGACGATGCCTCCCTCTACAGCCCAGCCAGCTGCGCCAACGTGATCACCGTGGGGGCCACCGACTATGCCGGGGCCCGCGCGCCGTACTCCAACTACGGGGCCCGCGTGGATGTGATGGCGCCGGGCGGTGACGTTCGCAAAGACCTCAACAGCGATGGGTATGTGGATGGGGTGCTGAGCCTGGGGTTCGACGAGCAGACCCAGCAGTTCAATTACAAATTTGAGAACGGCACCTCGATGGCCGCGCCCCATGTGGCCGGGGTGGTGGCCCTGATGAAGGCCCTCAGTCCCAGCCTCGAGACCGCGCAGGTGTTGCAGATTTTGAAATCCACCGCCAGGCCCCTGAACGCCACCCAGTGCAACCGGCCCAGCGGCAGTGAATGCGGAGCGGGCCTCATTGATGCCAATGCGGCCCTGGCTGCGGTGCAGGGTGGCACTACGGCGAGCTTCAGCCTGTCCACTGCCAATACCATCCTGTCGGCTCAGCCGGGCGGCAGCGTGAACGTACCCATTACCATCAGCCGCAGCGGTGGGTTTGCCGATGCGGTGAACCTGAGCCTGCAAGGTGCGCCCGCCGGGGTGAGCGGGAGCTTCAACCCGCCCAGCACCACCCTGAATGACAGCACCCTCACCCTGAACGTGGCCCCCAGTGTCCCCAATGGAACCTATGCCCTCACGGTGCGGGGCACCTCGAGCAGCACCTTTGCCAGCCTGCCCCTCAGCCTGAGGGTGGGAAGCGGCACCAGCGCTACGGTACAGGGCACCCTGGTGCTGGCTTGCTTTGTGGCCGGGGGGGAGTGTGACCCGAACCGCTCCAAGGCCATCCAGATCAACCAGGGCGGTACCTCAGCCAGCTACAGCATCCCTGACCTGGCCCAGGGTGACTACGCGGTGCTGGGTTGGAACGACCTCAACAACAACGACAGCGTAGACCAGGGCGACTACCTGGGTGGGGTGGTGGACAATGCCGGGAACCTGGCGGCAGTCCGGCCCGGCAACCTTCGGGCTGACTTCCAGCTTGATGTGCTGAGCGGCGACATCTCGCGGCTTTCCCCTGGGGTGCTGCGGAGCCTCGAGCGGGTCGGGGCTAAGTAAGCCTTCAATCCTTTGGACAGACCCCTGTAGGGGTCTGTTTTTTGCAGTCATCCTCCAGTCATGCTGCTTTGTCTACGCTGCATGTAGTCATACCAAGGAGGTAAACATGAGCAAGAAGTGGGCCCTGTTGGTTTTAGTTGCGGGACTGGTTCTAAGCGCTTGTGGAGGCGGTGGGGGCAGTGGGTTTTCCGGCACGGTTACGGCTCCATCGGGGGCCAGTGTCCAGGGTACCGAGGTGCTGGCCTGTTACTACGATGCCGCTGCGGATGATTGCGACCCTGCCAAGAGCAAAAGCGTCACGATCAATACCGCGGGGCGTAGCAGCAGTTTCAGTATTGAGGGGCTGAGTGCGGGCGATCACCTGATAATTGCGGTCAATCAAAGCCAGAACCTGGTCGGGTTTTACCTGGATAACCAGGGCCAGCCGGCCCTGGTCAAGCCGCCGCGCGGCGGGCTTACCATTCAGCTAACTCAAGCAGCACTGGGATCCTCGATCCTCCGAGGCAAGCTTCTGGGGAGATAGCTTGCTTACCCTCAGCACGCCGCGAAGCCTCGAGCGGGTCGGGGCTAAGTAAGCCTTCAATCCTTTGGACAGACCCCTGTAGGGGTCTGTTTTTTGCAGTCATCCTCCAGTCATGCTGACTGTCCTACCTTAGATGCACTGCCCGAGGGGATTGAGCAAGGAGGAAGTCATGCAAGGGATGCGAATGCTAGCTTTGGGTATTTTGCTAATGCTTGATTTGTTGGGTACAAATGCCCAGGCAGCCCCTGGCTATGTGGATGGCAACCTAGCTTCGGTTTCACAAATATGTCCGATAACCAACCTCGGGGCAATTGCCTCACAAAACTTCGTGGGGTTTTACGCCGATCCCAATGTGCCTTATCCCAAGACTGGCGACGTAGGCTATGTGCGGGCGGTTGGCGCTAACGTAAGTCCTTGTACCAACGACACAATTGGTTTCGATTTCTTCCTGCCCGATGGCGCTACACTGGCCATTGATAGCACCAATCCGGTACGTTGTTACGCTATTAAGTTCACAAACCCCACACAGATAATCGAATTTACAAACAACCCACCGGGTTTCCAAGGCGGCTGTTCACAAACACCGTCAACCGGAACCGCGGGCGGCCTGTTTTTTGGCTATGCAGTGATAGCACCGGGCTGGCAGGTGGATATTCGCGTACCGGTGCGCTATAACAAACAATTGCTGGGGTTGGGTGGCCCAGCCAGCCACCGCCTGACTGCGATAGCCAGTACCGTCTGGGGTACTGCCACACCCTTTGTGCCGGTGACGGTGTTTTACCAGGCTGGCTTCCAGAACCTCCAAAGCAGTGGAATCGGCGCAACCACAGCTATGTTAGGGGTGAATCTTTTTAGCTATTTCAAGGGCGGCCAACTCTATGTGGATTATGGAACCACCAATGCTTTTGGTTCATCCACCCCTCCCGCCACTGTGCCCAACACCGCCCTTAACTTTCCCAGCGTCAGCACCAACCTGGCTGGCTTGAGCCCCAACACCACGTATTACTGGCGCTACCGTTTCGTCACCGATGCGGGAACTTTCAATAGTTCCACCCAGACCTTCACCACGTCGGCGGCTTCTACCTTTGCCCTTACGGTTAACAAAAACGGTACGGGTTCGGGCACCGTGACAAGCAGTCCCTCAGGTATCAACTGCGGGGCCACCTGTTCGGCCAGCTTTGCCCAGGGCACTACGGTCACGCTGACCGCCACACCTGCATCGGGCTCGGTATTTGCCGGGTGGGGTGGGGCCGGCTGTAGTGGTACAGGTGGCTGTACGGTAACGATGAGTGCAGCTCAAAGCGTTACCGCCACCTTCAACACCGCTCAAAGCTTCGGTACCCTCAATCTACAAGTGTCGGGCCTGCCCAGCGGCAACAGCGCCACCCTCACCATCACCGGCCCGGGCGGCTTCAACCAGCAGCGGACCATCCTGACCGGCACCGGCCAGTCGCTATCCGATGTGGTGACCGGCATTTATACCGTCACGGCTCCCAGTGTGGTGATGAGCGGTACTACCTACAACCCCAGCCCGGCCAGCCAGAACGTCACCGTGACCACCGGCAGTGCCACTGCCAGCGTCAACTACACCCAGGCTCCTGCTGCCACCTTCGCGCTTACGGTGAGTAAGGGTGGAACCGGGGGCGGAACCGTAAGCAGCAGCCCGGCAGGCATCACCTGTGGCGCAACCTGTACCGCCAACTTTAGCTCTGGGGCCAGCGTGATCTTGAGCGCGGTTGCCGATGCGGGCTCGAGCTTCGCTGGCTGGGGTGGAGCCTGTAGCGGTACGGGTACCTGCTCGGTCACGATGGACGCAGCCAAGTCGGTCACCGCTACCTTCAACACCGCACCCGTAGGAGGCTTGACCATCACCGCAGCCAAGCCTGCCAACGCCCCTACCGATGCCACCCGCAACAAAGGCCAGAGCAACGTCTTGATGCTGGCCTTCACCCTCAACCCCTCGCAGGCTACCCAGTTGCAAAGCATCACCCTGCAGGCCAGTGGCAGTGGCAACGATAGCCTCGACCTCACGGCAGTCAAGCTGATCCGTGATGCCAACGCCAACGGCCAGATTGACAGCGGTGAAACCCCCATTGCCAGCGGCACCTTTAGCGCCGACAACGGTACCCTTACCCTGTCTACCCCGCTGGCCCTCAGTGTGGGCAACAGCCAGTTCCTGGTGATCGCCGATATCGCCAGCTCGTTAGCGGCTCGTCCGGCGGTGCTAAAGGCCCAGATCCTTCCGACCCTGCCCATGCCCCTGCTGATTACTTTGCTGCCCATGATGCTCCTGGGTGCGTGGCGGATGCGCTCGTTGCGGGTGGGTCTGCTGGCCCTGGCGTTGGCCCTGACCCTGGCAGCTTGCGGCGGTGGTCAGAGCACCACCTCGGTCAACAAAACCTATCAGATCAACCTGACCGCCGTGAGCGCCCAGGGTAACCCCACCCTGAATGGCCTGCCCATTACCGGTGCCACCATCACGGTACAGAAATAAAGCCTCGGGGTGTCGGCTCCGGGTTGCCTCCTCAGGGCCGACACCCACCCTCCTGAAAGGAGATTCCATGAGTCTAGCCCACAAAGCTCTTGCCTTCCTCGCCACCCTGGCGGCCCTGGTCCAAAGTCCTACCCTGGCCCAGTGGGTCGCCCCAGGCACCACCTTTGGCGCACCCAGCAGCCTGAGCTACTCCCAGGCCATGGCCTACGTGACCGTTCAGATGAACGCTGCGGCGGTCCAGCGGGCCCAGTCTGTATTCAACCAGATCAATCGCACCAACCGCAACAACCCCAACGCCCAGGCCGCCGCCCGCACCCAGGCCCAGACCCGGCCCCAGACCACCTTCAAGCTCGGAGCGCAGCGGCTGCTGCTGAACCCGTTTGTCCGCAGCCTGAGCAACAAGCCCGCCGAGGTGCAGGAACTGACGGCGGCCTTTATCGAGGGCTTCAAGGGCTTCGAGGCCGAGGCCCGGCGGCTGGGCCGCCCCAACAACGTGGCTATGGCCTTTGCGTACCTGGTGGGGGTCTGCTACCTGGTGCACTACGGTGAGGAACCCACCGAGGCGGCCCTCCTGAACCTCCAGGCCAACACCGACGCGGCCTTTGGAGCCTCCGAGGCTTTCCGGCGGCTTTCCGATAGCGAGCGCCAGCGCATGTACGAGGCCTTTGTGCTGATGGCTACCCTGCCGCTGTTGGGCTATACGGTGGCAGTGCAGGAAAACGACCCGAAGCTGCTCGAGACCTACCGCGAAATTGCGGGGGTGGCCCTCGAGAGTGCCCTGGGGGTGCGCCCCGACCGGCTGAAGTTTACCCCTACCGGCCTCGAGCTGCGCTAAAGGTGGAAACCGTGGCTCCCAATAGCACACAAGTCTATGTGGTTCGCATCTGGTACGAGCCCACCCCCGAAGGGGAGGTCTGGCGAGCCTCGGTCAGCCAGGGCGAGGAGCGCCATTACTTCGCCGAGCCCAGTGCCCTGAGGGCGTTTTTGCAACAGGAGATGGAGGAGGACGGGGCAGAAGCCCCACAGTAGCCGGTCATGCTTTGCTTATGGAATTAAAGGAGGTATGGATGCATAAGATTCCCCTTGCACTAGGCTTCTTGCTGCTGTTGGCCGCTTGCAAAGGTAGAGGAGGGAGCAACTCCACCAACCCCTGGCACACCTACCAGCGGAGCCCCTAGGAGGGTCATTCCCATGCGTATTGCAGCCATCTTTGCCCTGGGTCTGGCTGTCACAGCGTGTTCTGCTGTGGGGCCAAGCGGTGGGCACCTCGTTCTGGTGAGCCAGGCAGGCTCCAGCACCGTGGCGGTGATAGACCCTACACAGGGTAAAACCATCCAGCGCATCACCGTAGGCGGATTGCCACATCGGATGATGCTCTCGCCCGATGGCCGCAAGGTGTATGTGGTGCTGGTGGGCTCGCAGGCGGTGGCCGAGATAGACGTTCGTTCGCTGGCGGTAACCCGTACCTTCCTCACCGCCCCTGTGCCCGAAAGACGTGCCGATGGCACCCTGATCCAGGCTCACTTCGACCAAGGCGCTTTTGCCCAGACCAACTGCTTTGCCTGCCACAACCCCGGCGGGGCCAAACCCTTCATCGTGGGTGAGCGGCCTGTGGGGATCGCGCTCTCGAGCGATGCCTCCAGGCTGTTCATCTCGCACATCCGCCAGGGGCTCCTGAGCGAGATAGACCTCCAGAGTGGGGTGATGGTGCGTTTCGAGCGCCTACCCCCCTCCGGTGCAGCCAGCGAAGCCGCAGACCTGGCCCGCGTGGGTTCCAGGCTGGTGGTGGCTTTGCGTCCCCATCAGCCCAGCACCGAGGCCGGTGCGGTGCGCTGGCTCGACGAGCAGACCTGGCAGACCCTGGCTGAAGCCCCCACCGGCGCCGATCCCGCATCTGTACTGCCGCTAGAAGAGGGAGCTTTGGTCTCCAACTTCGAGTCCAACACCCTTAGTCTACACGCGCCGGGCGCCGCCCCACTAGGCTTTACCGTCACGCCGGGGCCGCTGGGGATGTTGCGGGTAGGGGAGGGGCAGGTTCTCTCACTCAACTATTACTCCAACACGGTTTCGCTGCTTGATCTGAAGACCGGCTTGAGTGAAAACCACTGGCTCGAGCTTGCGGGCAAGACTTTCGTCAACCCCACCCATGCCGCGCTCTCACCGGATGGGCGACAAGTTTATATCGTCAGCAGTGGTACCGAAGGCAATCTTTTAGTTTTTGACCTGAATTCAAAGCGGATTGCTCGAGCCATTCCCATAGACGGGCTTTCCTTTGATGCGGTGGTGATTCCCCAACAGGTAAGGAGGTAGGGTATGAAATATGGTGCGCTTAGGATTGGATGGAGTGTTCTTTTACTGGCTCTAGCGGCTTGCGGTGGGGGGGGCACCCCAGGCGGGGG
>NZ_QWLB01000021.1 GCF_003574355.1 Meiothermus granaticius NBRC 107808 | reverse complement strand
GGGTTCAAGAAGGGGGGGGTGGCCCATCTGGAGGGACGCTCTGAGCCTGGGGGGATGCGCCTTCTGGCCTTTTTGCCTCCTAAGATTTTGGGGCGCTTATGATCCCGCTGCAGCCCTGGCTTCAGCACCTGGAAACCCACCTGCCGATCGCGAAGGTGGGCACTGACCCGGAGGGGGTGCATCAGGTGCGGGTTGCGGTTCGGCGTTTGCGGGTTTGGCTCGAGCTGGCCGGGATGCGGGTGCTGGAAGACGATCTGGCTTGGCTGGTGCGCGGGGCGGGCAAGGTGCGCGACCTCGAGGTGCTGTTGGGGCAGCCTGGGTTGCCTCAGCCCTTTCGCGAATGGGGGCTTGAACAGCTCGGCGCTGCCCGGCTCGAGTTGGTTCCCCTGCTGGAGAGCCCTCGCCTCAAAGGGCTCTTGCGGGCCCTGGCCCTCCTGCCCCCCCTAGAGGAGACCACCGCCAAAGCCCGCCTTCCCCGCTTTGGGGAGCGGGCTGCGCAGAGGGCGCGGGAGTGGGAGCAGCAGGGCACCTTTGAAACCCTTCATGCCTTGCGGCGGGCTCTGCGAAAGCTGCGCTATGCCAGGGAGTGGTTAGGGCTTTCCACCGAGGGTGTTAAGAAGCTCCAGGAGGCCTTGGGGGCGGTCGGAGACCTCACCTTTATCCTCCACTACCTGACCCTGTTTGAGGCCGGGTCCACCGCAGCGCTCCCCCGGTTTCGGCGGCAGCTCGAGGCCGGGCTTGAAAAGGCGCTGAACAGCGCTCAGGCTGCTTGGGAAGCCCATCGCGGGCAGGCTTTGGGGTGAAGCCATCAAAAGCCGAAACAGGCCTTAGCGTTGGCATCGGTGAGGGCTTCGAGCCTCTCGGTGCTCAGGCCCCGCACCTCGGCCAGCTTGGCCAGGGTTAGCCTCGAGAGGGCGGGGTGGTTGGGTTGTCCCCGGTAGGGCTCGGGCGGTAGAAACGGGGCGTCGGTTTCGATCAAAATTTTGCTCTCGGGTAGGGCTCTAGCCACCTCGCGCAAAGCCGTGTTGCGCTTGTAGGTGAGCGGCCCGGCCAAGCCAAAATAGGCCTCGAGCTCGAGCCCGATCTCGACCAGCCGTGGATGCCCGCCAAAGGCGTGCAGTACGAACTTAGGGGGGCGATTAAGGCGCAGCCACTCGGCCATCTCCTGTTCGGCCTGGTCGCTTTCCTTGGCGCTTCGGATGTGAAGGATCAAGGGCAAACCGAGTCTTTGGGCCAGGGCCTGCTGGGCCTCGAGGGCTTTGTACTGGGCTGCCCGTGTTTCCGGATGCCAGTAGAAGTCCAGGCCGGTCTCGCCAATGGCCCGGACTTTAGGGTGCTTGGCCAGCTCCTCTAAATCGGCCTCGAGCTCGGGCGAGAGGATATGCGCTTCGGTAGGGTGTAACCCAACCGCTGCCCACACCCTGGGATAGGCCTCCGCCAGCCTCAGGCTGTTGCGGTTGCGGCTGGGGTTGGTTCCGATGGTTAAGATGGCCTGGAAGTCGGCGGCGGCCTCGAGGGCCTGCAGGGTGGCTGGGGGTTCCATGAAATCGAGGTGGCAGTGGGTGTCGGTCACAGCTTTAGGCTACCGGGTTCTCGGGCAGATTACCCTCTCCACACTCTGGTTTGGGCCACAGCATTTGGGCCGAAGATTCCTTAGGCTGGCCTTGTGCGTGCGTTGGCCCTTGGACTGCTGGTGTTGCTGGCCGGGTGCTTGCCGAACCTGCAGCGGGTGAACCCCGAGCAGCCGCCCTCGCCGGAGAATTGGGGACCGAACCCGGTGCCGCTGGAGTGGTGGTATGTCTCGGCCTACTTGCCCCAGGAGGGTTTGGCTTTCCATTGGGCCATGTTCAAGGCCTATGCCCCGCAAAATTACCGCATCGGTCTCTTCCAACCGGCCTTGTTTTTCCCCGGCCCCTACCACGCTTCACACCTTGCGGTAACCGACTTGAACACGGGGCGAATCACCTTCCAGGAGCGCTTTGACTTTCGTACCGACCGCCCCCAAGGGGATAGCCTAACCTCCTATCCACCCCTGCGCTTAGAGCAGGGAGACTGGAAACTGCTGCAAGAGGGCGATCACTATATCCTTTCGGCGGGGCCTATCCAACTGCGCCTGACCCCTTCCAAACCTGCGGTGGTTCATCCCCCAGGCTACTCGGGAACGGCAGAGACCGGGCGGATGTACTACATCTCCTATACCCGGATGCGGCTCGAGGGGCATATCCTGGGCCGGCGGGTGCAGGGTGAAGCCTGGATGGATCATCAGTGGGGGGACCAGATTGGCGGAAACAGCCTGGGAGCCCTGTGGGACTGGTTTGGGCTGCACCTTTCGGATGGCCAGGACCTGATGCTCTACCGGGTTAAGAACCCCAAGGGCCAGGTGGTGCAGCTGGCCGGGAGCCTAGTTGATGCAAGCGGTCAGGCCCACGAGGTAGAGGGCCTCGAGATGACCCCCCTAGACACCTGGACTTCTCCCTCTGGGCGCACCTACGCGCTTTCCTGGCAAATCCAGGCTCAGGACCTGAGCCTGAAGCTTGACCCGCTGCGCCAAAACCAGGAACTCCTGACCCGCAGTACCGGGGTGGCCTACTGGGAGGGTCCTGTTCAGGGAAGCGGAACCTTCAAGGGACGCGCCATTCAAGCCACCGGGATGGGTGAGTTTGTGGCGGGGCCGTACAACCCCTCGGGCTCCCCGTTTATTACCCCACTGCCTGATCCGGGCTCGCCATAGCCGCGGATTCCCAGCCGTTGTAACCCTAGCCAGAACATCCCGACCTAGGGCTCATGCCGGGGCTTGACTGGGTCAGACTGTAAAAAAACATGGTGGGCGCTGAGGGACTTGAACCCCCGACTTTATCCTTGTAAGGGATACACTCTACCAGCTGAGTTAAGCGCCCATGGTGACCCCAAGGGGATTTGAACCCCTGTCGCCGCCGTGAGAGGGCGGTGTCCTAGGCCACTAGACGATGGGGCCGTGGCGGGCTGGGTGCAGGAATGGGCCTGCAACCGAAGGTTGAGTCTAGCACAAGCTTCGCTTTCCGTAAACACCCCTGGTGGGGCAGGAGGCCTCGACCGGCCTCGGTGGGTAGGCGGCCCGGTGCGCCCAGATCTAGCGGACAGGGGCTGCGCTCTGGGTTAACCGGCGGGCGAAGGGGCATTCCTCGGTTTGATAGGCCTCGAGGTCTCCCTTGATCTGCTCGGCGAGTTGGATGGTTTCTGGCATGGGGGTGTCCCCGATTTCGTCGTGCAAGAAGCGTACGAAGCGGCGATAGTACTCGATCGAGGCGTATTTGCCCTTGAGGTGCCACAGGCAGCGCATGTAGTTTTGGTGATGGTTTTCCCCCAAATAGGGATCCACCTGCAGGGCCCGGCTCTGGGCCTCGAGGGAGCCGGGGCAGTTGCCCTGGCCGCACAGCAAATGGGCCAGCTCGAGCTGGGCTTGTACAAAGGCCGAGCGCAGCTGCTCTCGGGTCTCCCGGGCCCACTCCCCCTCTTCCAAAGGCAGAAACTCCCCCCTATACAGCGCCAAGGCGTGCTGATACCGCTCGAGCCGCCGGAGGGGAGAGATCTCGCGCTGGGCCTCAGCCAAGGCCTGGGCAAAGATCTGGAAATCGGCAGCCTGCACGATCTCGGGGGAGAGCCGGTAGCGGCCATACTCCTCCTGTACCGCACCAGACCAGCCCAAGGCCACCCGGATGCGGTGCACCGTAACCCGGAAACGGTTGCTGCTGGCCGGGCCGGGCTTGGTGTTCCACAAGGTCTCGATGATGTGCTCACGGGTATGGCCGGTGGGCTGGCAGAGCAGGTAGAAAAACAGCTCCCGGGCTGAGTCGGCTCGCCACTGCACTGGAGCGCCATTGAGCCACACCTCAGCCGTGCCGAGCGTGAAGATGCGCAGATTCTCCAGAGCCGCCATGCAATCCCTCCTTTTCCTCCGAATTGTGGCATCCCCAGGGGGGGACTTATGTCGCTAGGGGCTCGAGCCCAAGGGTGGGGGCTCGAGCGTACAATATGAAGATGATCCACGTCCTTGACCTCAATAACCGCGCTCCACGGGTGATTGCCTCATTTGTACTGGAAACCTCAGAGGGACCGGTGCTTTTTGAGACCGGCCCGGAATCGCGGTTTCCAGCCTTATTGGAGGGCTTACATCGCCTTGGCTATGGGGTTCAAGAGCTTCGCCATGTGTTTGTGACCCACATTCACCTCGATCATGCCGGAGCCGCTTGGCGCTTGGCCGAGGCCGGAGCCAAGATCTACGTTCACCCTAAGGGGGCTGCACATTTGGCCGATCCCACCAAGCTGTGGGCCTCGGCCAGCCGTATCTACGGCGACCAGATGGAAGCCCTCTGGGGCCAGATGGGCCGCGTGCCCGAGAGCCAAATTCAGGTTTTGTATGACGGGGAGGTGGTCTCTATTGGTGGGAGCCAAATTCGGGCAGTCGAAACCCCAGGCCACGCCAGCCACCACCACGCCTTTTGGATTGAGCCTGCGCTGATCGGCGGCGATGTCACCGGGGTTCGGATCGGGCGCGGCCCGGTACTGCCGCCCTGCCCTCCACCGGAGATCCATGTTGAGGTCTGGAGCGACTCCATCGCCAAGATTCGAGCCTTGAACCCCGAGGTGTTGTACCTGACCCATTTCGGGGCCTTCACCGATGTCCAGCCTCACCTCGACAGCCTCGAGGCCACCCTCTCGGACTGGGCAGAGTGGATGCGGCAGCAGCTTAGGGCAGGAAAGAACCGTGAAGCCATCCTCCCTGAGTTCGAGGGGTATGTGGGGGAGCAGCTGCGCCGAGCCGGATTAAGCCCGGCTGAAATACAAGAATACGAGCTGGCCGACCCCTCCTGGATGAGCGTGGATGGGCTGATGCGGTACTGGCATAAGTACCACCCGGAAGAGGTGATGGTGTAGGGTTGGTGTGATAGGGCAGGGAAAACATGACCATTGACCCCAGCGCTTCCCTGAAAGCACGCAAGGAAATTGTCATTGGCGCACCGCTCGAGACAGTGTGGGCCTTGCTCACCGATATCGAACGCTGGCCCCAGTGGCAACCTGAGGTTTCATTAGCCAGACTCGAGGGGGAGCTTGCGGTTGGAACAGTTTTTCGCTGGAAAGCCAAGGGGCTGGGTATCGTGTCAACTGTTCAAGCACTGGAGCAAGGACGATGCATCGGTTGGACCGGCAACTCTGTAGGAATGAGGGCCGTTCATATTTGGACGCTTGAGCCCCAGGACAACGGGGTGCGTGTTGTTACGGAGGAATCGCTTTCTGGCTGGTTGGCCCAGATCATGAAGATTTTCGACCCGAACTTCCTGGAAAAATCGCTCGAGGGTTCGTTGCAGGTGCTCAAAGCTCGAGCCGAGCGGCGGTAAAGAAGATACTATGGGCTCGCATCCTATCAATCTTGCGCTGCGTTTTTTGCTCGAGATAGCAGCTTTGCTGGCCTTGGGTGTTTGGGGTTGGCAAAAGAGCGAAGGTTGGCTGCGACCCCTTCTGGCCTTTGGAATTCCTGTGGTTGCTGCGGTTCTCTGGGCTACCTTCCGTGTACCGGGTGACCCAGGAGCGGCACCTGTTGCGGTGCCTGGAATTCTTCGCCTGATTTTTGAACTGGGTTTGTTTGCTCTGGCCACATGGTCGCTCTACAGCGTACAGGCTGTGATATTGGCTTGGATTTTTGGCACTATAGTGGTGGTTCACTACATCTTTTCGTCAGACCGCATCCTATGGTTGCTGAAACAGTAACCTTCCTTATGAACAGGAAGCCATGAACACCATCGCCGCAGACCTGGAAGGTACCCTCACCACCGGCGAAACCTGGCGGGGTATGGCTGCCTGGATGCAGGCGCATGGGCGGGCGGGGCAGTACCGGAGGTTTTTCTACCGGCATCTGCTGGGGGCGGTGATGGCGCGGCTGGGCTTTGGGGACAAACGCGCCTTCCAGGATCGCTTCATGGAAGGGGCTGCCGGGCTGTTGGCCGGGCTTAGCCAGGAAGAGCTACACGCGGTAAGCGAGTGGGTGGTGACCAACGAACTCTGGCCCAGGCGGCGGCTCCAAGTGCTCGACGAACTTCAGAAGATTCAGCAGCAGGGGCGGCGGCTGGTGCTGTGTTCAGCCACCTTCCAGCCCATCCTGGAGGCATTTGCGAGGCGAATGGGGGAGGGGGTGGTCGCCCTGGGAACGCCCCTCGAGATTGAAGGCGGGGTCTTTACCGGGCGACTGCGGGGGCCGGTTCGCTCGGGGGCCCGCAAGGCCGAGCAGCTTCGCGCATTCTTGCGGGGCGAGGCCCTTTTTGCGGCCTACGGGGATAGCCTGCCCGACCTGCCCATGCTCGAGCTGGCCGAAGAGCCGGTAGTGGTCTATCCCGAGGCCCGGCTGCGCCAACTGGCTGTAGAGCGCAACTGGAGGGTGGTTGAATGAGCTATTTTCCGTTGCCGCGTCCGGCCCGAATCGCAGTGATGGCTTCGGGGCGGGGGAGCAACCTGGAGGCTTTGCTGAAGGCGTTTCCCCACGACAACCCGCTCGGGCACATTGTGCTGGTCCTCTCCGATCAGCGCGAGGCCCTGGCCCTGCAAAAAGCGGTAGAGGCCGAAGTCGAGGCCGAATACGTGCCCTGGCCTAAGAGCCGCGACCAGGGGGTGGCCTACCAGACCGGGCGCGAGCAGTTTGAGCAGGTAGCAGGCCAACTCCTGCACGACCACCGCATAGACCTGATTCTGCTGGCGGGCTTTATGCGCCTGCTGTCACCCGCGTTCGTGCAGGCCTGGCAGGGGCGCATCCTCAACATTCATCCCTCGCTCTTGCCGCAGTTCCCAGGGCTACACGCCCAGCGCCAGGCTTTGGAGGCCGGGGTGTCTGAGTCGGGCTGTACGGTGCATTTTGTGGATGCCGGCATGGACACCGGCCCCATCGTGTTGCAGCGACGTGTGCCGGTGCTGCCAGGCGACACCGAGGAAACCCTGGCCGCCCGGATTCTCGAGCAAGAACACCAAGCCTACCCTGAGGCGGTGCGGATGCTTTTGGCGGGAGATTTCAGATAGAAGTCCAGAAGCTTTACGCCATGGTCACTTCATCGCTGAGCCAGTCGGCCCAGGCTTCCAAATGCCCCACATCCCCCACCGAGAGGGCTACCCCCTCGGGGTAGAGCAGTCGGGTAATGGAGGCATTGCCGATGCGAAAGCGGCGCCACACGGAGTCGTTCAGTCCCAGGATCAGCTTGAGCGCTGCCCGAATCACCCCGCCGTGGGTGACGATGATCATCCGGCCTTCAGGAAGGTCATCCAAAAAGGCCTGCACCCGCCGGGATAGGTCGGCCATGCTCTCCCCGTCAGGCCGCCGGGTGTGCCAGGGATCGGCTTTGATCGCGGCTTGGAACTCGGGGAACTGGGCTTCAATTTCCTGCTGCAACAGGCCCTGCAGTTTTCCGGCATAGATCTCGCGGATGCGTGGATCATAAACCGGTTGCAGCTCGAGGGCCTCGGCGATGGGCTTGGCGGTAAGGGCCGCCCGCTGGAGATCGGAGCTGTAGAGCCCGTCAAAGAAGTTGCCGCTGGCGGCTAGCCGCTCGGCCACCCGATAGGCCTGGTGTAAGCCCTCAGGGGAGAGGTTGACGTCGTGATGCCCCTGAAAGCGCCCCTCGGTGTTCCAGGGGGTTTCACCGTGTCGGATGAACCAGAGTTCTTTCATGCGGGGGTTTGCTATGAGAGTCCGCTGACCCGGATCTCAGGCTGATCCATGATATAGCCTACCCGCTGGGCTTCAGGTAGTAGCGAAACCACCTTTTGGGCCTCGGTTTCGTCCAAGACCAAAATGTACCCCAAACCCATATTAAACACCCGGTACATTTCGTTGGGGGCGATGTTTCCACGGTCTTGAATGAGCCGAAAGATCGGAGGCACGGGCCAGCTCCCGCTCTGGAGCTCTGCCCCCAACCCTTCCGGCAGCGCTCGAGGGAGGTTCTCGTAAACCCCTCCCCCGGTGATGTGGGCCATTGCTTTGATGGGAATGTGGGCTTCTAGAAGCCGGGAGACCGGCTCGAGGTAGCAGCGGTGGGGCTCGAGCAGGACATTGGCCAGACTATACCCTTCCAGTTCAGGGCGGGGCTCCTCCAGATCCCACCCCTCAAAAACCTTGCGGGCCAGCGAGTAGCCATTGGTGTGCAGTCCCGAAGCGGGTAACCCCAGCAACACATCCCCAGGCTGCACCTTCGCTCCGTCCACGAGGTGGGCTTTGTCCACCACCCCCACGATGGTGCCCACCAAATCCAGCCCTCCTTCCCGGTAGATCCCGGGCATCTCGGCGGTCTCCCCACCCAGCAGGGGAATTCCTACGGTCTGACAGGCCTGGGCCAGCGAGGTCAGAACCATACCCAGCACCTCGGGCTCGAGCCGCGCGCTGGCGATGTAATCCAGGAAAAACAGCGGCTTGGCACCCTGTACCAATAGGTCGTTGACGCAGTGGTTCACGATATCGTAGCCCAGGCCGCCCCAGCGCCCGGTTTGGGCTGCGAGCAGGGTTTTGGTCCCCACCCCATCGGTAGAGACGACCAGGACAGGCTGAGCCAGATCTTTGAGCCGGGAGGCCTCCATCATCCCGCCGAAGGCGCCAATGCCGCGCAACACCTCAGGGGTATAGGTGGCCTTGATGGCTGCGGTGGCCGCTTGGAGAACCTTGGCCTTTCGGCGGATGTCCACGCCAGCCTCTTCGTAGTTCATGCCAGCTCCACCCCCATCAGTTCGGCGAGTATTTTCTTGACCACCTCGGGCTTGGCGGTGCCTTTGGTCTCGCGCATGACCTGACCCAGCAAGGCATTGGCGGCCTGGGTTTTACCGCTTTTGATCTGCTCAACCACCTTGGGATTGGCCGCCACTACCCGCTCCACCACCGGTTGGAGCGAGCCTTCATCCGATACCACGGCCAGTCCACGCTCGGCCACCAAAACCTCGGGGTCGGCCCCCTCCATGAGCTCGGGCAGGAGCTGGCTTACCACCCGGTTGGTGATGCTGCGCCGCTCAAACATCAGGGCCAGCTTGGCCAGGGACTCGGAGGTAAGCCGGGTCTGGCTCAGCTCGAGCCCGCGCTCGTTGAGATACCCGCTGACCTCAGCGTTGAGCAGGTTGGCCAGGGTTTGTGGGTTTCCTGGATACCCCTCTAGGGCCCGGTCGAAGACTCGAGCCAAGGCCGGGGTATAGGCCAGGATTTCCGCATCATAAGCGCGTATCCCCCTGGCTACATAGCGGGTGTATTTATCGGCGGGAAGCTCGGGCATTCCCGCCCTCAGGCGGGCGATCCAGGCCTCGTCCACCTTCAGGGGGGGTAGGTCTGGCTCGGGCAGGTAGCGGTAATCGGATTCGCCCTCCTTGAGGCGCATGAGGTAGGTTTTTCCCCCTCCCTCGTCCCAGCCCAAGGTGGCCTGCTGAACAGCCCGCCCGCTCCTAAGCAGCTCGGTTTGGCGCTTGATCTCGTATTCCAGGGCCCTGGCCACGCTGCGGAAGGAGTTCAGGTTCTTGATCTCGACCTTCACCCCTAAAGGCTCCCCAGGCCGGTGCAGCGAAACGTTTACATCCGCCCGCATCTTGCCTTCCTCGGGGTTGGCATCGGAGACCCCCAGGGTTTGGGTGATCGAGCGCACATGGGCCAAGAACGCCCGGGCCTGCTCGGGGCTGTGAATGTCCGGCTCGGTAACCATCTCGATGAGCGGCGAGCCCGCGCGGTTAAGGTCGATCAGGCTGTACTCGGCCCCGGCGGGATGCACCGATTTCCCTGCGTCCTCCTCGAGGTGAATCCGCTTGATCCCTACCCGACTCCCCTCGACCTCGAGGCTCCCCTGAGCGGCGATGGGTAGGTCGTATTGGGAGATCTGATAATTTTTGGGCATATCCGGGTAGTAGTAGTTCTTACGGTGAAACTGGGTCCAGGGGGCAATCTGGCAGCCCAGGGCCAATCCCATCAAAATGGCGTACTCCACGGCTTTTTGATTGATGCTGGGCAGAACCCCGGGCAGCCCCAGGCAGATGGGGCAGTTGTGGGTGTTTGGGCGGTCTCCAAAGTATTCCGCCGCACAGCCGCAGAACATTTTGGTCTGAGTTTTTAGGTGGAGATGGACTTCCAAGCCAATGACGGCTTCGTACTCCGACATAGCGAAGATTATATAGGCTGGCCGGACGACCTTCGGGGCTGCTTAAACAAAAACCCCTCGGAAAGTTCCGAGGCTTATAACTATAGAATACCGGGATATACGGCATGCGTCAAGGCTATGCAGGGGAGGTGGGCTACGGGGCTATAGCCGGGCCAGAGCGGCTTTGATTTGGGCGATGCGCTCTCGGTCTGCAACGGAATGGGGGCCGAAGTGCCCCTCCAGGACTGAACGGCCAGAGCCCGGCAGCCTTTTGCGGGCGGAAAGGTGTACTTCTTTGGCCCCGCTTCCCTGTAGGATTGCCTCGAGCCCCTGTTCCACCCCACCTCCGGGCATGATGGAAATACGCCCCCGTGCAGCCTGGACCAGCTTGGTGATGCAACCCAGCCCCTCGAGCGCGGTGGTGGCCTGGCCTGAGGTCAGCACTCGGTCCAGGCCCAGCCTGATTAGGACCTGCAGGGCCTCGAGGGGGTCGGGGGTCAGGTCGAAGGCTCGGTGAAAGGTCACGCTCAAGGGATGAGCCACCTCCAGAAGCTGCCTGGTTCGGGCCTCGTCCACCCTTCCATCCGGGTGCAGCGCCCCCAAGACCACCCCATCACAGCCGGTGGCCTTGGCAAGTTGAATATCTCGCTGCATATCACGCCCTTCACAGACGTGGCCGCCCCTCCCGGCGGCCACTGTTCTGTCCAGAACTAAGAATCCTTTGTCCCGGATGGCTCGATTTTTGTGAAGAGCGCTCTAAGGGCAATTTCAGCGGCTGAGTAGCCAAACCCCCCGGCTCGAGGGCGGATCATCAGGTGGATTGGAAGGGAGAGCGCGGCCCGTACAGCTTCTATCAGGCCCAGGCTCGGGGTCAGGCCTCCTTCGGATAACGCACTGCACAGCTCAATCCGATCCGCCCCGCCCTCTTGGGCAGCCACAGCCGACTCCAGAGAGTCCACACAAACCTCGAGCCGCACCGACATCAGATCGCTTGGAGGAGCTGAGCCTGGGCGGCCTCAGCCTGATTGGCGATTTCCTGGGGGCTCCAGCCGAGTTCCTGGCCCATCAAGGCGGAAACCCGGGGGATCGCGGCCAGCGCGGCTTGGGTGTCTAAGAAAGCCAGGCGGGTGCGCCGGGCCAGGATATCCAGGGGAGTGTGGGCCAGCTCAAAACGGGTGGAGTAAAGCACCTCAGCCTCGAGGTAAGGCCAGTTGGGGGCCAAACGCTCCGCATGTCCTTCAGCAGCGATTCTGGCCACCTCGGCGGCACGGGAGCCGAATGCGTGGTGCAGGTGTTCGGCCACATCGCCGGGAAACCCCTGGGCCTTGAGCCGTTCCGCCCCCCCAGGGTCGAAGCCCTGCCCCCCCAGCAGCGGGAGGCTGGCCGTACGGGACTCCCCGGCCGGTAGCCCAAAGCGCCGAACGGCATAGTTCACCAAGTCCAAGGCCATCTTGCGGTAGGTGGTCCACTTGCCCCCGGTTAGGGTGAGAAGGCCAGAGGGGCTTTCTTGGACCAGGTGGTCCCTGGCCAGCTTGGCCGTGTCGGCATCGGGGCGGCTCACCAGCGGGCGTAGGCCCGACCAGCTCGAGCGCACCGCCGGACGGGGAATTTCCCCCAGGTAGGGCTGTACCTGCCGCAGGATGTAGCGTATTTCCTCCTCGCTGACCTTGGGGTGATCGCTGACGGGAGCGGGGTTGTCGGTGGTCCCGACCAGGGTGCCCCCCTGCCAAGGCAGCACAAAGACCACCCGCCCGTCCTCGGTATGGGGGATCAGAAGCCCGGTGTCGGGGGGGCTGTATTGCTTGTCCAAAACGATGTGTACCCCTGAACTGGCCTTGAGGATCGGTGGGGCTTGAGGGTCATCCAGGTGACGGATGGTGTCGCAGAAGGGGCCGGTGGCGTTGACCACCACCTTGGCGGTGACCTCGAGCTCCCTTCCCCCCAAACGATCCTTGACCGCAGCCCCCACCAGCCGCCCTTCCCGCTTGAGCAATCCGGTGACCTCGGTGTTGTTGAGGGCGACCGCACCCTGCTGGATTGCGGTAAGGGCTAGCTCGAGGTTGAAGCGGGCATCGTCGAACTGCCCGTCTTGATAGGCCACCGCGCCTTTGAGTCCTGCCTGCTGTACCTCCGGGAAACGCTTTAGGGTTTCTTGAGGTGAGAGGTAGTGGGAGCGCCCCAGGTGCTGAGGCCCGGAGAGCAGCTCGTAGATTTTGAGCCCAGTGTAGTAGTAGGGCACCTCCCAGGGCTTGTAGAGCGGGGTGAGGAGCCAGAGGGGCCTCGAGAGGTGCGGAGCGTTCCGCAGCATGATGCTGCGTTCATGCAGGGCGTCCCGCACCAGGTTGAGCTGGACCCGGTCAAAGGTCTTGACCGCGATCTCTAAGTAGCGCACCCCGCCGTGGATCAGCTTGGTGCTGCGGCTAGAGGTGCCCTCGGCGAAGTCGTAGCGCTCCAAAAGGGCCACCTTGAGCCCTCTGGAGGCGGCTTCCAAGGCCACTCCGGTGCCGCTGGCGCCTCCGCCGATCACCAGCAGGTCGAAGGTTTGGGTGGAGAGTTGCTCGAGCAGGTGGTTGCGATTCATGGTGTCGCCCATAGCTTATCGCTGATGCCCCATCACCGGATAGCCATAGCGATGAGCCGATGAAGCCCAGGCGGTAAACTGGTTTTCGATGCCTGCCGATCCCGTGCAAATTTGGTGGATTCGCCACGGCGAGAGTGACTCCAACGCTGGAGCCCGAACCGCCAGCGCCGCGGCCCCGGTGCTGACCGAACGGGGCTGGCAGCAAGCCCGGGCGCTACTCCAGGCCGTTGATCGGGCTCCAGACCTGGTGGTCACCTCGCCCTTTATCCGTACTCAGCAGAGCGCTCAGCCCCTTCTGCAGCGCTTCCCTGGGGTGCGAAAAGAGGAGTGGCCCATTCAGGAGTTCACCGAGCTATCGTTTGCCAACCGCAACCACACCAGCGGTCTGGAGCGGCTTCCGCTGCTCGAGGAGTACTGGAGCCGCCTAGATCCCGATTACCTTGACGGCGAAGGGGCGGAGACCTTTCGGAACTTGATGGCTCGAGTGGAGGAGACGGTCGGGCGCATGCGGCGGCTGGAGGGGTTTACCCTTCTCTTTGGGCATGGGCTGTTCATGCGGGCCCTGCTGTGGTGGCTCCTGGCCCAGCCCGAGCGGATTGACGGGGCGGCCATGCGGCGCTATGCCCTGTTCCATGAGGCCTTGTGGATCCCCAACGCCGCGATTGTGCGGATGCAGCTGGTCGAGGGGCGCTTGTTCTGGAGCTCGCCGGATGTGAGCCATCTGGCCCAGATTCCGCCGGCCCCGGTCAACGACGCTGAGGCCTGAGGGCCGAGGGCACCGTTGACGATCCGTGCCAAACGGGGAACGATAGGGTTATGCCGGTTACCCTCGAGGATATTCGTGCCGCCCAGACCCTCCTGCACGGCATCATTGCCCCTACGCCCACCTTGCCCGATGAGCTGCTCTCGGCGGAGCTTGGGGCCAAGGTCTATGTCAAGGCCGAAGCCCTGCAGAAAAGCGGAAGCTTCAAGATCCGTGGGGCCTACACCAAAATCGCTTCCCTCACCGGGGAGGAGAAAGCCCGGGGGGTGATCGCTCCTTCAGCCGGGAACCATGCCCAGGGGGTGGCCCTGGCAGCCAGGCTGCACGGCATTCGGAGCGTAATTGTGATGCCGGAGTTTGCCCCCCTGACCAAAGTCGTAGCCACGCGACGCTTCGGTGCCGAGGTGATTCTGCACGGCTCGAGCTTTGACGATGCGGTGGCGCATGCCTATCAGCTGGCCGAAGAGCGGGGCCTGACCTACGTTCACGCCTTCAACGATGAAAAAGTGATCGCCGGGCAGGGCACCATCGGGCTCGAGCTGTTACAAGCCCTTCCCGACCTGGAGGTGCTGGTGGTGCCAATTGGAGGGGGTGGGCTTATCGGGGGGATCGCCACCGCGATCAAAGCCCTGCGCCCCCAGACCCACATCGTGGGGGTGCAGGCGGAGGGCTGCGCTGCGGTCAACCCTTCCTTACAGGCCGGGCACCCGGTGAGCGTATCGGCTGCCCAAACCATTGCCGATGGGATCGCGGTGAAGCGACCTGGCGAGCTGACCCTGCCGATCATCGAGGCCTATGTGGACCGAGTGGTTGAGGTTTCGGATGATGAGATCGCCCGGGGCATCGTGCACTGCGTACAAAACCTCAAGCTGGTGGTGGAGGGTGCGGGGGCTGCGGGGATGGCCGCCATCCTCTGCGGCAAGGTGGGGGTGCAGCCGGGGCAGACCCTGGCTACGGTGCTGTGTGGGGGAAACATCGATGGGAACTTGCTCTCCCGGGTCATTGAGCAGGTCATGGTGCGGCAGGGGCGGTATATCCTGCTCAAACTCTCGGTTGTAGACCGCCCTGGGGCGCTGGCCCGGGTGGTCACCCAGGTGGCCGAGGCGGGGGCCAACATCATCGACATCTTTCACCGCCGTGCCCTGTGGCTGGCGCCATTGGGCAAGGTGGGGGTGGAGCTGGTGCTCGAGGTGCGCGACGAGGCTCACGGACGCAGTGTGGTGGAGGGGCTCGAGGCCGCCGGATACCATGTTGAGCGGGAGGGGCTGGGGCTTTGGCCGGATTAACCCCACTCCGGGGGATTTGACTTTCCCTGGTCTGCCGTGCTAGGCTCCATTGTCCCCCAAAAACCAGCGGGTTTTTTGAAGGACATCAGGAGTAGTGCATGAACAAAGGTACGGTCAAATGGTTCAACGCTGAAAAGGGCTATGGCTTCATTGCTCAGGACGGTGGTCCGGATGTATTCGTTCACTTCACCGCCATCCAGAGCAGCGGCTACCGTTCGCTCAACGAGGGTGACGTGGTGGAGTTTGAGATTGAGCCGGGCAAGAATGGCAAGGGACCCCAGGCCAAGAACGTCAAGAAAGCTTAAAGCCAGTTAACTTTAGGGCGGCTCTCGCTCGAGCGGGAGCCGTTCTCGTTTATCCCTATACCGAGGCCTGGGCTCGAGTCTGTACACGGTACAAGCAAAACTCCCTGAAGTTCTCAGGTATACTGCCCGACAAGCCCCAAACCCGACTCAGGAGAAGCAGCATGACGGAAGAGCAACACCTACGCGAGTACACCAAAGCCCTCAAGGCCCGCCTACCCCGCCACTACTTTGAGCCGGTACCGGCTCGAATGATCTATTTGCCGATATTTTTAACCCTGTTCGGGCTGTGCACCTGGGGCATCCTGATCACCCCTTACGTGGCCCTCAAGCTGCTCCTGTCTGTGGGAATAGCCTATGCCTTCATCGGGATGGGGTTTCTGGCCCATGAGATTTTGCATGGGGCGGTAACCAAGAACCCCCTCCTGCGCTCGATCAGCGGCACCCTGGCCTTTATGCCCTTGATGGTGGGGGCCCGCTTGTGGCGCAAATGGCATAACGTGGAGCACCACGGCCAGACCCAGCACCCCCACGATGACCCCGATGCCATGGGGGCCTTGGAATCCGCGGTGCAGCGCCCAGTGGTTAAGTGGTTGTTCAAGCAAGCCCCAGCCTTGCGCAGTGCTTTCTTGTTCTTCTCCTTCACTTTCTGGTTTACCTTTCATGCCACCCAGATGCTGCGGCGCTTTCTTCCCGAGTTCAAACCGGCTGAGCGCCGGGTGGTGCTGTTCCAGGCCATCCTGCCGCCGCTGGTCTGGCTTGGGGTGCTCTTTTGGGTGGGGCCGCTCAACTTTGTATTCATCTACCTGTTGCCTCTGCTGGGGGCCAACTTTATGGCCATGAGCTTTATTGCCACCAACCACCTTTTGAACCCCATCACGGAGACCAACGACCCCTTGATGAACAGCCTTACCGTGAGGAACCCGGGTTGGCTCGAGTGGCTCACCTTGGGCTTTGGATTGCACATCGAACACCATGTCTTTCCGGTGCTCTCCCCCAAATACGCGGCTCGAGTGGCCGCTGAAATCAAGAAACTCTGGCCTGAGCGTTACAATGAGCTTCCGCATTGGAAGGCGCTTTTTTATCTTTGGAAGACCCCCCGGCTGTACCGAGATCACCGCAACCTGATCGAGCCCACTACCGGGCAGGTTTTTGGCACTTTAGGCTTTGGCTTGGATGACTCGAGGATGCGCCCGGCAAGGGCTAAACCCCAGATGGTCGCCCCCAAGCGCCCAAAGCCGAACGCCAAAAGCTGATCTGAGGGGCCTCGAGACCTCATGAGGCGGGGCGCCTTGTGGGTTGGGGGTTAGACTATTTCCCATGCACATTCTAGTTTCCAACGACGATGGCATCTTCTCCCCCGGTATCAAGGCCTTAGCCTTGGCCCTGCGCGCGCTGGGCGAGGTCAGCGTGGTAGCTCCTGATGTGGAGCAGTCTGGGGTCGGACACAGCATTACCTTCCGCCGCCCGCTGCGCTTTAAGCACACCGCCTCGGCGGGGTTTGGCGAGATCCCCGCTTACCGGGTGGACGGCACCCCCGCCGATTGCGTGGTGCTGGGGTCCCAAATCCTGGGGAGGCCGGATCTGGTGGTCTCGGGGATCAATATCGGGGTGAACATGGGCCTCGACCTGACCCATTCCGGCACGGTGGCCGCGGCGATTGAAGGGGCCAGCATCGGGGTGCCCTCGATCGCCTTTAGCCTAGACGCCTCCTCCGATGAACTCCAATTCGAGGAGGCGGCGAAACATGCCCTCCCGATTGCGCGTTGGGTGCTGGAGCACGGGCTGCCTCCCCAGACCCTCCTCAACGTGAACTTTCCCAACCGCCCACCACAAGGGGTGCGCCTGACCCGGCTCTCCACCCGCCGCTACGAGGACACGGTGTTTGAGCGTGAAGACCCCGAGGGGCGGCCCTATTATTGGGTGGCTGGAAAACCTAGCGGGGTCCTCGAGGAGGGCACCGATTTCTGGGCGGTGAGCAACGGTTTTATCTCGGTCACACCGGTGAGCATGGACTATACCAACCACGCTTTGCTCGAGAAGCTCGGCGACAAACCGCTGTTCACCGGCTAGGGATCAGGTTAGAGCAGGGTACGCATCAAAGGTAAGTTGCCCACCAGGGCCAGGATGATCCCCGCCACCACCCAGGCCACTGCTCCAGCCAGGGCCCCGCGGGTGCGACGGAACAACCATCCTAGAAAAATGCTCACCAGCAAGAAGTAGAGGGTAGGGCCAGGGATCGCTAAGGCAAAGAGCAGCGGCACCATGAAGCTGGCCAGCTCCCGGTAGCGCTCTCGAAGAAAGCTATACCCCAGACCCCGGATTACCACCTCGAGCAGCGCCAGTCCAAAAAACACCGGATACAGGGCATCGAGGGTGCTTAAACCCAGGGGTTTGGCGATATAGCCATACAGCACCAGCAGCACCAGCAGCACCAACCCGGCCCAGCTACCCTCCACCCAGGTGCTGCGTGGCCCCAAGGAGGCGGCGAGCCCCTTTGGCCCCACGCTACGCCAGGCTATGAGCAGGGCCAAAGCCCCATAGAGCAGGTAGAACACGGGCCGGATCACGTCGGCTTGTACCGGGGTAAAGGCGGCCAGGATGTTGGCGTAGAGGGTGTGCCCCAGCAGGGTCACCAGGATGCCGGAGAGCAGCAAAGAAGCGATCAGCCAGAGGTATAGCGAGCCGGGCCCAAACTGCCGCTCGGCGCTCATCTCCACGGTGCGCATGGGTTCGATCCGGCTCTCGCCGAAGAGCACCAGGGCCAAAAAAACCAGGAGCACCACCAGCCAGGGCCAGATTTTGGCTAGCAGGGCCGAGGGAAGGCTGACCCGCGAAGAGAGCTGGCGCAGCACCAGGGCACCTTTTTCGGCCTGGCCTTGGCCGTAGTAGATAACCGCTAAGAGCCCCAGGGTTTTGGTGTAGTCCGGCTCGAGCGGCCCCAGCTTGGGCAACACTGCCTCGAGGGTCTTGGCGGCGGCCTCGGTCTGCCCACTCAGCCACATCAATCGGGCTTCGGCCAGCTGTTCTGCGGGGCTGTCCCCCAGCCAGCTCAAGGCCTCAGCGGGCCGCCCCAGCTTTTCTGCCAGCCGCGCCGCCCCCAGCCGGGCTTCCACCGAGGAGGGGGCTTTGCGGTAGGTCTCGAGGGCCTCCTCGTAGCGCCCCAGGGCCTCATAGGCCTCGGCCTGGGCCAGGATCACCTCGGTGGAAAGGATGGGCGGCAGTATCTTCAAGGCCTCGGCGGGACGGCCTTGCAGCAGGTCGGCTTTGGCCTCGAGGTAGCGCACCTCGGGATCCTCGGGGGCCGCTTGGACGATGCGGTCCAGGTAGGGCTGAGCCTGGGCTACCTGGCCGCGCTCGAGCCAGATCCGGGCCAGCAGCTTTTGGCTGGGCAGATGGTTGGGATCGGCGGTCAGGGCCAGCTCGCAGGTGGCCTGTGCGCTGTCGAGCACCCGCTGTTCGTAAAGGGCGCGGCACTGAGCGTAATATCCATCGGCCCCCATCGGGGCTGCCGCTGTAATTCCAATTAGGGCGATTCCTACGGCAAAAAGAACCGCTCGTAACGCCACCATGGGCGTAGTGTAACACGTGGGGTGGCCCGCCCCGACCGCAGATGCACATGCTTGGGAAAGGCCCTGCTGAGGCAGAGCTTTTTCAGGGTTTGAGATAGAATCAGATCGCGCAATCCGCAGGAGGAATCATCCATGAAGTGGTTGGTTGTATGGATCATGTTGGGTGCTGCCCCAATTTTGGCTCAGGGCCTCTCGCCGCTGGATAAGCTGATCGCCGATGGCAAGTTCCAGGAAGCCTACGAGGCCGGGATCAAGCAGGCAAACACCGCCGGTTGGGTGGACGCGGCGCAGGCCGCTAGCTTTTACGCCACCTATCAGGCCCGGGACAACGAGAAGGCGGAGTGGTTTGGCAAAGCCGAGGCGGCGGCCAAAAAGGCCATTCAGTCCGATCCCCAAAGCCCTGAGGCCTACTTCGAGCTGGCTCGAGCCCAGGGCAGGCTGGCCCAGTACCGGGGAATCTTGGAAAGCTTGGGGCTGGCCAGCAGCATCAAAGACGCGCTGGACAAGACCCTCAAGCTCAACCCCAAACACGCTGGGGCTAAGGTGGCGCTGGCCCTATGGAACCAGTCCCTGGTGTCTAAAGGGGTGGGGTGGCTCTATGGGGCGAATGGCAATGTGGTGATTCCCCTCTTCCAGGAGGCCATTGCCCTCGAGCCCAATACCATCATCCACCGGGTCGAGTACGCCGGCGTACTGGCCCAGATGGGCAAAAAGGATGAAGCTCGAGCCCAGTATCAAGCCGCCTTGGCCATCGCGCCCAAAACCGCCGCCGACCGCTACGATCTCGAGCGGGCCAAGCGAGAACTGGACGCGCTAAAGTAGCGAGGTACCGCCCCTTCAGCGAAGCGCTCACAGCACCGTGCCCCAAGGTTGGGGTATGGTGGGGGGATGAGGTCTGGGCTACAGCGCGGGATGGCTCTGCTGGTGGTGTTGACCGGCTTATCCTTGGCGGGCGGGCTGGACTTTGGGGTGTCGGTGCGCAATGGCCCCAACGGGTCCTTCATGGGACACCTGGGGGTATACCTCGAGGGCTTCCCGGTGGATTTTCGCTCGCAACTGGTGTTTGGGGCCCCCCAGGGCCTGTTCCTGAGCGGTGAGGTGTTGTATCCGCTCCCGATCTACCTGCTATTGCGCCCCTACCTAGGGGGTGGCTTGGCCGTGGGCCTGAGCGCCTACACAGCGGACTCCGAGCTGCGCCTGCGGTTTGGGGGTAGCGTTTACGGCATCCTGACGGCTGGGGTCCAGTTCCCCAGCCGGGGCTATACCCCCTATATCGAGCTCAGCCAGTACGTTGGCAGCGACACCTTTACCCGTTTTACGGTGGGGTTTATCAGCGCGGTGTTTTAGCCTTGCACTGGGCAGCTCGAGACGGGCAGGTGGTTAGGCCAGCCTGGCCGCGATCCACCCGGCCCATTCAGGGTGGGCCTGGGCGGAAGCGTATACTGCGGGGATGAGCACGGTAGCCGAACTGCCCCGTTGGGACCTCGATCCTCTGTTTCCTGGCCTTGAGTCGGAGAAGTTTCAGCAAGCCTGGGCGGAGCTGGAGCGCCAACTGGGCGAGCTGAAAGCCCTATACGATCAGCATCAGATCGGCGCGAGACCCGCTCGGCCTACCGATCGGGAGGTATTCGAAACCCTCATTGAGCGGATCAACGCTTTCGGCGAGACTCTGACCCCGCTCCTTAACTACCTGATCATGCGGGTGGACACCGACAGCAGCGACACGGCCTCGCAGGCCAAGCTTTCCGAGCTAGAGCTCCGATTCGTGGAGTTTCAAAAGCTGAACCCCCGTTTCGTCGCCTGGCTGGCCGGCCTCGAGCCCAGTGCGGTGGGAGCAGGAGAGTACAGCATCCTGCTGGAAGAAGCCAAGGTGTTGGCCCGCCACCAGATGTCCGAGGCCGAGGAGGCCCTGGCCGCAGAGCTCTCCCTTTCGGGGAGCCGGGGATGGGTGAAGCTGCACAGCAACCTGACCAGCCAGATCATGGTGCGCCTGGCGGACAAAGAGCTGCCGATGCCCGCCGTGCGCAACCTGGCCAACAGCCCGGACGCTTCGCTGCGCCAGGCGGCCTACGAAGCCGAGCTGGCGGCCTGGAAAGCCCATGAGATCCCCCTGGCGGCAGCGCTCAATGGCTACAAAGGGGAGGTCTCCACGCTCAACCGCAAGCGTGGCTGGGAAGATGACATAGCCCCCAGCCTGGTGGAAAACCGCATCACCCGCGAGACCCTCGAGGCCATGCAGGCGGCAATGGTGGCCAGCTTTCCGGAGTGGCGGCGCTACTTCGCCGCCAAGGCCCGGGCTCTGGGCAAAACCCGGCTCGAGTGGTGGGATTTGTCGGCCCCGGTAGGTAAGGGGGGGCGCAGTTGGAGCTGGGAGGAGGGGCGCCGCTTCATCCTCGAGCACCTGGCCGGCTTTTCCCCTGCCGATGCGGAGCTGGCCCAGCGGGCCTATGCCGAACGCTGGATAGATGCTCCGCCCCGGCGAGGCAAGGTGGGTGGGGCGTATTGCGCCTCAGTGGGGGGTGGGGTCTCACGCATCCTGACTAACTGGGAAGACTCCTTCGATGCGGTCTCCACCATGGCCCACGAGCTGGGCCACGCCTACCACAACCACTGCCTGCGGGGGGTGCCCTACCTGCTGCGCTCCGAACCGATGACCCTGGCGGAGACGGCCAGCATCATGAACGAGACCGTGGTGGTAGAGGCCGCACTGGCCGCGCTTCCGGAATCCGAGGGGTTGGTGGTGCTCGAGGCCAGCCTGCAAGGGGCGGCTCAGGTGATTGTGGACATCCATTCGCGCTTTCTTTTCGAGCGGTCGGTGTTTGCCCAGCGGCGTACGCGCGAGCTCTCGCCCGAAGAGTTTTGTGAGCTCATGGTCCAGGCCCAGGATGCCACCTACGGCGAGGGGCTGGCCAGCCGTCATCCCTATATGTGGGCGGTGAAGGGCCACTACTATGGCAGCAACTTCTACAACTACCCCTACGCCTTCGGACAGCTCTTTGGGCTAGCCCTCTACCGCCGCTATCAGCAGGAGGGGCCCGCTTTTGTGGCCCGCTACGACGACCTGCTGGCCTCGGTGGGTAAGTTCCCGGCTGGGGAACTCGCGGCCCGCTTCGGGTTTGACCTCGAGACCGAGGCCTTCTGGCAAGGCGGGATTGCCCTCTTGGTCGAGAGGATCAACCGCTTTGAAGCCCTGATCCAAAAGGCCACAAGCTGAGGTTATAAAAAAATAAAACTCAACTTGACATAATATAAATCTCTGGTTTATACTCCTAAATCAGGGAGGCCATTATGTTGGGTAGCGAGTTCGAGAAAATCCGATCCTATTCCGAGGCTAAGACCCATGCTCTTTGGGCCGAGGCTGAGGTGGCGAGGTCGTTACCCAAGTCCTCTTGGCGCCATCAGGTCGCTCAGGCCCTGCGTTCCTGGGCGGAGTGGCTCGAGCCCCCCCAGGCCCGGGGAGTCCGGGAAAGCCTGCCCCTCTCGAGGTGAACCATGGCCGAACGCGAACGCATCATTCGGCTGGTCCGGGAGGGCCGGATCACCCCCGAGGAGGCCGCCTTGTTGTTGGACGCCCTGGCCGAGATCGAGGCCGCTCCTGGGGCTCCGCTGGCGCATCTTGACGGTTTGCCGGGGTTACGCTGGCTCAAGGTGCAGCTGGACTCCGAAGACCTCGAAGTGCATCTCGACCGGCGGCTGCAAAAGCCTCGGGTAGAGGGGGATGTGGTGGTGCAGGAGCAGGCCCCAGACCTGGTCCTATCCCGCGGCACGGGGTCTCGCCGTCGGGGGTCAACCCAGTTTCTGGGCCTGAACCTCAACTGGGATTTCGACTTCAGCACTGGACGCGACCCCGTGGTCTACCTGCCCGAGGGCTGGGGCCTCGAGGTGGAGCTGGCCTCGGGAGACCTCGAGGTGAGCGGGCTGCCCTTCGTGCGGGGCAGGGTTACCGGCGGGGATGCCAAGCTGCTGGAGGTGCACGGGGTAGACCTGGTGGTGGCCTCGGGAGACCTCGAGGCCCAGCTCGTCCTCACCCAGGGGGAGCACCGCCTCGAGGTGACCCACGGGGATGCCGAGATCTGCTTTCGGAATAGCTCGGTACAGGTGGTGGGTCAGCTCAGCAGCGGGGACCTCGAGGCTCGGGGGAACTTCATTCAGGAGAAGCACAAGGTGAGCGGCACGGTAGGGGAAGGCAAGGCCAGGCTGCGGCTCAAAGTGGTCAGCGGTGACCTTGCGTTGGAGGACGAACATGTCAGAGCGTGAACGCATCGGAGCCTTGCTGGAAGCGGGCAAAATCACCCAGGACGAAGCCAACCTGCTCCTCTCGGCGCTCGAGGAAGCCGACCAGGCCGTAAACGAGGCCGACCAGGCCGTGAACCAGACGGTGGCCGGGAAAGCCGGGTTCGCTCGGGAAGGTACGCCCCAAGCCTCGAGCGAACCGCGCGCCTCTGCGGAGGCAGCTCAGGACGAGGCCAAGTCGCTGCACTGGGTAAAAGTTCGGCTGCTGGCCGGGGCCTTGGAAGCCAAGCTCGACGAGAGCCTGACCCAGCCCCAGGTCGAGGGGCACGCCGAGGTGTATCAGGAAGGGCAGGACCTGATGGTCACGGCCAAGCTGCCGGTGGGAAACTTTCTGGGGATGCTGGGCAACGTGGGCACCGTCGAGCTGCGCCTGCCGAGCGGCTGGGGCCTGGACATTGACACCAAAGCCGCCCAGATCGAGGCCAGCCGCATCGCCTTCCTGAAAGGCCGGGTGGCGGCGGGGAACGTCGAGCTGGATGGGGTAGAGGGCCTCGACCTGGAGGTTACGGCTGGAAACGTAGAGGGTTCGTTGCGGCTCCTGGAGGGCGCACACCGCCTGCGGGTAACCCTGGGGAATGCCGAGCTGAAACTGGAAGAGGGCTCGAGCGCCCGGGTTGCGGCCAACGTCAGCATGGGCAACCTTGATCTGCGGGGCTTATCCGGCCCAGGGGGGAACGCCCAGGTGGGGGAGGGCCGGGCTGCGCTCGAGGTCGCGGTGCGGATGGGCAATCTGGAAATTAAGGCCAAGTGACCCGCCAAAGGGGCTCTTATGGAAGACAAGAAACGCATTATGGATATGGTTAAAGAGGGGCGCATCTCGGTTGAGGAAGCCCTACGGCTGATCGAGGCGATGGACCGTCCCCAGCCCAAGCCCACACAAAGCCCCGCCTACGCCTACAACCAAGCCGTTGCCACCGCGCCGGCCAAGGGCATCGCCAAGATGATTCGGATCGTTGTGGACGGACAAGACATCAAGGTGAAGGTGAATGTTCCGGCCTCGCTGGCCAAGTTTGCCGCCAACTTCATCCCGGTAGACGCGCAAAACCAGTTGACGGCCCAGGGAATAGACCTGGCCGGTATCCTGGACATGCTCAAGGGGGAGCTTCCCGAGGGGCGGCTGGTGGATGTGGAGATCAACGACATCGCCAAGATGGGGGATACCAGCGGCAAGATGAGCGGGCCGATGAAGGTCTTGATCGAGGTGGTGTGAGGTGGGGAGTACGGTGGCTCGAGCAGATGCTGTGAACCGCTTCCCGGTTTGGCAAAGCCTCCTCCTGCTGCGCCCGCGCTTTCTCTACCTGCGGGCTGAGATCAAAGAGATTCCCCTCCCCGTGCTCTTGGTGTTCCCGCTCAGCCTGCTCGAGCTGGCCCCACCCGTGGCCTCTTGGATTCTTCGGCGCCAGGGCCGGCCCCAGACGGAACCGCTGCGGTTGCTGCTGCAGGGGTTGCGGAGGCAGGGCTGGGCCCTGCGGAAACTGCCGCCGCTGGCCCTGCTCGAGGTGGAGGTTCGGGGGCAAATTCGGCTGAAGATGGGCCTCTGGTAAGCAGGTCCCGTTGGCGAGATTTGGAAGAGGAACCGAGATGAACCACCCGCTGCACAACCGTGATTTTCGCTGGCTTTTGATCAGTCGGGTTTTGGGCAACCTGAGCCTGGGGTTTGCCGAGGTGCCCTTGATGTGGTGGGTGCTCGAGAAGACCGGTCAGGCCTCACTGGTGGCCACTGTAGCGCTGATCGGTGCCCTTGGGGCGCTGGTGGCCGCCCCTCTGGGAGGGGTTTGGGCGGATGTGGGCCACAAGAAGCGGCAGATCAGCCTGACCCTCCTGGCCGATATCCTGATCCAAGGCCTCCTGATCTGGGCGGTGGCCAGCCACAGCCTAACCCTAGGGGGGATATACTTGCTGGTAGGGCTCTCGGCCCTATTTGGCAACCTGCGCAGCCCGGCCCTGGGGGCCCTCTTGCCGCTCCTCCTCAGGGTGGAGCAGTACCAGCAGGGCAACGCGGTGATGTCGCTGGTGGTGACGGTGGGGATGGCCGCCTCATTCGCTGCTGCAGGGGCGGTGACGGGTTGGCTGGGCGTTTCGGGAGCGCTGCTGGTGGGGCTCCTGCTGATCGCCCTTTCGATCCTGACGCTGCTGCCCATGCGGGAGCCGAAACCCATCCCCACCCAGAAGCCGGTCCAACCGGCGGGGGCCTTGGCCGAGGGCTTGGGGTTTGTCTGGCGCACCCCGGTGGTGTTTTGGCTGATGGGGATGGCGATGCTGCTCAACCTGATCCTAGCCCCGATCGGCCCACTGCTGGCCCCACTAGCCAAGCTACTGGGCGGAAGCGCCACCCAGTATGGCTTGCTCTCTACCGGTTTCTTTGTTGGGGAGCTGCTGGGCTTGGTTGCGCTCAATTTCATCCAGGTTAGGAATCGGTTCCTGACCTGGATGGTGGGCACCTGGGTGCTGGGGGGCGCGGTGGCCTTGCTGGCCTGGGCACCTACCCCGGGCCTGGCTCTGGGATTGCTGGCCCTGTTTGGGGTTGCGGCCTCGTTCATGAACGTTCAAGCCATTACCCTGCTGCAGCAGGTGATCCCCAAGGAGATGATGGGTCGGATTTCTGGGGTGCTCCAGGGCCTCAACATGGGCGTACAGCCCCTTGGTTTGGGGGCCAGCTCTGCGCTGGTGGGCTGGCTCGGCCTCCGCAACCTGTTTGGGGTGATGGGGGTGTTGCTGATGCTGGTCTCGCTGGCGTTTTTACAACGCCCGGTGCGGGCGGCGTTTTCCGTGCCTGAGCCGTCCTCAGCCCCCTCCAATCCCGCTGCTGCTGGAGGTTCACCATGAAAATCTATCCCATGCCCACCTTCTGCCCAGCCTGTGGGGGTCAGGTACGCGTATCGGGGCTTATTTGCGCTAATCCTGAGTGCCGCACTGAAATCCGAGGGGAGTACGCCCCCAATGAGTTCGCCCTGTTGCCGCCAGAGCAGCTCGAGTTCATGCGGCTTTACATCAAGACCCGGGGCAACCTGCGCAAGGTGGGGGGAATTCTGGGGGTTTCGTACCCCACCGTGATCTCCCGCTTTAACGGGATGCTGCGGACTTTGGGATATGAGGATATGGAGGAGGAACCCGAACCTTCCTCCGGTCCCTCGGCGGAGGAAAAAGAGGCGGTACTGGCTGCGCTTGAAAAGGGGGAAATCAGCGCGGCAGAGGCAGCCGAACGGCTGCGGGGGTTGAAGCGGCGATAGGGTTTATCCGGCCAGCTCGGGTTGTGGGGCCTCGGCCCGCTTCAAGGAGACGCTGAAGACCGAGCCTTTGCCCGGCTCGCTTTCCACCCAAACGCTGCCCCCGTGGGCCTCCACAATCGAGCGCACGATGGCCAGCCCCAACCCACTTCCACCCCGTTCGCGGTCGCGGGCTTTGTCCACTCGGTAGAAGCGCTCGAAGAGGTGGGGCAGGTGCTCCGGGGGGATGCCCTCGCCGTTGTCCTCAACCCGGATCACCAGACGCTCGGAGAGATCCCTGGCCACCAGCCGGATCTGGGTGGAGTTGGCCTTGATGGCATTGGAGACCAGGTTGGCGATCACCTGGTGCAGCCGCTCAGGGTCCCCCACGGCCCAGAGATTGTCCGGGGCCTCGACCTCGATGCGGCCCTCGAAGCTGCGTCCATATTCCTCTTGGATCTCGTAGAGCACGGTGGGGATGTGCACCGAACCTAACTCAACCCTCCAGCCACCGGTCTGGGAAAGCTCGAGCAGATCCCCTACCAGCTTGCGCATCCGCTCGCCCTCCCGGGCTACGACCTCGAGGCTCTCGCGCTGTTGAGGGGTAAGCTGGGTTCGGCGCATCAGATAGCCCACATGACCCAAGATGGCGGTTACGGGGGTGCGCAGCTCGTGCGAAGCATCGAGCAGGAAGCGGGTTTGGGTTTGCCAGGCGCTCTCCAAGCGGTGCAGCATTCGGTTCAATGAGCGTACCAGCGAGGCCACCTCGTTGTTGCCCTCGAGCTGGGGTAACTCCTCGAACTTATCCCCAATCTCCTCCGCCTTTTTAGCCACCCACTCGAGGGGTTCCAGGGTAGAGCGCACCAACCGATAGGCCAGGAATCCCCCGAAAATCAGCACCAGAAGCGCGGTGGCGGTGTAGATCTGGGCAAAGTCGTGGAGTAGGGTCTCGATCGGCTCCGTGGATTTGCCCACCAGTAAGATAACTTGTGAGGCCCCCAGCGGAAACCCCGCAACCTCGGTGACCACCCGCTGGCCCCGTACCCGCAGCGGGACCACCGCACCGCTGGGCTGCACCAGCTGGGTGCTGGTGTATACCCCACCTGCAGTCAGGATTTCGTTTAGGGCTTGGGGGGAGATTCCGAGCAGGGCGTTCTCACCAAGGCCTGAACTGCCTAAGGAGGCCGAGGGCGGGATCAGGAACGCGGCCCCTCCCAGAATGTCGTCTGGGGTGGGGGCAGGAATGGTTGGGGGGATCAACAGCGCGGTGCCGTAGACGTTGTTGGGCAGATCGGCCAGCGAGCCCTTGTTTTTGATCAGGGTGACCGCGGTCTGTGAAGCGTCTTGCAGCTCATTGCGCAGGTTGTTATAGAGGGTTCCCCGCAGGGTGCCGTACACCGAGGCCCCGATCAGCAACAAGGAGAAGGCCAGCAGCGCCAGGGTCAGCAGGGTGATGCGGGTGCGCAGGGTCATGGATAGACTTAAAGCCTACGGGCTAATACCAGATTCGGTTTGTTCATCACCGAACGATGATGAACAAACCCGACTGAAGGGAGTGCTCTAGGATTCAAAAAGACAACCTCATGGCTTTTGGTTTTGAAAACAGTCTTTTTGAATCCGGTATAAGAGCCTAAAACGGGTGAGGCAGAGCGTCTCTGTCCCCCTGGGCCTTTAGTCCTCGCGCAGCACGTATCCCACCCCGCGCACGGTGTGGATCAGCCGGCGCTCGCCGGTGCCCTCGAGCTTCTTGCGCAGGTACCCAATGTACACATCCACCACATTGGAGCCGCCCTGGTAGCCAGGCCAGACCTTTTCCTCGATCTCGAAGCGGCTGAAGACCTTGCCGGGGCTCTTGGCCAGCAGTTCCAGCAGCTCAAACTCCTTGTTGGAGAACTCGATGCGCCGCCCACCCCGGTACACCTCGCGGCCCTCGAGGTTGATAATCAGGTCGGAGACCCGAATCTCGCCGGTAATGGCCGGCGTCACCCGGCGCAGGTGGGCCCGGATGCGGGCCAGCAGCTCCTCGATGCTGAAGGGCTTGACCAGATAGTCGTCGGCCCCGGCGTCCAGCCCCTCCACCTTGTCCTCCACCCGGTCTTTGGCGGTCAGGATCACGATGGGCACATTCGAGGTCTTGCGGATACGCCGGGCCACCTCGAGGCCGTCCATCACCGGCAGCATCAGGTCCATCACCACCAGGTTGGGGTTGGTCTCGCGGAAACGTGAAAGCCCGGTGATGCCATCATAGGCCACCTCAGTACGATACCCCTCGGCCTGGAGCTCGAGCTCGATGAAGCGCGCGATGTCCTTCTCGTCTTCGACAATCAGAATCAGGGGTTGGTCGGTGCTTTCCATACTCAGCCCAGGGTAGTCAAGTTTCTCATGAGAAGGATGGTTGACCCCCTAAGACTGGGCTCATAAAAGCCGCAACCATGAGAGCTCAATTCCGGGAGAATCCCGCAATCAAGGTCATTTGGGAGGATGGGACCCGGCTCCTGGGGCTTGGGCTAGTTCTTAATCTTGGGGGGATCCAGCAGGGTGATCCGGGTGGGGTTGGGGATGCTCATGCGCTCCTCACCCTCAACCTTATAGACCAGATCGGGACCATCCTTACCCAAGGCCGCGATTAGGCGCTCCCGGCTTACAAACTCCCCATTCAGCATGTACACCAGTCCCCGCCGCTGATGGGTGATGACAAAGGGTATACCGTAGTGGTAGCGCACGATGGTGTTGTGCCGTTTGGCCTGTCGGGCCATCTTGGCCAGGTTGCGCACCGCCCGGTCTTGTGGGTTGGCGAATAGCTCCGGCCCCTTCCACACCAGGAGCAGAAGCCCCGCCACCATCCCTAACCCGACCATCCAGCCCAGTGTTGTCAGCAACTGCGCAAAGGAGAGAAACCCGAGCATGGATTTATGGTAGCTAAATTAAGCTAAAGATTCGTTCATGTTACGCCGAGCCTGAGGCCTTGGGGGCCAGGGCCGCCAACCCGCGTCGGAACGAACCCGTGGCGTTGTTTGTGCGGCCCTAATCGCCGGCTCGAGCCCCTACCCGCTCGGTGCCTGCCTCATGAACCTTGGGGTTCCTCCACAGGGCAATCCCGCGCAGGGGGGCGTAGACCTCGAGGCTCGGCAGGGCCTGCCCACCGAGGCCCAGGCGGTGAACCTTGCTGGCCCCACGCCGGATGGCGTAGAGGATCTCGTCCTGCACCACCATCTCGACCTGGGCGCTGGCGTCTTCCCCCTCCTCCAGGGGCAGCGGCCAGGAGCTGATTACTTCGCCCTCGAGGGAAAGCTTACGGATCTTCTGACCGTCCGCATCATAGATCAACAGGTGATGATCGGGGGTAACCCCCACCCCCGCCAGCAGCCGCAGCTCCTGAGACTCCTTGCTTTTGCGGAAAGCGTAGCGCGAGAGGTACTGCCCATCATGGGTGAGGCGTTGGATTTGGCGATTTCCGCTGTCCAGAACGAAAACGTAATCGGGGCTGGCCACGATGGCCTTGGGAGCGTCGAACAGACCCCGCCCTGGTCCGGCCCCGCCGAAACGAGCGGTAGGGTTGCCGCTGCGGTCAAAGTGGGTGATGGTGCAGGTCTCCCCGTCCAGCACCAGCAGCCCGCTGGGAACCGCCGCCAGGCTGACCGGGTAGAGTAGCTCCCCCAACTTCATCCCGTAGGGGGCTATGGAGGCGGTGATCTCCCCCTCGAGGTCGAAGCGGTGGATCAGGCGCACCGCGCCCCCGCCATACTCGAAAAGGCTAATCCAGAAACCGTGCTTGTCGTCTGTGGTGAGGGCCAGGGGGGGGGAAGGGAACATCCCGCGCCCGCTGCCTACCCCGCTCCACATCCGCGCCAAGGTGCCCTGGGGGTCCATCAGCCGCAAGGTGCCCTTTTTGGTCTCGAGGGCCAGGGCCAGATAGACCGGGGCCGAGAGGCCAGGGTCTTCATTCCATTTGCCGCGCAAGACCTCTAGGATGGCCTCCAGTCCGGGGCGCTTTTCCGGGTCCTTCTCGAGCATGCGGTACACCAGGTCGGAGAGGGCCTGAGGGATATCGGGGTTGACCTGCTTGGGGGGGGCCGGCATCTGGGTGATCTGCTGGTGGATCACCGCCTCGTAGGCCCCCTGAAAGGGTGGTTGGCCGGTCAGGGCCTCGTAGAACACCACCCCAAAGCTGTAGATATCGGATTTATGGTCAATGCGCTGTCCCTTGGCCTGCTCGGGGCTCATGTAGACCGGGGTGCCGATCCGGGCCCCGGTGATGGTCAGCCGGGTGAGCACCTTGCCGGCCGCGATCCCGAAGTCCATCAGGCGGACCCCCCGCGGGTCCACGCTGCCATCCTCGCGCACCGCGTTCCTCAAGACCATGATGTTGCCCGGCTTGATGTCGCGGTGGATGATGCCCTGGGCGTGAATGTGCTGAAGGGCCTCGGCCACCCGGCCCATCACCTCGACCAGGTTGGGCACGCTGAGTTTTTTGTTCTCGATGAGGCGATCCAACCCCTCGCCGTCCAGGAACTCCATGGCGATGTAGTGGGTATCGCCGTGATTGCCGTGATCGTAAACCTTGACGATGCCGGGGTGGTCGAGATGGGCCAGGAGTTCGGCTTCGCGGTGAAAGCGGCGCACAAACCGGGCATCGCCCACATATTTCTCTTGGGGGATCTTGAGGGCCACGATCCGGCTATCCTTTTTGGCCCGGGCTTTGTAGACGGTGGCCATCCCCCCGATCCCCACCTTTTCCAGGATGTCGTAGGTGGCCTCGAGACCGCTCACGTTGCCTCCACCGGTCAGGCCATTGCTCAGGCTAATTTTGGGATTGGTCTTGGCCTTGGCTTGGGGCCGGGGCCTGGCTTTGGGGCGCACCGGGGTCTGGGAACGGGGGGTCCACATGGAGGCCACCCCCAACAGCGCGACCTGAAGCAGGACCAGGGGATGGGCGCCCAAGGGCACCAGCGCCAGCAGGACCGCGGCCAGGCCTAGCAAGATCAGCCAGACTCGCCCCACCCGCAGCAGCAGCGCGGTGGAGATTCCTACCAGCAAGATTGCAATCACATAGCTCATCGAAACCTCGCCCCCACTATGGTGATGTTGTCGGTGCCCCCACGCACCAGGGCTTTGCTCACCCAGTCCTCGAGGGCCGATTGCAGATCGCCGCTCACGTTCCACTCTTCCGGAGGCACCAGCCCGTACAGCCCATCGGTGGTGAGGATGACCACCTCACCCGAGGCGAAGCTCACCGGCAAGATGTCGTGCTTCACATCCGGTAAGCCCAGGGCTTGGGTGAGCATGTGGCGCCAGGGGTGCTCATCGGCCTGGTCGGCGCTTAGCACCCCCTGCCGCACCTGCATGGCCACCCAGGAATGGTCTTGGGTCAGCTGGGTCCACCGCCCGGAGGAAAAACGGTAGGCCCGGGTGTCCCCCACGTGCCCGATCACCGCCTGGCGGTTCCACTCGGTCAGCATCACCGCGGTGAGGGTGGTACCCATCCCCTTGCGGGCCACCACCCGCTCGCCCTCCTGCACGATGCGCCGCTGGGCCAGCCGGAGGGCCTTGTCCATGACGGTTCCCAGGCTGACCCCAGGCCGACCGGTGGTCAGGAGTTCGGCATAGCTGCGGGCGGCCTCGCTGACCCCTTCGATCGCGAGCTTGCTCGCCAGCTCCCCGGCCTCGGCCCCGCCCATGCCATCCGCAACGGCCAGCAGGACCAGGTTGCCGGAGGGCGTGGGGTGAACGGCCACCCGGTGGAAATCCTCGTTATTCCGCCGTCGGCGACCGATGTTTGATTCTGTGGCAATTTCCAGCCGGGCCAACCGCATGACACTTTATAATACCGCCAGGATGCAGCCAGGCTTGGTCGAATTACTCGAGCTCTACGAATACAAGGTCGAAGACCTGGCCCGGGGCGCCGACCCCAAGGGGGGTATGGCGGCGCTGAATCGGCTGCGCCAGAGCCTGATCGCCTCTAACCTGAGTGGGCCATTGGCCCGGCGCTTTCGGGAAGCCGATGCCCGCTATAAGGCCAGCCGGACCAGCTACCAAAGCGTGAGCGAAGAACCAACCCCGGAGCTGGCCATCTTCATCGAGGATGAAGGCCCGGCCCCGGTGAGCCCCGAGCGTGAGGTGCTGGACGGGTTGGCCGAGGCCCTGTACTGGTCGCGGCTCGAGCGTGATCTGGGCCGGGCCGCTAAGCAGTTTAACCAGGGCAAGCGCGATGAGCTGCGAATGACCTATGCCATCCTGCAGAACCTCGAGGCTTACGCCTCGACCCCGCAGTTTGCCGGGGACTACAACCTCTCGCGCTTCTCGCTTTCCCACGCGATTCCTGGCCTCTCGGATCCTCGAGTCGCTATCGAGAACACCGAGGTGGGCACGCGGCTCCTGCTGGAGCTTTTCCGCCAGGTATACGGCCTGGCCGACCGGCTGAACCTGCCCCCTGAGGAAACTGTGCCCTATCTGCGCCGTTTCGCCCGCAGAATTCTGGATAGCGAAGGCGCGCTGCGCACCAGCATCAAGGGCCCCAATGTGGATATGCTGCGCCGGGCTCTGGAAGAGGCCCGCCGTCAGGGGCTGGGGACAGGGCAGATTCGTGAGCTGGAGGAGCGGCTTCAGGCTGCAGCCGCCGAGGAGCGGCGTTTGGCCTTGGTTCAAGAGGAGGATAAAAACCGCTTTGCTGCGGCCATCGAGCGGATCAGCCTGCTGCTCGCACGCTACTTGCCGGCTCCCCGCGGCGAGGCGGCCTGGCCCCAGATTCCCCAGAAGATTTTGGGAGCGCAGGGTTCAGAGTTCGCCCTGAGCGAAGTTCCGCCCGGTACCAAAAGCCTTACCCTGCGGCTCCAACCCCAGCGCTTACGGCTGGAGGGCTATGAGATCGCCATCTCCCAGACCGGGCAGCTGTATGGACTGAGCGTGGGAACCCAGGAGCGCTCCCTGGACGAGGCGCCCTGGTTCAGCCTGACCTTGCGGGATGCCGAGTTGCAGGTGCTGCGCTACAAAGATTACCTGCACCTGCGTTTGGAGCCTCGTGAGGCGGCTACCCTGTCGAACCTGTTGACCGAAGGGAGGGTCTTGGCGCACCTGATGTGGCCCGAGCGAGACTATGCCTACTTAAGGCTGATGCGGGCCTTTTCGATGCGCTTTAAGGGGGACACCAATGTGGCCCAGTTCGGCCCGGAGTCTGCGGCCAGGTATGGCGAGGCCACCATTGACAACCTGCAGGAGTTTGCCCGGAAGGGTCTCGAGAGCGTTAAAGCCCGCATCGAGCGCACCCCTCATTGGCGGGATTTATTGGCCCAGACAGCGGCTGCGATGGGGCTCGAGCTCTACGGGCAAAACCTGACCCGCGAGATTTCCGAGTGGCTCGGATACCAGCCCCCCTCGCGCGATACCTTGGGGGGAGACATTGGCAGCACCACGGTTGGGGATAGCCCCAGCAGCCTCAAAGCGGGGAGCACGGTGCTCTCGCTGCGTTTCCAGAGCGACGAGGTTTATGTGTCCTCTACGGGGTTGATTCCCCGTAAGCTGCACGACCTGATGGTCTGGATGGTGCCCGAGGGAGGGGTGGTGCTGGCCCGGGAGGCCCATCGGGTGGCCCATGTGCTGGTCCAGATCGCATCGCAACAGGCCTTCCCCGCCGATAAGAAGGGCTAAACCTTTAGATGCACTACGGTAACCCCGTGCCCACCCTCGTAAGGCACCGCGTCGCTAAAGCTCTCGACCCGCTTATCGCGGCGGAGGGCCTCGCGTAGGGCGTTGCGCAGGGCTCCGGTGCCTTTGCCGTGCAGGAGCCGCACCGGGGAGGTGCCGGTCGCCTGGGCCTCCTCCAGGTAGCTGTTTACCGCCAGCAGGGCTTCCTCCACGTTTAGCCCGCGCAAGTTGAGCTCACCGCCGAGCTTGGTTTTGGCCCGGCTCGAGCCACCCCTGCGGTGGGACGGGGCAGGGGTTTTGGCGGGCTCTAGGGGCTGGAGCTTCGCAAGCGGTAGGCTGAGCCGTACCGCGCCCATCTGCACCAAGGCGTCCTTGCCGCGCAGCTCGAGGAGGGTGCCCTGACCGCCGTACTCGGGGATCTGGACCACCGAACCCACCTCCAGCCCGGCTTGAGCCGGTTCCGAAGGGGTTGGCCGTTGGTATCGGCTGCGCAAGGCCAGGAGTTCTTGCAGGGCCTGGCCCTGCCCTTCCTGCTTGGCCCGCTCGCGCACCTGCCGTACCCGCTCCTGGGCCTCTCGAACCAGGGCCGCGGCCTCTTGGCGGGCGGCCTCGAGCTGTTCCTCGCGCTGGGCCTGTAGAGCGGCGAGCTGCTGCCTTAAGGCTTGTTCCTGTTCGGCGGCCTGCTTCCGGGTCGCTTCAGCCTGAGCACGCTCGAGCTGCAGCCGCTCGCGCTCGGCCTCGAGCGAGCCCAACAGCCGCTCCAATCGCCCACCTTCCGGCCCCAACAGCGCTTCTGCCCGGTGTATCCCAGGCTCGGGGAAGCCCAGCCGGCGGGCGATGCTGAGGGCGTAACTCCGCCCTGGAGCCCCTACCACCAGGGTATAGGTGGGGCGCAGGTGCTCGAGGTCAAAGCGCATGGAGGCATTCTGGATCCCTGGGGTATCCTGAGCAAACGCCTTGAGGGGGGAGAGATGGGTGGTCAGCAGCCCGCGCACCCCGCGCTTCAGCAGATCCTCGAGAAAGGCTTGAGACAGCGCGGCCCCTTCCTCCGGATCGGTACCGGAGCCCAGCTCATCGATGATCACCAGGCTCGAAGGGGTGGCGTGCTCCAGCACCTCCTTGAGCCGCAGCAAGTGGGTGGCAAAGGTGGAGAGGTTTTCCTGTAGGCTTTGCTCGTCGCCGATATCCACGAAGAGCCGATCGGGAAAAGGAATCTCGGCGGCTTCGGCGGCCACAAACAGCCCGCACTGGGCCATCACCACGGCCAGGCCCAAGGTTTTGAGCAGGGCGCTCTTCCCGCCCATATTGGGGCCCGTGAGCAGCAGGATGCGGTGCTGCTCGGTGAGCTCGAGGTCGTTGCTCACGGGATGCTCGATCAGGGGATGGCGGGCCGCCCGGAGCCGATAGGGGCCCTCGCGGCTGAGCCGAGGCCGCACCAGCTTCCAATCCTCGGCAAGGTTGGCCGAGGCCCGGGCGACGTCCAGCGAGGTGAGGGCCTGGAGGGTGGTCTCCAGCTCGGGGTCGTTGGCTAAAATCGCGGAGAGCTCGAACAACACCCGGTTAACCTCGGCGTCCTCCTCGAGCTTGAGGCTGGCCAGTTGGTTGTTGAGGGGAACGATCGCGCCCGGCTCCATGTAGACCGTAAGGCCTGAGTCGGATTGGTCAAGGATAATTCCCGAGATCTTATGCTGGAAGCTGGCCTTGACCGGGATGACGTAGCGGTCGCGGCGCAGGGTGATGAAGCGCTCCTGGATGGCCTCCGCATGACGATCCAAGAGGGTCTGTAGCCGGTTTTGGATCTCCTCGCGCAGGGGGTTGACCTGGCGGCGAATCTCCCGCAGGCGAGGGGTAGCCTCATCGCGCACATTCCCACTTTCATCCAGGGCTTCACGAATGCGCCGCAGGAAAAAGGTGTGCTCCCCAATCTGTTGGGCCAGCCGGCTGAGCTGCTCCCCCACCTCGAGCAGCTCATGCTTGAGCGCTACAGCAGATTCCAAGCTGCCAGCCACCTCGCGCAGCTGGGGCCCCTCGAGCCGCAAGCCTTTTTGCGCCGCGGCTAGGGCTGGGCGCAGATCCTGGATCCCCCCCAGCCGATAGGGATAGGCCAGGGCTTCGGCCACCGTGGCCTGCTGCGAGAGCGCAGCCTCGAGGTGCGGCTGGGGCTCGAGGCGGGCCAGCGCCTCCTGGCCCATGAACGTTGAGGCTCGCTCGACCAAAGCCGAGCGGATCCGGGTGAAATCCAAAGCCTGTAGGGCGTCGCGCATAGCTCCAAACAGCCAGTATAGCCGGAAGCCCTAACCCGATTGGCAGATGCTAAGGGTTCATGAACCCCCAGGCCACCGCCACCACGATCACCGCGGTCCAAACGAACACCTGCTTAACCATCCAGCGCCAGTCCATAGGTCAGCTTGACGGCTGGAGGGTGGGGCTGGGTGTGCTACAAGCAACAAATGCCGTTATGGACGGCGTTACCCAGCCGCTACCACAGCGGGTGTACCTGGGCCCGGATGTAGCGGTCGTAGATGGCCTGAACCTGCTCCATGGTCTGTGAGGGGATGGGGGGCAGTTCCCCTGCCCACACGTTTTCCTCGGCCTGCTGAGGGTTTTTGGCGCCGGGGATGGCGCAGGTCACCTCGGGAAACATGGCGATCCAGCGCAGGGCGAACTGGGCCAGGGTCATTCCAGGGGGGGTGATTTTCTTGAGCGCCTCCACTGCCTGCAAACCGGTTTCATACTCCACCCCGGAGAAGGTCTCGCCCTTGTCAAAGGCTTCGCCGTGGCGGTTGAAGCTGCGGTGATCATCGGGGGCGAACTGTGAGTCGGGGCGGAGCTTGCCGGTGAGCAGGCCACTGGCCAGCGGTACCCGGGCCAGAATTCCCACCTGGCGGGCCTTGGCTAGGGGGAAAAACTGCTCGGCGGGCTTGAGGCGAAACATGTTGAAGATAATTTGTACGCTCTGCACCCCTGGGTATTGGGTGCCCAACAGGGCCTCCTCCACGGTTTCCACGCTGATGCCGTAGTGGCGGATCATCCCCTGGCGCTTCATCTCATCCAGGATGGAAAATACCCGGTCCGAAAGGTATACGTCTCGAGGGGGACAGTGCAGCTGGAGCAGGTCGAGGGTCTCGGTCTCGAGGTTTTTGAGGCTCCGCCCCACCCATTCGTACAGGTTTTCCTTGCTGTACCCCTCGGGGGTCTGTTTGGGTAACCGGCGCCCAGCCTTGGTGGCCACAAAGAAAGCTTGGTGGCTTTCACGCCGTAGCCGAGCCAGCAAGCGCTCACTGCGCCCGTCGCCGTATACATCGGCGGTATCAAAGAAATTGACCCCTAGCTCCAGGGCCCGGTGCAAAGCCGCCATGCTCTGGCTATCCTCAACCGGTCCCCAGGTGCCCCCGATGGCCCAAGCGCCGAAGCTGATTACGGAAACCTTGTATCCGGTGCGTCCAAGCTCACGGTATTCCACCCGGTCAGTTTACCGGAATTAGCTCCGAAGCCTATACAGCCCTAGCCCCTGAACCCTGACCCAGCCCGAGGTTTCCTCGCCGGTGAGCAAGTCCTGCACCGGCGGTAAGCGCACCAAGTGGGGTTCCAGGGCCGCGTACACCCAAACCTCCTCCCCGGCATAGAGCCGCTTGAACCCCAGAAGCCCCTCCCGGACCTCGAGGGGCTGCAATCCGCCACGCCGCAGGGCTGGAACGCTCTTCTTCAAATGGATGAGCTGCTTGGTCCAGGAGAGCAGCTCGGGGTTCCACCGGGCTTCGTCCCAAGGGAAGGTGCCCCGGCACATGGGGTCGCCGTTGAACAGGTCATAGGGGTTGGCCTGATTCAGCCCGATCTCATCGCCGTAGTAGAGGCCGGGGCTGCCGGGAAAAGCGAAGAGAAGACCCAGGGCCAGCTTCATCCGTTCGGTATCGCCGCGTAACCGCCACAGGGGGCGGGGGATGTCGTGAGAGCCGATCAGGGTGTACATGGCTTGGCGGATTTGTAGGGGAAGCGCAGCGTAATGGTCCCAGAGGGTCTCCCAGAGGGCGGGGGTGCTCACCTGCACCTTCCAGCCCAGCACGTTCTGCCCACAGAGCCATTCCATCACCGGATGGGCAAACCCAGCGTAGTGCATGGAGCCGTCCAGGGTGTGGGCACGCAGCGTTTCGGTGGTGTCGAAGGAGAGCTCACCAAAGACCAGGGCCTCGAGCGCCTCCTCCCTGGAGTTGCGGTGCATCTGCCGCAGGAGCTCGAGGTTCTTACGGTTGGTGCCACCTTCACCGATCTGGTGAGCCACATCCAACCGCCAGCCATCGGCGCCCCGGCGCAGCCAGTAGCGCAGGGGGGCTTTGGGGCCATCCACCCAGCGCTCCACCGTAAGGGGGTTGGCGTAGTCCAGCTTGGGCAGGGTCTTGACCCCGTAAAAGGCCGCGTAGCTGCCATCGGCATGGAAGGTAAACATCCCGGCCTCGGGGCTAGTGGGATCGGAGAGGGCTTTTTGAAAGTCGGGGTGGGTGTTGCCAATATGGTTGAACACTCCGTCAAGCACCAACCGCATCCCCCGTTGGTGCAAGGCCTGCACCAGGCGGTCGAAGGCGGCCTCTCCACCCAGATGAGGATCAACCCGATGGTAGTCGGAGGCGTCATAGCGGTGGGAGGAGGGCGAGGGGAAGATCGGGGTCAGATACAGGGCCTCGATCCCCAGAGCTTGCAAGTAGTCGAGCGATTGGGTGATGCCCTCGAGGTCCCCCCCGTAGTGCTGAAGGGCTCCTTCGCGCGGGGCTACGGGCTCGTCCCAGCCCTTCTTGATGATGGGCTTCCCGCCGTAAAGCCACTGGCCCGACTGGGGGTCATTGTGGGGGTTGCCGTTGCGGAAGCGGTCGGGGAAAATTTGATAGAAAACCGCTCCTACCGCCCATTCCGGCACACTGGGCTGGGCCAGCAGGTGAAAAAAACGGTCATAGCGGGGCAGGGTGGGGCTAACCCCGGCACTGGTCAGATACACCCGCTCGGCCTCGAGGTAAAAGCAATAGCGCAGGGGAGAGGCATGCATCGCGATGCGCGCCTCGAGCCCTCCCGATACTGCCTGGAGGGGTTTGCGCTCGAGCTCCCCCCCCTGCTCGAACACCAAAAGGCCCTTGCGGGCAGGGGTGCGCACCCGCAAAACCACCTCCTGGCCTAGCTCCGGGGTCAGGGGTTCCACGCAAAAGGCTTCCCAGTCGTGATAGTGCATGCCACCAAGCCTATCGCATGACCACTCAGCCGGGCGTTACTCCTTCACGCTTCCTGCGGTATACCCTGAAACGAAGTAGCGCTGGAAGCCATAGAAAATTGCCAAAATGGGGATCGAGCCCAGCACCGCCGCAGCGGCGAAGACCCCCCATTTGGTCTGGAACTGCCCGGTGGTGAAGTTGCGCAGCCCCATCCCCACCGTCCAGCTCTCGCTGCCGGTGAGCAGTAGGTTGGCCAGGATGAACTCCGAGTAGGTGCCGACAAACTGCAGCAGGAAGATGAACACAAACATCGGAGCCGATAGGGGCAGCAGCACCCGGGTGAAGGCCTGCCACTTGGTGGCCCCATCGATCAGGGCGGCTTCCTCCAGGCTTTTGGAGATGCTCTCCAAAAAGCCCTTATACACCCAGGTTCCGAAGCTGATGATCCCCCCGGAATAGGCCAGGATCAGGCCGGTAAAGGTATTGAGCAGGCTCAGATTGGAAATGAGGGAGTAGATGGCCACCAGCCCCAGAAACCCAGGAAACATCTGGATGAAAATAAAGACCAGCAGCATGGTGTAACGGCCTGGAAAGCTAAAGCGAGCGAAGGCATACCCGGCGGTGGCGGTGAGCAGCACGGCCAGAACCCCCGTGATCCCAGAGACCAGCAGGGTGTTGCGGATCCACAGCACGAATTTGGCCTCGGTGTTGGGGCTGGTGAACTGAGCGGGCGAGAGCAACAGCACCAGGGCAAAGGCGATCAGGGCGAAAAGGGCCAGCAGCCGCCCTTGAGCAGTGGCCAGTGGGCTGACTTCTTGGTTGTCCCCGATCAGGCGGCGATACCCCGCTAGCCCTAGGGTTCCTACCAGGCTCAGCAAGGCCAGGGCCATCAGAACGCCTTGGTAAGCGTAGATCTGCACCCCGTCGAAGAGCTTGCGGTAGTTCTCGAGGCTGGCTTGGGCAAAGTCCGGGATGACCCGGCTTCTCACCAACAGGTTATCGCTCTGAGGGGGGGCCAGCCGGTACAGGCTGTTGTTGGGGTCGAAGCTGGCGGCCACGATTTGGAGCACCGGATACAGGGCGACGATCAGCACCAGCCAGAGGAACAGGTGGGTGACCCCTTGGCCGAACAGCGGCCAGGGGCTTCGCCGCCGGCCAGTGCGGGCATTGCTGAGCGCGGTGAGGATTAGGCTATACCCCAGGATTAGGGCTACCAGCAGGACGATCCCCCCCAGCGCGTAGAGCCAGCCCCGCTCGATGAACACGAAGCCGAAGGGCACCCGTGGCTGAACCCGGCCCAGCAAGTTGGGCGTGTAGAAGAACAGCAGCCACACCCCCAGGGCCAGCCCCAGCAGCCAAAGGAGAAGGCTCGAGAGCGTTGCCCCCAGGCTGTGCCGGGACGACCTCCCTCCTTGGGCGTTGCGCTCAGAAGTGGCCATACTATCGCACCTCCCGCAGCGCCCCGGTCACCCGGAAGTTAACCAGGCTGATCAATACGGTGATGATGAAGATGATGAATGAGATGGCCCCTCCCAGGCCATAGGCCTGCCCTCCATCTGCCTGGAAAGCGGTTTTGTACGCCCAGGAGATCAGGATATCCACCGCCTGGGCAGTGGAGGGCCGGCCCTCCACCGCAGGTTGGGGGTTGATGGCCAGGTAGATCAGGCCAAAGTTGTTGAAGTTGAAGGCAAAAGAGGAGAGCAGCAGCGGGGTGAAAGCCGGGCGCAGCAGGGGCAGGGTGATCCCGGTAAGGGTGCGCCACCCCGAGGCCCCGTCCATCTTGGCGGCTTCATACACATCGTCGGGGATGGTGGTGAGCGCCCCCAAGGTGGCCACCATCCAGTAGGGGAAGGCCTGCCAGACCCCGATCAGGATGACCGCCACCCTAGCCCACTCCGGGTCGCTGGTCCAGGGCACCGGGTAAGCCCCCAGCAGCCCCAGGAAGCGGTTCACCGCACCGAAGTTGACGTTGAGCAGGGCCCCCCAGACTTGGAAGCTGATCACCGTGGGCATGGCCCAGGAGAGGATCAGCAGGGTGCGGTAGAAGCCGCGCAAGCGGAGGTTTTTGTTGTTGAGCAGAAGCCCCAGGATGAGCCCTACCAGCGCGCTCAACAGCACAATCCCAGCCGCGAAAGCCAGGTTCCACAAGAAGATGGGGATGAGGATGCTACCGGCGTTGGCGAAAATCTCGCGGTAGTTGGCCAGACCCACAAAACCATAGGCGTTGACATGGTAGACCAGCTTGGGGGTAAAAGGAGGGGGGGCGCTCAGCTCGATTCGGTTCCCCTCCACCTGGTTTATGGTGACGGTAGCCCGCTGGGTCTCGGAGGTCAGCTCGAGCGGATCTCCAGTGCAGTTGGGATGGGTACAGCGCAGGTTGGCGGCGGCATCGCCTGGGGTGAGGAGCACATTCCCCTCTACCCGCACCACCTGGGTCTCGGTGGAACGGTCGGGCTTGCCGTTCCTAAGCCCGGTGTAGTCGGTGAAGCCAAAATACACCGTCAGCAGGATGGGGTAAAAGGTAAAGGCCAGCAGGAAGCTGATCGCCGGCAGCAGGTAGTACCAGTCGGTGATAAAGGGGTAGCGGCGGGCGATCAGCACCAGCAGCGGGATCAGCAGCACCGCCATGAAGATCAGGATCAGATACCCCGGATAGGGGGTGTCTATGGGCCGGGGCAGGGCCAGCGCCAAAGCTCGGAACAGCAGATAGCCCAAGCCAAAGGCCAGCAGCATGGCCCCGCCGAGTAAACCGATGGAGAGTAGAAAACCCCTGGCTCCTGGAGGAGAACGATACATAGCTAGGCTCCTTGGTGGATTGGGCTGATACCCACAATACCAAAGCCTCTGCCCGTTGATCTTTTATGCGCGCCTCGAGCCCAATGGAAAACCCCCGCCACTGCTGGCGGGGGTGGGGGCCTCACTTGCCCGAGAGGCTCTTTTGAATCTCTGCGACCATGTTGTTCACGATGCTGGGGATGTTGCTGTCGGCTTTCTGGGTGACCTGCGAGAGGGCGTTGCCCCAGGGCCCCCATACCTTACCCATCTCGGGGATGTTGGGCATGGGGAAGCCCGAGGCGATAATCGGGGCAAAACCGGCCACCACAGGGTCATTCTTGAGCTCGGCCACTGCGGCCTTAGAGGCTGGGACACGGCCCCCGGCCTGGTTGAAGGAGATTTGGCTCTGGGGGGAGACCAGCAGCTTGGCAAAGTTGGCCGCAGCGGTTTTGTTCCTCGAGTAGGCGTTCATGGCCACGCCCTGCACCCCAACAAAGGGCCTCCACTGGCCTCCACCCGGAGGGGCCGGCATGGGCGCGATGCCAAAGTCAATCTTGGCCTTTTTATAGTCGCCGATGGCCCAGGGACCGTTCATGATCATCGCCAGGGAACCATCCTTGAACGCGCCATCGGCTACCGCGTAGTCCACCCCTTCAGGGATCAGCTTGTACTTGTAGCGCAGATCCCTGATGAAGGTCATGGCCTTGATCCCGGGCTCACCCCCCAGTTTGACCTGGCTGGTGTCGAGGGTGTTGCCGCTTTTGCCAAAGACCGAGGCACCGTAGGCGGTGAACCAGCCATAGCTGAAATAGGCGTCGTTGAGGTTGTAGAGGAAACCAAAGCGGTTACCGGTGGTGTTGGCCTGGGCTACCTTTAGAAACTCATCCCAGGTTTTGGGGGCAGTCGGGACATATTTCTTGTTGTAGATCAGGGCTACCGACTCCGCGAACATCGGCAGGGCGAAGAGCTGCCCCTTGTAGGTGAGGGCATCCACGGCCACATCGCTGAGCCCGTTGATGTAGCTCGCGGTGGCATATTTGCCCATCGGCTCCAACACCCCTGCCTGAACCATGGCCCCTACCCAGTCGTTGGGGATGCTCACGATGAGGTCGGCGGCCTGCCCTTGCGGAGCCCCCAGGATGAACTTGTTCTGAATGTCTCCAAACGGCACCTCAACCACCTCGACCTGGGTGCCGGTGGATTTTTGGAACTTGGCGGCCTGATCTTTGAGCCAGGCCACTTCAGGCCCGCCGTAGTGGGTCCAGACGGTCAGCTTGCCCTGAGCCAGCCCGAGACTCAGGGCGGCCACCGCAGCGATGAGCAGTGCTTTTCTCATACCTCCTCCGTTTCTCACCGACCTGAAGACAGTCTTTGGCAGCGTTTCCACGTTGACCCCAACGGGAATTTTGCCTCTGTCTTCTGTGTCAGCAGTATCTTACCAGAACCGCGGCGGCCGTAAAGATGCCTGGAAAGATTACAAGGTTTCGCCCGCCCCTCACTCCCGCCGCAGCTCGCTTTTATGGGCGGTGATCAGGCTGCCCTCCTCGGTGAGGAGGTCCACGGTGCCGGCCAGGGGGTTGAGCTTGGCCACCTTGCCACAGGTCCCGGCTACGGTGCAGACCTTCGCATTTTTGCGCGGCAGGTCGGCCAGCAGCTCGAGGTACTGCTCGTGCTCATACTGCAAGCAGCACAGCAATCGTCCGCAGGGGCCCGAGATTTTCTCTGGGGAGAGGGGCAGTTGCTGATCGCGGGCCATCTTGATAGAGACCTGGGCGAAGTCCTGCAGCCAGCTCGAGCAGCAGGCCTCCATGCCACAAGCCCCCAAGACCCCCAGGTAGGCGGTGTTGTCGCGGGGGCCAAGGGCCACAAATTCCACCCGGGCCCCGGCCAGCCGGTTGATCTCACCCACCCAGCGGCGCAGGTCAATGCGCTCCTCAGCGGAGTAGTGCACCGCGATATGAGAGCCCTCGAGGGTGAACTCGCAGCCCAACACCTTGGCCCGCACCCCCTCGCGGCGCAGCCGGGCCTTGAGCCACCACTGCACCTCCTGGGCCTTGGCCTTGAGCCGGGCCTGGGCGCTGAAGTCTTCGGGGGTGGCCATCCGCACCACCTCGCCCGAGGCCCGGGCCAAGCGCGGGGTGGTGCGCACCTTGGCCATTTCCAGCCCTCGGCTGCTCCGCACCACCACCCAGCTTTCGGGAGGGGGGGCCTCGCCGGTAAAGCTGTAGTCGTATATTTTGGGTCCGTGCGTGAACTTCACGCCGACGCAATCCATGATTCCTCCTATTGCCATCCCACCCTGTGGTGGACGTGATCTCCTGAACCGTAGCCCTTTATAGCCTAACCCAAGTGGGCCGAGGAATCGAGCTTAGGGGCTCAGTCGGGTCAGCCGCAGGGCCAGCAGGGTTTGCACCAGATCCTCGCTGACATAGCCCTCGAGCGCATCCTGGGCCTCGGCCAGGCTCTGCAGGGCCTGCCGGTACCGCGGGGACTCGGGGTCCCAGGCCTGGCGCAGACGCCGGCTCAGGTAGGAGAGGCCCCCCTCTAGCTCGAGCAACAGCCGGAGGGCCTCCAGGGTGGGGGCCGGGCCTGTCCGCAGGGCCTCGAGCACCCCCTCAGCCCGACCCGTTAGCTGGGCAAACTCCGCAGGGTGCTCGAGGGCCCAGCGGGCTTTGCCGACCGAGCCCTCGGCAAACCCCAGCACCTCGGGGTCGGGGCTCAGGGTGCGCAGCAGCGCCTCGGGCAGGGGGGCAAAGGCCACCTCGAGGCTGCGGCTGACCAGCGTGGGCAGCACGGTTTCGCGCCCAGGAGCGATCAGGATGAGCCGGGTATAGGCCGGGGGTTCCTCCAGCACCTTCAGCAGGGCGTTGGCTGCGGACTCGTTGAGCAGATGGGCCCCGTCAATCGTGGCCACCTTAACCCTGTAGCGGGGATAGGTGGAGATCCAGTCCAGCAGGTTTTCCCCCTCTTCGCCTTCGCGCGGTGCGATCTGCTCGAGGCGGATCTGCGGAGCCCGGGCCCTCTTGCCCCCTTTGGTCTCGAGGTCGGGGGCGATCTCCCGATAATCGGCGGGCGGGGTTTGGCGGCAGGCCTCGCAGTGCCCACAAGGGGGAAACCCCTGCGAACAGTTCAGCCCACGGGCAAACCATTGGGCGACCGCCCTGCGCCCCACCCCCTCCGGCCCGGTAAACAGCAAGGTCTGGGCGTTCAGCCGGGGGAGCAGCTCGAGGATGCGTTGGTGGCCGAGGATGGTCATGGATAGGGCGGCCCAAGGGCTATTTCCCCAGCACCAGCCGCTCGTAAAGCCACATGGGGAAGTTCTCATGGTGCAGCCGGGTGAGCACCTGCTCGAGGTTGTACTTCACCCGAAAGAACTCCACGCTGTCCTCCTGGCTGTCCCAGATGGCATACGCGGCCCCCGGCACGCCGTCTCGCGGCTGGCCGGTGCTGCCGGGATTGATGATGGCCCGGGCTTTGGGGGCCAGGATCAGCTCGCCGCCGCCGGCGTAGCGCTGATACCGCACCCATTTGCTGCGCGGCCCAGCGTCCCCGGCATAGCCCCGGGGGGCTGGGGGGGAGTCCTCCGAAGCCTCGTGGGGACGGATCGGAGCCGCTTCCAGGCTCAAGTAAGCCCCTGCCAGGTGGGTGTGGCCGTGAAAGGTCCAGCGGTGGTGGGTGCGGTTGAACACCTCGCGGGCCTGCTCGATCTCCTCGAGGTAGGCCAGAGGGTCCAGCGGGCTGCCGTGGACCATCAAGGCCCCTTCGACCTCATGGGTCCAGGGCAGCTTGGAGAGGTATTCGCGGTTTTCTGGGGACAGGCGCTGGGCCTGCCAGGCCAGGATTTCCAGCACCGGGCCATCCACCTTCATGCTGCCGATGTCGAGCAGCCAGACATCGTGGTTGCCCATGACCCCTTTGGCATCCACCGATCGGAGCCAGCTCACCACCCGGTCGGCATCGGGATAGTACCCTACGGCATCGCCCAGGAACAGCACTTGGTCGTACCCTCTGGCCTCGTTGAGGATGGCCTCGAGGGCCGGCCAGTTGCCGTGAAGGTCGGAAACGATTAGGTAACGCACAACATCCAAATGATACCGGAAAGCCGCTCGAGCCAAAGGTCGGAGCGCGGCATTTGTCCCCCCGTTGGGCGGGGTATGCTTTAGCCCATGAGCCTCGGCGTTCTTTCCGAACCCGGCTGGCTGGAGCAGCGGCTCAGCCAGTACACCCGCACCTTTGTGGATGAGTACGGCACCTTTTATGCCCACCTCGAAGGGGGCATGGGGGGGGAGACGGTGTTGCTGTGGGCCGCCCGCGCTGAGGCCCCGGCCCTGTTGACCGCCCTGCCCAAGGCCTTCAAGGGTCGTCTGGTGCTGGGGCTGGACGCCTCGCCGGGGTATGCGGGGCCTTTTGCCCGGGCCCTGCACTGGGCCAGCCCCCGGTACGCCCTGATCGTGGGGGAAGGGGAGGGGGTAGTCTGGGGTTACCCCGGTGGAAAGCAGGTGGGGGAGGCCTGGGTGCCCTGGGACAACCCGAAGGAGGCGGAGCGGCTCGAGGTTCGCCCCCGGCCTGATTTCGCGTACCTCGAGACCCTGGCCTACGCCCCATGGAAGGCCCCCGAGCCCATGCCTGGGCTCCTAGCCCAGGCCCCGGCGCCCCAGAGCCGGTTTCGGGTGGGGGCGGTGGGCTGGGAGCAGGGTATACCTACCTATGGCTTGGGTCTGATAGGCTTAGAGGAGAGCTTGCAGGCGCTCCTGGCGTCCTGGAGAATCACGGTTTAGAACGGGAGGAACATCGTGTTGGGTTGGACACTGGCTATTTTGTTCACCATCGGGGTCGTTTTGGTCACGACCTTGTTGTACCTGGCCCTGCGTCCGCGCAGCGTGGAGTATGAGGGGGAAGGCGCCGATCTGCGCTTCATCGGTTTTGCCCTGTTGCTCATCATCCTTACCGCTGCGACCATCCTGGTCATGCTGCTGCTGGGGCGGGTGGGGCAGGCCACCTTTCACTTCTGAGACCCTTTGGGGCAGGGCCTCCCGCAGGGGTGCGGGAGGGTCTTTCTCTCTCTGGCCCGTCGGGGGAGCTCAAGCCCGAAAATGCCCCCGTGTTCTGGCTGGGCGAGCCCGGACGGGCATAAGTTGGGTCTAATCGCTCTAATCTACGTTACATTAGTCGTTAAGACTTGATGACCTCTCGAGCCCCCCCTTAGCACGAGGTTACGCGGTGCGCATCTTGGCGGCCCGCATCGCTTGAAACCCTATAACGGGCAGATTACGCCGCAGCCCCTACGCTTGATCCTGGAGGCAACCACAGATGAATCCGAAACGAACTTCCTGGCTTTTAGCAGCTTCGGCCTCGTTGTTGCTGCTGTTGGCGGCCTGTACCCCCTCGGGCCCGGCCAACGGCACCCTGGCCCTCACCGTCAGCGCTCCCAGCGGTGTAACTCCCAACATCACCGTCTCTGGGCCCAGCGGCAACTCCTCCGCCAACGCCAGCGCGAACTTGAGCCTCAAACCCGGCACCTACACCATTACCGCCGCCAACGTACAGAGCAACGGCTACACCTATGGAGGCACCGCCTCACCGGCCACGGTTGTGGTGCAGTCGAGCAAAACCGTCGCCTCAACCGTGACCTATGCGGCCACTACCGGCAAGCTGACCATCACCCTGAGCCTGCCGACCGGGGTGAGCAATCCCGGCGTTACGGTGAGCGGGCCGGGTGGGTTCAGCCAGTCCATCACCACCTCCCCCCAAACCCTGACCAACCTGGCCCCAGGTGACTACACCATCACCGCACCGGATGTACCGGGGTATAAGAAGGCCGTCTCCGGTGGCGGAACCGTCACGGTGATCGCGGGGCAGGAGGCCAGCGGTAGCGTGGCCTATACCCAGGGCTTGGGCACCATCACCGTCAACGTCAGTGGGTTGCCCCCCAGCTCGCCCCAGACTCAGATCACCCTGACCCAGACCGCGGGCGGCAGCTACACCGCTTCCCAGCCGGTCAGCACGAACGGCCCGGTGACCTTTAACGATGTGCCCACCGGCACCTATACCGTGAGCGGGGCGGCGGTCGCGCTGGGATCGGTGAACTATACCGCGGCCAACGCGACCGCGACGCTGGCCAATGACGGGGATAGCACCACCGCGGCCCTTACCTACGTGGCTGGAACCCGCTCCTTGACCGTCACCGTGACCGGAGCCTTCAAGGCTGGGGCCAAGCTGGTGGTGACCGCCACCCCTAGCAGCGGAACCCCGGTGACCCAGACCGCCACCGCAACCGCCAACGGCACCGGCAGCCTGACCCTGAGCGGCTTGCCTGGGGTGGACTACACCGTGAGCGCCCAGGTCCTGACTGCGATCGACACCTATGCCTCCGCGGGGGGAGTGCCTGCGCCGATCGGCAACGATACCCCCAGCGTGCCGGTGACCCTGCAGAGCGAAGGTTGGCTGTTTGCGGCGGGGAATGGGAAGCTGGCCGGGGACGAAAACATCCTGGCGGCCCTGGGGAGTAGCCTCGAGACCCCCACCCCCTCCTTCGTGGCTGACCCGGCCTTCACCCCCGATGCCCCCGGCACCACCCCGGCCATCGTTCGGGTGGCCTTGGACCCGGCCAACTACTTCTACATTGCCCGCCAGCGCATCAGCTCCTCCGCGCCCTGCCTCGGTGGTGCTTCTTGCGACGCCATCGAGGTGTATACGCCGGCCAGCTACACCGGGATCACCGATGGCAGCGGCTTTGCCCCTACCGGTAACGGCAGCTTCACCATCGTGACCTCGTACTCGGGGCAGCCGGCCACGATCTCCGACCTGGCCTTCACCAGCGGGGGGGACCTGTGGGTGACGGCCCGCGGCTCCACCGCACCGGGTGCGGAGCAGCCCGGCGGGTTGCTGTGCTACTCCCAAGCCGCCCTCACCCAGGCCAAGAACGCTCAGCTGACCACCCCTCCTAACCCCAACCCCACCCAGCTCCAGGTCTACCAGCGGTACTACACTGCCGCCGGTGGGGTTCTGGATGATGCCCGGGCCCTGGCCTTCGATGCCGCGGGGAACCTGTGGGTGGCCTCCGCCACCAAGATCTCCCGCATTCCCGCCTCGGCCCTAACCTGTAAGTATCAGGGCACCGGGGTCGGGGATGGCAACGATCCCCGGGCATCAGACAACGCCCCGGAGACGGTCACCCCCGACCTCGTGCTGACCCTGCCCCCTGGAGCCGACATCTTCAGCCTGGCCTTTGACCCCAACCGCAACTCCCTCTGGGCCACCGACTACACCGCGGGCTCGGTGTTCGAGATTCCCTTCTCCGGTGGGGCCAACGCCACAAGTGGCCTCATCACCACAGGCACGCCCTTCACCACCGGCCTCACCAAGGCGGCGGGCCTGCTCCTGGACAAGCAGGGCCACCTGTGGGTGGGCACCGATAACGGCGCTTCGAGCACGGTGCAGGAGCTGATCCCTGGCACCACCCTCACCGCGGGCCGCACCCTGGCGATCCCAGCGTCCTACCCGGCGGATCAGCGGGTGGGCATCACCAGCCTCGCGATCGCCACCAAGGCTTTGCCCTAAACCCAGCCGCGCTCGAGACCCCCGCCCCGTGCGGGGGTTTTCTGTTTTGGCCCGGCAAACCCGGACGTAACGCAAATGGGGGCCGCAGGCGGTGGGCTTTGCGGTACACTTTGGGTGTCGTACTGGGGTTCCTCGGCGAAATGTGGGGTTGAGCATTGAACACTGGACGGTGGGTTCGTGGATTGCAAACCCGGTGGCTCGAGCTGCTGGGGGGATTGGTGGCCCTGGTGGGGTATGCCCTGTTGTTCCTCGAGCTGTACCCGCGGGTGGGGGCGCTGTTGCTCCTCCTGCCCCTGCCGGGGTTGCTGCTGCTGAGCTGGGGCCTGGGCCTGGTGGGGGCGGTGGTGATTGGGCTGCTCAACCTGGGGATGCAGGCCCTTTTGCTCTGGCTGAGCAAGATGGAGTGGAGCCTGGAGACCCTGGAAACCCTGGGGCTTACGGCGGGGTCGGGGCTGATCGCCTGTGTCGCGGTGGGGTTGTTTCGGCTGCAATCCGATCGGCGGGCCCAGGCCGAGCGGGCCCTGGCCGGCAGCCAGGCCCGGGCTGGGCGGCATGCCCTCGAGCTGGGCCTGCTTTCCCAGGTGCGGGAGGTCGCCGAAGGCCTGGAGCCTCAGGCCCTGATGACCCAGGTAGTCCGGGTGCTGGGCGCATACCCGCGCTTCCGGGCGGCGGCCACCTACCTGGCCACGCAGGAGGAGGGACCGGTGGAGCGGGTTGCGGTGGAGGGCAGCCTGGGCTCGGAGGAGGCCCTTTCGCTGGAGGCGGGGAGCGTGGCCCGGGCTACGCGGCTGGCCCAGACCATCCTCGAGCGCGACGGGGAGACCGCCCGCCTGGTGGTGCCGCTGCTGGCCAAGGGCCGGGTGCGGGGGGTTTTGGTGGTGGCCGGGCCGGCCTTGGACCAGCGGGACGCCGAGCTCATGGAAGGGGTGGCGGCCCAGCTCAACCTCTCGCTGGATCGGGCCCAGATCTACCGCGATCTGCAAGATCAGGAGCGCCTATACCACACCTTGCTCGAGGCCATGCCCCACCCCATTGGGGTCACCGATGGGGCCACGCTGCTGTACTTCAATGGGGTTGGCGTGGCCGCGCTGGGGTACGAGAGCCCCAAGGAGATCGTGGGGCAGCCCCTGGCCCGCCTGGTTCACCCCGACTCGCTGCCCCGGGTGGCCGAGCGGGTACAGCGCATCCTGTCTGGGGAGCCGGACTGCTTTGAAGAGATGACGGTGCTGCTCAGAAGCGGGGAGCCCCTCGAGGTGGAGGCCCGGGGCACGCGGTTTACCGTAGGGGGGGAGAACCAGATCATGGTGGTGGTGCGGGATGTGCTCGAGCGCAAGCGCCAGCAAGCCCGCATCGAGTTTCTGGCTTACCACGACCCCCTGACCGAGCTGCCCAACCGCCGCAAGCTGTGGGAGGAGGCCGAGCGGCTCCTGGTGACCGACCGGCGCAAGCGTGAGACCCCCGCCCTGATCTACCTAGACCTAGACAACTTCAAGATGGTCAACGACACCCTGGGGCACGGGGCCGGGGATGAGCTGTTGCGCCAGGTGGCGGCCCGGATCAAGCTCGAGCTGCGCCAGGGGGATATCCTGGCCCGGCTGGGGGGGGACGAGTTCGCCGTTCTGCTGGCCACCGCCGACCGGGCCAGCGCTCAGGCCACGGCCCGGCGCATTTTGGGGGTTTTTGCAGCGCCGTTTGTGGTGGGGGACCACTCCCTGCACATTCTGGGCAGCCTGGGGGTGGCCCTGTATCCGGAGCACGGCGGTACCCTGGATGAACTGGCCCGGGCCGCTGACGTGGCCATGTACCAGGCCAAACAGGGCCGCGCCGGGGTGGCGATCTACGACCCGGAGCAAGACCGCAACTCCCTCGAGCGCTTGCAGCTCGTGCAGGAGTTGCGCACCACCATCCGCGAGGGGCAGTTCTTGCTCCAGTACCAGCCAATCTTAGATATCGAGAACAAGTTCATCGCCAAGTGGGAGGCCCTGGTGCGCTGGGCCCATCCCACCCGCGGCCTGCTGCGCCCTGCGGAGTTTGTGCCCTTGGCAGAAGAGGCGGGGCTGATCGGCGAGCTCGATTTGGCGGTGCTGCGCCAGGCCGTGCGGGACCACAAGAGCCTGGGGGGAGAGCTGACCATCAACTTCTCCGCGGCCACCCTGGCCCACCCCAGCTGGGTGCGGGAGGTGGTGCGGGCCTTGGTGGATGAGGGGATGCAGCCCGGAAGGCTATGGCTCGAGATCACCGAGTCGGCCCTCCTGCCCGAGCGCCAACGCTGGCTGGGGGGGCTGGTGGCCCTGCGCGGGCTGGGGGTGCGGGTGGCGCTGGACGATTTCGGGATGGGGTACTCCTCGCTCTCCCACCTCAAGCAAGTCCCGGTAGACCTCATCAAGATTGACAAGAGCTTCGTGCAAGACATCGGCGAGGGGAAGGTCTCGGAGGAGATTCTGGAGGCTGTGCTGGGCTTGGCCGAGGCGTTTGGCCTCAAGACCCTGGCCGAGGGGGTGGAGAATCGCCTGCAACTGGACTGGTTGGCCAGGCATGGGTGTAACTTTGCCCAGGGCTACTATGTGGGCTTGCCCATGAGCCCGGAGCAGGCCATGGAAAAAGCCCTCACTCGGGTGCTGTGAGGGAGTGCGTATACTGCAAGGCATGCGCGAAGAGATTGGCCTGGTCAACCTGGGCGAAGTGGAGCTGTACCTCGAGGATGTGGGCCCGGAGGATGCCCCAGTGCTGGCGGTGCTGCACGGAGGGCCGGGGGGCTCGAGCTACGCCTTGCGGGAGGGCTTGGAGGATGAGCTCGAGGCCTTTCGGGTGCTGTACTTTGACCAACGCGGCTCGGGACGGAGCCCGGAGCTCCCGGCGGAGCCCCGGCTATTTACCCTGGATGCTCTGGTAGAAGACCTCGAGGCCCTGCGTGAGTATCTCGAGGTTGAGTCCTGGACCCTGCTCAGCCACGGCTTTGGGGCCCTGGTGGCCCTGGAGTACGCCCGCCGCTGGCCCGGCCCGGTGCGCAACCTCATCCTGATCAATCCCTGGACCAACTTCCCCTGGCTGGCGGCACAGCTGTATCGGGGGGCGCTCGAGCTGCAGGGCTTAGACCCCCAAGGGCCGGAGGAAGCCCTTCCCCATGACCCCGAAGCCCTGCTGGCCGAGGCCTTCTCCGCGCTCGAGCCCAAGGCGGTGTTTGACCACCTGATGTTTCCCAGCGCCCACAGCCGCATGGAGTACGAGTGGGTAGCCGAGGGCGCGGGGCTCCTGGGCCTGGACACCCCAGGGCAGATGTTTGTCAAGAATGGGCTGTGGCGTCTGGACTACACCGCCTATCTGGTCGAGCAGCGTGCTCCCCTCACGGTGATTGTGGGGGAGCAAGACGGCACCGCCTACCCCGAGGCCCAGACCGTGGCCGACCTGACCGGGGGTGGGCTCGAGGGGATCGCGGGGGCCGGGCATTACCCCTGGATTGACCAGCCCTATGCTTTCGCCGAGGCCCTGCGCTTGGGGCTCGAGGCCAGCGATCAGGCGTAACCCAGGATGGCCTTGCGGCGCTGGCCCCACTCGAGCGCGCTGCGGATGCCGTCGTCAATGGAGTGCTCGGCCTTCCAACCCAGCAGCTCCCAGGCCCGGTCGGCGTTGGCGTAGGCTCCAGCCACATCGCCGGGCCGGGGTGGGGCCTCGCGCTTGGGGATGGTTTGGCCGTAGACCCGCTCAAAGGCCGCAACCAGCTCCTTCACCGTTACCCCGGTTCCAGTGCCCAGGTTGATCACCGCATAGGTGTCGTGGACCTTGGCCAGCACCTGATCAAACTGCTCCACGGCTTTGAGGTGGGCCATGGCCAGGTCCCAAACGTGGATGTAATCGCGGATCCCGGAGCCATCCCGGGTGGGCCAGTCCACCCCGGTGATCTGGAACTCCGGGAGTTTGCCCAGGGCGGTGTCTACCAGCTTCCCGAGCACGTGGGAGGGTTCGCGGGCGTGGATGCCGCTGCGCAGCTTGGGGTCGGCACCGATGGGGTTAAAGTAGCGCAGGGCAATGCCCCGCAGGCGGGTGGCCCGCGAGAGGTCTTGCAGCACCATCTCCATCATGTATTTGGTGCGGGCATAGGGCGAGCCGGGCTTGAGCGGGGCCTCCTCGGTTACCTTGAAGCCGGGTACCGCGTCGTAGATGGAGGCCGAGGAGCTGAAGACCACCCGGGGATACCCCAGCCGCTCGAGGTGGTTGAAGAGCTCCAGGCTCTTGCAGACATTTTCGTGATAGTAGCGGTAGGGCTCGGCCACCGACTCCGGCACCACGATGAGCGCAGCACAGTGGACGGTGGCCTGGATCTCGGGGTGCTCCTTGAAGATGCGCTCCAGCAAGGCTTTATCGGCGATATCGCCTTGGTAGAAGATGCGCCCATGGGTGAAGGCCGCCGGTCCGGTGACCAAAGAGTCCAGCAACACCGGAACGTGGCCGTGGTCGAGCAATGCGCTGGCGATGGTGCTGCCGATGTACCCGGCTCCGCCGGTAATCAGTACCTTCATGGCTGCGATTGTACCCCCTGTGAGGCCAGTTGGGGGCAGGTTTATGGGGGGCCGGGGGCTTTGCTATACTTTTTGGAATATGCTGGAATCATCCAACAAAACCCGCCCCAAAACCGAGAAAATCCTTCAGGAGGGCCTAACCTTTGACGATGTGTTGCTGATCCCGGCCTACTCAGAGGTGTTGCCTCGAGAGGTAGATACCCGCACCCGCCTGACCGCCAAGCTCTGGCTCAACATTCCGGTGCTCTCCGCGGCGATGGATACCGTGACCGAGGCCGAGATGGCCATCGCTATGGCTCGAGAGGGGGGGATCGGCATCATCCATAAGAACATGAGCCCCGAGGAGCAGGCCGCTCAGGTGCGCAAGGTGAAGCGCAGTGAAGCCGGAATGATCCAAGACCCGGTCACCCTTCCCCCCACCGCTACCCTCGAGGACGCCGAGCGCTTGATGCGCGAGTACAAGATCGGGGGGTTACCCGTGGTGGATTTCTACGGCAAGCTGCTGGGGCTGGTGACCAACCGCGACCTGCGCTTTGAGCGGGACCTCAAGCGCAAGGTCTCTGAGGTCATGACCCCCTTGGAGCAGCTGGTGACCGCCCCGCCGGGAACCATCCTGGAAGAGGCGGAAGAGTTGCTGCGCACCCACAAAATTGAGAAGCTTCCGCTGGTAGACCACGAGGGCAAGCTTCGCGGCCTGCTGACCCTCAAGGACCTCACCAAGCGCCAGAAGTTCCCCTTTGCCGCTAAGGATGCCCAAGGGCGGCTGTTGGTGGGGGCCGCGGTGGGGGTTTCCAAAGACCTGCGTCACCGCGCTAAGGCTCTGGCCGAGGCCGGGGTGGATGTGTTGGTGCTGGACAGCGCTCACGGGCACTCCAGGGGAATTTTAGAAGCGGTGCGCGGCCTGAAGGAGACCTTTGGCGATGCGCTGCAGGTGATCGCCGGGAACATCGCTACCGCTGAGGGGGCCCGGGCCTTGGCGGGAGCCGGGGCGGACGCGGTTAAGGTGGGGATTGGGCCGGGTTCAATTTGCACCACGCGGGTGGTCACCGGGGTAGGGGTACCTCAGATCACCGCGATTTTGGAAGCGGTGGCAGGCCTCGAGGGCACCGGCATCCCGGTCATCGCCGATGGTGGGATCAAGTACTCGGGCGATGTGGCCAAAGCCCTGGCGGCTGGGGCTCATACCGTGATGCTGGGCTCGATGTTGGCGGGGACCGGGGAAGCCCCAGGGGAGGAGGTGTTGCGTGAGGGGCGACGCTACAAGCTTTACCGGGGTATGGGCAGCCTGGGCGCGATGCGGCAGGGCTCGGCAGACCGCTATTTCCAAGACCCTGGGAAAGCCTCGACCCGGGTCGAGGCCAAGAAGTTGGTTCCAGAGGGCATTGAAGGGATGGTGCCTTACAAGGGGCCGGTAGGGGACGTGCTGTACCAGATCGTAGGGGGATTGCGGGCGGCCATGGGCTATTGCGGTACAGCAGACATCGAAGCCTTCCGCACCCAGACCCGCTTCACCCGTATTACCGGGGCTGGCCTGATCGAGAGCCACCCGCACGATGTGGTGGTGACCAAGGAAGCCCCCAATTATTCAAGGTAGGTTTAGCGCCAACCAACCCCAGGCCAGGGGCAGGCCTACAGCTCGGTGCGCACCTGCCAGAGCTCTGGAAACAGCACCACCTCCAGGGCTTTTTTGAGATACCCTACCCCCGCGGTTCCCCCACTGCCCCGCTTGTAACCGATCATTCGCTCCACCGTGGTGAGGTGATTGAAGCGCCAGCGCCGGAAGTTATCTTCCACGTCGATGAGCTTTTCGGCCAGGTAGTAGAGGTCCCAGTGCGCCTCGGTGTGGCGGTAGACCTCGAGCCAGGCCCCGAGCACCTGGGGGGTTGGTGTGTAGGGTTGGGCGAAGTCGCGCTCCAGAACTTCTGCCGGGATGCCCAGTCCGCGTTGAGCCAGGATGCGCAGCGAGAGGTCATAGAGGCTGGGCGAGGTCAGGGCTTGCTCGAGCAGCCGGTGGTGCTCCGGGCGGTGTTGGTGGGGCCGCATCATGAAGGGGTTGCGGTTGCCCAGTAGGAACTCGACCAGGCGGTACTGATACGACTGGAACCCCGAGGCCTGGCCGAAAGCGCTGCGGAACTCGAGGTAGTCGGCGGGGGTCATGGTCTTGAGCACTTCCCAGGCGTTGGTCATCTGTTCCTGGGCCCGAACCACTCGGGTAAGCATCTTGAGGGCGGGATCAATAATCTCTTGTGCCAGGAGCCCCATCGCGCTCTGAAGCTCGTGCACGATCAGCTTCATCCACAGCTCAGAGACCTGGTGAATGACGATGAACAGCGTTTCGTCATGTGCGGAGGTAAGGGGGCGCTGGGCCGAGAGCAGGGTGTCCAAGGCCAGGTAATCGCCGTAGGAGAGCGACCGGCTGAAATCGGTATGGGCTTCTTGGTAGGAGCGGTCGGGGTTCATGTGACCTTCTCCCGTACCTGAAAGCGCGGTTCTTGCCACTTCTGGTTGCGCATCACGTCCTCCAGTCGCCGCACGGCCTCGAGCACCTCCGCATAGCGCAGGTAGAGAGGGGTAAAGCCGAAGCGCAGGATGTTTGGAGCCCGGAAATCGCCGATCACCCCAGACGCGATCAAGGCCTGCATGATGGCGTAACCTTCAGGGTGGGCATAGGCTACCTGGCTGCCCCGACGCTCGTGCGCCCTGGGGGTCATGAGCTGAAAGCCATACGCGGAGCACAGGGGTTCCATCTGCTCGATGAACAGGTCGGTTAGCCGCAGCGACTTCTCCCGCAGAACGGCCATGTCCACCTGATCAAAGACCTCTAGGGCGGTGTCCAGCGCGCTCATCCCCAACACGCTGGGGGTTCCCACGGTGAGGCGGCGGATGTCCTCGGCGGCCACATATTCCGGCAGGAAGGCGAAGGGGGCTTGGTGCCCCATCCAGCCCGAGAGGAAGGGGAACGCCGCAGCTTGATGCCGCCGGGCCACAAACACGAACGCCGGTGCACCGGGGCCACCGTTCAGGTACTTATATCCGCAGCCCACCGCGAAATCCACCCCGCAATCGTTCAGATCCACGGGGAAAGCCCCAGCGCTATGGGCCAGATCCCACAGGCTCAAGGCCCCGTGCTGATGGGTGAGCTCGGTGATCCGGCGCATGTCGTAGCGGTAGCCGCTGCGGTAGTCCACCTCGGTGAGCATCACCACTGCCACCGAATCGTCAATGGCGGCCTCGAGCCCCTCCTTGTGCACCCAGCGCAGCTCATACTTCCCGTTCAGCAGGGCGTTCACCCCCTGGGCGATGTAGAGATCGGTGGGGAAGTTATCTATGTCTGAGACGATAACCCTCCGCTCAGGCCGCAGCCGCAGGGCCGCCAATAGGGTTTTGAACACATTGATGCTGGTGGAGTCCGCCGCCACCACCTCATCCGGTTGGGCTCCGATCAGGCGGGCAATCTTGGCCCCTACCTTTAGGGGCAGCTCCATCCAGCCGTGTAGGTTCCAGCTGCGGATGAGGTCGGTGCCCCATTCCTGTTGGATGACCCGCTCGAGCCGAGCAGGAACCGCCCTGGGCAGTACCCCCAAGGAGTTCCCATCCAGATAGATCAGGCCTTCGGGGATGCGAAAGGCCTCACGCTTAGGGCCCAAGGGGTCATTGCGGTCGAGCAGTTCAACTTCAGCCTGGGACTGGCTCATGCTGGCATGATACGCCTATTGTCCCCGGCCTGGAACCGCCAAACCCCGTCCGATTCACCCTGCCTGGAGGGCCCGCCAGAGCTTTTCCGGGGTCAGCGGCATGTCCAGGTGAGCCACCCCCAGCGCGTCCAGCACCGCGTTGACCACCGCTGGGGTGGCCCCGATGGCCCCGGCCTCACCGATGCCCTTGACCCCCAGCGGGTTGGTGGGGGAGGGGGTCTCGGTGTGGTTCCACTGGGCCCAGGGCACCTCGAGGGCCTGGGGGAAGTGATACTCGAGGAAGTTTCCGTTGAGCATCTGCCCTTCCGGGTCGTAGACAATTCCCTCCCATAGGGCCTGCCCAATCCCCTGGGTGACCCCGCCCTGCACCTGCCCCTGGGCCAGAAGCGGGTTGACAATAGGCCCGGTATCATCCACCGAGACGTACTTTAGCACCCGCACCGTCCCGGTCTCACGCTCCACCTCGACCATGGCCAGGTGGGTTCCAAAGGGATAGTTGGCGTCCTTGAGGGCGAAGGTGGCATGGCCCTCGAGGCCCGGGTCCATTCCCGGAGGCAGCTTGCGATGGCTGAAGGCGGTGCTGAGGATTTGGCTCATGGGGATGGCCTGATCGGTGCCCCGCACGCCCCACGCCGCCTGACCGGAGGGGGTTTGGCTGAGCTCGATGTCCTCAGGGGCGGCCTCGAGCAGATGGGCCGCGATCTTGACGATCTTCTCTCGCACGATCTCGCTGGCTTTGAGGATGGCCGAGCCGCCCACCGAGAGGGTGCGGCTGCCTGCGGTGCCCATGCCGTAGGGAATTGCCAGGGTATCGCCTTGGACGATCTGGATTCGGTTGAGCTCGAGACCCAGCCGCTCCGCCACGATCTGGGCGAAGCCGGTGGCCGTGCCCTGGCCGTGGGGGGAGGTACCAGTGAAGACCGTAGCGCTGCCATCGGCGTTGATTCGCACCCCGCCGCTGTCCCAGCCGTACCCGGTGATCTCCACATAGCTGCACAGCCCGATCCCCACCAGGCGCCCTTGAGCCCGGGCCTGGGCTTGCTCTTCGCGCAGGGCCTTGTACTCGGCAACCTCGAGCAGTCGCTCCAGGGCTTCGGGGTAGGCTCCGCTGTCGTATTTGGCCCCGGTGAGGGTTTTGTAGGGGAAGGGCCCTCGGATGAAGTTCTTGAGGCGCAGCTCGGCGGGGTCGAGGCCGAGCTCGCGGGCAGCCAAATCCATCAGGCGCTCGAGGTAGTAGGTCGCCTCAGGCCGTCCGGCCCCCCGGTAAGCCCCGGTGGGGGTAGCGTGGGTGTAGACGCTGTGGAGCTCGAGCTCGACCGCCGGGATGACGTAGGGGCCCTGCAGCATCAGCAGCGTTCCTGGGGCATTGCCCAAGGTGGTATCGAGGATGTAGGCCCCCAGATCGGCCACCACCCGCCCGCGCAGCCCAAGGATTTTCCCGTCGGCCGCCAAGGCCAGCTCGAGGTCGGCCACCTGAGCACGCCCGTGAATGGTAGCCAGAAAGCTCTCCCCCCGGCCCTCCACCCACTTCACCGGTCGGCCCAGGGCCCGGGCCAGATGGCCGACCAAGATCTCCTCGGGGTAGATGTTGATCTTGGCCCCAAACGCCCCCCCCACATCCGGGGTAACCGCCCGCACCTGGTTTTCCGAGAGACCCAGGGCCTCGGCCACAGCGGTGCGCAAGGCGTGGGGCATTTGGGTGGAAGACCACACCGTAAGGCTCTCCCGCACCCGGTCCCAGGCCGCCAACACCCCGCGTGGCTCCATGGGGGCGGGGGCCACCCGCTGCTGCACCAGCCGGGCCCCCACCACCTTGTGGGCACCGGCAAAGGCTTCTTCGGGGTTTCCCGCCGTGGTTTTGCGCTGAAAGGCCAGGTTGGTTTCCAGCTCAGGGTGCACCAGGATGTGGTTTTCTAGGGCCTCGAGCGGGCTCACCACCGCCTCCAGCGGTTCGTAGTCCACCATCACCGCTTGGACCCCGTCCTCTGCCGCGGCTGCGGAGATGGCCAGCACCGCCACCACCGGTTCCCCGACGTAGCGCACGTGGCCTCGAGCCAGCACCGGATGCTGCACCACCCTGGCCCCGCTGGCTCCCTCCCCTGGGGCGGCCAGCTCGGGGAGGTCGGCGGCGGTGAACACATGAACTACCCCGGGAACCTCGAGGGCCCCCGCCGCATCCACGGCATTGATTTTGGCGTGGGCATAGGGGCTGCGCAGCAGGGCCAGGTGTAGGGTGTCGGTCTGGGTCAGGTCATCCAGATAGGCCCCCTGGCCGCGCAGCAGCTTGGGGTCTTCCAGGCGCTTGATCGGCTTGCCGATGAGTTTTTCGGGTGTGGATCGGGTTAGGGTCTCTTCCGCCATGACCCTATGCTACAAGAGCGCACTGAGGAACTTTTGGACTGGAGCACCTTTAGATGCCAGGCCCCCCGGCTGAAAAACGGCTACGGGTTGGAGTGCTTGGGGGTGGGTTTGCCGCTTCGCAAAGCCCACACCGTGCCCAGGATCAGAATGGCAAAGGTGATGCCCAGAAAAATTTCCTTGGGCAAGGCCAGAACCAGGCTGGGATTGTGCAACAGAACCTCAGCCCCGTGGTTCCAGCCCTCGAGCCCCAGCTTGACCCCCGCCCACCCCACCACCGCGTAGGCCACGGCCTCGAGCCGAGGGTAGCGCTCCATCACCCCAATCATCCACCCGGCGGCCAGCCGAATCAGCAAAATGCCCACCGCCACACCGGTGAAGATCACCCAGAAGTTTTTGCTGAAGGCCACCACCACCAGCACCGAGTCAATCGCGAAGGCCAGGTCAATCACATTGACCATCACCACGATCCGCCAGAAGGAGCGGGCTGCGGCCTGCGCCACAGTGTCTTCGGGGGCGTGTACTGCGTCTTCGGCGGGCTTGCTGTTCCAGAAGAACTTGGCCGCCAGATAGATCAGATACAGCCCCCCCAGGAGCTGAATCCACCACACCTTGATGATGAGGGTAGCGAACAAAAGCGCCAGCCCGCGCAGCGCATAAGCCCCGATAATGCCGTACAGGAGGGCCTTTTTGCGCAGCTCTGGAGGCAGTGGCCGCACCATCACGGCCAGAACCATGGCGTTGTCTACGGAGAGGATGGCCTCGAGGGCCACGATGATCAGAATGGCCAGAACCGCTTCGGGAAGTCCCACGCCCTTCAGGGTAGATGATCTTGGGTGGCCCAACTGCAAGACCCATGCTGGTGACGCAAAGTGAAAAATTTGCTACAGTGGTAACCGCGCCCGAAAATAAAACTGTGGCCTGATTCACTTTGTGGAGTCAGCGTTCCCGCCGGATGGCATACCAAAGCCCCAGCAGGAAGATCACCCCGGTCACCCCCAGAAAGAACCCCTGCTCCAGATGCACCGCCCAGTTGGGGTGGTGCTCGACCTGCTCGGCAAACCCCGACCACCCCTCCAGGGCCAGCTTGAGCCCAGCCCAGCCCACCAGCAGAAAGGCCACCGACTCGAGGGTGGGGTAGCGCTCCAAAAGCCGCACCAACCCGCTGGCCGCTAGCCAGATGAGGGCCATCCCGAGGAAGGCCCCGATGAAGATGAGGGGATAGCTTTGGGTGAAGGCCACCACCACCAGGATGGAATCCACCGAGAAGGCCAGGTTAACCGCATTGAGCTGCAGCACCACCGCCCAGAAACTGTTTTGCCGGGGGGCTCGAGCAGGCTCAGAGGGCTCCTGGGGGCTTCGCAGGGCGATGAAGTGGTTCAGGCTGAGGTACATCAGATACAGCCCGCCCAGCACCTCCGCCCACCACAGGTGAATCAGGTACACCGCCAGCGCGATGGCAAGCGCCCGTAAGGCCAAGGCCCCCACCCATCCCCAGAACATCGCACGGGAGCGCTGCCGAGGCTCGAGCGGCCGGACGATCAGGGCCAGCACCAAGGCATTGTCCGCAGAGAGCAAGGCCTCCAGCGCCACAATGGTCAGGACGATGAGCAGGGCCTCGCTCCAGCTCATCGCTCACCGAACAGAAAGCGCAACCCAGGAACCAGCCCTTGCCGCCAGGTCATCCAGTTGTGCCCGCTGGGGCGCTCTGTGTAGGCATGGGGGTACCCCTTATCGGCCAGAACCGCCGCGAAGCGGCGGTTGGGGGCTAAAAGCCATTCGATCTGACCGGTCTCGCAGTAGAGCCGCAGGGGTAGTCGGGCCGAGGCCGCGTATTGCTCGGTGAGCCACTCTGGGTCCTGAAAGGAGTCCCCACCGGTAGGGCTGGCGGTTAGGCAGGCCGATTGGGTTCCCACGGCCTGGAACAGGGAGGGGTGGCGCCAGGCCATCCACAGCGAGACCAGCCCGCCCAAGCTGGCTCCCCACAGCCCCCGCTCGGGGGTTGGGCCATAGTTCCGTTCGACCTCGGGCAGCACCTCATCCAGCAGGTAGGCTTCGTAGCGCAGGCTAAACCAGTACTCCTCGCGGCGGTTGTCTGGTTCGACGAAGACCATGCGCACCGGGCGCAGTTCATTGCGCTGGCTCAGGGCCTCGGCGATCTCGGCAAACTTGGCGGTGCGGAAGTAGGCCACCCCATCGTGGATGTAGAGGGTGGTTTGGGCTGGGCGGCTGGGTTGGTAGACATAGTAGCGCCGGGTTTTGCCAAAAGCCTTGGACTCCAGCCGGTGCCGCTGAACCTCGACCGGGGTTGGGGGTAGGGGAGGGG
>NZ_QWLB01000020.1 GCF_003574355.1 Meiothermus granaticius NBRC 107808 | reverse complement strand
ACATCTACCGGCCCAAAATACTCTGCGGAATAGCGCGTCCTCATCTCAGGTCATCCTACTACCCGCAAAACCCAGGTCCGGTAAGCGGAGGGTTTTCCCCGCCCACCCAGGGCGGTAAGCTGTTTCCAGCATGGCTGAGGTTCCAGAAGCAACCTGGTGGGCGCAGGGCCTGCGGGTGGCGGGAGTGGACGAGGCCGGGCGGGGGGCCTGGGCCGGGCCGGTGGTGGCCGCAGCGGTAATTTTGCCTGGGACAGGGCGCTACCCCTTTCGGGACTCTAAAACCCTTAGCCCCGCCCAGCGCGAGGAGCTGAGGCTCGAGGTTCAGGCGGTAGCCTTAGCCTGGGGGGTGGGGTTTGCCAGTGCCGCCGAGGTGGATACGGTGGGCGTTTTGCGGGCCACCCATCTGGCCGCAGCCCGGGCTTTGGAGCAGCTCGCCCCCAGGCCCCAAGCGCTCCTCACCGACTACCTAAAGCTCAGCACCGAGCTTCCCCTGTTGGCCCCCGCCAAGGCTGACCGCGACAGCCCCAGCGTGGCCGCGGCCAGCATCCTGGCGAAGGTGGCCCGCGATCGGTACATGCTCGAGCTCAGCCTGACCTATCCCCAGTACGGCTTCGCTGCCCACAAAGGCTATGGAACCCCGGCCCATCTCCAAGCCCTGCACCGCTTTGGCCCCTGCGACCAGCACCGCCGGAGTTTCGCCCCGGTAGCCCAGGTACCGCTCCTCAACCCCGCTTAGGCCAGGCCGAGTCTAAAGCCCGCTTTAGTCCGGACTTCAGCCGGGGTTCAGCTAAGCTCATAGACTCAGGCCAGGAGGTTGGCATGCGCAAACTGATGCTTTTTCTGGGGCTGGCCGGGCTGTTGTCGGCCTGTACGGTGACCACTCAAGGAGGGGCCCGGGTAAACCTGCGCTTCGGGGTAGACCTAACCCCTACCATCATCCGCCTCGAGCCCGACCGCGGGCCGGGAAGCACCTACTTCGTAGGCGAATTCGTCAAGTTCTACCTCAGCCTCGATCGCCCAGGGTATGTCGCCCTGGTGGCGATTGACCCCAACGGCCAGACCTACGAGTTCAGCCGCTACTACCTGCAAGCCGGAAGCCATCTCCTCTCAGGGCCGCAGGGCAACCCCAACTTTGGCTTCCAACTGCGCCCCCCGCGGGGCCTCGAGCGGGTGCGGGCCATCTACACCGATAGCCCCTACCCCCCTGGCTTCACCTTCTCAGGGGTCTATACCTACGAGACCTGGGACCGCCAGACCTCGATTTACCTGCGCCAGACCGGGGCGCGAATACGCGATGTGGCCGAAACCTATTTCTACATCCGCTAACCGCCCGTCTAGCCCCATCCCCTCTGCTGAGGGGATGTTTTTTGGGGGCCCTGGCGTTCTACCTACACGGCTTGAACCCGCCCATCCAGGTTGCATATAATCACCTCGCAGCAAAATAAGTGGGGTAAATCCAGTTTTTCTACGGAGGAGCGATGAAGCGTAGGGATTTCCTGAAAAAAGCCGGCGTCGGTGCAGTGGCCGCCAGTACAGTTTTTGGGCCCGTGTTTGCCCAGACCGCCCCCACCATCCGCTGGCGGCTGGCCAGCAGCTTTCCCAAAAGCCTGGACACCATCTATGGGGCTGCCGAGGTGCTCACCAAGCGGGTTAGCGATCTCACCGATGGCAAGTTTCAGATCCGGGCCTTCCCGGCCGGGGAGATCGTTCCGGCCTTTCAGGTGCTGGACGCTGTGCAGCAGGGCACCGTGGAGTGCGGCCATACCGCAATGTATTACTACGTAGGCAAGAGCCTAACCATGGCTTTCGATACCTCGCTGCCCTTTGGCCTCACCGCCCGGCAGCAAAACGCCTGGCTCTACTACGGCGGGGGCGTGGAGGCGATACGGGATTTCCTCTCGGATTTCAACGTGACCAACTTCCCCGGGGGCAACACCGGAGCGCAGATGGGAGGCTGGTGGCGCAAGGAAGTCAACACCGTGGCCGACCTAAAGGGGATTAAGTTCCGTATTCCGGGAATCGGCGGACAGGTCTGGGCGCGGTTGGGGATGGTGCCCCAGGCCATTCCCGGTGGAGAGATTTACCAGTCCCTGGAACGCGGCACCATTGATGGCGCGGAGTGGGTTGGCCCCTATGACGACGAGAAGCTGGGGCTGTACAAGATCGCGAAATACTACTACTACCCTGGATGGTGGGAGCCCGGGCCCAACCTTTCCTTCCTGGTCAACAACGACCAGTGGAAGAAGCTGCCCAAGGACTACCAAGCCGCCTTTGAAACCGCCGCAGCCGAGGCCAACGTGCGGATGCTGGCCAACTATGACGCGGTAAACCCCGCCGCCCTGCAACGGCTGCTCAAGGCCGGGGTCAAGCTGCGCAAGTTCTCCAACGAGATCCTCAAGGCTGCACAAAAGGCCTCCTTTGACATCTATGAGGAGGAATCGGGCAAAAACCCCTCCTTCAAGAAGATCTACACCCCCTGGAAGGCTTTCCGCGACGATCAGTACCGCACCATGGCGGTCACCGAGCTGCCCTATGAGCAGTTCGCCTTCGCCGGCATCTGACCTCGAGCCCCCCAACCCTCCGCCCTAGGGCGGAGGGTTTATCCTTCCTCGAGCTGGGCATCGAGCTCCTCGCTCAGCGTGGCCGCCGCTTCCTCACTAATTAGGCCGCGCCGCAGGGCATCGGCCACAGCGGCCCTCTGGGTTAGACCCAGGTGCCGCTGAAGCCGGAGGGCCTCATGATCCCGTAGGCTCTCGCGGCTGTGCACGGCCTGATCGAGGTCCCGCAGCACCGCCTCGCGCTCCTCGGCCAATCGCTGCCGAGTCGCCTCGAGCAGCTCGGGGCTGGCCTCGCCGCGCTGCTCTAGCTGGCGTGCCTCCTCGAGAGCCGCCCCCAGGGCAATGGTACGGGCCAGCTGGGTCTCATACTCCAGTCGCTCCGCACTCACCCCAATCAGACCCAAGCGCTGCAACAGCGGCTTCATGCTGAGCCCCTGAACCACCAGCGAGAACAGGGCGACCGCAAAGACCACCGTGGTGAGGTGAACCCCCCCTACCTGGCGCAGCCCTGGCTCCAATCCCAGCACCAGGGCGATGGGAATGGTGCCCCGCAGTCCACCCCAGTTGATGGCGTGCATCCAGGCCCAAGGGATTCGCCGGCTGGGGCGCACCAGGCGGTTAGAGAGCGGGAGGAGGCTGTAGACCGCCAGGGTCCGGGCCAACAGCACCAGCAACACGGTCACCCCGATGGCCACAGCGTTTCCGCCCGCTCGAGCCAGGTCGAAATCCAAACCGATCAGCAAGAACACCGCGGAGTTGGCCAGAAAAGCCACCACCGCCCAAAAGTTGAGCAGCGAGAGCCGGGTGGTGGGGCTCATCGAGAACACCGTGCCATAGTTGCCGATGATGAGTCCGGCCACCACCGTGGAGACCACCCCGGAGAAGTGCAGGTTCTCGGCCAAAATGTACGAGCCAAAGGCCAGCACCACCGAGATCATCACCTCGGTCAGGTGGTCGTTGATCTGCCCCAGCAGCCGGTGAACCAAGTACCCCAGAGCAAACCCCACCGCCGCCCCACCCAAGGCCACCTTGAGGAACTCGAGCACCCCTTCCCCTAGCCCCACCGGAGGCCCGGCAATCCCTTGCAGTACGATCAGGTACAGCACAATGCCAATCCCGTCATTGAACACGCTCTCGCCCTCGAGCACCGTCTGCAACCCTTTGGGCGCACCGTACTGCTTGAACATGGCCAACACGCTCACCGGGTCGGTAGGCGAGAGGATCACCCCCAGCAGTAGGGCAAAGCTCCAGGGCAAGCCCAGCCCATAGTGCGCCCCGGCCGCGATCAACAGGGCCGTAATCAGCGTTCCCGCCAAGGCCAGAAACCCCACCGGGGTGGCATAACGCCGCAACTGCCCCAGCTCCATGTGCAAAGCCCCTTCAAAAAGGAGGGGGGGCAAGAACAGCAGCAGGATCAGCTCTTTGGAAAGGTGAATCTCGAGGGCATGAAAGAAGCTCAGCGCCAGCCCGGCCAGCACCAAGCCGATGGTGTAGGGAACCCGAAAGAAATACGTACCCAAGGCCACCGCACAGGCCACCAAACCCAGCTCGACCAACGAAGTGGCTTCCATAGATCGGCCCATTCTATCGCGCCCTTCACAGACGAAGCCGGATGGCTCTCAATATGTGGAGAGCGCCCTAAAAAGCACCGCATCGCCGAGCAACCCCTCACCGGGGCTATTTGGAGATCCAGTTGGTCACAATCCAGGGGTTGAAGATCACAAAAAACACCATGATGAGCTGAATCAGCACAAACGGGATGGCCCCCCAGTAGATGCTCGAGGTCTTTAGGCTGGGGGGGGCCACGCTGCGCAGGTAGAACAGGGCAAAACCAAAGGGCGGGTGCATGAAGGAGGTCTGGAGGTTGACCCCAATCATCACCCCGAACCAGACCAAATTAATGCCCAACGACTCAGCCACCGGCCCGATCAGCGGGATGATGATGAAGGCGATCTCGAAGTAGTCCAGGAAAAACGCGATAAAGAAGATGAAGAGGTTGACCACCACCAAAAAGCCCACCTCGCCGCCCGGCAAGGCCTTGAGCAAACCCTCCACCCACTCATCCCCCCGCACCCCCACAAAGACCAGGCTGAAGATCCTCGAGCCCACCAGAATGAAGGCCACAAAAGAGGTCAGTCGGGCGGTGGCCTCCATGGCCTGGAGCAGAATGCGCAGGCTAAACTTGCGCTTCACAATGGCCAGCAGCAAGGCTCCGGTCGCCCCCATGGCCCCGCCCTCGGTGGGGGTAGCGATCCCCAAAAAGATGGTCCCCAGCACCAAAAAAATCAGCACCAGCGGGGGCACCAAGGCCACCATGGCCCGCCGGGCCAAAACCTCCCCTATCGATCGGCGAATCCACAGGATCAGCAGGTTGGCCAGTATCAGCGCTCCGATGGTGACGGGGTTGGCCCAATGGGTCAGCCAGAGGTCCACACCGATCACCCCCAGGGTGAACAGGCCGTGTTGGAGGAGCTGTGGGCCCAGGGGCTGGCCCCGTCCCCGGCGCTCGAGCACCTCGGCTGGCAGCGCCGGTACCGCTTTGGGGTTGATGAAGCTCACGATCAGGATATAGGCCATATAGAGCCCAGAGATGATCAGCCCCGGCAGGAACGCCCCCCGGTAGATATCCCCCACCGAGATGCGCAGTTGGTCGGCCAGAATGATCAGCACCAGGCTGGGCGGGATGATCTGGGCCAGGGTGCCCGAGGCTGCGATGGTCCCAGCGGCGATTCGCGGGCTGTAGCCATAGCGCAGCATCACCGGCAGCGAGATCAGCCCCATGGCGATGACCGAGGCCGCCACCACCCCGGTGGTAGCCGCCAGCATAGCCCCCACAATCACCACCGCATAGGCAATTCCCCCGCGCAACCGACCAAAGAGCTGGCCCATGGTGTCCAGGAGGTCTTCGGCCATCCCGCTGCGCTCCAGGATCAGCCCCATGAAGGTGAAGAAAGGGATCGCCAGCAGGGTCTGGTTCTGCATGGTGTCGAAGATGCGAAAGGGGATGTTCTGCAAGAAAACCGGCTGGAGAAAATCCAGCCGCACCCCGATCCAACCAAACAGCAGCCCTACGGCCCCCAAGCTGAAGGCCACCGGATACCCCAGCAGCAGAAAGACGATCAGCCCCACGAACATCAGCGGGGCCATGATTTCAAAGCTCACGGGTGCTCCTTTTTCTCCACCACTTCTTTGAGCTCGAGGATCTCGGCCTCCTCATCGGGGATGTACTGGGTGGGGGGCAGATGGCCGGTGAGCATGGCAATGCGCTTGATGACCTCGGAGATGGCCTGCAGCAACAGCAAGAAGATCGCCACCGGCAAAAGCAGCTTGATCGGCCACCAGGGCAGGCCCCCAGGGTTGGGAGAGTTCTCCATGATCTTGATGGAATTGGTCACCCAGGGCACCGTGGTGACGATGATCACGATGCAGGTGGGGATTAAGAACAACAACCCCCCCAGCAAGTCCACCCAGATCTGCAGGCGCGGGGAATAGCGGCTGTAGAGCACATCCACCCGCACATGGCCGTTTTTCTGTAGGGTATAGGCCGCCCCCAGCAAGAAGATGGCCGAGAACATGAACCATTGCAGCTCGAGCCAGGCATTCGAGCTGGTGTTGAAGGCGTAGCGCACCACCGCGTTGCCCGCTGAAACCAGGGTGGCGAGCAACACCAACCAGATCACCACCCGGTTCACGTTGAGGTTCAATGCGTCAATCGCTCGAGCAATTTGCAGCAAAGCATTCACCTGTTGGGCCTCCCGGTTTTGGGTTGGGCCCATTCTAACCCTCTGCTCTGGCGTGGGGTCAACGGGTGTAAGCACACCCAAATCAGGATAGACTCTAGCCATGCCCGACGATCTGAACCCCGCTGCCCTGCGCGATCCCCACGGCTACTCGGTCAAATGGCACCTTTACCCCGAAGATGTGCTGCCGCTATGGGTGGCCGACATGGATTTTCCCATCGCCCCCGAGATCACCCAAGCCCTGATGGAGCGGTTGCGCTACGGGATTGGTTATCCCAAAGGGCAGGGGGATTCCCTGCTCCTGCAGGCCATCCTCACGGAGCAGGAGCGCAAGCACGGCTTAAAGGGCCTCGAGCCGGAAAACCTCTGGCTAACCTCCAGCGTGGTGCCGGGCATCTATGCCACCGTGCTCGGCCTGACCAGCCCCGGCGAGGAAGTCCTCACCCTGACCCCGGTCTACCCCCCATTTCTGAGCGCGATCAACGACTACGGGCGCATCCCCAAGCACAGCCCAATGGTGCGCACCCCCCAGGGCTGGGAGATTGATTTCGAAGAGCTCGAGCGGCTGGTCTCACCGGCCACCCGGCTGCTGATGCTGTGCAACCCGCAAAACCCCACCGGGCGGGTGTTTCGCCGGGAGGAACTGGAACGCCTGGCCGAGTTCGCCCTGCGGCACCGGTTGTGGGTGATGAGCGATGAGCTGTGGGCCAACCTGGTCTACGAAGGCCCCCACATCCCCATCGCCTCGCTTAATGGTGAGATTGCCGCCCGCACCGTCACCCTCAGCGGCCCCTGCAAAACCTACAACACCGCCGGGCTGGGCGGTGGGGTGGCCATCAGCCACAACAAGGCCCTGCTGGAGCGGATGAAACAAGCCACCAAAGGGGTCATGGGTCACCCCAACGTGATGAGCATGGCCATGTGGCGGGCGGGGATTGAATCCGGACAGGTCTGGCTGCAGCAAACCCTCGAGCGCCTGCGGGGCAACCGCGACTTCCTGGGAGATTTTTTGCGTACCCGCCTGCCTCAAGTGGGGTACGTGCCCCCCCAGGGCACCTACTTGGCCCTGCTGGACTTCACCGCCTTCCCCTTCGCCAAGGACGTATACCAGGTGATGCTCAAACAGGCCAAGGTGGCGCTCAACGATGGCCCCCCTTTTGGGCCGGGCTATCAGGGGTACTTGAGGCTCAACTTCGCCACCCCGCGGGAGATTGTGCAAGAGGCGCTCGAGCGCATCGCCAAGGTCGCGGAATCCATTGATTAGGCGCTCAGCGCCCCAGCAGTTCCCGGCCCACCGCCAGGTAGTCCTCCCAGGCCCGCTCGGCTCGAGGATCGTGCACCTGCTGCACCACGCTTCCAGCCACCACAGCCTTTTCATAGGCGGCCAGCCGGCGAATCACCGTACGGAAGTGCGGAATCCGCTTGGCCCGCAGATAGTTCAGGGTGCGCAGCCCATCCAGCGAGGGAAAAGGCGGAACCATCGTCACCAGGGCTTTCACCGGCAGATCCCCCAGCTCCTTTAGAAACTGCTCGAGGCTGACCAGCGACAGAGCCCCCGGTGTGGTGGGGATAATTACCCGGTCGGCCTTATCGCCATACTCGCGCAGGGTTTTGCCCTTAGGATGGCCCCGGGTATCAATTACCACATGCGAATAGCGCTTGGGTCGGGCCTCCTCCGGTGAAACCACCTCAAAGGGCAGCCCTGCCCCCTGCCGGGCCCAGATCAAGGCGCCTTCGGCGGGATCGGCATCCACCAGCAAAGTGGGGCCTTGGGTCTGCAAAAAGGCGGCCAGGTGAACGGCGGTGGTGGTCTTCCCCACCCCTCCTTTGAGCGAGGTCACCAGAAGGCGCATACCCTGACTATATCGGCTCTGGGGGTTCAATACGAGCCGGGGCAAGTCGGGCGCCCTCAGACCCCAAGTCGGGCGCCCTCAGACCCAACACACCGTCAGGGGCTATACCTAAAGACATGCAGCGGTTGCTGGTAGGGCTATTGGCAGGGGTGGCCCTGGCCCATACAGCCCCCCCTTGGCCCGAGACCCCCATGGCCAAACCCCAGGGGCAGTTCAGCCTGCCCTTCGCCGACCCTCCCGGCCCCAACACCTGGCTGCTGGGCCAGCCCTACGGCAACACCGTGGGGGCCTACCGTCAAGCCCGCAGCCTGTACGCTGCCATCCAGGGCATCCACTTTGGTCTGGACTTCTCCGCCCCCTGTGGCACCCCAGTGCGGGCCATCGGCGATGGGACGGTGGTGGAGGTGGATGGCCCTCATGGCTCCCCACCGCACAACCTGGTCATTGACCATGGAAACGGGGTATCCAGCCTCTACGGGCACCTACTGCGCCGCCCCAGCCTCGAGGTCGGGGCCAAGGTCAAGCGTGGGCAGGTGGTCGCGCTATCGGGGGATTCACAGCTCACCTGCGTCTCAGCCCCCCACCTGCACCTGGAGATCCGCGATCGCTCGCACACCCGGCTGTTCAACCCCCTGCCCTACCTCGCCGCGGACTGGCCCACCTTGCTGCTGACCGGATTTTCCCGCAGCTTTGAACGAGACCTGGAGGACCCCCGCAAGTGGCAGCAACCCGACCAGCAGCCCCAGGCCCGGCGCGGAGGGCCCCCGCTGGCGAATTTCACCCATCCCTGGCCGCCCGACCCCAGCCGCAGCGGCCCAGCCGGACCCTTGGGCCGCTTTCCTGGCTTACCCCGAAGCCCTGCCGCCCTCAAACCCACCGCTTATGCCCCAGGCCCCTACCGGCTGACCGAGGGGGGATGCTGCGTCAACCCCATCTGGAGCCCAGACAGCCGCCACGTGCTGTTCATAGACCGCCGGGCAGGCCAGACCGCCTACTACGGGGTCTCGGTAGCCCAGCCTTCGGAGCCCAGGGCCTACCTTCCGGTGGCCTATTTTTCCCCAGCCTTCACCTATGCCCAGGTTCCCGGCCAGCCCAGCCGTTTCCAACGGCTCTCGAGCGGCCAGGAGTTTGCCCTCGATACCGCAGGAACCCCAGTGCTGTGGTCGCCGGGGGAGCAGCAGATGGCCTGGACGGTGAGCGCCAGCTCGGGCAACTACGATGTGCGCAGGGGTCAGGTCTGGGTGGCCAAACCCGGCGAAGCCCCCCGCCAGCTGGCCACGGTATATGGCGGTGGGGCGGTGGCCTGGCTCGATGAACACACCCTGCTCCTCTCCGGCAAGCGTTCCCCCCAAGACCCCCTTCGGAGCCTCGAGACCCTGGACCTCTCCAGCGGTCAGCGCCGGGTACTGAGCCAGGCCCTGAACTTCCGCGGCATCCAGCCCAGCCCTGGAGGAAACCACATCGCTTACTACACCGCCTTTGATCGGCCTGAGCGCAACGGCCTATGGCTTCTCCAGCGGAACGGCGAAAAGCAAAGGCTCAACTTCTTTGGAGCCTATCAGTGGCGCGATGCCCAGCGGCTGGTCTACATCGAACTGCAGCCCGGCGTGGAAACCCACGTACTGCGGGAGTACCACCTTAAAACCGGGCAGGCTCGAGCCCTCGCCGACCTCGGCACCAAGATGAGCAACGGTGACTGGCAGGTCTCGCCCGATGGCAGGGCAGTGGTCTTTGTCAACCTCAAGGACCGCAATCTGTGGGTCACTGCGCTGCCATAGGCAAGTGGACAAACCGCCCAACAAATTTCACCGTGGCTCCACCATTCCTACATACTCCTTCCGCACAATAAAAAGGCTTATGAGTACCGTTCAAGTCCGATCCAGGCGCAGATCGCGTTCCTGGTTGTGGGTGCTGCTGATCGTTTTGCTGGCGGCGGCCCTGGGGGGTGTCTGGTGGATCCGGCGGCCTGCGGCTTCAGCAGCCCAGCCCAAGGTGGAAACCGCCACGGCCATCCAGGGTACTTTCCGCGTCTCGGTGACCGGTCCGGGAACCCTGGCCGCTCACCAAAGCGTGGATTTCAAGCCGCAGGTGCAGGGCACCATCCTCTACCTCCCCAAAGTGGGGGACCGGGTGACCAAAGGCCAGCTGATTGCCCAGATTGACCCCAGCACCTACCAGCGGGCGGTGGAGAATGCCCAGCTGGCCCTCGAGAAAGCCAAGGCCCAGCTCGAGAGCGCCCGCGCCTCCCAAGCCACCGGGATCAACAGCCAGGAGCAGGCCATCGCCAGCGCCCAAGCCGCCTACACCACCGCCCTCAGCCAGCTCGAAAACGCCCAGACCAGCCTGGCCGCCACCCAGCGGATCTATGCCATCGGGGGGGCCACCCAACAGGAGCTCATCACCGCCCAGCGCAACCTCGAGCAGGCCCAGGCCAATGTCCAAAGCGCTCGGGTGGGCCTCGAGGCGGCCAAAGCCGCCCTGCCGCTCAAGCAATCCGGCAACGCGCAGGACCTGCGCAACCTGCAACTCGCCGTAGACCAGGCCGCCCTGACCCTCAAAAATGCCCAGCAGGATCTGGCCAACACCAAGCTCTACGCCCCCTTCAACGGCACCGTTTCGGCGGTTAATGCCCAGGTGGGAGGGGTGGGGGTGAGCGCCAGCATCAGCGGCAGCACCGCCCTGCTCACCTTGATTGACGACTCCTCGGTAGATCTTCCGGTACAGATCGACGAAACCGAGATCTCTCAGGTCAAACAGGGCCAGAAAGTCGAGGTAACTTTAGACGCTTTTCCCAGCCGCAGCTTTACCGGCACGGTCACCGGCATCACCCCCAGCGCCACGGTGGTGCAAAACATCGCCATCTTCTACGTCACGGTCAACGTGCCCAACCCCGAGCACCTGCTCAAACCCGGCATGACGGCAGAGGGTGAGATCCTGATTCAGGAGATTCCCGATGCGGTGCAGATTCCCAAGCGGGCGGTGCAAACCGTGCGCACCCGGGCCTATGTCAAGGTCCAACGGGCCGATGGCAGCACCGAAGAGCGGCGGATCACCGTCGGCCCCGACGATGGCACCACCCTCGTGGTCACCCGTGGGCTGCAGCCCGGCGAGACCGTGGTGTTGCCGGCTCGAGGCGCCTCGAGTTCAGGCTCCCGCTCCAACAGCTTCGGTACGGCTCCGCTGAGGTAGGCCATGAAGACCCCGCGCAGTCCCGTAGTCCAGCTACACGAGATCCACAAGGTGTACGACCTGGGCGAAGCCCAGTTTGAGGCCCTGCGGGGCATCTCGTTGGAGATCCTCGAGGGGGAGATGGTCGCGCTGATGGGGCCCTCGGGCTCGGGCAAAACCACCCTGATGCAAATCATCGGAATCCTCGACCAACCCTCCTCGGGTCGGTACGTGCTGCGGGGCCAGGACGTAACCGAGCTGAGCGAGAACGAGCGAGCCGAGGTGCGCAATCAGGAGATCGGTTTCGTGTTCCAGGCTTTTCATCTGCTGCCTCGGATGAGCGTGTTGGAAAACGTGGAGGTCCCCATGACCTATGCCGGGTTTAGCGCCGCCCAGCAGCGCGAACGGGCCTTGGGGGTGCTGAGCCGGGTGGGGCTTTCCGGCAAGGAGCGCAACCTCCCCTCCCAGCTCTCCGGTGGACAAAAGCAGCGGGTGGCCATCGCCCGGGCCCTGGCCATGCGCCCCGCCCTGCTGCTGGCCGATGAGCCCACCGGCAACCTCGACTCCAAAACCAGCACCGAGATCATGGGGCTGTTTCAAGAGCTCAACGATGAGGGCACCACGGTCATCATCGTCACCCACGAACCGGATATTGCCGAGTACACCGAGCGCATTGTGCGGATCCGAGACGGCAGGCTCGAGTCGGATCAACCCAACCCCAACCGCAAGCGGGTGACCGGGGAGGTCTACCGATGAACCCGGCTCGAGAGCTTCCCCAAACCGCCCCGGTTCAGCCCCGCTCGAGGCTGGGGGGGCTCAACCCCCTGCGCACCGTTTCCATCGCCTGGCGAGCCATCTTGGCCAATCCCCTGCGCTCCGCGCTCACCACCCTGGGCATCATCATCGGGGTGGCTTCGGTGATCGCCCTCACCGCCATCGGTACCGGTTCAACCGCCAACATCACCAAAAGCCTGCAAAGCCTGGGCACCAACCTGCTGACGGTCTCGAGCGAAACCAATACCCGGGGGGGGCCGGGTGGGCTGGTGCGGCAAGGGGGGCCCCAGAACATCACCCTCAAGGACGCCGAAGCCATCCGGGCCCTTGGCACGGAGGTGGTGGGGATCGCCCCTACCCTGCAGCGCAACGCACAGGTCAAGTATGAGGCCAACAACACCAGCGCGGCGATCGTGGGGACTTGGCCGGACTACGCCAGCGTGCGCAACGCCCAACCCGAGTTTGGAAGCTTCTTTACCGAGGCGGACAACGCCGGGCGCAAACGGGTTGCGGTGATCGGGTATCAGGTGGCACAAGACCTCTTTGGCAGCTCCCAGGCGGCGCTAGGCCAGCGAATGCGCATCGCCGGAGTCAGCTTCACGGTGGTGGGGGTTCTGCCGGACAAGGGCAACTCTGGCTTCGCTACCCCCAATTACAACGTTTTAATCCCGCTTTCCACCTACATCCAGCGCCTGGGGCGGGCTGACAGTAGCGGTGTGGTCAAGGTTTCCGCGGTGTTTGTCCAAGCCGCGGATAAAAGCCAATTAGATGACCTCAAAAACCGCATCACCGACCTCCTGGCGACCCGCCACAAGAAAACCGATCCCAACGATTACGATTTCAGCGTGCAAAACCAGGCCGATGCCCTGGCCTCGGTCAATCAGGTCACCCAAACCCTGACCCTCTTTTTGGGCGGTATTGCCGCAATTAGCCTGCTGGTCGGGGGGATTGGCATCATGAACATCATGCTGGTCTCGGTCACCGAGCGCACCAAGGAAATTGGCATCCGCAAGGCCCTGGGGGCTAAACCTCGAGACATCCTGATGCAGTTTTTGGTCGAAGCCTTTGTGCTTTCGGTGGGAGGGGGGATCCTCGGAATCCTGGCGGGGTTTGGCCTGGCCTACCTGGCCGGCCCGGCCCTCAAGATCACCCCGGTCATCACCGGGGGGCCGATCCTGTTGGCCTTTGTGTTCGCGGCTGCGGTAGGCATCTTCTTTGGCCTGTATCCCGCCCTTCGGGCCAGTCGGCTCGACCCAGTGGAGTCCCTGCGCTATGAATGAAACCCGATCCCGTCCTACACCAAGCCTCCACCGCTTCTTCACGCAACTGGCCCACCATAAGGTCATGCCCACCCTTCACGTACACAAAACCCTCTGGATGATGATTGCCATGCTGGCCCTAGGGGTTGGCTTGGCCCAAAGCCCCACTCCCGCGCCCAGCTCCCCTGGGGGTAGAACCGGGATGAGCGACGAGATGCGCAAGAAGCTACAAGCCTACCGCCCGGTTTTTGACCTCACCCAGTCGGTGGCCTTGATGAACGAACTAGACCGGCAGAAGGGCCTGGCCTTCAGCAAAGCCCAGGCCCAGAAGCTGCTGCCCCTGCTCAAAGGCCTGACGACCCGGAGCGACCTCAAACCCGCCGAGGCCGATAAGATCCTCAGCACCATCGAGGACACCATCCTGACCGATGCCCAGCTCCAGTGGATGGACACCACCCGGCTGGCCCGGGAGGAGCAGCTACGCCAGCGGACCCAAGCCCAGGGGCAGCAGGGTCAGGGCGGGGTGCGCCTACCGGGCGCACCCCCCATTGGCGGACTGGGAGGCCAGCGCAGCGGGCAAACCCGCCAAGGAGGGTCTCGAGCCGGGCTTTTCCAGGCCCTACAGGAGGGCAAGCCCTTCAACCCCTTCAAGGAGGGCCGGGCCAAAGAGAACCTGGAGGCGCTCATCGCCTTGCTGGGCCAGCGTGCAGCTTAGGAGGCGGCCCACAGCAGAGGGCGGTATTCTTGGGGGATGGAAGTTCTGGCGCTGGTCTACCGAAACCTCCGGGCCCGTCCGGTACGCAGCATCCTCACCCTGCTGGGGATCGTGGTTTCAACCGCTTCAATGGTGCTGTTTCTCTCCTTTGGCGAGGGGCTGCGCAAAGCCTTAGGGGCTGAGCTATCCAGGGTTGGCCCGGCCATTCTGGTGTTGCCGGAAGGGGTAGATGCCTTTAGCCCCGGCTACCCCGAGCTGCGCCCTGAGGTCTTGAAGCGCCTCGAGGCCCTGCGCACTCCGCTTGGGATCACCCAGGTCATCCCCTACGTGGTGCTCACCCGGGGTGGCTTCGATCCCCAAACCGCGTTCATCTTTCAGGGCTTGCCCCAGGGCCTGGGCCCCCAGAGCATCAATCCCAGCCTCGAGGCCAAGCAAGGGGTCTTGGTTCCGGGGGCGCGAGGGGCCATCCTAGGCGAGCGGGTCGCCCTCCGCAGCGGCTTGGGACTAGGCCGGACCCTGCGCATCTCACCTACGGTATCGGTGAAGGTCGAGGGGATTTTGAAGGGCTCAGGAGGGCTCTCTGATAACGTGATCTATGTTCCCCTGGAAGCCCTGCAGGCCGCCCTAGACACCCAGAACTACACCGCCATCGCGGTATCCATCGCCCCAGGCCACAAAGCCGAGGAGGTGGCCAAGGCCATCACTGCCCGCATCCCTCAAGTGAGCCCCCAGACCAGCGGCGATGTGCTCAAATTCGCCGAGCGAGCGGTGCGCATCTCCGACCTGGTACGGTTTGGCATCAGTTTGGTGGCCTTGATCGTGGGCGGGCTGCTGGTGGCCAATACCGTGATGATGTCGGTGTATGAGCGCATCCGCGAATTTGGGTTGATGCGGGCCCTGGGGGCCAAGCGGCGCTTCATCTTCGGTCTGGTGCTTCTGGAATCGCTGCTGCTGGGTGTTGCCGGTGGGGTGTTGGGGCTACTGCTGGGGGAGGTGGCCTCGGCAGGGGTCAACTGGTACACCGTGGGTGAGGTGGGGTTGGCGCTCTCGAGCGTGACCTTTCGCCTGGCGGCCTTCGCCCTACTGGTTGCGGTGATTCTGGGGCTTCTGGCCGGGTTTTTCCCCGCCCGCACGGCCAGTCGGCTACGGGTGATCGAGGCCCTGGGAAGGGTGTAAGCCCCGTATACTGTAGGGGTTTGTATGCTCGAGGCCATCGGTCTACACAAGCGTTTTCCTCAAGGCGATACCGCGATCGTGGCGGTAGACCATTTCACCTACCGCTTTGGGCCTGGGCTCAGCGCGATCGTGGGGCCCTCGGGCTCGGGCAAAACCACCCTGCTGAACCTGCTGGCCGGGTTTGACCTGCCCGATCAAGGCCAGGTTCGGCTGGGGGAGACGGTGCTTTCCCAACAGTCCGAGGATGCGCGCTCGGAGCTGCGGCTTCGGTACATGGGGTTCGTGTTTCAACAGTGGAACCTCATCCCCACCCTGACCGCCCTCGAGAACGTGGCCTTCCCCATGATGCTGGCCGGTAAACGCCTCAAAGAGCGGCAGGCCCGGGCCGGGGAGTTGCTGGAGGCCATGGGGATGGGGCGGCGCATGCACCACCTCCCCCACAAGCTCTCCGGCGGTGAGCAGCAGCGGGTGGCCATCGCCCGGGCCCTCTCGCTCAACCCGCCGATCCTCTTCGCCGATGAGCCCACCGGCAACCTCGACTCCGCCTCCGGAGCCAAGGTGATCGAGCTGCTGCGGGCCCAGGCCCAGGGGGGACGTACGGTGATTTTGGTCACCCACGACCTCGAGCTGGCCCAGAAGGCCGAGCGCATCCTGCACCTCAGGGATGGGCAGCTGATCCGGGAGGAGATCATCCCTTCCCTGCTGCCCACGCCCTGACATCCCCAACCTCATGCACCCGACCTGACCGAAAACGTATAGTCTGGGGGCGGAGGTGCTATGAAAAACTGGACCCGCTCCTCGCCATTGGGCCTGCTCGTGGCCCTGTTGCTCATCCTTACCGCTTGCATTCCGGCCAATCAAAACCGCACGGTAGACATCACCCTCCTCGCGGTCAACGACATTCACGGCAACCTGCTGCCCTCTAACTTCAGCTACCCAGACCCTGCTGATCGCAGCAAGCGGGTCTCGCTGCAAGCCGGAGGGGTGGAGGCCATCGCCACCATCGTCAAGGAAACCAAGGCCCAAAACCCCAACACCCTTTTGGTCGGGGCAGGGGATCTGATCGGCGCCAGTCCACTGGTCTCCTCGCTCCTGGCCGATGAGCCCATCCTCAAAGCCCTGAGCGATCTAGGGATGAGCTTCAGCTCGGTAGGCAATCACGAGTTCGACCGGGGATACAAAGAGCTGCTGCGCCTGCAAAACGGGGGTTGCGATGAGCCTTTTGATCCCGCCAAGGCCTGCAAGTTTGGCCCCTACGAAGGGGCTAAGTTTCAGTACCTGGCCGCCAACGTTCGGGTCAAAGCCACCGGCAAGCCGGCTTTCCCAGCCTACGTGATCAAGGAGGTGGGTGGGGTCAAGATCGGCTTCATCGGGTTGGTGCTCAAAGAGACCCCGAGCATCGTGCTGCCCGCGGGGGTGGCGGGGCTCGAGTTTCTTGATGAAGCCGAGACCGCCAACCGGCTGATTCCAGAACTCAAGGCCCAAGGCGCGCAGGTCATCGTCGCCCTGATCCACCAGGGCGGAACGGCCAAAGAGCCTTTTTACGTCAAAGACTGCACCACCCTCTCCGGCGAGATCGTGGACATCACCAAACGGCTCAGCCCAGCGGTGGACCTGGTGATCTCGGGCCATACCCATCAGGGCTACCAGTGCCGGGTGGATGGACGGTTGGTCACCCAAAGCGACTACTACGGCCACCTGGTGATGCAGATTGACCTGATCTACGACAAGGCCGCAAACAAGCTGCTCTCGATCCGCACCCATCCGATCATCGTGGACCCCAGCAAGTTCGCCAACGATCCGGCCATCCGCCAGATTGTGAGCAAAGCCAAGGCCATGACCGAGGCCATCGCGGCACAGCCCATTGCCACGCTGGCTGTCCCGCAGATCACCCGCGACCCGACCCCGGCCGGAGAGTCGGCCCTCGGCGACGTGATTGCGGACGCGCAGCTCTTCGCTACCCGCGACCCAGCCAAGGGCGGGGCGGTGATCGCTTTCATGAACCCTGGCGGCATCCGGGCCAACCTGCCCCCCAACCCCAGCCCCTCCGTGACCTACGGGGACACCTTCACCGTGCAGCCCTTTGGGAACAGCCTGGTGGTAATGACCCTCACCGGGGCCCAGATCAAAGCCGCCCTCGAGCAGCAGTTTGATAACCCCGCCCCTGGCCAAAACCGCATCCTTCAGGTTTCAGAGGGCTTCAGCTACACTTGGGACGCCAAAGCCCCTAAAGGGGGCAAAGTCTCTGCGATGAGCCTAAACGGCACCCCCATTGACCCCAGCCAGACCTATCGGGTCACCGTCAACAGCTTTCTGGCCGATGGCGGGGATAATTTCGTGGTTTTCAAGGAGGGCACCGAGCGGCTGGGGGGAGATCTCGACCTGGACGCCCTACAGGCCTACTTGAAGGCCCAGGAACAGGCCGGAAGGCCCGTGGGGATAACCCCCCGCAACCGCATCGCGGTGATGAACCCGTAGGGCCTGACCCAACCCCCCTGGACCCCCCGGTCTCGAGGGCGCAAAAACGGTATGCTGTGGCTCCGATGTTCAAGGATGTTTTCGCCCAAGATCCCCAAGTGAGCGTCTCGGCCCCAGGACGGGTCAACCTACTAGGGGAACATACCGACTACAACGGCGGCTTCGTCTTCCCCACCCCTTTGCCTTACCAGACCCAGGTGGAAGCATCCACCCACCCGGGCCTCGAGGTCTACGCCGAGAACTTCCAGGAGACCAAGCAGCGCAGCCTCGGTATGGCCAAACAAGGGGATTGGCTTGACTATGTGGCGGGCTGTGTGTGGGTGTTGCGCCAGCATGGGTACGAGGTTCCTGGCCTAAGGGCCTACATCCGCAGCGAGGTGCCGATGACCGGGGGGCTCTCCAGTTCAGCCGCCCTGCAGATCGCAGTCCTGCGGGCTTTGCGGGCCTTATATCAGCTGCCCATAGACGATCGGCAGATCGCGCTGCTGGCCCAACAAGGCGAGGTGGAGTATGTGGGGGTGCGGGTAGGGGTTATGGACCAAATGGCTAGCTCGCTGGGGAAGCCAGGCTATGCCCTATTTCTGGACACCCTGAGCCTCGAGTACAAACTGGCCCCACTGCCCAAGGGATACCGCGTGGCGGTGGTGGACTCCGGTATACCCCGCCGCCTGGCCGAGGCGGGATACAACACCCGCCGGGCCGAGTGTGAACAGGCCTGTGGGCTGCTGGGGGTCAAGCTGCTGCGGGAGCTCTCGCTCTCGGATCTGCCGCGGATAGAGGCCCTGCCCGAGCCGCTCAACCGCCGGGCGCGGCACGTGGTCACCGAGAACGCCCGGGTGCTGGAGGGGGTACAGGCCCTCGAGGCCGGGGACTACCGCCGCTTCGGGGAGCTAATGGTGGCCTCGCACCACAGCCTGCGCGACGATTACGAGGTTTCTATCCCCGAGCTTGATGAGCTGGTCGCGCTCGAGCTGAAGCACGGGGCCATTGGCGCCCGGCTTACCGGGGCCGGGTTTGGCGGGGCCACCGTGGCCCTGGTGGAAGCCTCCCAGTACGGGGCTTTTGAGGAAGGGGTGCGGCAAGATTACCCCAGGGCCCGGTTTTACTAGGGCATTGTGGGGCGTTTAACCTTTGGGGCAGGGGCTTGTGGCGTAAGCTCCGCTCATGGCCCAGCCTCCCACGATCCTAGCCGTATTCGCCCATCCCGACGACGAAGCCTTTCCCACCGGGGGCACCCTGGCGCATTACGCCCGAATGGGGCACAAGGTGTATCTGGCCTGCGCAACCCGAGGGGAGGTTGGACAGCTCAAGGACCCCACCTTAGCTCTGCCCGATGGCAGCCCACCGGATATGGCGGCCATCCGCACGGTTGAACTCGAGCGCTCCTGCCAGGCTCTAGGGATCGAGCCCCCCCTCTTTCTGGGCTATCACGACTCTGGCCGCAATGAGCGGCTGCGCAAGGACGATCCCCAGGCCCTCTACAACACCCCGCTCTGGGAGGTCGAGGCCAGAATCCGCGAGGTGATCGCCCAGGTACAGCCAGCGGTGCTCCTCACCTTTGACCCTCACGGCGGCTATGGGCATCCGGATCATCTGGTGATCCACCGAGCGGCCACCGCTGCCTTTTACAGCAGCGGCATCTTGCCCCACCCCCCTCGGCGGTTGTTTTACACCGCCTTCACCGTCGAACGGGCCGCAGCGATGCAGAAGAGCGGCCAGCGCAGCGTTATGGAGGGGCTGGATCCCCAGGTCTTTGGGGTCTCTGAGAGCACTTTGGCCCTCACCCTGAACGTGCAGGAATACCTGCCCCAAAAGCTCGCCGCCATCCGGGCCCACCGCTCCCAATTCGCCCCTCTGGTAGCCGAGACCATGCCCGCCGAACGCCGAGCCCAGATGGAGGGGTGGATGGCGGTCGAGACCTTTACCCTGGGGGGAACCCGCGGGCCGGTGCCGCACTGGCCCTTGCTGGACATGTTCGAGGGCCTATAGAGCGCCCATCTGCCAGAAAACAGCCTAGGCTCGAGGCCCCTCCGGAAGCTCTCGCAGGGAGCGAATTTCATCGGGGGTAATCCTATAGGTGTCACCGCACCAGTGGCAGATCACCTCGGCCCCCCCGTCCTGCTCGATCATCTCTTGGCGCTCCTGGGGCGAGAAGTAGACCAAGGCGTTGAGGGCCCGCTCTCGAGTACAGCGGCAGCCAAACTGCAGCGGGATATACCCCTCACGGTAGCCCACCGGTTTGAGATCGGTGGCCTGGTACCCCAGCCCCTGCATCAGGGCTTCTACCGACCCCTCCAACCCCCGCTCGAGCAGCAGGTCGGTAAGGCTGGGGTGCGCCAGCAGGTTGGCCTCGAGCCGCCGAACCACCTCGTCCGGGCAACCCGGCAACACCTGAACCGCAACCCCCCCGGCCACCTGCACCTCGCCCTGTCCATATACCCGCACCCCCAACAGCACCGCTGAAGGGGCCTGCTCGGATTGCCAAAGATACCGGGCCAGATCCTCGGCGATCTCCCCAGAGATGAGTTCGGTGCTGGATTGGTAGATCTCTTGGTTGGACAGGAGCCGGTCCACCTTTAGCTCACCCCGACCCACCGCCGCCCCCACATTGAGTTTGCCGTCTGGGCGCAGCGGGGGCTCGAGGTGGGGCTGTTTCACATAGCCGCGCACCAACCCATCCGGGGCGGCCTCGGCAATCGGCCCCCCCAGCGGCCCATCCCCCCGAAAGTGCAGGGTGATGCGCTCTTTGGGGGTCTTGGAGAGCAAAAAGGTCAACAACAGGGCCCCGGTCATGGCCCGTCCCAGGGCTGCTGTAGGGGTTGGAGAAAGGCCATGGCGCAAGCGGGCCTCCTCCACCACATCCGTAGTGAGCGCCGCCAGCACCCGAAGATTCCCCTCGGCAGCGAGGCCGCGAATCAATCGTCCCATAACCTGTTTATTGTAGCCGGGGGCTGGGAAAAGATAGGGAGATAGAGCGCTCTTCTATCGCCCGGCTCGAGCCGTGCGCAGGCGATCCACCGCCACCGCGATCACAATCACCACCCCCTTGACCACCAGCTGCCAGAACGAGGAAACCCCCAAGATGGTTAACCCGTTGTTGAGCACGGCGATGATCATTGCGCCCAGGGTAGTCCCCAAGACCGAGCCCACCCCACCGGCCAGACTGGTACCCCCCAGCACCACCGCTGCAATCGCGTCGAGTTCATACCCGGTCCCTAGGATACCGTTGGCGCTATAGAGCCGGGCTGCACTCATCACTCCAGCCAAACCCGCGCATAGCCCGCTGAAGCCATAGACAAAGAGCAGTACCCGCGGCACCTTGATGCCGGTGAGCCGTGCGGCCTGTTCGTTGCCGCCCACCGCATAGACATGCACCCCCAGCACCGTGCGGCGCAGGATAAACCAGCTAGCCAAAATCACCAGCAGGGCAATCCAGACCAACCAGGGAACCCCCAGAAAGCTGTCGTTGCCAATCGCGGCAAAACTCAAATTGGAGTTGATCACGGTCTGGCCGTTGTTGGCCAGCAGGTATGCCGCCCCACGCACCGCGCTGTACGCACCCAGCGTCACCACAAAGGGCGAGAGCTTCAGATAGGCAATCAGCAGCCCGTTAATCAGGCCAAAGGCCAGCCCCGCCAAAAGCCCCGCCGGGATCGCCGCCCAGCCCCACTGGGGCATCAGAGAGACCTGAAGTGCCACCACCGCCGAGGCCCCTAGAATGGCCCCCACCGAGAGATCAATTCCGGCGGTAAGGATTACAAAGGTCATCCCTGCGGCCAGTACCACGTTGATCGAGGCCTGGCGCAGCACGTTGATGAAGTTGTTGGGGGTAGCGAAGTTGGGAGATAAGATCGCAAAGATGATACAGATCAAGATAAGTACGGGCAGAATACCCAATGCCCCCAGGATGTCCGCCCGGGTAGCCTTGTTGGTTTGTCGTTTAGCCTCGGTGCTCAAGCCCGTACCTCCATCTCTTTCACTCCGGTGGCATAAGCCATGATGTGTTCCTGGCTGATCACATCCCCACGGGCAGGGTCGAGCTCACCGACCAAATGCCCTTCCCGCATCACCAGCACCCGGTCGCTCATCCCTACCACTTCCGGCAGCTCTGACGAAATAAACACCACCGCCACCCCCTTGGCAGCGAGCTCACCGATCAGCCGGTAAATCTCTGCCTTGGCCCCGATATCCACCCCTCGAGTGGGTTCGTCTAGGATCAGCACCTTGGGGCCAATCGCAAGCCAGCGAGCCAGTAGCAGCTTTTGCTGATTCCCACCTGAGAGGTTGATCGCCCGGGTTGCCGGGCTGGCTACCCGAATCGAGAGATCCTTGATAGCCTGGCGCACCAACTGCCCTACCCCAATGGGGTTGATAATCCCCGCAGCGGCGTAATGGCTCAGCACGTTCATCGCGATGTTATCGCCGGAAGCCATCTGGAGGAACAACCCTTGCTCCTTGCGGTTTTCTGGAACATACCCGATCCCCGCCGCAATGGCGTCGGTAGGGCTTTGGATGCGCACCGGCTGCCCACCGATCCGCACCGCACCCGAAGCCTTTGGGTCGGCCCCAAAAATCAGCCGGGCCAGCTCGGTACGCCCCGCACCGATCAACCCAGCCAGTCCTAAAATCTCCCCCGCCCGCACGCTGAACGAGGAAGGTTGTACCTTTTTACCATCGGTGATGCCCCGCACCTCGAGCATCACCTCCCCTTTGGTTCGGGCGGTGCGGTGCTCGTAGAAATCCTGCACAGGCCGCCCCACCATCATCTGCACTACCCGCTCGGCGTTGATCTCTTTTTTCTCCAGGGTACCGATGTACTGCCCATCCCGAAGCACCGTCACCTTGTCGGCCAGTGCATAGACCTCAGCCATGCGGTGTGAGATGTAGACCACCGCAATCCCCTGATCCCGTAACCTGCGGATGAGTTCAAACAACCGTTCGGTCTCGCGTTCGGAAAGGGCCGCGGTGGGCTCATCCATCACCAGTACCTGGCTCCTAAACATCAGGGCTCGAGCAATTTCCACCAGTTGCCCCTCGGCAATGCTCAGCCGAGACAGCGGGGTCTCCGGACCAAAGGAAGCCCCCAACTGCTCCAGCACCTCCCGGGCCGCCCGGCGCATGGCAGCCCGATCAATGAGGCCGCTTCGGGCTGGCTCCACCCCCATAAAGATGTTTTCGGCCACGGTGAGATTTCTCGCCAGGTTGAGTTCTTGGTAGATCAGGTTGATCCCCACCCGGCGGGCATCCAGCGGGCCAGCGATGCGCACCGGTTGACCAAACACCCGAATCTCCCCAGAATCCGCGCTATATGCCCCGGCCAAGATCTTCATCAAGGTGCTTTTGCCCGCACCGTTTTCACCCATCAGCGCATGGATTTCCCCTGCATAGGCCACAAAGCTCACATCTTTAAGAGCCTGCACCCCGGGAAACGCTTTGGAGATATGGCGCATTTCCAAGGCCGGGGGTGCTCCTGGGAGGGGACTGGGGTTAGAAGGTTCCATAAACATATCCATATGGGCTGCCGGCCCTCGGTGTGAACTGAAAACCGGCAGCCCTGCCCGTTCTGGGCTTGTCTTAGCTTATTCCCAACCCCGGTAGCTGTTCACGTTTTGCTTGGTAATGAGCTGTACCGGAATCAGGATCGGGGCGGTCTGTGGCTTCATCTTACCGGTGCGGATCTGCCAGCCGATTTCCAGAGCCCGCGCAGCCATGGTGTAGGGGTCTTGGGCGGAGGAGGCTAAGAAAATCGAGTTGGGATCCTTAAGGGCCTTGACCGCATCTGGAGAACCATCCACCGCGGTAATAAACATCTCCTTCTCGCGCTTGGCCTGGCGAATGGCCAGTTCCGCGCCGATACCGGTGGGGTCGTTGATGGCAAAGACCGCATCGATCTTGGGGTTAGCGGTGAGCAAATCGGTCATCACCTTGAGCCCACCATCGCGGCTTCCACCGGCATTTTGGTTGTCGGAAAGGATCTTAATGCCGGGGTACTTGGCAAAGACCTGCTTGCAACCTGCTACCCGGTCGGTGACCGCGGTCACCGGTGGGCCGTTGATGATCACCACATTGCCATTGCCCTTCAAGCGATCGGCGATGAACTGGCAGGCCAGAACCCCCGCCTGAACATTGTTGGAGGTGATGATGGCATCGGCCCCCTCCTTGATGCCGACGTCTGCCGAGACCACAGTCATGCCCGCGGCCTTGGCCCGCTTGACGGCGGGGACCAGCGCCTCAGGATCGGCGGGGTTGAGCACCAAGATCTGCACCCCCGCAGCGATATAGTTGTCAATTGCCGCGCTCTGCTTACCCACGTCATAATCGGCGGCTTCCACGATCACCTGAACGTTGGGGTTGATCTTCTTGGCGGCATCGGTCACCCCTTGGCCCATACGGATGAAGAAGGGGTTACCTAAAGAGCCCAGGTTGGTGGCTACCTTGGTCAGTTGCTGGGACTGAGCCCAAACCAGCCCCACCACGAGGGCCGAGCCCAGCAGCAGGGCGATCAGCCAACCTCTAGTCGAACGCTTCATAACACATTCCCTCCCTTGATACCGAGCAAGCCTTAAAGCCTAGGGCCTAATCGTGGGTAGGGTTCCCTGGCCAGGGAACCGTGATCACCTCCAGTCCGAGTTCCGCCAATTTGGTTCGAGCTTCCTGGGGAAGCCGGGAATCGGTGATGAACAGATCCAGGTCACGCAAGTCCCCACAGGGAGCGAACGTCACCCGACCCCATTTGGAGGCATCGCAAACCAGGCAAACCCAACGGCTGGCGTCAATCGCCGCCTGCTTAACCTCGGCCTCCAGCAGCGAGGAGTTGGTCAGCCCGGCTGAGGGGTCCACCCCCTGCGCCCCTAAAAACAAGCGGTCGAAGCTAAAGCGCCGCAGCGTCTCGAGAGCCAGCGGCCCGGTGGCCGAGTAGTTGTGCAGAAACAGTTCCCCACCCACCTGCAGCAACCCCAAACCGGGCGTACCGGAAAGCTCGGTGGCGATATTGACCGCATGGGTGACCACCCGCACGTTGCGTAGGCGCCGGGCCTTGAGCGCCCTGGCTACTTCCATGGTGGTGGTGCCTGCATCGAGGTAGACTGTCTCCCCATCCTGGATCCACTCGGCAGCCTTGGCCCCGATGCGCTGCTTGGCCCCCAAGTTGCGCTCTCGGCGCAGGGAGTAATCCACGTCCTGCTCATCTATGGCCTGCGCTCCACCGTGAACCCGCCGCAAGCGGCCCTGGCGCTCGAGCAGGCTGAGATCCCGCCGCACGGTCATGGTTGAGACCGAGACAGCCTGGGCGATGGCCACATTGCTGAGGGTGCCATGCCGGTTCACTAGCTCGAGGATGCGGCGCAACCGATCGTCAGGCAACATAGACTCCTACAGGTTTCAAGAGGCCGTACTTGAGGTGCACTGGTTATATCACCTGCTCAAACAAAAATCAACAGATATCTGACTCAAATCAACCCTTTGCTCGCCAATATGTTCCGGTGGAATTGGGGTTTCTATGGCTCTGTTCATTCAAACATAAACGAACAGCTTGAGGTTCCAACCCTGCCCTTGCCGGCCGCTAGGGCATAAGCACCCCTTGCAGAGCGCGCCTCAGGTACCATAACCTTGGCTTGTCTGTGCACCAACCCACTTTCCGATGAAACACGAACTCGATCGTATCCTGCAAACGCTGTGTCAGGCGCTCCCCGAAGCCACCGGGGCGGTGGTGGCCTCTTCAGAAGGGCTGGTGGTGGCCAGTTACCCTGAGGACCTCGAGCCCACCCGGGTCGCGGTAATGGCGGCCCTGGCCCATGAGCTGGGCCAGCGGGTGGCCTCCACCCTGTCCCAAGGAAACTTTCACGAAGCCACGGTTTGCGGCGAGCAGGGCTGTGTCAGCCTTTATAGCATTGACGGAGGGGTGCTCCTGGCGGTTCAGCTCCCGGCGGGGGTTAATTTGGGTCTGGTACACCTCGAGGCCAGAAGTTCCGCCTATCGAATCCGTCAGGCCCTGCGCCCTTCCTCGCCGGGATTCTGATTCCAGCCCCCAACTTTGGATGGGGGGAGTAAACTATTTTCCTAGGTACTATGGCGAGCAGTCAGACGTATTCGCGCTGGGCACGCAGCAAGTTCCGTCGCTGGCTTTTGGAGGGCAGCCAAAAACCCACCGAAGGCTTTTACCAACAGGAGAAAACCCAGCACCCCACCCATCCCTGGTGGCGGGTCATGTGCCTGACCGGGGTGGATTACTTCTCCAGCCTGGGCTACCAGCCCAGCATTGCCGCCCTGGCCGCGGGGGTGCTCTCCCCCATCGCCACCTTGATGCTGGTGCTCCTGACCCTCTTTGGGGCCCTGCCGATGTACCGCCGGGTGGCCGGGGAAAGCCCCCACGGAGACGGCTCGATCTCAATGCTCGAGCGACTTCTGGAAGGCTGGACGGGCAAGTTCGTGGTGCTGGTTTTGTTGGGTTTTGTAGCCACTGGATTCGTCATCACCATCACCCTTTCAGCCGCGGACGCCACCGCCCATATCATTGAGAACCCGCTCTGGCCCACCTCGCTGGACTTGCCCGTCCCCATCACTTTGGTTTTGATTGGGCTTTTGGGGGCTGTGTTTCTCAAGGGATTCAAGGAAGCCATCGGGATCGCGGTGGTGCTGGTGGTGGTATACATCGGCCTAAGCCTGGTGGTGGTGATTACAGGGTTTGTCCAGATCGCCCAGCACCCCGAGGTGTTTGGGAACTGGTCGGTTTCTCTGCACTCCTCCTACACCAGCATCTCCCAGATGCTTCTGGTGACGCTGCTGGTATTCCCTCAGCTCGCCCTGGGGCTTTCCGGCTTCGAGACCGGGGTGGTGGTCATGCCCTTGGTCAAAGGAGACCCCGACGATACCCCCGATCACCCTAAAGGCCGCATCCGCAACTCCCGCAAGCTCCTCACCGGAGCGGCCTTGATCATGAGCGTAATGCTCCTGACCAGCGCGGTGGTGACCACCTTATTGATTCCCGCCCAGGCTTTCCAAGAGGGGGGGGAGGCCAATGGGCGAGCCCTGGCCTACCTGGCCCACACCTATCTGGGCAACGCGTTCGGCACCGCCTACGACCTGAGCACCATCACCATCTTGTGGTTTGCTGGGGCCAGCGCGATGGCCGGGCTGCTCAACATCGTGCCCCGCTACCTGCCGCGCTACGGCATGGCCCCCGACTGGGCCAGAGCCACGCGCCCTTTGGTGTTGATCTACACCGCCATCTGCTTTGCGGTAACCCTGGTGTTCCGGGCAAGCGTGGATGCCCAGGCGGCCGCCTATGCCACCGGGGTTTTGGTGCTGATGGGTTCGGCGGCGGTGGCGGTAACCCTCTCGGCCTTATACAAGCGCCAGGCAGGGGCGGTCTTTTGGTTCGGTCTGGTCAGCCTAATCTTCTTCTATACCCTGATCGTCAACGTACTGAAGCACCCCAGCGGACTGCAGATCGCCTCCCTTTTCATCCTAGGGGTGGTGGTGATCAGCGTGATCTCGAGGATCTTCCGCAGCACCGAGCTGCGGGTAGACCGCATTGAAGTAGACGCTGACGCCGAGGAGATCATTAAAAACCTGGCCCAGGGCGAGATCCGCCTGATTGCCAATCACCGTGAATCGGGCAACGCCTTCGAGTACAACGCCAAGGAGAGCGATGTGCGGGCCCGCACCCATATGCCTCCCAAAGACCCCGTAGCCTTCCTCGAGGTCACCGTTCCCGATGCCTCCGACTTCTCGGGGGTGCTCAAGGTGCGGGGGGTAGAGGTAGGGGAACACCGCATTCTGCGCATGCAAAGCCCTTCGGTGCCTAATGCCATCGCTGCGGTGTTGCTCTACATCCGGGATCGCACCGGAAAAATCCCCCACATCTACTTCGAGTGGGGGGAGCGCAGCCCCATCCAAGCCGCCCTGCAGTTCTTGATTCTAGGAGAGGGAGATGTGCCCACCATGACCCATGAAGTCCTGCGCCAAGCCGAGCCCAATGCCCGGCGCAGGCCATTGGTTCACGTGGGGGGATATTAGTTGGTGGCGGCGGGCTTGGGCAAGGTCAGGCCTTGGCTGCTGATGAGCAAGGTGTAGTCCGCGTACAGGCTGCCGGTTCCACTCACTTGCACACAGCTCAGCCCCAGCTGGTTGGCCAAAGCCTGGGCTCCCTCGAGGTCCCCGTTGGTGACCACGCAGTTTTGTTGAATGGGCTCAACCTGATAATTCTCGGCAAACGCCCAGTAGCCCTGTTTGCGCAAGGCCCGTAGCACCGGCCCCACCTGCTTGGGGTCCCCCCGCAGGGCAATGCTGGGCAGCCGGGTCTTGGTGGTCCCAGGGGCTGCACCGGCCTGATCCGAGCCGCCTTGCAAATAGCGACTGACCAGCACCTGGGTTTTAGCCGCGTCCATGCGCCAGTAGCTGACCCCCCCACCGCTCCAAAAGGCTCCCGGAAGCAGCAGCCGCACCACCTCAGGCTTGCTGCTCATGAAACCGGCCAGCCTGGCCAGATCCTCCTCGGTCAGATTGGTGCGAATGTTGGCGCTCAGGGTAGAAAAAAGCTGCGGGGCCTGTAGCCAGGCCGAAGGTTCTTTGGTTTTGGCCAGGAGGCTTTCCAGGAAGGCCTGCTGGCGCTGTACCCGCCCGATGTCGCCAATGCGGTCGTGGCGAAAACGCAGATAGGCCATGGCCTGATCCCCGTTCATGGTCTGCAGCCCCGGCTTGAAGTGGATGTGCAGCTTGGCGGCCCGGTCATCGTAGTCCATGGCCTCGGGGACATACACCTCAACCCCACCCAGGGTGTTGACCAGGTCGCGCACCGCAAACACGTTGATCAACACATAGCGATCCACCTCTATCCCCAACAGGCCCGCCACCGCATTTTGCGCCAGCTCCGGCCCCCCCAAAGGGTTGGCCGCATTGAGCTTAAGGCTGCCGTGACCGGGGATGGTCGCGTAGGTATCGCGCGGCAACGAGAGCACCACCACCTGCTTTTCGGCGGGGTCGAAGTGCACCAGCATCATGGTGTCGGTGTTGCCTTTCCAGTTATAAACCGGGGTGGCTGGCCCCGAATAGGAAATGTCCTCACCCATCACCAGCAGGTTGAGCGGCTGCTCCAGTTTGGGCCCCAGCCCCATCGCACTAGCCCCCACCCCCAGCGCGGTAGAGAGGGGAGCCAGCGGCTCCGCCGAAGCAGGGGCATCGCTGGGTTGGGGCTTGGAGCGGAGGCTCGGCTCGAGCCAGAAATACCCCAGCTCTGCCCCCAACGCAAGCAACAAAAACCCCAACAGCCACAAGCGCCGCATCGAATTAATTTAGTCAGGCCGCGTGAAGATCTCATGAACCGAAGCCGCCTGCGGAGGGCCTTAGGGCCTATCTGTGGGCTCTCTCCCAATCTAAGAAGGGGGAACTCAGGCTAAAGTATTAGAAAGATATGTCACCTGAGTTCATAGCTGCCCTCCCCAAAGAAGCTCGAGCCGAAGCCGAGCGGGTGTTCCGCCCCTTCGCAGCCCGGCGGGGTAGCTATGTCTGCTACCCGGACGATCCGGCCAAAACCCTGTACTACATCGCTGAAGGCTGGGTACGGCTATTCCAGCTAGGGCCCGACGAGGAGGAGATCACTCTAACCGTGGTCGGCAGCGGGGAGATCTTTGGCGAGGCGGCCCTGCTCCCCAACGAAACCTACGGGGTTTTTGCCGAGCCGTTGGTGGATTGCGAGTTGCTCTCCGCCTCGCGCGAAGACCTGGCCCGGCTCACCAGCCGCTTCCCCGAAGCCCAGTCGGCCTTCGTATGGCTGCTCTCCAAGCGGCTGCGCAAAGCGGAGGAGCGCTTGCGCGACCTACGTTTCAAGGAGGTGCTGCCACGGTTGGCCAAGTCCCTTCTGGCCGCCATGAAAAGCGGTGAGGAAGGCCTCGAGGTCACCCTATCGCATCAGGATCTGGCCCATCTGGCCGGTTCTACCCGGGAAACCATCACCAAAGTGCTGGGCGAGCTGGCCATGGACGACACCATTGAGCTGGGCTATCGGCGCATCCTGGTGCTCAAACCGGAAGCGCTGCGCGAGGTTTCGCTCTAGAGATCTCGGAGCCCTATCCATCCTGGCGCTGGCTCAGCACCTCGAGGGCCCCATACAGCGCCGCCCTAGGCCCCAGGGCAGCCCAGGCCATCCGCACGGTCTCTCGTGGGTAGGGGCGGCGCAGGTGCTCCAGCACGGTTAGCTCAAAAAGCCGCTGAGGATACTCGCTCATTGCGGGAATCCCCCCCCCAATCACGCAGACCTCGGGATCAAACAGGTTGATGGCGGTTGCTACCGCATAGGCCTGATCGTGGCCAAAGCGCTTGAGGGCCCGGCTCAGGAAGCCGCTCTCCCGCCTGCGAGCGAACAAACGGCTCAGCGGAATCCCGCTCTGGCTCGAGAGCTCAACCAGGGTATGGCCGCTGGCATAGGCTTCCAGGCAGTCCGTATTGCCGCACACACAAACCCGGCCCTCGCTGCGGATGGGGATGTGTCCTAGCTCGAGCCCTACCGAGTAGCCCCGGTAAGGCTTCCCGTCCAGGAGCATGGCCGCCCCTACCCCGGTGCCAAAGAACACCCCCAGCACCGAGTTTGCTCCCTTGGCCGAACCCGCCCGGTACTCCCCTAAGAGCAGCAGGGCGATATCCCGCTCGAGATACACCGGATACCCCAAGCGTTGCCGCAGCGCACTGGCCAACCAAAGCCCCTCGAGCTGGGGAATGTTGGGGCTGGAAAGCACCCGGTCCAGGTCACGGTCTGGGCTCACCGGCACCCCCAGCACCGCAGCCTGGGGCTCCAGGGTGTGCTTCTCGGCGTACTCGCCCAAGATCTGTGCCATCGCCTCTACCGGGTCGGGAACCCGCAGGCGATCGGTGGGGATCAGTTCCAGGGGGTTGAGGCTCGAGGGGAGGGGTTCCGCACCCTTCCCCCCTCCTGGAACCCAGGCCTTAGAAGCCGGGGCTTTGCTCAGATGCCCCAGGCCAATTTTGGTTCCGCCAACATCCCCAACCAGTACGTGCGCCATGCCCCTTGGGGTTCAGCATAACAAAGCCACGATTGACAAGCCGTTTGTTTCTGGCATACGATGGGCGGGCAGAAAAACGATTCAACCGCGTTCCCGGCGCAGTTTGTAGACTATGGGCGCGGCCCCGAAGCCAGAGCTGCCCTCGCCGGTTGAATTGCACACCCTCTGCGATTCTGCGGGTTGTCCAAAGGAGGCGCGTATGAAGAAGGCACGATGGGCAGTCGCGGTAGCCGCGCTCGGCGCAATCGTCTTTGGGGCCATGCTGGGCGAAGCTCAGCAGAAAAAGTACACCATCGCCCTGATCCCCGGCCTTACCACCGATGGTTTCTACATCACCATGCACAAAGGCGCCGAGGCTGCCGCCCAAAAGCTAGGGGTGAACCTGATCTTCCAGGGTGGGCCAGAGTTCAGCCCCACCACCCAAATTCCGGTGTTGAATGCCATCATCGCTCGCAAGCCTGATGCCATCCTGATCGCCCCCACCGACAAGCAGCAGCTCATCGCCCCGCTCAAGCGGGCGTTTGATGCCGGCATTAAGATCATCACCGTAGACACCTTTATCGGCGAGAACGGCCAGTACCAGACCGGTAAGGGCGATGCCGACTTCCCGCTGTCGTATGTGGCCTCGGACAACGTAGAAGGTGGGCGCATCGCCGCTCGAGCCCTGGCCAAGGCGATCGGAGAAAAGGGCAAGGTGTATGTTTCCAATGTCAAGCCCGGGATCTCCACCACCGATCAGCGCGAACAGGGCTTCAAGGAGGAGATGAAAAAGTACCCCGGCATCACCGTGCTCGAGACCCAGTACAACGACGATGACGCCAACAAAGCGGCTGCCCAGTTTGCCGCGGTGCTGGCCCGGAACCCTGACCTGGCCGGTGTGTTTGGGGCCAACCTGTTCAGCGCTGAGGGGGCCGCCAACGGGGTGAAAAATGCAGGCAAGCGCGGGGTGGTTAAGGTTGCGGCTTTTGACTGCCCAGAAAGCATTGTCAACGAGATCAAGAATGGCATCATTGACATGTCGGTCTGCCAGCACCCCTACGACATGGGCATGATCGGCGTGCAGTACGCCGTAGACGCCCTGAACGGCAAGAAGATCCCCACCCGCTACAGCACCGGCTACACCGTGATTGACAAGGCCAACGCCGACAGCGCCGAGGCCAAAGCAGCCATCTACTCCTCCAAATAAAGGTCCCCTTGGTCTGGGAGAAATCTCCCAGACCTCCCCCAGCGCAGAACGGGGTTTGATGCAGAAGGAGCCTTATCCGCTGTGGAAGCCGATTTGAACGCTACCAACCGACCTCACCCTTTTCTGCGCTGGCTAGCGGGAGCCTGGTCGTGGATTTTCCTCATCTTCATGGTGTTGTTCTTTGAAATCTGGGCCAGGGCTGCCTATGGCAGTACGTTTTTGCTCAACCCCACCAACCTGCAGAGCATCCTGCTGGCCGCGGTCCAGCCTCTGCTTTTAGCCCTGGGGCAAACCTTGGTCATCATCGCCGGGGGGATTGATCTTTCGGTGGGGTTCACGGTGGGGTTGGCCGCGGTGGTGAGCGCTCGAGCCATGCAGGCCCTCGACCCCACCCTGCCCGCAGCGCTCTCCTTTGCCCTGGCGGTGCTCCTCGCACTGGCGGCTGGGCTGGGCGTAGGGGTGGTCAATGCTTTCTTGGTGGCGCGGCTCAACGTTCCCCCTTTTATCGGTACCCTGGGGATGTATGGGGTGGCCAGGGGTCTGGGGTTTCTGGCCGCGGCTGGCAACACGGTCCCCACCAGCAACCCGGTCAACTCCGCCATGGGCAACGGGTTCCTCTTCGGCCTGATTCCAATCCCGGTGCTGATCACCGCTGTGGTGGTGCTGATCATGCACTATGTGCTGAGCCAGACCAAGTTCGGGCAGTACACCTATGCGATTGGGGGTAACCGCCAGGCGGCGGTACGGGCCGGTATCAACGTCACCGGACATACCATGCAGCTCTACCTCATCACGGCCTTGCTGGCCGGGTTGGCCGGGGTGATCTACACCGGGCGGTTCACCGCGGGGGCCGCCCAGGCCGGGGAACCCACCCTGCTCGACTCGATCGCCGCGGTGGTGATCGGGGGAGCCAGTCTTTTTGGGGGGGCCGGAACCATCATCGGCACCGTAATTGGAGCCCTAATCATCGCAGTGATCCAGTTTGGGCTGGTTTTTATCAATGTGCAGCCTTTTTGGCAGTTTATCGCGGTGGGGTTGGTGATCATTTTGAGCGTGCTGGTGGATCAGTCTAAAGCCCGGGTGATGAAGCCATGAGCTGGGCTCTGGAGGCCCTATGAGTGAGCCGCTGCTCGAGGTACGGGGGCTCACCAAGCGCTTCGGCGGGGTGACCGCGCTCAACAACATCTCTTTTCAGCTCTTCCCCGGAGAGGTGCTGGCCCTTGCCGGGGACAACGGGGCTGGGAAGTCCACCCTCATCAAATGCATCAGCGGGGTACATACCCCTGAGGAAGGGCAGATCTTCTTCGAGGGCCGTGAGGTGCGCTTTAGCAATCCCCGCGAGGCCAGGGCCGTGGGGATCGAGACCATCTACCAAGATTTGGCCCTGGCCGACAACCTCGACGTGGGGGCCAACGTCTTTTTAGGCCGCGAACCCATGCACCGGGTTTTCGGCCTGCCGGTACTGGACCGACCCAAGATGCGGGCCGAAGCCCGCACCGTGCTCGACACCCTGGACATCCAAACCGCTTTGGATCGCCCGGTGAGCGCGCTCTCCGGGGGGCAGCGCCAGGCCGTGGCCATTGCCCGGGCCATCTACTGGAAAGCCCGGATTCTGATCATGGACGAGCCCACCGCGGCTTTGGGGGTCCCCGAACAGCGCAAGGTGGTTGAGCTCATCCAGCGGCTCAAGGCTCAGGGGGTAGCGATCATCTTCATCTCACACAACCTGGGGGATATCTTCGCGGTCTCCGACCGAATTCTGGTGCTCCTGCGGGGGCAAAAAGCCGGGGAGCGCCCAGCCCACGAAACCCACGGTGACGAGATCGTCAAGCTGATGGTAGGGGGATAAGCCATGTCCAAGCTGGCCATTCTCACCTCAGGTGGCGATTCGCCTGGCATGAACATGGCGGTCTGGGCCGCCACCCACGCAGCCCAGGCTCGAGGCTGGGAGGTGCTGGGCATTCGCCAGGGGTTTTCCGGTTTGCTGCGGGGAGAAAGCCTACCCCTCTCCTCCTCTAAAGCCTTGCCGTATGCCCGGCTGGGCGGCACCTTCCTGGGAACCGCCCGGGAACCCGAGTTCGCCCACAAGATCCCCGCTGCCCTTCATCGGCTCCAGCAAGCCGAGGTGAGCCATCTGCTGGTCCTGGGGGGGAACGGTTCGCTGGCGGGGGCCGCCCGGATCGCCGAGGCCGGGTTCAAGGTGGTGGGCATTCCCTGCACGATTGACAACGACGTGGACGGCTCCGACGAGTCTATCGGGTTTGATACCGCCCTCAACACCGCCCTCTGGCTGTTCGACGGCCTGCGGGATACCGCTGAAGCCCTACCCCGGTGGTTCAGCCTCGAGACCCTGGGCGGGGATACCGGTTTTCTAGCCCAAGCCGTGGCCCGCGCAGGGGGGGCGGATGTGCTGCTGGTGCCCGAGCGCCCCCTCCCTTTGGAGGTCCTCGAGCAGAACATGCGGGAGGCCCTGGGGCGCCAAGGCTTCGCCTTCTTGGTGGCCTCCGAGGGCTACCCGGAGCTGATGGGAACCCTCGAGCGGCTCGAGCAGGCGCTCGGCCTGCGGCTGCGCCATACCCGCATCGGCCATGCCCAGCGAGGGGGACGGCCCAGCGGGCATGACCGACTGCTGGCCAGGGCCCTGGCTGAACACGCGGTTGAGGCCCTGGCCCACCACCACAGCGGGATGATTGGGCTCCAGCAGGGGCAGTACCGGCGGGTTGCTTTCGAACAAATCGGCCCCCGCAAACCTTTTCCCAAGGATCTGTTATGAGTGAACTGACCCAGCGCCTGCACCGTGTCCTTCCTCCAAACCGCAAAGCCCTGATCATCCCCATTGACCATGGCTTGAGCCTGGGCAATATACCGGGGCTGGAAAACCCCCGGGCCACCCTGCGGGCCCTGCGCCAGGCAGGGGTAGACGGCACCCTGATGTCCCCTGGGTTGGCCAAGCATCTGGGGCCCGAGCGGGGAGAGATGACCCTCACCCTGACCCTGGACACCCAGCTCTGGGGCAACCGCCCAGGGCTGCTCGAGACCATCCGGGCCGAAATCCCCATCACCACCGTGCGGCGAGCCCAAGCCCTGGGGGCCGATGTGGTCAAGCTGCTCTTCCCCTGGGGCTTGAGCGAAGCGGTGATCGAGCAAAACATTCGGGTCATCGCCCAGGTGGCTGAAGAGGCCGATCAGCAAGGATTTCCATTGATGCTCGAGCCGCTCTGGATGGGAGAGGCCCTGCTGCCCGAAGACCAGGATCAGGTGATCGTGCATGGGGCACGGATTGCCCTGGAGCTAGGGGCCGATATCCTCAAAATCCCGGCGGTAGGGCCAAAGGCCCTGGAGCAAATCCTGGCCTGGGAGGTGCCTACGGTGTTCCTGGGGGGGGCCAAGCAGGACGACCCCGAGGCCCTGTACCGCCGCATCTCGGAAGGGCTTAGGAGCGGGGCTCGAGGCGTGGTGATCGGGCGCAACGTCTGGCAGCGCCCGGATATGACCGAGGCCATTGCAGCCATTCGGGCGCTGCTGTAAGCCGGGTGCAGGATGGGAAGGCTAGAGGCAGTTTCGGTCGGTATCTTTGTCGCCGACGTGGTGGCCAGGCCGGTGCGGGGCACGGCGGAAAAGGGACGGCTCGAGCTGGTGGACGAGATACTGTTGTGCTCAGGGGGCTCGGCGGCCAGCACCGGGTACGCGCTGGCCCGCTTTGGTATCCCCACCGCAGTGATTGGGCGGGTCGGCCACGACGGTTTCGGGGACTTCATGGTCAACGAGGCCCAGCGCCACGGAGCCGAGAGCCTGATCCTCCGCGATCCCCAAGCCCCCACCTCGGCCACCCAGGTGTTGGTAGACGAGGAGGGTGAGCGGACCTTCATTCACGCCATCGGGGCCAACGCTCGGCTGGTCCCGGCGGATGTGCCGCTGGAGGCGCTGCGGGCTAGGGGGGCCCGGCTCCTTCACCTGGCCGGGTTCTTCGCCCTACCGGGCATGGAGGGGAGCGACGGGAGCCCGGCTCGAGATCTTCTGGCTCGAGCCTCCGGGCTGGGCTTTATCACCTCGCTGGACAACGTCTGGAACCCTCGAGGCGACTGGCATAAAATCCACTCGCTCCTGCCCCACACCGATCTCTTCTGCCCCAGCATCCACGATGCGCGGCACATCAGCGGCGAACAAGAACCGCAAGCCATCGCCCAAAAGCTATTCGAGCTGGGGGTGCGCCAGGTGGTAGCGCTCAAAATGGGGGCGGAGGGCTCCTTTGTGATGAACCGAGCCGGGGAGCAGTACCGCTTGGGGATAGTGCAGGTGCCCAGCATTGACGGCACAGGCTCCGGAGATGCCTTTATCGCGGGGTTTCTGGCCGCCTGGCTGCGAGGGATGCCCCTGAGGGACTGCGCCCGCTACGGCAATGCCGGGGGAGCCATGGGGGTGCGGGCCATGGGGGCAATGGGCGGGATCACCGACTGGAACGAGCTTCAATACCTCGCTGGGCAGATCCCCTGATCTTGCTGGAGGCCCATTATGAAACGCTCTGAAATCAACCAGATTATCCGTGAGGGAGAGGCGTTTGTTCGGCAGCATGGCTTTGCCCTTCCCCCCTTTGCCCACTGGAGCCCTGAGGACTGGAAAGCCAAAGGCCCCGAGGCCAGGGAGATCGCTGAGCATGGCCTGGGCTGGGATGTCACCGATTTTGGCCTGGGGGAGTACCAGAACAAGGGCGTGCTGCTCTTCACCCTCCGCAACGGGGCCCTGGAGAACCTCCGCAGCCTGAAGGGCAAAACCTACTGTGAAAAGATCCTGGTCTGTGGGGTGGATCAGCTTGTGCTGCACCACTACCACAAGAGCAAGACCGAGGACATCATCAACCGGGGCGGCGGTGTGTTGGAGATCGTGCTGCACTGGGCTGATGAACAGGGCCAATTCTCAGACCGGGAGGTCAAGGTTTCCTGTGATGGGCTCGAGCGCAGCGTTCCAGCCGGGGGAGCCGTCCTCTTGCAACCGGGGGAGAGCATCACCCTCGAGCCCTTCCAGTACCACCAGTTCCGGGCTCTGGAGAAACCCGTCCTGGTGGGCGAGGTCTCCACGGTTAACGACGATGCCCACGACAACTTTTTTCTAGAGCCGGTGGGCCGCTTTCCCCAGGTCGAGGAGGATGAGCCGCCATACCGGCTGCTCATCACCGACTACGGCAGCTATTATCGCTACAGCCAAAGCCCCCAAACCGGGTATTGAGCTATGGCCTCAAACCGCCTCTGCGCGCTTGCGCTGGGCGGGGTCCAGCACCCGCTTCCTGAGCCGCAAGCTCTTGGGCGTCACCTCTAGGAGCTCGTCCGGGGCAAGGAACTCCAGGGCTTCCTCGAGGGTGAATTTGCGCGGCGGGATGAGCCGGATGTTTTCATCCGAACCGGCGGCCCGCACGTTGGTGAGCTTTTTGTTGATGTTGACATTGACGTTGAGATCGTTGTCGCGGGCGTTCTCCCCCACAATCATCCCCACGTAGACCTCGGTTCCCGGCTCGATAAAGAAGCTGATCCGCTCCTGCAAGCGGTACAGGCTGTAGGCGTAGGCCACCCCGGCTTCCATGGCCACCGCGCTGCCGGTGGTGCGGGTCTCCAACCCCCCCACATGAGGCCCATAGCCATCAAAGCTGTGGCTCATGACCCCTTCCCCAGCGGTGAGGGTCAGGAAATTGGTGCGGAAGCCGAACAGGGCTCGGGCCGGAACCTTGAACTCGGCACGGATGCGCCCCCCCTCTTGTTCCATATGGGCCATCTGGGCTTTGCGGGTTCCCAGGGCCTCCATCACCGGACCAAACTTGGCCTCCGGCACATCCAGCACCAGGTACTCGTAGGGCTCTTGGATCTGCCCCTCTATCTCTTTGTACAGCACGCTGGGCTGCCCCACCGAGAACTCATACCCCTCGCGGCGCATAGTCTCAAGCAGAACGCTCAGGTGGAGCTCACCCCGCCCGTGCAGCTCGAAGGTGTCCGGGGTGATCTCGATGACCCGCAGGGCCACGTTGGTCTCGAGCTCGTGCATCAACCGCTCGCGAATCTGGCGGCTGGTTACGAATTTCCCCTCCCGCCCGGCAAAGGGGGAGGTGTTGGGGGTCACGGTAATCGAGACCGTGGGCTCATCAACCGCCAGGCGCGGCAGGGCCTCGGGGGCCTCGCGGCTGGCGATGGTATCACCGATCTCCACTCCCTCCATCCCGGCGATGGCCACAATGTCCCCAGGGCTAACCTCCTCGACCTCGAGGCGCTCCAGCCCCTTGTGGGTGAACACCGCCAGCACCTTCTGGGTGCGGGTTTGATGCTCCCCCACGATGGCGACGGTCTCGTTTTTCCGGATCGTACCCCGGTGAACCTTGCCCAGCGCGATCTTGCCGAGAAAGTTGGAGTAGTCGAGGTTAGCCACCCGCAGTTGAAACGGCCCCTCCTCAACCCGCGGGGCGGGGATGCTCTCGAGGATGGTCTGGAAGAGGTCCTCGAGGTGCTCCTTCTTTCGGTCACCGAGCCAGGCCGCGCCCTCGCGCCCAATCGCATACAGGTAGGGAAAATCGAGCTGCTCCTCAGAAGCCCCCAGCTCGGCCATCAGGTCGAAGGTTTCATTCAAAACCTCGTCGGGCCGGGCATCTTTCTTGTCCACCTTGTTGATCACCACAATCGGCTTGAGCCCGGCCTCGATGGCCTTTTTGAGCACGAAGCGGGTCTGCGGCATGGGACCTTCGGCGGCGTCTACCAGCAAGAGCACCCCGTCTACCATGGAGAGCGCCCGCTCGACCTCGCCCCCGAAATCGGCGTGACCGGGAGTGTCCACGATGTTGATCTTGACCCCACCCCACTCCACAGCGGTGTTCTTGGCCAAGATGGTGATGCCGCGCTCGCGCTCGAGGTCGTTGGAGTCCATGATCCGCTCCGCCCCCTCGTCGTGGCGGCTGAGGGCCTTGGCCTGCTTGAGCATCGCGTCTACCAGCGTGGTTTTACCGTGGTCTACGTGCGCGATGATGGCGATGTTTCTGAGTTCCATTTTATCTCCAGGGGGTCTCGCCGACGGGCAAAACCCCGTGGGCACAACTTTCATAGTGTAGCAGGCCGGTCAGGGGTTTGTGTACTCCAACCCCCTACACCACCCGGCGCCGCAGTTGTGAGAGCCCTAGGCTCAGCATCAGCAAAACCCCAGCCCCGAGAGCAAACAGCCCGCTTACCTCATCCCGGTGGGTTTTCCACACCATCTTCTGGCTCAGGCTGCGGTAGGTCTGCTGGAGCTTGGAGAGGGAATCCACCGAGACATACTCCCCTCCGGTAATCTGGGCGATGCTCCGCAGGGTCTCCGGGTCAAAGGCCGCCGCCACCTGATACCCCTCCGGCAGCCCCGGCACCGGCCCATCGGTAACCCGCCCGATGCCGATGGTATCAATGCGGATCTGCTGTTGGTTGGCCTGCTCCGCTGCCAGCAGGGGGTCTATCCCCCCCAAGCTGCGCCCATCCGTCAGCAGGATGATGGTGGCCAGGCTTTTGGGGTCGGGCACATCGCTGCGCTCTTTGAGCGAGGGCAGGGCGGAGACGCTCTCCACAATGGCCTCACCGATCGCGGTGCCCAGATCGAGTTGGAGCAGATCTATGGCTTCTTGAAGCTGGGTGCGGTCGGTGGTCAGGGGCACCACCAAGGTGGCATTGCGGGAAAAGGTCACCAGGCCCACTCGAGCCCCCCTGGGAAGCTCCCTAACAAAGGTGCGCAGGGCGCTCCGGGCCGCCTCGAAGCGGCTGGGCCAGACATCGGTGGCCTGCATCGAGCGGCTGATGTCCACCGCCAAAATAATCCCTGCCCGTGGATCGGCCTCGAGCAGCCTCCAGGAGGGGCGGGCCAGGGCCAGCAGGGCCAGCAGCAGGGCTCCCAGGAAGAGCAGGGCCGGGATGTGCCGCTGTACCCCTCGAGCCCCCACCGCCCGCCGGAGCCGGGCCAGATCCGGGTACAGGACTACCGCCTCTGCCGGACGGCGCAGGCTGCGCCGGTACACCCATACCCAGAGCGGCAACAGCAACAGCAAGACCAGAACCCAGGGCCACTGAAAGCTCACCGTCTCCCCTCCCTCAAGGCACTTTCCGCTGCCAGTGTAGGTTGAGCCCGGCGCCTATCAGCATCAGCAGCACCGCCAGACCCGAGAGCAGCGCCGAGATCTCGAGGCGGGTGGGCTCCCAGCGGATCACCGTTCCAAGCTCCTTGAATACCGCTCGTAAAGCCTCATCGCTGGGCGGATACACGCTCTTTCCGCCGGTGTTCTGGGCCAGGTCCTGCAAGGGCTTGGGCTCGAAGGGAATGTAGTAGCTCTGTCCTCCCAGGTTGGTTACGGCACCGCCCTCCCGGCCCAGGGGGAAGGTATAGATCTTGACCTTATTGTCCTTGGCAAACCGGGCGGCAATATCCAGCACCCCTTGGGTGGACAGGCTGGGGTTAGTGCTCACGTTGGAAGCCCCGTCGGAGAGGATCATGATGCTGCCCGGCGGAAACGCCTCGGGGTTGAGGGCTTGGGGCAGGTCGGGCTGAGCCTGCAGGGGATCGTTATCGGCCAGATTGGGCGGGAGCAGGGCTTTAGGGGGCTTGAGGTCCTTGCGCCCCGGCAGAGCCCGCACCCCGGTCACCACCGCTGAGGCAATCGAGGTGTTTTGCGAGGGCTTGAGCCGCTCAATGGCCTCCAGCACCTTCTGCCGATCGGTGGTGGGGAAGACCAGCACCGAGGCGTTGTCGGAAAAGCTCACCAGCCCAATCTGGGTGCTGGGCGGGGCCACCTTGAGGAACTCTCGAGCCACCGCCTTGGCGGCCTCGAGTCGGCTAGGGTTGAGATCCGCCGCCTGCATAGACTTAGAGGTGTCCACCGCAATGATCACCGCGGCCTTATTGGCCGGCAAGATGGGGGCCGCCACCGGGCGGCTAGCCGCCAACAAAAGCAAGGTCATGGCGGTAAGCTGTAACCCCAGCGGCCAGCGCACATGCGCCTTGGGCGGGGTTCGCACCACCGAAGAGAGCAGGTGTCCATCCGCGAACACCTGTGCGGTACGCTCGCGGCGGCGGGAAAGGGCCCACCACACCCCAATGAACCCCGGAACCAGGAGCAGCACCCACAAAAAGGTGGGCCAGGTAAAGGTCATGGCGGCCCTCCAAGCCCTTTGGCCGGTCTCATCGGTGCCCCCTTCGGCGCAGGGTGAACTTGAAGATGGGCTCTACTATGTCCTGTGCAGTGGAAAGCGGCAGCAAATCCACCCGCGCAGCCCGTAAGTCGCGGGCCAGAGCCACCCCCCGCTGCTCAACCAGTCGGGCGTAGGCCGCCCGGACGTGTGGGTCGCTGGTGTCCACCCAAAGTTCCTCGCCGCTCTCGGGGTCGCGCAACCGCAGCTCTCCAGCTTTGGGCAGCTCCCGCTCGGCCGGGTCGCTGACCCATACCGCCACCACATCGTGCTTATAGGCCAGACGGCGCAGCCCCAAGGCCCAAGCCGGGGGTTCACTCCCCTCTGGACTCAAAAAATCCGAGACCACAAACACCAGGGCGCGGCGCTTGAGGCGCTTGGAAACCTGCTCCAGTGCGCGAAAAAGATCATCCTGGCTGGGGGGCTGAGGACGGCGGGGCTCGAGCCCCACCCCCTGCAGCGCGTGCAAGATACGCAGGGTCTGCTTGCGACCTGAGCCAGGCGGAATGATGCGAAGCCCCTGCTCGGAGAAACCCACCGCACCGACCTTATCCCCATGGCGCGCGATGATGGCGCTGGCTGTGGCAGCAAACTCGAGCGCCACCTCACGCTTCAAGGCCCGGCGGGTGCCAAAGTTCATCGAGGCGGTGAAGTCCAGCACCAGCCAGGCGGTGACCTCGCGCTCCTCGCGGTACTGCCGCACATGGATCCGGCCCCCGCTACGCGCGGTCACATTCCAGTCAATCCGGCGCACCTCATCGCCTGGCTGATATTCCCGCACCTCGGCCAAATCCAGGCTGGGGCCATAGAAAAAGCCAGTGTAATCGCCGAAAAGAAGACCATCCAGGCGCTTGAGCACCTTGAACTCGAGCTTCCTCAACAATTCCGCCGGCAAATCCGGAGAGGGCGGGCCCGGAGGCGGCAGGGATACCGTGATCCGAGAGACTTTGGGGCGACGGAAGAGCATGGCCTTGTCCTCATCAAGCGGTGGGGTTCTCCGCAGCCGGACGGGTATCCCGATACGGATCCCCCAGATGCACCTTGGGCAGCGGCACCCCGGCCACGATCTTGGCCACAAGGTCCTCCAGCTTGATCTCGTCGGCCAGGGCCTCGTAGGAAAGGAGGATGCGGTGGCGCAGCACCTCCGGGGCCAGGTCGCGCACATCCTCCGGCAGGGCATACTCGCGCCCGCGCACGATGGCCAAAGCCTTAGCCCCCAGGATCAGGTTGACGCTGGCCCGGGGAGAGCCGCCAAAACTGATGTACTTCTTGAGCTCTGGCAGCTTGGCTTCGCCGGGGTCACGGGTGGCCCGGGTCAGCCGCACCGCGTACTCGGTGACCGCAGGATGGACATGAACCTGATCGGCCATATGCTGAAGGGCCAGGAGGTCTTCGTGGCTGAGGGCCTCCCGAACCGGCTCAAACTGGCCGGAAACCCGCTCCACCACAGTCATCTCTTCATAAAAAGCCGGGTAGTCCAGGAGCACCTTGAACATGAAGCGGTCTACCTGGGCCTCGGGCAAAAAGTAGGTGCCCTCGCTCTCGATGGGGTTCTGTGTGGCCAGCACCAGAAAGGGGTCGGGCAGCTTATAGGTCTGGTGGCCAATGGTCACTTGGCGCTCCTGCATGGCCTCCAGCAGGGCCGATTGGATCTTGGCCGGGGCTCGGTTGATCTCATCCGCCAGGATCAGGTTGGCAAAGATAGGCCCCAGCTCCACCTCGAAGCTGGCCTCTTTGGGGTTGTAGATGCGGGTACCGATCAAATCCGCAGGAACCAAATCCGGGGTGAACTGGACCCGCTTAAAGCTGGCCCCGATGGCTTCAGACAGGGTCTTGATGGCCAGGGTTTTGGCCAGACCGGGAACCCCTTCGATCAGGATATGGCCCCGGGCCAGCAGGGCCACCACCATCCGCTCGAGCATCAAGTCTTGCCCTACGATCACCTTCTTGACCTCCAAGAGCAGGGCCCGCAACCGGGCACTGGCCTCCATCACCGCCTGGGGCTCGAGGGGGGGGGTGCTTTGGGGTTCGCTCATGATTGACCTCCAACAGGGTTAGCTGCGGCTATCAGCTTTGGGTCGGTCTGGGGTGAACGGGCTGGTGGGGTTTCCAGGCATAGGCATACCGGGCAGTGGCTGTAGCGGGATCAGCTCCGGTGAGCCATCCCCAGGCAGACCCGGCCCCGGCCCGGGCCCCGAGCCTGGCTGCTGACCGGGGCGAGGCAGCATGTAGAGCTGGCCATCTTGGTAAATAAACACCGGGCATTGGTCGTTTCCCTGCCCTTCCCCTGGTTGATTCCCTGGCCGCTGCTGCCCTGGCCCCGGCTGGAGGGGAATCATCTCGCGGGGATCCGGGGCCGACCGCGGGTTCGGTGGCTGGGGCAGGCCAAAATCCGGGGTAGAGCGGGGGATCCCATCAAACTGAGCTTTTAGCCTCGGGGGTGCTGAAAAAGCCGGCAGACCAGGGGCCACGGCTCGAGCCGGCGGAGCCGCACTCATGCGCCCAGCGTAAAACCCCACCCCAAGCAGCATCAGGCCAGCCAGCCCATACAACCCAAGTTGAGGGAGTACCATACTCTACTTTAAGCCTCTAAGCTGGGGACTGGCTGAGAAGAGGCCTCCAGATTCCCATACAACGCCCGCCAAACCCCCTCGCTGGAAATGGCTCCTCAGCGTAGACTGAGCCCGTGAGCGCCTACATCTACAGCTTTCGCGGCAAGCTGATCGAAAACCGCTACCGTGTTTCCCTGGCCATCGTCAACCCAGCGGGGAACCTCCTGGCCTATGCGGGCAACCCCGAGCTGGCGGCCCATATGCGCAGCTCAGCCAAACCCTTCCAGGCCCAGGCCCTGTACCAAACCGGAGCGGCCACCCGCTTTAGCCTGACCCCCGAGGAGCTGGCTCTGGCTTGCGCCTCACACGAAGGTACCCCGGCCCATCTGGCGGTGGTTCAGGGGTTCTTGAACAAGCTCGGCCTCGGGCCGGAATACCTGGCCTGCGGGGCCCACTGGCCCTATAACCGCGAAGCCAGGGCTGCCCTCGAGCGCGCAGGGGAGCGCCCCACCGTACTGCACAACAACTGCTCGGGGAAGCACACCGGGATGCTGGCCGCGGCGCTGGCAATGGGGGTAGAGCCTCACGGTTACGAGCAGCCGGATCACCCTGTGCAGCAGCTAAATCTCCAAACCCTGCGCGACCTTTCGGGACTTCATACCATCCCTTACGGGGTGGATGGCTGCAGTGTCCCCACCTTCGTGTTACCGCTGGCTCCTGCAGCGCGAATGTTGGCCCTCCTGGCCCATCCCGAGGCCGCACCGCAAAAGTATCAGGTGGGCCTCGAGGCCGCGTTTGCAGCTATGCGGGCTCATCCCGACCTGGTCGCCGGACCTGGGGCCATTGACACCGTGCTGATGCAAACCGTGCCCATGTTGGTAGCCAAGCGCGGTGCGGACGGCTACTATGCCATGGCCCTGCGCGAAAGCCGCTGGGGACCCCTGGGGATTGCCCTCAAGATCGAAGACGGCTCCACGGTGGCCCGGGATTCCGCTGTGGTGCGGCTACTGGAGCTGCTAGGGATGCTCTCCCCGGATCAGCCCCTGGAGTGGCGCACCCCACCGGTACGCAACGTGCGGGGCCTCGAGGTCGGGCACTACGAGGCTGCGTTTGAGCTGAGCTGGGTCTAGAAGCCTGCACAAGCGGAACGCCCCACGGTAGGCTGGAGGGGTGAACAGCGAGTTTGTCGAGGAGGTAGGCGCCCGCCCACCGCTGGTGCTGGGGGTGGACCCCCGGCCCGCCCTGCACGGCAACCCTCCTCTCGAGTCCATCCGCCGCTACACCCTGGAGCTGCTCGAGGCCCTGGCCCCCAAGCTCTGTGCGGTCAAGTTCCAGGCGGCTTTCTTCGAGGCGCTGGGCGCGCCCGGGTTTGCCCTAATGCACCAGCTCATCAGTGGGGCCCGGGTGATCTCGCTTCCGGTGATCATCGACGCCAAGCGCGGTGACATTGGCTCTACCGCGGAAGCCTATGCCCGGGCGTACCTCGAGGCCTATCCCGGTTCGGCCCTCACCGTCAACCCCTATCTGGGCAGCGATGCCCTCGAGCCCTTTTTTCAAGCGGCGCAGCAAAGCGGTGGGGCGGTGTTTGTATTGGTCAAAACCTCGAACCCCGGTTCTGGACTGTTCCAGGACGTGCAGGGTTCCGATGGAAAACCCCTGTACCGGCGGGTGGCAGAATACGTGGCGGCCCAAGCCGAGGCCCAACGGGTAGGGCAGTGGAGCCGGGTGGCGGCGGTGGTTGGGGCCACCTACCCCACCCACCTCGAGGAGCTGCGGGGCCTTATGCCCCATTCGCTTCTGTTGCTGCCGGGGTTAGGGGCCCAAGGCGGTACGCCGGTTCGGGGAGCGGGTCTGCTGAACGCCGCGAGCCGAGCCTTGTATTACCCGGGGGGTCAGCCCGATATCCCCCGCGCGGTGCAGCAAGCCGAGGCCTATCTTCAGGAGCTACAAACCCCCTTGCCTCAACCAGATCTGCCTCAATGACCCGCCAACACCTCGCGCTGCTTCTCAATCTGAATCAGCACCCGCGAGAGCAGGGCTTTTTCCGCCAACACCACCAACCCTTTAGCCCCTAAAGGCAGCAGCACCACCACCGCCTGGGTTAGGGAAAGCACCGCCAGCTGTGCGGCTTGGCTCGAGAGCTCACCCCCCAGGCGGCGCAACCCTTCGAACACCCGGCCCGCCCCCTCGCTGGGAATCGGTAGGCTGCCCCACAGCAACCGCTCCCCCTCTAAAAGCGCCACCGCCTCTACCCCGCGCATCTGCAGCGAGGCCAGGGCTGCCTGGAGTTCGGCAGAAAGGGCTGCCGAGGGGGGTTCTGGGCTTCCCGACGAGGCCGGGGGTTGGTCGGGCTTGGACGGGGCATTGAACACATCCAGGAAACTGTCCAGGTCCATGCCCTGTAGCTCCTGCATCACCGAGCTGGCCGCCCGATACTCCTGGGCCAGTTGCCCTTCCAGCCGCTCGGCCTCCTCGAGGGTACGCCGCACCTCCAACAGGGAGTTGGTCCCCAGGCGGGTCAGCCGCTCTGAAGCCGACCTCAAGAAGTCGCACAGCGGCTTGAGGCGGAACACCGTCTCCCCCCCCACCCCCTTGTGACCCTCAAAGGACTCCAGCAGGGCGCTGATCCGTCCACCCAGCTCGGCCCGCAGGGCTTCTTGAGCCCGGCGCATCCGGGCCAGCAGGGCGTGAATTTCGCCAAGGTCTGGGAGCTCCCCTGCGGCCAACTGGGCCCGGGCCTGGGTGACTTTGGCCTCGAGATCCTCCCCTCCCAAGCCCCACAAGCTGCGCCCCGCCACCTCGTAGCGCGAGAGCTCCTCCGCAATTGCCGCCCGCCGAGCGCTGACCAGTTCCTCCAAGGCTTCCTCTATCGGGGTGGGGTCGCTGAAGCGGCCCTGAGCCAGTTCCCGACGGGCCTCGGCCAGCGCGGCCCGCACCTCCCCCAGGGATTCCTTGAGGGTGGATTCCAGCCGCTCCACCCTGGCCTCGAGCGCCTCCAGGCGGGCGGAAACCAGGGCTCGGGCCCGCTCGGTAAGGGCTTGCACATAGGCCTCGAGCTCGGCCAGGGCCTCGCGCGAGCCTGGCGCTTCCAGGCGCTGCAGCACCGCCTGCTTGCCCGCCTCGAGGGGTTCCAGCGAGGGCAGGGCCTGCACTGCAGCCCGCAGGCTCATACGGGCCAACCCCTCCTCCTCCCGCTCCCGGGCCAGGGCGGTCAGGAGGGCTGAAAGCTGGCCTCGAGCCCGGCCCAGCACGTCCTCCTGAGCCGGAAGATCGGACAGGGTGACCAAAAACAGCTCAACCTCGGCGTGGTCACGGTAGGGCGAAAGGGCCACCTCGGCTTCCGAGCGCAGCGACTCCAACGCCACCTTGAGCCGCTGCTGACGCTCGCGCAACTCCTTGGCCGCCCGTTCTTCGGCCTCGAGAGCGCTCAGCACCCCTTCCAGCTCGGCCAGTTCCCCTGGGAGCCCCCCCCCCGCTAGGGTCTGTCCGGCAATCTCCAAACGGGCAGCCAGGGCCGCGGTCTTCTCCGAGGCGCTCAGCTGCCGGGCTCGCTCCAGGAGCCACTCGTAGCGCACTCGAGCCTCCGCCACCTGCTCAGCCTGGGCTTCCCTGAGGACGGCCTCGAACTCGCCCAACCGTTCTCCCACCGGGCGACCCGCCTCGAGCTCCGCCTCGAGGGCGGCCCGCAGCCCCGAGACCTCACTGCGGCCCAGCGCATGGGGATAGCGATCACACAGGGCCTCGAGCCTACGCCGGTCCTCCGCCACGTCAATCTCACGAATGCGCGACTGCTGCTCAGCGGTCAGCGATTCGAAGTCCAGGTCCAGCACCAGCTCGCTGTCATCCCAAGCCATCTCCACCGTAGGAGGGCCGCTCCCGGAGAGGGTTTCCTCCTCGAGCAAAATCGCCCCTTCCAGGGTGGGGTTCTGTACCACGCTGCTCTCGACCAGCTTGCGCATCTCTGCGGCCAGGGCCCTGGCCCGCTCCACCTCGGCAGGGGCTAGGGTCTCGGCAGCATGGGCCTCCTGGATCTGGCGCAGCAGGTTCTCCAGGCGGCGCACCTTGGGCCCCCCCACGCTCCGAACCCGCTCCAGGGCGGTTTGCAGGTCTGCGATGTCGCGGCTTTGGCGCAGCAAGGCCGATTGTAAGCGTTCTTCGAGGTTAGAGAGCACCTCCTGCCCCTCACGCAGCAGCCCCGCCGTGGTGCTGCTGGGGGGGTTCCCCCTGATCAGGGCGATCAGGCCCCGCAGCCGCCCCACCTCAGGCCAGTCTAGGTACAGGCTGAAGCGCTTGAGCCCGGCCTCGAGCTCACCCAAAGCGGCTTCAGAGTGAGCGGTGCTCGCCCCATTGGGCCCCTCCTCCTCTTTCTCTGTTGCCCCGATCTCCCGCAGCATCTCCTCGATCCGGGCTCGGGCAGCGGTGGGGCTCATCCGCGACTGTAGCTCGCGATAGACCAAGCGTTTGAGGATCACCTCCGCTTGGGAGGGGTCGAGCTGATCCGGGCTCACACCCAGCCGCCGGACTCCTTCCTCCAGCACCATTCGGGTACGCTCCCCCAAAACGGGCTCGAGGGATTGGTTGAGGGTCTGATACAGCGACAAGCGATTCTCCTCCCCTTCGGGCATACTCCAGTATTAACGGCTAGTGTAATGCCTGCGGGAAGACCTTACGGTTCAAACCGGCTTGATCTCGGCTTAACGTTACGTCAAGCCCCGGGCTGTCCCAGCAAACCCCTCCTGGGCTTCAAGCCAGGCCCTGCAACACCTCAAGTTTGTCGGTGGCTTCCCAGGGAAAGCCCTCACGGCCAAAGTGGCCATAGGCCGAGGTCGGGGTGTAGATCGGTCGGGCCAGCCCCAGGTTTTCAATGATGGCTCGAGGCCGGGCATCGAACACCCGCCCGACTATCTCCGTCAGCCGCTCATCTTCTAGGGTGCCCGTACCAAAGCTCTCAACCCGCATCCCCACCGGCCTGGCCTTACCGATGGCATAGGCCAGTTCCACCAGGGCCCGCTTGGCCAAACCTGCCGCCACCAGGTTCTTCGCGATGTAGCGGGCGTAATACGCCGCCGAGCGGTCCACCTTGGTGGGGTCTTTGCCGCTGAACGCCCCCCCTCCATGGGGCACCGCCCCCCCGTAGGTGTCTACGATGATCTTGCGCCCAGTCAGGCCGGTATCGCCGTGAGGCCCCCCGATCACGAATTTGCCCGAGGGGTTGACCAGATACTGGGTTTTCTCGCTCAAGTACCGCTCCGGAATGGCTGGGCGAATCACCTTGGCGATCACGTCCTGAGCGATCTGCTCCCCTTCAACGTCCTCACCATGTTGGGTAGAAACCAGGGCTGTACCCACATATAGCGGGATCTGGCCCTCGTAAACCACCGTGACTTGGGCCTTGCCATCGGGGCGCAGGTAGGGAATTTCCCCGGTCTTGCGGGCCTCGGCCAGGCGGCGGGTCAGGCGGTGAGCCAACGAGATGGGCAGTGGCATCAGCTCAGGGGTTTCGTCGGTGGCGTAACCAAACATCAGGCCCTGATCCCCCGCCCCCACCCGGTCGAGGGGGTCCCGCGAGCCCAGCACCCGCCACTCATAGGCCTCGTTAACCCCACCCGCGATGTCCGGGCTCTGCTCGTCTACTGCGGTGAGCACCGCGCAGGTATTCCCATCAAAGCCGTATTTGGCCCGGGTATAGCCGACCTCCAGGACCGCCTCACGCACCACCCGGGGGATATCCACGTAGCCCTTCTCGAGGGTGATCTCCCCGGCCACCATCACCAGCCCGGTAGTGACCAACGTCTCAGCCGCCACCCGGGCCTTGGGGTCTTGGGCCAAAAATGCATCCAGGATACTGTCGGAGATGCGATCGGCCAGCTTGTCGGGGTGTCCCTCGGTTACCGATTCTGAGGTTACATAGCGCAGCAAGAGAAGCCTCCTATCAACCGGGAGAGTATAGCAAACCGCGAAACCTGCGTACCTGCTATCCTTACGCACAGCCAAGCAGGCTATGGCATACACATGAGTTGGGCAAGCGATCTAAGGGACTCAGGCTGCTCAAGCACGGTCAGATCTTCGCCATGGCAAAAGAAAATATCGAGGCTTACGGCCTCGATATTCAAAGGGCAAATAGTTAGTCTACAAGCTCGATCAGCGCAAGCTGGGTTCCATCGCCCCGGCGGCGGTCCGCCAGCTTGAGCACGCGGGTATATCCACCCGGACGGCTGGCGTACTTGGGCGCAATCTCCTCAAAGACCTTCTTGACCAGCTTGGGGTCATGAAGATCACGCAGCACCAACCGCCGCGCCGCGAGGTCGCCCCGCTTGGCAACCGTGATCAGGTGATCCACAAAGCCCCCGAGCTCTTTGGCCTTGGGCACGGTGGTGGTGATTCGCCCGTGGGTAAGCAGGTTCTTGGCCTGGTTGCGGGCCAGGGCCAGGCGGTGGGAAGAGTTACGATTGAGCTTTCGTCCAGAATTAAGGTGACGCATGATTCTCCTTCAGAGGGATCTCCAGGCTTAAACCCCCAAAACTTAGACCTGCGAGATCAGTCCCTCATCACCAGCCCATGCTGGTTGAGGCAGTCCTTGATTTCCTGCAGGCTACGGTCGCCAATACCCGGCACCTTCTTAAGCTCGCGCTCAGAGAGGGCCAGCAGGCTTTCCACGCTCTCAATCCCCTCCTCCTTGAGGTTGTGCAGCACACGGGTGGTGAGGCCCAGATCGTCCAGGGTGAGCCCTACACCGGGGCTGACCGGGGTGGGAGCGGGGACCGGGGCGGAGACCGGAGCGTTGGGAGCGGAGCTGCTTGCCGGGGCACTCGCAGCGGGGCGCGTCTCCACCCGTAGCACCGGGGATTGATCAAACAGCGCGAGCTGTTCACGCAGGATGTTCACCGCCTGCTGCAACACCTCCATGGGCGAGACCGAGCCATCCGTCCAGACCCGCAAGGTGAGCTTGTCCAGGTCGGTACGCTGGCCCAGGCGGGTATCTTCAACCTGGTAGGCCACCCGGCGCACTGGGGAGTAGAGTGCGTCTACCGGGATCGAAGAGATGCGGTCTTTGATCCCGTGCTTCTCGGCAGGAACATATCCCACCCCCTCGTCCACGCGGATCTCCATCACCAGCTTGCCCTTCTCGTCGAGAGTAGCCAGATAGAGATCTGGGTTGATGATCTCAGCATCAGGCCCCACTTCTAAATCCCTGGCATATACCACTCGAGGGCCGGTCGCCCGCAGGGTAAGGGTTTTGGGGCCCGAGCCTGGGTTATGAAATTTCACCACCAGTTCCTTGAGGTTAAGGATGAGCTGGATGGCATCTTCCTTAACCCCAGGAATGGTGGAAAACTCGTGTAAAACATCCTCAATGTAGATGCTGGTGACCGCGGTTCCGGGGATCGAGGAGAGCAGGATGCGGCGCAGGGGGTTACCCAAGGTCACACCGAAGCCACGCTCCAAGGGCTCGAGGACAAACTCGCCGTAGTTCCCATCAATACGGGCATTGAACACAGGGGCTTTGGTCTTGGTGGTTTCCAAAATTTCCTCCTTCGGAGGGCATATAGCCGATAGCAACGCTATGGGCTAGCGCTTACCTCGAGTAGAACTCGATCACGAGTTGCTCATTGACCGGCAGAGAAAGCATCTCGCGCTCAGGGAGGCGCAGGAAACGACCGGTCATGGTGCCCGCGTTCCACTCGAGCCAGGGAAATGTCTTGCGGTTCTTGAAGCGCTCGACATTTTGGGTGATGAACTCAATCTTCTTGGCCTTCTCGGCCACCTTGATCTCATCGCCCTGGCGTACCCGGTAGCCTGGGATGGTAACCCGCTTGCCGTTCACCAAAATGTGCCCGTGGCGCACAAACTGCCGCGCCTGGCGACGGGTGCTGGCAATGCCCAACCGGAAGACCACGTTATCCAGGCGGCTTTCCAGGAGCTGCAAAAACACCGTACCGGTCACCCCTTTACGCTTGCTGGCCTCAGCAAAAAGGTTGCGGAACTGGGTTTCTGAAACATCGTAGATAAACCGCAGCTTCTGCTTCTCCCGCAACCGCACAGAGTAATCGGAGGGACGGCCCCGGCTGCGCTTCTGGCCGTGCTGGCCTGGGGCATAGGGACGGCGATCAAGGAACTTTTGAACCTTTTCGGTTTCGGCCACATTGACGCCCAGCCGACGGGCGATTTTCACGATTGGACCACGATAACGACCCATGTACAATTGCCTCCTACAGCCTGGGTTCCCAAAACGTCATGGCGAACCTGGGAACCCTAAGGTTCGCCACAGCACACAGGGCTACTTGCCCTGGGTCTTGCGGAACTTCTTGCGCGGACGGCAGCCGTTGTGGGGCAGCGGGGTATCGTCTACGATGCTGCGCACCTGAATCCCACTGGCCTGCAGGGCACGGATGGCTTGCTCACGGCCCGAACCGGTGCCCCGCACCACCACATCCACACTGCTCATGCCAAACCCCTGGGCCTTTTTGGCGGCGTCCATTGCCGCAAGCTGAGCCGCATAAGGCGTGCCCTTGCGGCTGCCCTTGTAGCCGATCACCCCACCGGAGGACCAGGTGACCGGATGGCCCTCGCTATCGGTGATGGTGACAATGGTGTTGTTGTACGAAGCGTGGATAAACGCCCGCCCAGCGGAAACTGAACGTTTGACCTTCTTTTTGCGCGAACTTGAAGCTTTTTTCTCAGCCATACTCTCCTCTTTTGCTCCGGCCAATAGGGGGTCAGAGCCGATTTTTTAGGAGTCTCAACTGGCAGGTACCGGATGTCTATGCATCTGCGTTCCAGCTTTATGAAACTGTTTTGGCCTAAACCTTCCAAAAGCAGACCCGGCCTGCGGCTACTTCCGGGTGACCTTTTTCTTCCCAGCCACCGTCTTGCGGGGGCCTTTGCGGCCACGGGCATTGGTACGGGTGCGCTGACCGCGTACCGGCAGGCCCCGGCGATGGCGCAAGCCGCGGTAACAACCAATATCCATCAACCGCTTGATGTTGGCGGCCACCTCTGCGCGGAGCTCACCCTCGAGCTTATAGGTGTTCTCCACGAAATCCCGGAGCTTAGCCACCTCAGCCTCGCTCAGGTCCTTGACGCGGGTGGCCGGGTTTACCCCAGTCGCCTCCAACGCCGCTTTGCTCCGAGCCGGACCCACCCCGTAGATATAACCCAAGGCGATGTCCACACGCTTATTGCGGGGAATTTCTACACCAGCGATACGAGCCATTCACTCTCCTCTTTGCCCCCAGGTCTCTTTCGGCCCAGTGGGGTTTATCCCTGACGTTGCTTGTGGGTGGGGTCTTGGCAGATCACAAACACCACCCCGTGCCGCTTGATCACCTTGCATTTGTCACACATTTTCTTGACCGACGCCCGCACTTTCATAGTTCCTCCTCCGCCCTAGAAGGGCGGCCTTTCTGCCCTACCTCCTGTACACAATCCGGCCCCGGCTGGGATCATAGGGGGTAATCTCCACGACCACGCGATCCCCCGGGAGGATTCGGATGTAGTTCATGCGCATCTTGCCCGAGATGTAGCACAGGATTTCCGGTCCGTTATCCAGCTGGACACGAAAAGTGGTGTTGGGCAAGGCTTCCGAGATCACGCCCTCCGCCCGGATGGTGTCTTTTTCCTTGGCCAAGCAGTTCCTCCTAAACCGGCACAGTTCGCTGGCTCCCCGTCAGCAAGCGAGGACCAGATTCGGTGATCAGCACCGTGTTTTCGTAGTGGGCAGCCAGGTTGCCTTTGCCAACCGTGGCCGTCCAGCCATCATTCAATATTACCATCTTGGCCGGGAAAAGGGAAACCATCGGCTCAAAAGCCAGGGTCATCCCCGGACGCAGCTTGGGGCCTTTTCCAGGATCCCCGTAGTTGGGGAGCTGGGGGTCTTCGTGCATCCCCCGCCCAACCCCATGCCCCACCATCTCGCGCACACACCACAATCCGTGCTTGCGCTCTACGAACTCCTGCACCGCATGGCCCACATCACCGATGCGGTTCCCCGGTTGCAGGTATTCCAGCCCCAGCCAAAAGGCTTCCTCCGTAACCCGCATCAGCTTCTCCGCCTCAGGGGAGACCTTACCGATAGGATATGTCCTGGCCATGTCGGTGGTGAATCCCCCGTAGGTAAATGCGAAATCCACTTTGAGAATCTCCCCTTCGCGCAGTGGGCGCCCACTGGGAAAACCATGGACCACCACATCATCCAAAGACATGCAGGTGGCATAGCGATAGGGAACGCTGCCCCCACCCCGGTAGCCGATCTGCGGAGACTGTCCCCCCAGGCGGGTCATGGCCTTGTGAATGAGGGTATCGAGCTCGAGGGTGGTCACCCCGGGGCGAATGTAGGGCTCGAGCTCGGCAAAGAGCTGGGTGTGCAAACGACCGGTCTCGGTCATCCGCTCAATTTCCCAGGGGCTCTTGATGTGGATCGCCATAATCGCTCAGGGGGTTCAGGCTTCTGCCACCAGCGCGGCCTCAATCGAGCGGTAGACCGCATCGGGGCTGCCCAGGCCATTGATCTTCCGCAGATGACCGGTCTTTTGGTAGTAGTCCACCAGGGGTTGGGTCTGGGTTTTGTAAACCTCGAGGCGGTTGCGGATGGTGGCTTCGTTATCGTCGGAGCGGCCCTCCTGCTGGGCGCGGTTCAGCAGGCGCTTGACCAGCTCTTCTTCAGGGGCCGTCACCAGCAGCACCCCCTTGAGCGAGATACCCAGCTCCGACAGCAAACCATCCAGCGCTGCGGCCTGCGCGCTGGTCCGGGGAAATCCATCAAAGATCACCTTGGGATGGGGGATCGCGGCAATCTCTTCGCGCACCAGGGCTAGAATCAGGTCGTCGGGCACTAGGTCGCCCCGCTCCAGGATCGGCTTCACCCTGCGGCCCAACTCGCTGCCCCGGGCCACATGGCTGCGCAGGATATCACCGGTGGAGAGCTGGGTAAAACCCATCTCAGCCGCCAATCGCTTGGCCTGGGTACCTTTGCCCGCACCGGGGGGGCCCAAAAAGATTACCGCTTCCGCCATGCATCCCTCCTCTAACGGGTTCGGCCTCGCAGACGGCCCTTGCTGAGGAACCCCTCGTAGTTGCGCATCTGAAGCTGCGACTCAATCTGGCGCAGGGTGTCGAGGGCCACGCCCACCACGATCAGCAAGCTGATCCCCGAAAAATGGTAGGACAGGGTGGTCACCCCGGTCACGTTTTGGAAGATGGTCGGCAGCGCAGCCACCACCCCCAGAAAGATGGCCCCCCACAGGGTTAGCCTCGAGACAATGTGCTCCAAGAAATTCTTGGTGGGATCGCCCGGGCGAATCCCCGGAATAAACCCACCATACTCGCGCAGGTTTTCCGAGATGCGCCGGGGGTCGAATTGCACCGCAGTGTAGACATACGTGAAGGCCACGATCAAAAACACTTCGATGAGCAGCCCCGAAGCATTGCGCGGATTAAAGAAGTTCGCAATCCCCTGGGCAATCGGCGAGTTCTGGAAGGCCGGAACCCCGGTCAAAAATAGCGGGATTTGCAGGATGGCCGCGGCAAAAACGATGGGGATCACGCCGGCCGCGTTGAGCTTGATGGGGATATAGGTGGCCTGGCCACCAAACACCTTACGCCCTACCTGCTTACGGGCATACTGCACCGGAATGCGCCGTTCAGCCTGCTGTACCCCCGCCATGAAGGCAAAAGCCACCACCACAAAGGCCAGGAAAATCAAGAGGGCGATCAGGTTGACCTCGCCGGTGCGCACCAAACCAAAGGTGCGGCCCAACTGGGGCAACCAGCTCGCTACGATCCCGGCAAAGATGATCATGCTGGTACCGTTGCCGATCCCATACTCGGTGATGCGCTCCGCCATCCAAAGCAGCAAAGCGATACCAGCCACCTGGGTCACCACCACCACGAAGCGGAAGAAGAAACCGGGTTCCCAGCCGGGCAGCAAAAAAGCACCCGCGTTGGACTCGAGAAAGGTCACCGCCAAAAACAGCCCCTGCACCGCGCCAAGGGCGATCCCAGCGATGCGCGTGTACTGCTGGATTTGCTTCTGTCCTTCAGGGCCTTCTTTTTGCAGCTTCTCGAGGCTGGGAATCACCGTTACCAAAAGCTGCATGATGATGCTGGCGGTGATGTAAGGCATGATGCCCAGGGCGAAGATCGAGAACTGCTCAAAGTTTCCGCCGCTGAACAGGTTGACCAAGCCCAAAGCGCTTCCGGCCTGAGTGCCCAGAAAATCACGGATCTTGGAGATGTCCACCCCCGGCGTGGGGATGAAGTTCCCCAGCCGGTACAGCGCCAGCACAAACAGCGTGAACAGGATGCGCCGGCGCAATTCAGGGATAACCAGCGCGGAGCGGAAGGCCTGTAGCATCCTAGGCCCCCTTGGGCTGGATCTCTACTGCTTCGCCGCCGGCTGCCTTGAGCTTTTCGGCTGCCGCCTGGGAGAACTTATGGGCATGGACCCTGACCCCGCTGGCCTCCCCTTGGGCCAGCACCTTTACCGGATACCCAGGCCGGACCAGACCCGCCTGAACCAGGGCCTCCGGGTTTACCTCACCGGAGGTGAAGTGCTTGGCGATAAGGCCAAGATTGACCACCTGGTACTCAACCCGTGGGATCTCCCCCGGCACCTGCCCACCCATCCCGCGCTTAGGCAGGCGCATCAGCAAGGTCGAGCGCCCGCCTTCGAAGCGAGCCGAGTTCTTCAAGCCACCGGAACGGGATTTCTGCCCTTTGTGGCCGCGCCCAGCGGTCTTGCCGTGGCCCGAGCCGGGGCCACGGGCCACGCGCTTCTTGCGCTTATTAGCCCCTTCATTGGGGCGAAGATCGGAAAGTTTCATGGTTTGCTCCTGAGGGCTACTGAATCACCTCAACGAGGTGAGCCACTTTGCGAATCTGTCCGCGCATCGCGGGGTTGTCCTGGACCTCACGAACGCGGTGCATCTTGGTGAGCCCCAATACCTTGAGGGCCGCCTTTTGATCGTGCGGATAACCGATAGGGCTCTTGATCAGCCGGACTTTAATGGTCGCCATAGGCTTGCCATCGCGGGGCTACTGCACCGCCTGGGCCTCACCCCCTTCGCTTTTCGGCTCAGCTTTGCGCAGCCGCTTCACGTCCTCCCAGGTCTGCAGCTGGCGCAAGGCCTCGAGGGTGGCATAGGCCTGATTGACATAGTTGCGCGAGCCCAGTTCTTTGGTCAGGATATCGGTGATCCCGGCGAGCTCGAGGATGGCCCGGGGCACCTTCCCCGCAATTACCCCCGTACCCGGCGCAGCCGGCCGCAGCAGGATGGTCGAGGAACCCCAGGTCACGGTGATCTCGTGAGGGATGGTACCGTTCTTGAGCGGTACGTCAATCATCGAACGGCGAGCGTAGTTGTTGGCCTTCTGTACGGCCACCGGGACTTCCTTGGCCTTACCCAGCCCAAGCCCCACCCGGCCCTGGCGGTCTCCCACGGCCACAAGTGCCCCAAAACGAAAACGGCGCCCGCCTTGGTAGGTCTTCGAGGTACGGCGCACCTCGATCATCTTCTCTTCAAAATCGGTTTCAGGCATTCTCAACCTCGCTAAAGGCGGAAGGCTCAAGGCTGAAGGCTAAAGCGAAATTCTCGGCCTTAGAGGTTCAGCCCTCGGCTTCCAGCTAGAACTGCAACCCACCTTCGCGGGCCCCGTCGGCCAAAGCCTTGACTCGCCCGTGATACTTGAAGGCGCCCCGATCGAACACCACCGTGGTAATGCCCTTGGCCTTAGCCGCTTCGGCGATAGCCTGACCAACCTTCTTGGCCATCTCCGTTTTGTTGCCCTTGAGCCCCAGGGCCAGGCTGCTGGCCGTGGCCAGGGTTTCCCCCTTGGCGTCGTCAATGATCTGAGCGTAGATGTGCTGCAATGAGCGGTGTACCGACAGGCGCAGGCGCCCACTGGACTTCACCGCATTGCGCACGCGGTACTTACGGCGATCGGTAGTGGAAAGATGGGCCATATTGTGCTCCTTTACTTGGCCCCTGCGGCCTTACCTGGCTTGAGCTTGAGAACCTCGTCAGCATAGCGGACGCCCTTACCGTGGTAAGCATCCGGCTTGCGCACCTCGCGCAGATTGGCGGCAACCTGACCCACGAGCTGCTTGTCAATACCCACCACCCGCACCCGGGTGGGCTCGGGAACCTCGAAGGTGACCCCCGCCGGTGGGTTCACCACTACGCGGTGGCTGTACCCCACGCTGAGCTCGAGGTTCTTGCCCTGCATCTGGGCGCGGTAACCGGTACCGCTGATCAGCATCTCTTTGACGAAGCCGCTCGAGACCCCCTGCACCGCGTTGGCAATGAGGGTCCGGGTCAGGCCGTGCAGGCTTTTATCCGTGCGGCTATCCGAGCTGCGGCTTACGGTGAGGCTGCCGTTCTCGCTCTTGATCTGCATCTGAGGGTTGTAGTTGACGGTCAACTCGCCCTTAGGGCCTTTAACCTTGACTGCCCCACCGCTCACCTCGGCGGTAACCCCCTTGGGCAGAGGAATGGGTTGCTTACCAATGCGACTCATTACCACACCTCGCAGATCACTTCACCACCGACCCCGAGCTTGCGCGCCTCGCGGTCAGGGAGCAGCCCCTTGGAGGTCGAGATGATGGCCAGCCCCAGTCCCCGGCGCACATTGGGAACATTCTCTGCCCCCACGTACACTCGCCGCCCTGGGCGGGAGACCCGCTGAATATGCTGGATGACCTGCTCACGGCGAGGGCCATACTTGAGGAACAAGCGCAGGAAGGGCTTTCCCTCGTTCTCGTGGCGCTCCACTCCCCTAAGGAAGCCTTCTTTGACCAAGATGTCGGCAATCTGCTCCTTAAACTTCGAAGCAGGGACATCCACACTTTCCTTGTGGACCACGAGCCCATTGCGGATTCGGGTCAACATGTCGGCAATCGGATCACTAAACATCGTGAATTCTCCTTCTTTTCAGGCCGGGCCGTTTGTCCTTGAACGTTTGCGAAGCCAGGTTTTGGTCAAAAAGAACCAACCGTACAGCTTAGAACGCCCTCAACCCTTCCTGAACGGCTAAACCCTGCGGTATCGGCCCAAACGTTCCGACCTACAGAGCTGCCCTACCAGCTTGCCTTCTTCACCCCGGGAAGCTGACCCTTGTGAGCCATTTCGCGGAGCTCGATGCGGGAGATGCCAAAGTAGCGAATGAACGAGCGGCTGCGCCCACTCATGAACGAGCGGTTTTTGTGACGGGTGGGGCTGGCATCGCGGGGCAGAGCGGCCAAGCCCGCATAGTCGCCGGCTGCCTTGAGCGCAGCCCGCTTGGCCGCGTACTTGGCGATGGTCTTCTGCTTGCGCTTCATCTTTTCCATCTGGGATTTTTTAGCCATGTGTCACCTCCTTTCCTCAATAGAAACTCAGACTTACTTGCGGAAGGGAAAGCCCAGGAGTTCCAAAAGCGCCTTGGCTTCCTCGTCATTGCGGGCAGTGGTCACCACCGCCACATCCATACCCCGCACCGCATCCACCATGTCGAAGGTGATCTCCGGGAAGATGGCCTGTTCCCGCAGCCCCAGGTTGTAGTTGCCGCGACCATCAAAGCTACCGGGGTTCACCCCACGAAAATCACGGATGCGGGGCAAGGCAATGTGAATGAGCTTTTCAGCGAAAATCCACATCCGGTCTCCGCGCAGGGTAACCCGCAGACCAATCGGCATCCCCTGGCGCAGCTTGAAGTTGGAGATGCTCTTTTTGGCCTTGGTTACCGCAGGCTGCTGCCCGGTGATAACCGCCAGCTCCTTACCGGCCTTCTCGAGGATTCGGCTATCTTCTTTGGCCTCGCCCAAGCCCTGATTCACCACAATTTTGACCAAGCGCGGGGCGGCCATGGGGTTGGTGTAGCCAAACCGCTTCATCAGCTCGGGGCGGACGTGCTCCTTATAGTGTTGTTTGAGTGCGACTTCTAGCGCCATACACACCTCTTAGCGGGTCTCAAGGCTGCTGCCGCACTTGGCACAAACGCGAATCTTGCTCCCGTCATCCAGGAGCTTTTTGCGGATGCGGGTGGGCTTTTCACAGCTCGGACAAATGGGCATCACCTTGGAGGCGTGCAGCGGCGCCTCCTGCTCAATGAACCCACCCTGGGGGTTGCGGGGGTTGGGGCGCACCGCCTTTTTGACGATATTAACCCCCTCCACCACCACCATACCCTCTCGGGGCAGGACGGTCTTAACCTTTCCGGTGGCCCCGCGCAGACCCTCTCGCCCGGAGAGGACCACCACGTTGTCACCTTTTTTGATGTGTACCTTCATGACTCCTCCGACCTGATCGCTTTCCTCAAAGGATGGAGGGGAATTCTCCCCCCACTCGAGCGCCAAAGGGCAAGTATAGCAAAATCCTCAAAGAAAAGCACCGGCCCTGGGTTCCCCAGCTCAGAGCACCTCGGGGGCCAACGAGACGATCTTCATGAAGCCGCGCTCGCGCAGTTCACGGGCCACCGGGCCAAACACCCGGGTTCCGCGCGGCTCATTCTGTGGATTGATGATCACCGCGGCGTTGGTGTCGAAGCGAATGCTGCTGCCGTCCCCCCGCTTGATCTCCTTGGCGGTACGCACCACCACCGCTTTTACCACGTCGCCCTTCTTGACCATCCCGCGAGGAATGGCCTCCTTGACCGAGGCCACAATCACGTCCCCCACGCTGGCGTACTTGCGGTAGTGCCCCCCCATCACCCGAATACAGGCGATCTTCCGGGCCCCGGTGTTATCGGCCACATCCAAAACTGTTTCTTGTTGGATCATGCGTTACCCCGCTCCTTGCGCAGTTGGTAGCGCTCCACCAGGTCGGTGCGCCCCTCTTCCAGGCGGCGTACCACCACGAACTTCTTGTTCTTAGAGATCGGCCGGGCTTCGCGGATCTCCACGACATCCCCGGTTTTATACTCCCCGTTTTCATCGTGGGCGAGGTACTTCTTGCTCTGACGAATCACCTTGCCGTAGATGGGGTGCTGCATCTGGCGCTCAACCAACACGCTCACAGTCTTCTGCGCCTTGTCGCTCACCACCACGCCGGTTATCAGTTTTTTAGGCATAGTTCTCCTTACTCGGCGGCTTTCTTGGCGCGGCTCGAGGGCTTCTTGGCTGCCGGTTTGCGGGTGGGCTTAGCCACAACCTCCGCTTTCGAGACCACCTCTACCCCTCGGGCCTTCTCGCCCAGCACGGTGAGCATCTGCGCCACCTCTCGCTTGACCTCGCGCACCCGATGGTTCTTGTCGAGCTGGCCGATGCTGGCCTGGAAACGCAGTTCCATCAGCTCTTTCTTGCTATCCATCACCCGCTTTTGCAGGTCCGCAGGGGCCAGCTTGCGTAGATCACTGAGCTTCGTCGTAGGCATCGCGCTTCACCACCTTGGTCTGCATGGGGAGCTTATGCCCCGCCAGGCGCAAGGCCTCACGGGCCTGTTCCTCTGTCACGCCGCTCACCTCAAACATCACACGGCCCGGCTTGACCACGGCCACATATCCCTCGACGTTGCCCTTACCCTTACCCATTCGCACTTCTAGGGGCTTTTTGGTGAAGGGTTTGTCGGGGAAGATGCGAATAAAAATCTTACCCCCCCGGCGGAAGTGCCGCACCATCGCCACGCGGGCCGCCTCGATCTGCTGGCTGGTGACCCAGGTGGGCTCGAGGCTAACCAGGCCATACTCCCCAAAGGCCACATAATCCCCACCCTTGGCGGTGCCACGCATCCGGCCTCGGTGGGCCTTGCGGTATTTCATGCGCTTGGGCATCAGCATGGCTACTGACCTCCTTCTTGCGGACCGGATTTGCGCACCGCGGAGCGGCGACGGGGCTTACCCTCCTCGCGCTTGGGAGCGGAAGGACGGGCGGCAGGGGCAGCCCCCGGTACCACCTTTTTCCCCCCGATAACCTCCCCTTGGAACACATAGGCCTTGACCCCCAAGGAACCATAGGTGGTCTCGGCCCGGGCAGTACCGTAGTCAATGTTGGCCCGCAGGGTGTGCAACGGTACCCGACCCTCAGCCGCCCACTCCACCCGGGCCTGCTCGGCCCCGCCAATGCGACCCGAGACCACGATTTTGGCCCCCTGAGCACCCGATTCCCGCACGCGCTGAACCGCCTGCTTGATGCTGCGGCGCACCGCAAAGCGGCGCTCGATCTGCTCAGCCACCCGCTGTGCCACCAAGGGAGCGCTGAGGTTGGGGTTGCCCACCTCCTGCACGTTGAGGGCCACGGTCTTACCGGGGAACTTGCTCTGTAAGGCCTCGCGCAAGCGCTTGATGGTCTCCCCACCGCGCCCGATCACCACCCCGGGCTTAGCCGCGTAAACGTTGACCGCAATGTTGTCGGCAGCCCGTTCGATGTCAATGCGGGCCAGTCCGGCAGCCCCCAGCTCTTTCTCGAGCAGCTGGCGAATGGCTCGGTCCTCGGTGAGGATCCGGGCATAGTCTTTTTTACCGGCGTACCAGCGCGACTCAAACTCGCGGGTGATCCCCAGGCGCAGGCCCACCGGATTGATCTTATTTCCCATCTTTCTCCCCCACGATGATGGTGATGTGGCTGGTGCGCTTCTTGATCATGTCGGCACGGCCCCGGGCGCGGGGCATAACCCGCTTGAGGCTGGGGCCTTCATCCACAAAGGCGGCTTTGACAAAGAGCTGATCCTCGAGCATGTCGTAGTTGTTGACGGCATTGGCCGAGGCGCTCTCAAGAACCTTACCCACCGGCTCGCTGGCCCGGTGCGGGGTGAACTTGAGGATGGCCCGGGCCTCCTCCACCGGCTTGCCGCGAATCAGATCCACCACCAGACGCACCTTTTGGGGCGACTGGCGCACATAACGGGCACTGGCTTTGGCTTCCACATCCCCTCCTTTACTTGGCGGCAGCCTTGGCCTCACGGCTGTGCCCGCGATAGGTGCGGGTGGGCGAGAACTCACCCAACTTGTGGCCCACCATCTGCTCGGTGATGTACACCGGCACGTGCTGCTTGCCGTTATAGACCGCCAGGGTGTGCCCGATCATCTCCGGCACAATGGTGCTGCGGCGGCTCCAGGTCTTGATCACCCGCTTCTCGTTCTTGGCGTTCAGCGCCTCGACCTTCTCGAGCAGGTGACCATCCACGAACACTCCTTTTTTCAAGCTACGCGGCATAGATCACTCCTCTACTTGCGCCGAGCGACGATAAAGGCGCTCGAGGGCTTCTTCTTTTTGCGGGTCTTGAGGCCCTTAGCCTGCTGGCCCCAGGGCGAGACCGGCGGACGACCGCGCGGGGTACGCCCCTCACCCCCACCGTGGGGGTGATCCACCGGGTTCATCACGCTACCGCGCACATGGCCCTTGCGGCCCAGGTAGCGGGTGCGCCCGGCTTTACCCAGAACGATGTTCTTGTGATCGGCGTTGCTAACCGTGCCGATGGTGGCATAGCTCTCGGCATGAACCCGGCGCAGCTCCCCTGAGGGCAGGCGCAGGATCACGTACTCGCCTTCGCGGCCTTGAACCTGAATGCTGGTCCCGGCGCTGCGGGCCATCTTGGCCCCCTTGCCGGGCTCGAGCTCGACCGCGTGAATCACCGTGCCCACCGGAATGAACCGCAGAGGCAAGGCGTTACCCGCCGCCACCGGGGCCTCGGGACCACTGACCACCTGGGTATTCACGGCTAGGCCATCGGGCGCCAAGATGTAGCGCTTTTCGCCGTCGCGGTAAAACAGCAACGCAATGCGGGCCGTGCGGTTGGGGTCGTATTCAATGGCCGCAACCCGGGCCGGAATTCCGGCCTTGTCCCGCCGGCGGAAATCAATGATGCGGTAGAGCTGCTTGTGTCCACCAGAGATAAAGCGGCTGGTGGTGCGGCCCTGGTTGTTGCGCCCACCGGTTTTGGGCATGGGGGTGGTGAGGCTCTTCTCCGGACGCTTTTTGGTGAGGCCGGAGAAGTCCGCCACCGTCATGGTGCGGCGCGAGGGGGTGTAGGGTCTGAACTTCTTAACAGGCATCTTGTACCTCACTTGATACGGACGGGCCGGAGTCGTCCTGCTTCCAAGTGGATTCTCGCCTCTTCATCGGCTTTAGTCCCCGTGAGATCGGACCAAAGCGCTCTGGCCTCGAGGCTGAGGGTGGCGGCTGAAGGTTTGTGATTCAGGCCGACCCTCCAATAATCTCGATCAGGCCCGGGCTAGATCAGCCCTTCTAGAGCCTCGATCTTCTGTCCTGGAGCCACCGTCACAATGGCTTTTTTGCGGTCAGGGCGCTTACCCTCGAACTTGCCCAGGCGCTTGTTTTTGCCCAGGGTATTCTGGATATTCACCCGCACCACCTTAACCTTGAAGGCCGACTCTATCGCATTGGCGATCTCGGTCTTGTTGGAATCGGGGGCCACCCAGAAGGTGTAGGTTCCCTCTGCGAACTTGGAATAGGCCTTCTCCGAGAGCACCGGCTTGAGGATGATGTCAAAAGGGGTCTTCACTGCGCTTCACCCCCTTTGGTTGTACCCTCCCCCAGGCGGGCCTGCAGGTTTTCCCAAGCGGAAAGCTCCATGACCAGGGTTTCTTGGCGGAGGATATCGTAAACGTTGAGCCCTTCTGGAGCCAGGATACGCACCTTAGCCAGGTTGCGGGCGGCGCGGGCCACCAGGGGGTTAGAGGTGACCAAAAGCACGGTATGTCCCTCGAGCTGGTTGGCGGCCAACCAGGCCACAAACTCCTTGGTCTTGCCGTTTACCCCTTGAAAGCCATCCACCAGGAGCAGCTTGCCCTCCTTGGCCCGGTCAGCCAGGGCCATGCTGAGCCCCAGCTTGCGCACCTTCTTGGGCAGGGTATAGCCGTAGTCCCGCGGCTGGGGCCCAAAAGTGGTACCACCCCCCACGAAGATGGGCGCTCCAGCGTCGCCGTGGCGAGCCCGCCCGGTATGCTTCTGGGCGTACATCTTCTTGCCAGTAAAGGCCACCTTGGAGCGGGTTTTGGTGGCTGCTGTGCCCCGGCGGCGCGAGGCCAGCTGCCAGCGCACCACCTCATAGAGCACGTGCGGGTTGATGGACTCGGGCAAGGCTGCTTCCACAGTCTTACCGCTGCCTAATACAGAAAGGGTGTAGGCCATTATTTACCTCCCTTTCCCTCGCCGCGGCGGGCCGGAACCTTAGCGGTCTGCCGCACCACCACCAAAGAGCCATTGGCGCCGGGAACCGAGCCCTTGATCAGGAGCAGGTTCTCCTCAGGAAGGATGTCTATGACCTCGAGGCCCTGGATGGTGACTTTCTCATTGCCCCAGCGCCCGGCCATCTTCTTCCCCTTGAAGACCCGGCCTGGGGTCTTGCGGTTACCGATCGAACCACCGTGGCGGTGAACTTTGTGGGCTCCGTGGCTATCATTTCCACCGGCAAAGCTCCACTTCTTCATCACCCCGGTAAAGCCGTGACCCTTCGAGGTGCCGGTCACGTCCACAGCCTCACCGGCGCTAAAAATGCCCACCGTAACGGTATCGCTCTCGGGGTTGAAGCCGCGCAGCTCTTTGAGGTACTTGACCGGCTCCACCCCGGCTTTAGCGAAGTGACCCTTCATGGGCTTGTTGACCCGCTGGGCTTTCTGGGCTTGAAAGCCCAGTTGCACCGCCTCGTAACCGTCTTTTTCGGTGGTGCGGCGCTGGACTACCGGACAGGGCCCAGCCAAGATCACCGTAACCGGGATGGCCCGGTCGTTGCGCCAGATCTGGGTCATGCCCACTTTAGTACCAAGGATGCCCTTCATCAGCGGCCTCCTACCACTTTGAGCTCGAGCTCCACCCCAGTGGGCAGATCCAGGTTCCGCAACCCCTCAATGGTCTTGGGGGTGGGATCGGTGATATCCACCAAGCGGTTGTGGGTGCGCAGCTCGAAATGCTCACGGCTATCTTTGTGCTTGAAGGGGCCCCGCAGCACGGTAAAGCGACGAATTCGGGTGGGCAGGGGCACCGGCCCTGCCACCTGTGCGCCGCTGCGGCGGGCAGTTTCCACAATCTTGGCCGCCGAAGCATCCAAGCTCTTGTGGTCAAAGCCCCGAAGTTTGATACGGATCTTGGGCATTCAGGGCTCCTTTACTCGATGATTTTTGCGACGACGCCTGCGCCGACGGTACGCCCACCCTCACGGATGGCAAACCGCAATCCCTCCTCCATCGCAATGGGCTTGATCAGCTCCACCGTGAAGGTGATATTGTCCCCCG
>NZ_QWLB01000002.1 GCF_003574355.1 Meiothermus granaticius NBRC 107808 | reverse complement strand
CAATCCGCCCATCCACCACCCGGGCCCGCTCGGGGCCGCGATCTGGGCCATGAGCCTCGAGGCCAAACAGATTCGCATTGCCAATCACGTAGCCCAGGCCCCCAGCGAGGACAAAGGCGGGCGCGGCCCCGAGCGGGCCCGGGTGGTGGATGGGCGGATTGTGCTCGAGGGCTGGGGCAAAAAGTAGCGCCAGGTGCCCCCTGGAGGGCCCGATCCCCGCCCTTACTGCTCCAGGATGAGCGCGAACATCAGCGGGGCCACAATCGAAGCATCCGATTCAATGATGAACTTGGGCGTGTCTACCGCCAGCTTGCCCCAGGTGATTTTCTCGTTGGGGACGGCCCCAGAATAGGAGCCATAGCTGGTGGTGGAATCGGAGATCTGGCAGAAGTAGCCCCACATTGGGATATCGGGGCGCTGCATGTCCTGGTGCAGCATGGGCACCACACAGATGGGGAAATCCCCGGCAATCCCACCGCCAATCTGGAAGAAACCAATGCTGTGCCGGGCCGAGGTCTCTGTGTACCAGTTGGCCAGGGACATCATGTACTCGATGCCGGTACGCACGGTATGAACGTTCTTGATCTCCCCATTCAGGCAGTGTCCCGCGTACATGTTGCCGGTGGTGCTGTCCTCCCAGCCCGGAACCACGATGGGCAGGTTGCGCTCAGCCGCAGCCACCATCCAAGAGTCTTTGGGGTCAATCTGGTAGTACTGCTCCAAAGCCCCCGAGCGAATGATCCGGTAGAGGAACTCGTGTGGGAAGTAGCGCTCTCCGGCTCGGTCGGCCCGAGTCCACTCCTCGATCAGAGCCCCTTCAAGCCGGCGCATGGCCTCCATCTCGGGGATGCAGGTATCGGTGACGCGGTTCATGTGCCGTTCCAGCAGGGCTTGTTCTTCCTGCGGGGTGAGGTCGCGGTAATGGGGCACCCGCTCGTAGTGGTCGTGGGCTACCAGGTTAAAGAGGTCTTCCTCGAGGTTGGCCCCCGTGCAGGAAATCGCCGCGACCTTCCCCTGACGAATCATCTCAGCCAAACTGAGCCCCAACTCGGCGGTGCTCATGGCCCCAGCCAAGGTAACCATCATGACCCCGCCCGAGTCGAGGTGGCGCTTGTAGGCCTCCGCCGCCTCGATCAAAGCAGCAGCGTTGAAGTGGCGGAAGTGGTGTCGGAGAAAGGCGCTGATGGCCCCTTTGGTGTGCGGTTCACGAACTGCAGTGGTGGCTTCGTGGCGAGACATATTCCCCTCCTATGGCTCGCGGGGTGGGCGAACGGCTCCCCCCTGAGACTGAACGCTCACGCCGGGATGCGACTGCACCAAAGAGGAAGTATACAGGAATCCCCCCCAAAGGGGCCGGGGTCCTCGGCCTATCCCTCAGGGTTTGTGAAACCAGCGGGCCAGCAGGTTAAGCACCAGGCTCAAGACCAGGCTTACCCCCAGCATCGAGACCAGGGGAAAATAGAACCGGAAGCCGTCCCGTTCAATGCGAATATCCCCCGGCAGGTGACCGAACCAGCTCAGCAACCGAGGGGCATAGACCCAGGCCAGCCCCAGTAGGATCAGCAACACCCCCAAAAGGATCAGCCCACGTCCCAGATCCATGCCTCCAATTGTATTGCTTACATCTGCAAAAGGCCTATGACTCCCCGTGGGGCATTGGGGCAGGAGTTTCATCCCTACAAGCCCAACCCTTTTAGGCCTATCCTAATAGGCGTGAACGATGTATTGTCCAGAACCGATATCGCCGCGGTGATCAGCGCCTTCTACCGCGAGGCCATCACCGACCCACAGATCGGCTACCTGTTCAGCGGTCTGGATCTAGAGGCCCACCTGCCCATCATGTACGACTTCTGGGAGAACGTTCTCTTCCGGAGCGGGGCCTATAAAGGCGGAATGATGTACAAGCACCTCGTCCTAAACGCCCAGAACCCCCTGAAGGCGGAGCACTTTGAGCGTTGGCTCGAGCTGTTCGCTAAGGCCATTGATGCCCATTTCGCCGGGGAAAATGCAGAGCGCATGAAAACCTTCGCCCGCTCGGTAGCCAGCACCATGCAGGCCCGCATCCTGGGCAACCCGATGTTCCCGCTGGCCGGCCGGTAACCCGCCCTAGCCTAGCCGGACGGGTCCTCTTTTTTGGTCGAGTCCACGATGCGCTGCGCGGTGTCCTTGGCCTGGTCCAGCTTGGTTTGGGCGGCCTTGGCCACCTGCTCGGCTTTCTCTTGGGCCTGAGCCCCCACCTCGCTCGCCTTGGAGCGCACCTGTGCGGCCAGTTCATCGGCCTTGGATTTGGCCTGCGCTGCCGCCTCTTTGGCCTGCTGGCTCAAGCTCTGGAGCCGGTCTGGTATCCCATCGCCGTCTTGGTCCAGGTTGGCCCGCAGCTCCTCAAACTTGGCTCGAGCTTGATCCGCAGCCTCCTTGGCCTGATTCAGCGCCCCCTGCACCGCATCGGGAACCCCATCCCCATCCTTGTCCAGGGTGGCCCGAATCTCCCCCAGCTTAGCTTCCGCTTCCTTTAGGGCGCCTTCCGCCTGCGCCCGCAAATCCTGAGCCATCTTACGCAAGTCCATAGTTTTGACCCCCTCACCTCCACAATACCGCATGCCCGGTGCGGCTACTCGGCCCAGGCTCTGGATCGCTCTACCGCGCGTTTCCAGCCCCGATAGAGCTGCTCCCGCTCCGGCTCGAGCATCCTTGGCTCAAACCGTCCCCCCGCGGCCCAGCGCTCCGCGATTCCCGGCGGGTCGGTAATCCCCACCCCCACCCCAGCCAGATAGGCCGCCCCCAAGGCCGTGGTCTCAGCAACCTGTGGACGCACCACCGGCCTACCCAGAAGATCGGCCTGGAACTGCATTAAAAGACCATTGAGGCTGGCCCCGCCATCCACCCGAAGCTCAGAAAGCCGCAGCCCCGAGTCCGCTTCCATCGCCCCCAGCAGATCTCGGCTTTGGTAGGCGATGGCCTCGAGGGCCGCCCGGGCAATATGGGCTGAGGTGGTCCCCCGGGTCAGACCCACCAGGGTACCCCTAGCGTAGGGATCCCAGTAGGGCGCACCCAGCCCCACAAAAGCCGGTACCAAATACACCCCGCCGGTATCTTGCACCTGGGCCGCCAGGGTTTCCACTTCCGCCGACTGCTGGATGAGGCCCAAGCCATCGCGCAGCCACTGCACCACCGCCCCAGCGATGAAGACCGAGCCCTCGAGGGCATACTCAGGGGGGTGGTTCCCCAGTTGCCAGGCCAGCGTGGTGAGCAACCCCTGCTTGGACTCAACCGGTTGGGGCCCGGTGTTCATCAGCATGAAGCAGCCGGTACCGTAGGTGTTTTTGGTCATCCCCGGAGCAAAGCAGGCCTGTCCGAACAGGGCAGCCTGCTGATCCCCCGCCACCCCTGCAATGGGAAGGGCAGCGCCCAGGAGTTCCGGTGCGGTGGTGCCATACACGGTGGCCGAAGGCTTCACCTCGGGCAACACCGCCCTGGGGATGTCCAAAATGCTCAACAATTCATCGTCCCAGGCCCGGTCTCGCAGGTTAAACAAGAGCGTGCGGGAAGCATTAGAGACATCCGTGGCGTGGAGTTGGCCGCCGGTCAGGTTATAGATCAGCCAACTGTCCACCGTCCCGAAGCACAACTCCCCCCGCTCGGCCCGCCCGCGCAGCCCAGAGACCTGGTTCAGCAACCAGGCCAGCTTGGTCCCTGAAAAGTAGGGATCAAGGACCAGGCCGGTTTTTTGCCGAAAGGTGGGCTCGAGGCCCTCGGCTTTGAGCTGTTCGCACAGGGCCGCGGTCCGCCGGTCCTGCCAAACGATTGCAGGGTGGACAGGTTTGCCGCTCGAGCGCTCCCACAGCACCACGGTCTCCCGCTGGTTGATAATCCCCAGCGCGGCCACTTGGGCTGCCTCCAGGCCTGCGCGGGCTAAGGCTTCGCGCGCGGTTTGGAGCTGCGATTGCCAGATCTCCAGGGGGTCGTGCTCTACCCACCCCGGCTGAGGAAAATACTGGGTGAACTCTTGCTGGGCCTGGGCTAAAGGTTGCCCAGCCGGGGTAAAGACGATGGCGCGGCTCGAGGTGGTGCCTTGATCAAGGGCCAACAGATAGCTCATGTTCACTCCCATATAACCGCCAGATATCGCCTCATTCTAAAGCGCAGGAAGCCCTCCTCCCACAGGCCGCCCCCCGAAGGGTAAGCTGAACCCATGGCGCTCAGAGACAACTTCACCCCTGAACAATGGATCAAGGTGCTCAGCGGCCCAGCCAGCGCCGGCTCCTATATTTTGGTGGCCTCGCCCTCAGGGCTCACCGGCATTCTGGCCGAAGCTGCCGCCCTGACCAAAGCCCTGCTCGAGGGGGCCAAGGCCTCGGACTCCCCCCTGCTGCAAGCCCTCTATGAAAGCCTCCAACCCGAGGCCTTCAAGGAGCTGCCTCAGCCTGAAAAGCGGCGCTTCAGCAGCCTCGAGGAGGCCAAAAGCACTCTGCTGGACGAGGTGCGGCAAGCACTGTGGCTGGTTCAGACCAAGACCAGCCCCCAGGATGCCGAAGCCTATAAGGGCTACGTGATGAGCGTGGCCCAAAAGGTGGCCGGGGCGGCCAAGGAGGGGGGGTTTCTGGGGTTCGGCGGCGAGCAGATCTCCCCGGCGGAGAAGGAGGCGCTCGAGCAGCTCCGCGACACCTTAGGCCTGAACCCCAACCCCTCAGGCCCCGACGCCCTGGCCGAAGGGTAAAGGGGGCTTAGGCCAGCGGTTTGCCAAAACGGCGCTGGATATACTCCTGAACCAGGTTCATGAAGTCGCTGGCAATGCTTTCCCCTTGCAGGGTGGTGGCCAGTTGGCCATCAATGTAAACCGGGGCTCGAGGGTGCTCACCGGTTCCCGGCAAGGAAATCCCGATATCGGCATGCTTGCTCTCCCCAGGGCCATTGACCACACACCCCATCACCGCCACCTTGAGGTTCTCCACCCCCGGATACCGCTCGCGCCAGGAAGGCATGTTCCGGTTTAGTTCCTCCGAGACCTGTAAGGCCAGCTCCTGAAAAAAGCTGCTGGTGGTGCGCCCGCAGCCTGGACAGCTGCTGACCGTAGGCGCAAACTGGCGCAACCCCAGCGACTGGAGGATTTCCAAGGCGGTCTCCACCTCGCGGGTCCGGGGTTCGCCGGGTGCCGGGGTGAGCGAAACCCGAATGGTGTCACCAATCCCCTCCGAAAGCAGCGGGGTTAGCCCTGCCGCCGAGGCCACGATGCCCTTGATCCCCATTCCAGCCTCGGTCAGCCCCAGGTGCAACACGGCATCCGTGCGCCGGGCCAGCTCCCGGTTTACCCACCAAAGGTCGGGGGCGTTGGAGATCTTCACCGAGAGCACGATCTTATCGGGCTTCACTCCATAGGTGAGGGCCCACTCGTGAGAGCGCAAGGCCGATTCGACACAGGCTTCCAGCGTGACCTGGTGGGCATCCTTGGGCTCGAGGCTGCGGGCGTTTTGATCCATCAGCTCGGTCAGCAAACCCTGATCCAGCGATCCCCAGTTAACCCCAATGCGCACTGGCTTATTCAGCTCGACCGCCACCTCGCACATGGTTTTGAAGTTGGGGTCTTGCTGTTTGCCCCGCCCGACCGTGCCTGGGTTAATGCGCAGCTTGTCCAAGGCTTCCGCCATCTTGGGGTATTTGCGCAACAACAGGTGGCCGTTGAAGTGAAAGTCGCCCACCAAAGGCGTGGTATATCCCAGGGCCAAAAGCCGCGCTTTGATCTCGGGAACCGCCCTGGCCGCGTCTTCATCATTGACGGTGATGCGTACAATCTCCGAACCCGCCCTGGCCAGAGCAATCACCTGGGCCACAGTACCGGGGATATCGGCCGTGGCGGTGTTGGTCATGCTCTGTACCCGCACCGGGTGATCTCCACCCATCGGTATGTTGCCCACCCAAACGGTGGGGGTTTTGCGGCGCTTCATGACTCCATCCTAAAGCCAGGAGGCCACCGATATGTGGCCTGGGGCTACGACCAGGGCTGGGCCTGTATTTAGTTTCTTACACCAGGTCCTCATTTGGCTGCCGTTACATGCCGCAGGCACGTCTCCTACGCATCTCTACGCTTCTGCCCAATAGGGGATGTGCATATATCACAGCCGTTAGGGTTATTTATCAGGGCGGGCGGGCCCTCCCCTTGTAGACTGCCATACGGTAAAGGGGTAAGGGGATAGGCCTTAGCCACACAAAACCCCATGTCTAAACCAGAGGTGATGATGAAGCCAAAACTCTTATGGACCGCATTGTGTGCCTTGATTGGGCTGGCGCTGGCCCAGGTGAGTGGGGAGGTCAAACTCGAGCTCAAGGCTTTTCGGGTGATCACCACCCAGGAGTCGGGTAAGACCAGCGAAAAGCTCGAGCCCGCCCTGGACGTCAAGCCCGGTCAGGTGGTGGAGTATCGGCTCGAGGCCAGCAATACCACCGACCGGCCCCTAAGCCGCGTAGCCCTGACCATCCCCATTCCCAAAAACACCTATTACCAGGCCCTGAGCGCTCAACCCCTCCAGTACAAGGGGGGCCTGACCGTCCCGGAATTCAGCTTTGACTCTGGCCAGAGCTTTGGCAAAGCCCCCCTCAAGCGCAAAGTCAGGGTCAGTGAGAATGGCCAAGAGGTTGAGAAGGAGCTCGAGGTCAAGCCCGAGGAATACACCCACGTGCGCTGGGTGATCCCTCAGCTTGGAGCTAGGGAAACGGTTGTGCTCACACTGCGCGCGGTTGTGCGCTAAGGAGAAACCATGCGAAGACTGTCCATCCTGTTCACTGCCCTGTGGGTGCTCCTGCTGGGCTTCGCTTTGGCCCAGCAGACGGCTGCAGGGACCAACATCTCTAACCAGGCTTCGGCAAGCTACATTGACTCCGCCGGCCAAGCCCGTACCACCACCTCCAATCAGGTCATCACGGTGGTACAGCAGGTATACAGCTTTACCATCACCCCCGATGGCATCCCCACCGCCCCTGGCCAGACCCGGAGTGCTCTCCCAGGGGCCCAGGTCTACTTCACCTACACCGTCACCAACACCGGTAACGGCACCGACACCATCAACTTAGCCACCGTCCAGGACACCAGCGACAACTTCGATTTCAGTGGGGTCACCCTCTACTTGGACGCCAACTGTAACGGCAGGGTGGATGCGGGAGAAAGCACCGTTAGCGCGGTGACGCTCACCCAGACTGGGGCCTCCGCCTCCGCCTGCATTGTGGTCGCGGCAACCATTCCCGCCAGCGCCACCAGCGGTCAGTACGGCAACCTTAACCTCACCGGCACCTCTGCCGGAGACAACACCAAAACCGATACCAACAACTGGGCCCGGGGTACCGCCACTACCGCCGCCGCCCTCGACCTGACCAAAGCCGCTTCCCCCAGCAATGCGGTAGCCCCTGGGGCCACCCTCACCTACACCCTCTCGGGGCAAAACCGCGGGGGCAGCGCCGCCAGTGCGATCACCAATGTGGGCGGCACCGGACTGAGCGGCATCCTGATTCAAGACGTGATCCCCAACGGCCTGACCGTAACCACCTCTGGCTCTAACCCCAGCGGCACAGCCGGGGCCGGCAGTGTGCAGTTCGTCTACTACAACGGCACCACCTGGAGCACCACCCTTCCAGCCACCATCACCGGTAACGGCACGGTGGCTTTAGGAATGGTGATTACCGGCAGCGGGGCCTTCTTCCCCCAAAACGCCTCCTATACCTTCAGCTTCCAGGCCACCGTTCCAGCCGGTGCTGCCCAGGGCACTACCTACTCCAACACCGCTACGCTGCTCTACAACAACGGCTCCAACCAAACCGTTACCTCTAACACCACCACCAACACCGTTGGGGCCAGTTATGGCATCGCAGTCGGCCCCAACGGCAACCCCACCGCCACCGCTGGAGCCGACAGCCAAACCATCGCCAGTGCCATCAGCGGACAAACGGTCATCTTCACCAACACCTTGCGCAATACCGGCAACACCTCAGACAGCTTTACCCTGGCGGTAAGCGGGGCCCCCTCGGGTTGGGTTTGCCAGCTTACCCAGACCGACGGCACCCCCATCTCTGGCCCTATTGGCCCGGTAGCCAGCGCCACCAACTATAACTTCCAGGTGCGCTGTGCAGTCCCCGCAGCCTATACCGGTGGCCCGGTCAACCTGACGGTATCGGGCACCTCGGTCTCGGATACCAGCAAAACCGACCCCACCACCGATACCATCACCACCGTGACCTCGGGTTATGCCGTGGATTTGGCGGCTCGAGGCAACGGTGGGGATGGCAACCCAGCCAACGACAACCCCCCGGCCCAAAGCGTAAACCCTGGCAGCAGCGCCAACTTCTCCATTGAGGTGGTCAATACCGGTTCCAACGCCGACACCTACAACCTGACCAGCAGCGTTCCTGCGGGCTGGAGCACGGTCTTCTATCCGGATGCCACCTGCTCGGGGGTACTGGCCTCACCCACCCCGGCTCCCCTGACCAGCACCGGCCTAATGAATCCCGGCGCCGCCAACAAGAAGTGCTTCATCGCACAGGTGCAGGTTCCCGCTGGAGCGGCTCCGGTTACCAGCACCACCAATGTGACCTTCACCAGCACCAGCACCACCTTGGGAAGTGTTAGCGACAGCGTAACCACCGGGGTTAGCGTGAACCTGTTGCAGGGCTTCGCCTTCACCCCCAACCGCTCGGGCACCGTGACCACTCCGGGAACCATCGTCTACACCCACAATCTCTCCAACACCGGTAACGCCGGTGTCACCGTCAGCATTCCTGCCTTCACCAGCGCCTATGGCTGGACCTATCAGTTCTCCACCGATGGAGGCACCACCTGGACTTCCTCAGTGAGCGGGCTGGCCATTGCCGCCGGGGGCTCGAGCCCCCTCCAGGTACGGGTTATCGTCCCCGGCGGCGAGCCCATTGGGCGGCAGGAAGCCGCTACCTTCACCGCCACGGCCACGTACAGCGGGGGCAGCACCGCTACCAGCGGGGTCACCGATACCACCACGGTGGTGGGCGGGGATCTGCGGTTGACCAAGAGCGCGGTGAGCTACCAGGGTAACGCCGAAACCACAGTACGCAGCGCCAGCGCCGCCGTTGCCAATCCGGGCGACCGCATCGTGTACACCGTGGTGGCCCAGAACATCGGCACCGGCAACCTGACCAATGTGCGCATCAGCGACCCGCTCCCGGCCTATACCAGCTTTGTCTCGGTCAGCGCCAGCGCTACCGGTTTTGCCAGCGGTACCGTGCTCTACTCCACCGACAACGGCACCACCTGGAGCGCCACCGCACCGGGAACCTTGAGCGCAGGGCAGAGCATCATGGTGGGGGTAGATACCAACGGCGACAACAAGATTGATGCCTCCGATATCATGGCTCCCGCGTCCCAGATCACCCTGATCTTCAAGGTGGTAGTGCAGTAGGCGCCTTGCCCAAGTACCCAAGGTGGGTATGGGGCAAATAACCCGAGGCTAAACCCATGGGGGCCTAGAATTGCACTCGAGTGCGATACTTCTAGGCCCTCACATATTGCTTATAGAGCGCTAGACGAGATGAATCGGCATCCCCCATTCCACAGTTCCATCCTGCACGAAGCGCAGCGGATGCTCGCGGTCTTCTTGCTTTGGTTGGGGCTGGGGTTGTGGGGAACGGGCCCGCTAGGGTTGGCCGCCCCAGCCGGAACGGTGATCCGCAATCAGGCCTCGGCCTCCGTGGGCAACCAGGTCTACCTTTCCAACGAGGTGGAGTCGGTGGTGCAGGCGGTCTGCGTGGCCTCGCTCACCCCCAACGGAAGCGCCGCCGCCCCGGCCCAGCGGGCGGTCATCTCTCCAGGGGGAATGGCCTATTTTGCCTACCGGTTGCAGAATCTGGGCAATGCCCGTTTCGATCTCGGCCTGAGCTGGTCCCAAACCGCCTCGAGCTGGGTTCCCTCCGGGGTCACCCTCTACCAAGATGTCAACGGCAACGGACAGCGTGACCCCGGCGAACCCCCCGTAAGCACGCTGAGCCTGGAGGCCGGGGAAGCGGTGGGGCTGGTGATGGAGGTGCGAGCCCCCCTGGCGGCCTCGGGCAATGCCCTGATCAGCCCGGTGGCCTCCTGCCCCGACGGAAGCCAGGATGCGGATAACTACAGCCTGGTCACGGTGGGCAACGGCCCGGCGCTCAACCTGAGCAAATCGGTGAGCAGCACCTCCGTAAACCCCGGCCAGGAGATCGAGTTCACCCTTAGGCTGGCCAACTTGGGCAACGCCCCAGCCCTCGGCCCGATCTACCTGACCGATCTGCTGAACACCCCTCAGCTGGCGGATCTGGGCTTTGTGCTGGGCTCGGCCATCGCCACCAAGGGGCAGCTCGAGTACACCGCCGACGGCAACACCTGGAGTACGAGCCCCACCTCCGTACAGGGCATCCGCCTGGTACTCAGCCGCCTCGAGGCCGGCGAGGTGGCCTTGCTCCACTTTCGCCTGACCGCCTCGGGCAATGCCGGTGCCGGGCTGCGGGAGAACCTGGCCCAAGCCGAGGGCCCAGGGGGGCCCTCGGTCGGACGGGTCCAGTTCAGCGTAACGCCCCGATATGGGGTGTTTTTAGGGCCGGGGGGCAACCCCAGGGCCAGCGGAGCCGCGGATGTCCAGGTGGCTACGGTGATCCTCGGACAGCCTTACTGCTTTGCCCAAACCCTCGAGAACTCCGGTAACGACACCGACCAGTACGTCCTGACCTCGAGCGGCCTACCGGACGGGGTGAGCCTTGATTTCCGCACCTCGAGCGGGGTTCCCTTGGCGCAACCGATCTCCCTGAGGCCCGGAGCACACCTGGATTTCCAGGCTTGCTTGAGCACCGTTCCTCCCGCCAGCGTACCCTTCAGCTTTATCCTCTCCGCGACCTCGCTCCTGAGTGGGGCCAGCGACTCCACCACCGACCGTGTGGGGGCCAGCCTTGACCCCAGCGGAATTGTGCTGCGCAAAAGCGCGGATACCCGTGGCCCAGTGAATCCCGGCCAGCGGATAACCTACACCCTCCACATTGAAAACCCCCTGTCCATTGGGCTGACCAGCGTGAGCATTGAGGATGCCCTCGACCCCAACCTCGAGTTCGTCTCAGCCTCGGACGGCGGCAGCTACGACCCCACCTCGCGCACGGTGCGCTGGAGCTTGCCCAGCCTGCCTGGCCCCAGCGTGCACGACCTGAGCCTGGTGGTCAAGGTTGCGGAGGGAGCTCCGGATGGCTCGAGCCTGCTCAACCGCTTCACCCTGCGCTCGAGCGAGATCCCTAACCCCCTCTCTTCGCAAACCGTGCAACTAGGGGTTGCGGGGAGCGTCTTGTTGCTGCAAAAAGCCGTAACCCCGGCCCAGGCCACGCCTGGGGATCTGCTCACCTACACCCTAACCCTGGTCAACCAAGGCCAGGCGGCCCTCACGGTTCAGCTCACCGATACCCCGGACCCCGCCCTAAGCTATGTGGCGGGCAGTGCCAGCCCAACCTCCCCCGAGCTGCGCGGCGGGCAACTGATCTGGAACCTCAACCTGAGTGCCGGGCAGACCCTAACCCTAACCTACAAGCTACGCATCCTGCCCGGTGCCCCCGAGAAGCTGCGCAACGTGGCCCAGGCAACGGGGCTCACCTCCAGTGGAACCGCCTTGGCCAGCACCCAGGCCACCGCCCAGGTCACCTTGCAGAGCGGGGTTTTCGCCCCCAGCAACCTTCTGCTGGGCCGGGTTTTTCTGGATGCCGATGGGGATGGGCAGTATACCGCGGGCGTGGATATTCCGCTCCCTGGGGCTCGAGTCCTGCTGGCCAACGGCTGGCAAACCCTGACCGACAGCGAAGGCCGGTACAGCTTCCGCGACCTGCCGGGCGGGGTTTGGGAGATCGCCCTGGACCCCACCTCGGCGCCCTTTAAACCGCTCCCCCAGCCTGAAGCCAGCGGAAACGGATACCGCCACAAAGTGTGGGTCAACGGGCTCACCGTCAGCGACTTCCCCCTCGAGCGCCCCCGCGGGCTGAGCACGGTTTCGCGCGAGACCACCCTCGAGTTCGGCCCCCTGACCGTGGTTAAAACCCTGTTGCCCCTACCGGTGGGGGTGCGGGTGGTTCTTAGGCTGAGCGCTGCCGAACCCCTTTGGGAACTCACCCTCAGCGATCCTTTGCCGGAAGGAGGCACAAAAACCTTCTACTTTGACCGCTTCCAGGGTCAGGAGACCCTCACCTACGACCTGCCCACCCCGGCCCCCTTGACCGACCCCCAAGCCCGCTGGAGGTATCCGTGAGGGGGCTTAGGGCGGTGCTGTACATCCTGCTGATGGCTTTGGGGGGCCTGGCCTGGGCCCAGGCCAGAACCGACCTCCAGGGCATCGTGCCCGGAAATGAGCTGGGCTGGGAAATTCAGGAGCTGCGGGCCAGTGTGGTGGTTTCCAAACCCACCCTGCTCAACCTACAGATCTACTCTCCCGGTTTCGACCCTCAGGATTACCGCCGTGGGCTCAAGGGCCAACCCGAGCTGGGAGACGAGCGCTACGATGGGGGCAAGGGATCCTTGCTCTCGGAATTCACGCTGCAGCAGGACCGTAAGGTGCTGGCCCAGGCCACCTACGGCGTGGAGCCCCACCGCTGGGTGGTGTTTTTCCGTGGAGCCCTACAACCCGGCATCTATCAGCTCACCAGCCGCTTTATCGGGTTGGGCAAGAACGCTTTCCGCTACCGCTTGCAAACCAGCGTTCCAGGGGCAGCCGAGCTGCTGGTAGACCCCACCCTACAGCTCTACGACATTCGCCGCCCAGGCGGGGTTTTGCTGGCCAACGTGCGCGGGGGGAACTGGCTCGAGCCCTTCGTGTTGGAGGTGTCCAGCCAGGTTCTACCGCTCAAGGTGGGCTTTTACGACGAGGATGGGCCCAAAGAGCTCGAGGCCCGGGTGCGCTTACCGAATGGAAGCATCCAACCCCGCAGCGTCTCCGGGGATAAGGCTTGGGCTTACTACCAGGTCAGCCAACCGGGAGTCTTCCGCTTTGGTTTCCGCCAACCGCCCAGCGCACAGCAGTACTCCAACACCATCGGATTTCGGGTAGACGCCTGCATGGAGGTGGGGCGGGATCGCTTCAAGGTAGTCCCCCCCCGTCCGATCACCGCCCTGGCGGTAGACCCAGCCGGCAAGGCCCTCGAGGTGCCCCTCCACCTCGAGGGCCAGGCCCCCCGTACCGTGCGCCTGGATTCAGTGCCCGCCGGTTATCGCTTCGTGCGCCTCGAGACCGAGGGGGGGGTGGTCAGCGGGCCGCGCGCGGTGGAGTTTGGCTGTGCCGGGGGATCGGTGCGCTTCGTACTGGAAAAGACCCCTCCGCCCGAGCATGAGCTGAGCCTCAGCGCCCTCTTGGTCACGCCCCAAGGTGAGCAGCCCTTCGAGATGGCGGTACGGGTAGAGGACCAGACCGTCCGGCTGAAGGAGGGTGCGGCCCAGATTCGCCTTGCCCAGGCGGAACCCACCATCCTGGCCCAGATTCCTGGGGCTCGAGTGGAGCGCCAGGAACGCTACCGCGAGGAGGGGGGGGGTGCGGCGCATCGCCGAGGTGCAGCTGCGGGTGTATCCCGAGGTTGGGCTGAGCCTCAGCTCCAGCACCCCCGTGCTCAAAGTGGGAGAGGAGGCCACCCTCACCCTGAGCGCCCACACCGAGTTCCCGGCCTTCTTGCCCGCCGAGCTGAGCCTCGAGCTGCCCCCGTGCTTGGAACCGCTGGATACCCCCCAGCTCACCACCCCGGTCTCGGCGAGCCACCCTGGAACCCTATCGGTGCGGGTCAGGGCAACCTGCCGGGGAGAGTTCACCCCCACCGCCCACCTCCAGCCCTGGCAGCAGGTTGCACAAACCTCCCTGCGGGTGCTCCAAGCCGCAACCTTCACCCTGCGCAAGGAAGCCCTACAGCCCCAGGTAAACGTAGGGGAGCAGGCCCAGTACCGCATCACCGTGCAAAACACCGGGGATGAGGCCGGGGAGGTCCGTGTTCGAGACGGGCTGGCTGCGGGTTTATGGGGCAGTCCGCTGGACCAGACCGTTCGCCTCGAGCCCGGCCAGGCCAAGGCCTTTGAGCTGAGCGCTACGGTTACCGCCGAGGCTCCCGAAACCCTGACCAACACCGCAACCCTGCTCAACGCCCGCGGCGAAACCCTGGGGGAGGCCCAGGCCAGCCTCAGGGTGCTGCGCCCGCTGGCCAAGCTCACCCGCACCCTAGACAAGCACCTGGCCGTTCCCGGAGAAGCGGTCACGGTGACGCTACGGGTGACCAACGAAGGTCATGCCCCGCTCTCCTACACCCTCACCGATACCCCTCCCGAGTGGTTGGAAACCGCTGCTGAGCCAGAGTTCAAAGGACAACTCGAGCCCGGCCAGAGCGCCATTCATACCTACACCGGCACCGTCCGGTTCGGCGCGGAGGCGGAGGGGCGGTTCAGGGCCGAGCTGCGCTCCAACGGGGGCACCCTCGAGGCTCCAGACGCTCTCCGCCGCGTGTGGATCGGGCTCGAGAAGAGCGTCAGCCCGGATAAGGTGGTGCTGGGCGGCGAGGCCGAGTTTGTGTTGCGGGTGCACAACCCCACCGACCACCCCTTGCGGCTCGAGCTACAAGAAGCCCCCGACCCCAACCTTAACCTGCAACTGCCCAGCGACCTAGGGCTCGAGCTGGCCCCAGGGGAGGGCCGGGAGCTCCGCCTCAAAACCCAACCGCAAAAGGTGGGGGGGCTGGAAAACCAGGTCACCGCCCTGGTTAACGGGGTTCCGGCTTCAGGCACCGCCAAGGCGGTACTGCGGGTGCTGCCGGTGCTCGAGCCGGTGCGTATCTCCACGGTGCGGCTCGAGTTTAGCCTTCAGGGGTCAGGGCAGCGCCTGCTGCTGACCCACCAACCGCCCGCCGGGACCCAGTATGAACCGGGCTCGGCCCGCCTGGATGGCCAGCCCTTCCCCGATCCACGCCTGGACGACCAGGGCCGTCTTTACTTCGAGCTGCCCTACCAGCCTCAAGGGGTTCTGAGCTACCAGCTTCGCCACCGCAACCGCTTGCCCGAGCTCGAGCCCTCCACCCTGACCCTGCAGGTAGGCGACCGCGAGGTCTTCTTGCAGGGGCAGGTGCCCTTTAGCGCCCTCGGGGCGACCCACCCCCTGGAAGTCCGTGTCCGGGACGGTTTTATTCAAGAGCCGCTGCCGGGCACCCTCTTCCGCGCCGACAAGGCCAAGGTGGTGGTGCAAACCCCCTATGGCCTAGAGGTTCAGCTCCTGATCAATGGGGTGGCCGTTGACCCCAAAAGCCTGGGGCAGGCTACCTACGACCCCGCCAGCGGAATCCAGCGGCTGGAGTACTACGGCCTGCCCCTGCAACCCGGTCGGAATCAGATCGAGCTCCAAACCGCAGCGGGTTCCGACCGGGTTGAGGTCTTTTTGGCCGGAAACCCGGTACGGCTCGAGGTGCGCCCCCTGAAGCTCCTGGCCGATGGGCGTACCCCCCTGGAGTTTGAGATCCTGGCCCTAGACGCCAACGGGCTGCCTTCGGGGTTTGGCCCCCTGACCCTTCAAACCTCTGGGGAACCGCTCGAGCCCGATGCCTTCCCCGATCTCTCCGGTTATCAATTGCTGCTCAAGGAGGGCCGGGCGGTACTGCGGCTCAAGCCGCTGGCGGCTCCCTCCAACGTGCGGCTCCAACTGGCCTTCGGTGAGCTGAGTGCCAATGCTGCGTTCTACGTGCTGGGCAAGCAAACCTCCTTCTGGCAGTTCCAGGGCAGCGTGGGGGTGCGGCTCGCAGACGGAGGACAGGGGTTTGCCTTGGGCCGGGGGTATCTAGAAACCCCCTTGGGGAACGGTATTCTGCGTGGCGCCCTGGACGGCTCGCTGGCCTTCGAACAGGGCCAGCCGCAGGTGAACGGTGGTCTGAACCGCCTCCCCGACCCCACCGGGGCCTTCCCCCTGACCGGCGCAGGGACCGAAGCCCAGCCCGCATTGCGCTCAGAGGATCCGCTGGCCCTCCGCTACGATGAGGAGCGCTTCAGCTTGGGCTACTATGCCGGCAGTCTAGCCCTGGCTGGGCTGCCCGACCTCCCCCAGGGCACCGTGCTGCGGGCCGAGACCCGAGGCGACCTCGCCGCTCAGGGTTTTCTGGGTTGGTTGCCGGTGGCCAGCCGGACCGAGGAGATCGTCCCCGACGGAACCCGAATCTATTCGCTGTCTGGGGCAGCCGAGCCGGGCAGCGAAACTGTGCTCCTGATGATCGGCGCCAGCAGCGTGCGCCTCGAGCCGCTCAAAGACTATGTCTTAGACGGGCTCAGCGGGCTCCTTACCCTCTCCCGCCCCCTGTGGCCCAGCACCGCTGATTTTCAGCCGGTACGGCTGGTGGTGAGCTACGCCCCACTAGGCGGAGCGCGGGAACTGGGGTACGGCGCTGGGGTACGGGCCAAGCTGGGAGGCTTCAGCCTGGGGGGCTCAGCCGCCTTCCTGCCTGGCTCGGGCTGGAACTACGGTCTCGAGGCAGGTTTTCAAAACGACCACTTCAGCCTGGCGGCCCGTTACCTGCAAGGCGCGGAGGAGCGCTTCGGCCTAGAAGCCAGCGGCCAAGAGGGACGCCTGGAGACCGCAGCCAACCTCAGCGTAAGCCCTGGGGCCATCGTGCAAGGCTCGGCCAGGGTGGGTTACGCCCTCAGCCCGGCGGACAAGCTCTCGCTCGAGCACACCGCCAATGCCGACAGCACCACCCATACCAACCAAACGGGGCTGCTCTACATACGGACGCTAAGCCCGAGCTTCTCGGTGGGAGCGGGGCTTGGCTACCTCTGGGAGGCCGCTTCGCTGGCGGGGCTGGGCCGCCTGGGGTATCAAAGCGGGGCCTTCAGCAGCGAGCTAACCCACGCACAGCCCTTTAGCGGCCTGGCCCAGGCCACCACCCGGCTGCGTACCCGCCTGGCCTTCGACTCCAACACCGCGCTCGAGGGCGACCTGTTGCAGACCTGGGGTCAGGGGTTGAGCGGCAGCTTGGGGCTCAAGCAAAAGCTGGCCGGTTCCAATCTGGCCCTCGATTACCAGCTCCCCGGTGCCTCCGGGGAGGGCAACCGCGCCCGCTTTGGCCTCGAAACCCCCTTGCCCCTAGATGAGCGCTGGGGCCTCAACCTTTCGGCGGGGCTCGAGCGCGACCTGAACAGCGGCACCAACCAGGCGGCTTTAGGCCTGGCCACCCGTTACAAGACCGCAACCTTCTCGGCCACGCTGGGCGGGGAGACCGCCTGGGATGGCAGCCAGGTCAAGGTGGTGCTCCGGGGCGGGGCCGCCGGGCAGCTCGACGCCCAACAGACACTCTCGCTCGACACCACCTACCAGGTCACCCCTACCCCCACCGGCAGCTTTACCGTAGCCTATGCCCTGCGGGGGGCAGAGGTATCCCTGTTGACCTACCATCGCCTCATCAGCGCCCCCCAAAGCAGCCCTGGACCGACCGGGGTGCTCGAGGGCTCCTTGGCCGCCAGCTATCACCCCAACCTGGCCTTCCAGCTGCGCCCCTCGCTGGCCTACCGCAGTGTGCTGGGGGATCCTGGCAGCACCACCTTCCAGGTGGGTTTGGGGGGCAATTACTACTTCAGCGAGCGCTGGGGCCTGGGGGCCACGGCGTATTACCAGTTCCAGCCCTCGACCGGAAGCAGCGCCACAGCCTTGGGGCTCGAGGGCAGCTTCCGGGTGGTGGAGGGGCTGTGGTTCAACCTGGGGTACGTCCTGGGGGGCTTCCAGGGGCTAACCCCCGATACCCGGCCTGGGATATACCTGCGGCTGGACTTCCTGACCGGCGGACCCTAGAGCGGAAATGCGCTGGGTGTTGCCATAATTGGGTCATGGACCTCGTCAATCGCCATGTGGATTACCTTCAGGGAACCCTCAATTCGTCTGATCTCGATCCGGACCCGTTGGTCCAGTTTGGGCACTGGCTCGAGGCGGCCTTTGCCGCCAACCTGATCGAGCCTGGGGGGATGACCCTCTCCACGGTAGGCCCCGAGGGCCGCCCCAGCAGCCGGGTGGTGCTCCTGCGGGGGTATTCCCCCGAGGGGTTGGTGTTTTACACCAACTACAACAGCCGCAAAGGGCGGGAGCTAGCCCAAAACCCCTGGGCCTGTCTGGGGTTCTGGTGGCCCGCGCTCGAGCGCCAGATCCGGGTCGAGGGTCGGGTGGAGCGGGTCAGCCCTGAGCAGTCCGACGCCTATTTCGCCAGCCGCCCCTATGAAAGCCAGCTAGGGTCAGCGGCCAGCCCGCAAAGCGAGGAGATCGCCTCGAGGGCGGTTCTCGAGGAGCGCATGGCCCGTTTGCGAGAACAGTATCCCCAGGGGGTTCCACGCCCTGCCCACTGGGGGGGGTTCCGGCTCCTCCCAGACCGCTTTGAGTTCTGGCAGGGACGCAAAAACCGCCTCCACGACCGCTTTGTCTATACCCTCGAGCCCGACCGCTCCTGGCGGATCGCCCGGCTGGCCCCCTGAAGCTCCGGCTGGCCCCAGGTCGGCGGCCTGGATATGATTTTTACCACAAAATCCGTTCCGATTAGCCTGCAACATAATTTCAAGCCCCGATCTCACCATCTGTTTTGGCTGTCCTGAATAGGATTAAGGCCGGATGTCCGCGTTTGAAACCGCTCGCATAACCTATCGGAATCGCTCCTTTTCCTTTACCATCCGCCGCAGCGCCCGCCGCCGCACGGTAGGGGTCACGGTGGATCTCCAGGGGGTGCGGGTTGCGGCCCCCAGCCGAATGCCGCTCGAGCGGGTGATTGCCCTGGTCGAGACCAAGGCCGAGTGGATCGCGGCCAAGCGGGCCGCCCTCAACCGCTGCCGAGGCCCGCGCAAGCGTTTTGTGGATGGGGAATCCTATCCCTATCTGGGCAGGCGGGTGCGGCTGGAGGTCAACGCCCAGCCCCATAAAAATCCGGTGGCCCTCAAGGGCAACATCCTCGAGGTGCGCTCGGAAGACCCCCGCGCAGCGCTCGAGGGGTGGTACAAGGCTCGGGCCCAGGAGGTGATTGGGCGCCGGGTAGAGCACTACTGCCAGATCCTGGGCTGGGAGGTTCCACCGGTGCTGATCCGCAATCAGAAAAAGCGCTGGGGCAGCTGCAATGCCAAGGGCGAGCTGCGCTTCAACTGGCGGCTGGTGATGGCTCCGCTCGAGCTGCTGGATTACGTGGTGGTCCACGAGCTGGCCCACCTCAAGGAGCTCAACCACAGCCAGCGCTTTTGGCGCTTGGTCGAGCAGATCATGCCCGAGTACCAAGAGCGGCACCAAGCCCTCAATGAGCTGGGGCCAAGCCTGTACTGGTAGGGGGCCTCACCCGCGGTAGGCTGGGAACCATGTTGAGACGAGGCCTGCTGTTCGTGATCCCGCTTTGGCTGGCCCTGGCGCTGGCCGTGCCGGTCACCTTCACCTATGACCCCCCGGTCGGGCTCGAGGTACACTCGGTCTCCCTGCGCGGCAGCTTCAACCAATGGGGGGAGATCCCCATGCTCCAGCAACCCGACGGAACCTGGAGCGTCACCGTAGAGCTGCCGCCGGGTCCCGTGCAGTACAAGTTCTTTATTAACGGGCGCTGGCCCCAAAACATGTGCGACGACCCCACCTTTGGCACCCCTGGGGTGGACGCCGAGGGGCTCACCTGCCGCGATGACGGTCAGGGCGGGATGAACGCGGTGCGCGTGGTCGAAGCCGGTCCCGATACCCCCCCAGCCGATACCCTGGCCTTTCAGCACGATCCCCAGGAGGTGCGCTATCTCTCGGTCGCGGCGGGAAAGCTCTCGGTGCGCTTTGGGGCAGCGGTGGGCGAGGTTAGGAACGCGCGGGTGATCGCCGACCAGTCCTACCCCATGCTCAAGCAGCTCGAGGATGAAACTGGCGAAACCTGGCGGGCGGCCCTACCGGTCTCAACCCAGCAGTACCGCATCCAGCTCACCGACAGGAACGGGAAGGAGCGGAACTTCGGCCCCTTTAGGGTCCCGGCCCATCCCTTTACCGCCCTGGACTGGGTTTCAAAGAGCGTGGGGTATCAGATCTTTCTCGAGCGCTTCTGGAACGGCGACCCCAGCAACGACCGCAAAGCCCTGCAAAGCGACGAGTACACCTTCAACCCGGTCTGGCAAAAAGACCCCAGCTTGCCCAAACCCTACCTCTCCAAGTGGAGCGATCCGCCCGGAGCCCTGCACTGCTGCCACCAATACTTCGGGGGGGATCTGGCCGGGTTCATGGCCAAGCTGCCCTACCTGAAGGCCCTGGGAACGACCTTGATCTACTTCAACCCGCTCTTCGACTCCGGCTCGGTGCATGGGTACGACACCCACGGCTACCTCAAGGTCTCGCCCAAGTTTGGCGATACGGCCTTGCTCCAGAAGGCCCTCGAGGCCGCGCATAAAAATGGCCTTCGGGTGATCTTCGATTTTGTCCCCAACCACACCGGGCTGGGGTTTTGGGCCTTTCAGGATGTGGTGAAAAAGGGCCGGGCCTCCAAGTACTGGAACTGGTACTTCATCCGGCAATACCCCTTTACCCCAGGCGACAGCCGCGCCTATGAAGCCTGGGCCGGGGTGGCCAGCCTGCCCAAGCTCAACACCGGCAACCTCGAGGTGCGGCGGTATCTCATCGGTGTGGCCGTGAACTGGATTAAATTTGGCTTCGATGGGGTGCGGGTAGATGTGGCCAACGAGGTCATTGATCCGCACGGCTTCTTCCGGGAGCTGCGGCAGGCCATTCGCAGGGTCAACCCCGAGGCTTACCTGGTGGCCGAGGTTTGGCAGCGCGACCCTTCCTGGTTGCAGGGGGATGAGTTTGATAGCCTTATGAACTACGCCATCGGGCGCGATGTGCTGCTGGGGTATGCCCGGGGCTTATCCAGCGCTCGCCGCACCCTGAGCGGTCTTTCCAGCATCTACAGCGTCTACTCCGAAGCGGTGGCGGCCCAGGGGTTCAACCTGATCGGCTCCCACGACACCGCCCGGGTGCTCACCGATCTGGGCGGGGGCGGGCTGCGCGACCAACCCTCCCCTGAGGCCCTCGCGCGCTTGAAGCTGGCCTCGGCCCTGCTCTATGCTCTACCTGGGGTCCCGGTCTATTTCCAGGGTGAGGAGTGCGGGTTTACCGGAGAAAAGGGCACCTATCCTGTCAACGAGCTGTACCGCTACCCGCTGCAATGGGAACGCTGCAACCCCGACACGCTCGAGCACTACCGGCGCCTGGGCCGGCTGCGCACGGGGATTGCGGCACTTCGCAGCCCGGTCTTCCGCATCTATAGGGCCGAAGGAAACGTCCTGGCCTTCTTCCGTGGGGAGGCCGGGGCCTCTGAAGCCCTGATGGTGTTCAATAGCGGTAAGGACACGGCCCAACTCCCCCTGCCCCAGGGAGGGTGGCGAGATGCCGTGAGCGGGAAAACCTATCGCTCCGAAATCCCCATGGGGCCGATCTCCTGGCGCTACCTGCAGCGGGGCGGTCTCTAGCCTGGATGGGGATTTGCCAATCTGACCCTCCAGTCAGTACAGTTGGAAGGTGCCGCGCAAGAGCATCCTGGCCATCACCCTCAGCCACGCTTCGGTAGATATGCAAACGGGTTCACTGGCGGTGCTGCTGCCGGTGCTGCTCTCGAGCCTCCACCTCAACTACGCCGCAGCAGCGGCGATCATCACGGCCAACAACCTGGTGATTGCCGTAGCCCAGCCGCTCTTTGGGGTGCTGGGCGATCACAAGTCGTTCAAATGGATGGTCTGGGTGGGCTGCTTGCTGACCGGGATGGCCATGGTCTCGGTGCTGTGGCAGCCCTTCTACGCCTTGGTGATCGTGGCGGTCATGGCCAGCGGGATTGGCTCGGCGATGTTTCACCCTGAGGGCCTGAGCCGGGTACGGGCGATCAGCGGAAACCGGGTCGCCAGCAGCACCTCGCTGTTTTTCTCCGGCGGGAATCTGGGGTTTGCGCTTGGCCCCATCCTGGCCACCAGCCTTTTGGAGCGGCTGGGCAAGGCCGGAAGCTTGCTGATGCTGGTCCCTACCCTGCTGGCCGTCCTGCTCCTATGGAGCCAGTGGCGGAGCATTGCCGGCGGCGAGGGCCGGGCTCGAGCGGCCTCCCCAGCTTCCCGGCGGCCCTGGCTGGCGGCAGCGGGGTTGGTGGCCTTTCTCATGCTCCTGATCACCCTGCGCAGCACAGTGACCACCGGCCTTCAGACCTTCATCCCGCTCTACTTTCACCATACCGGCAGCCTGGGCCGCGAAGCCGCAGCCTTTTTGGTGACGCTCCTGGCGATTTCGGGGGCGGTGGGCACCCTTACCGGCGGGATTCTCGCCGACAGATATGGGCGCAAGCTGATTATGGCCAGCACCGCCCTGATCGGGCTGGCTGCGCTCCACCTCTTTCTGCACAGCACCGGCCTGGTGCAGATGGCCGCGGTCAGCCTGGCCGGGGCCGCGCTGAGTGCGGCCTGGCCGATCATCGTGGTGATGATTCAGGAGGCCATGCCGGGGAACGTGGGGCTGGCCTCGGGGCTATCCTTGGGGACCGCCTATGGGGCCAGCGGGCTGGGGGTGGCGCTTCTCGGCAACCTGGCTGACGCCTTCGGACTGGGGAGCGTCATGCAGCTTCTGACCCTGCTTCCGCTGGGCATCTTCGCCATGACCCTTTTCGTCCCTGAGCGTGAAGCCAAGCCTATGCCCACCTGAGGGAACCCCCCCTTCAGGGCTGGGAAATTAGCTGGGTCTTGACCAGCGGATACGCATACCCATCGGTGAGGGCCTTGAGCGAGGCCTCGAGGCTGTTGCGGCTGGCCCCCACGGTCATCCAGCGCTCCCCTCCCCGGGCCATTTCGATCAGCACCCGTACCCCGCTCGAGGTGCCGCTCTCCTGCCCGCTCAGAATACGCACCTTGTAATCGGCCAGTTCGATCTCGGCGATCTCAGGGTAAAAAGGCTGCACAGCCTTGCGAAAGGCCAGATCAAGGGCCGAAACCGGGCCGAACTCGCTCTCCGCCGCCGTGTGCTGCAGGCTCTCCCCCACCTTGACCCGCAGGGTCGCCTCGGACCAGGTAGGCAGGTCGGGGTTGGCCTCGTTGGCGTGCATGAACACGCTGAACCCCAGCACCTCAAAGGGCTGCTCTCCCCCCCGCAGCCGGTGGGCCAACAGGTAAAAGCTGGCCTCGGCCCCCTCGAAGGAATAGCCGGCGTGCTCGAGGGTTTTCACCTCCTCCAACAGCGCCCCTGCGGTCTCCTTGGGCACGCTTACCCCACCCTCGGCCAGCTTGGCCAACAGGTTGCTACGGCCTGAGAGGTCCGAGACCAGCACCCGTCTCGAGTTCCCCACCGCCTCCGGTTCAATGTGTTCATAGGTACGGGGGTTCTTGAGCACCGCCGAGACGTGAATCCCCCCCTTGTGGGCGAAGGCCGCGTCCCCCACGTAAGGAGCTCGGAGATTGGGGGTGAGGTTAGCCCGTTCGTCCACAAAGTGCGAGACCTCGCGCAGCTCGGTGAGCTTCTCCCGGCTGATGCCCTCGAGCTCGAGCCCATACTTGAGGATGAGGTTGGGAATGGTGCTGGTGAGGTTGAGGTTACCACAGCGCTCCCCATACCCGTTGATGGTGCCCTGAACGTGGGTGGCCCCGGCCCGAATGGCCGCCAGGGCGTTGGCCACCGCCAGCTCGCCATCGTTATGGGGGTGAATGCCGATAATCAGGCCCGGAAAGGCCTCCCGCACGGCTTTGGTTATCTCGTAGACCTCCTCCGGCAGGCTGCCCCCGTTGGTGTCGCACAGGCATAGGGTATCGGCCCCACCGCGCACGGCGGCCTCGAGCGTCGCCAGGGCATAGGCCCGGTTGGCCTTGTACCCATCGAAGAAGTGTTCGGCATCGTGGATGACCCGTCTGCCTTGCCCCACCAGATAGCGGTAGGTCTCCTCGATCATCTGGAGGTTTTCCTCCAGGCTGACCTCGAGGGCCTGGGTCACGTGGAAGTCCCAGCTCTTGGCCACCACCGTAACCAGGGGGGTGGCGGCCTCGAGCATGGCCCGCACCGAAGGGTCATCCTGCGGCTTCACGCCCTTCCGCCGGGTAGAACCAAAGGCGCAGAGCTGGCTCGCCCCCAGGCCTACCCCCTTCATCCGGGCGAAAAACTCCGCGTCCTTAGGGTTGCTGCCGGGCCAGCCGCCCTCGATGATGGGAACCCCAAAGGCCGCCAGGCGCTTGGCGATGGCGACCTTGTCGTCGGAGGAGAGGCTCACCGCCTCGCCCTGGGTGCCATCCCTTAGGGTGGTGTCGAGGATCTCAATCATCGTTACTTCCCCAGCCCCGAGCGCTGCACCTCTTCCAGCGACCTTGGCTGCCGTGCGGCCTGGCCTGCGGCCAGCTTATTGGCCGCGTCCAGGTAGGCCCGGGCCGAGGCCTCGATGATGTCCGGGGAAACCCCCGCCCCGGTGGCTTGCACCTCCCCCAGCTTGAGCTTCACGGTGACCTCGCCCAGGGCCTCGGTGCTGCCGGTGACCGACTCCACCCGGTATAAGTCCAGCTCAGGGCGCATCTTTACGGCCTCCGCCAAGGCCTTGTAAACCGCATCCACAGGGCCATCGCCGGTGGCGGTGGCGGTGACCATGCCCCCAGGGGTGGCCACCTTGACCGTAGCGGTGGGCAAGAGCCCGGAGCCCGAGAAAAACTGGACGTGCTCGAGGGTGAACAGGTTGGCGGTAGGAGCAGTCTCCGACTCCACCAAGGCCCGCAGCTCCTCGGTCTGGATGGGGCCTTTGCGCTCCACGATCTCCCGGAAGCGGGCAAACACCGCAGCAAACTGGGCTTCGTCCAGGGTATACCCCAGGTCAGCAAAGGCTTTTTTGACTGCGGCCTTGCCGGAGTGCTTGCCCAGCACCAACACCGCAGCCTCGCGCCCCACCAGCTCGGCGTTCATGATCTCATAGGTCTCTTTGTTTTTGATCACCCCGTCCTGGTGGATGCCCGACTCGTGGGCAAAGGCGTTGTCCCCCACGATGGCCTTGTTGGCCTGCACCACCATCCCGCTGTAGCGCTCCACCATCCGGGAGATGCGGTACAGCTCGCGGGTGTGGATCTGAGTCTTGGCCTTGTAGTGGTCGCGGCGAACGTAGAGGGCCATCACGACTTCCTCTAACGAGGTGTTCCCGGCTCGCTCCCCGATGCCGTTGATGGTGCACTCGATCTGGGTGGCGCCGTTCTCCACCGCGGCCAGGGAGTTGGCCGTAGCCATGCCCAGGTCATCGTGGCAGTGGGCAGAGATGTGCACTTCCCGCCCCTGCACCACCTCGTCGTAGATGCGCTTGATGACCGCGCCGTACTCGGGGGGAGTGCCATATCCCGTGGTATCGGGGATGTTGATGGTGGTTGCCCCGGCTGCAATGGCGGTCTGGTAGAGCTTTCTCACAAAATCGAACTCGGCCCGCATCACATCCTGGGCGCTGAACTCCACATCGTCGGTGAACTCTCTGGCGTAGCGCACCATCTGGTCGGTGAGCTCGAGCACCTGCTCGGGGGTCTTCTTGAGCATGTACTCCAGATGCACCTTGGAGGCGCTGGTGAAGACGTGAATCCGCTTTTTCTCGGCCTTCTCGAGGGCTGCCGCGGCCCGCTCGATATCGAGCTTGTGGGTGCGGGCCAGCCCGCAGATCACCGGCCCCTGGACTTCGCGGGCAATGCGTGAGACGCATTCAAACTCCGCGGCCCCATTGACCGGGAATCCGGCCTCGATAATGTCCACGTTGAGCCGGGCCAGGGCGTGGGCGATCTCGAGCTTCTGCTGCAAGGAGAGCGCGACCCCAGGGCTTTGCTCGCCGTCGCGCAGGGTGGTGTCAAAAATCCGAACATGGCGCATACCGACCTCCATCGAACCGCAGGGCCGGGTCTATGACCCGGCCCTCAACTGATTTAGTCCCCAGCTACTTCTTCCTTGCTGAAGCGCGACTTCAAGAAGGGCATCATCGAGCGCAGTTGGGGGCCAACCTTCTCGATGGGATGCTCCTTCCAGAAGTTGCGGTTGGCGTTCAGGGTGGGCTGGCCGACCACGTTCTCCAGCATCCACTCCCGGGCAAACTCGCCCTGCTGAATCTGGCGCAGCACCTCACGCATCCGGGCCTTGGTCTCCTCACGGTTTATGACCATCGGCCCACGGGTATAATCCCCGTACTCGGCGGTGTTGGAGATGCTGTAGCGCATCCCGGCGAAGCCCGACTCGTAGATCAGATCCACGATCAGCTTGACCTCGTGCAGGCACTCGAAATAGGCCATCTCGGGCGGGTAACCGGCCTCGGTCAGGGTCTCAAATCCCGCCGCGATGAGCTGGGTCAGGCCGCCGCAGAGCACGGTTTGTTCGCCGAACAGGTCGGTCTCGGTCTCGTCTTTGAAGGTGGTGGCGATGGTTCCGGCCCGGGTGCCGCCGTTGGCCTTGGCGTAGGCCAGCGCCGTCGGCAGGGCCGAGCCAGAGGCATCCTGGTGGATCGCAACCAGGCTGGGTACTCCCGAGCCCTTTTCGTACTCACTGCGCACCAGGTGCCCAGGGCCTTTGGGCGCTACCATCCACACGTCGAGGTCCTTGCGCGGCTTGATCTGTCCGAAGTGGATGTTGAAGCCGTGGGCGAAAGCAATCGCCGCCCCTTCCTTCAGGTTGGGCTCAATCTCCTCGCGGTAGACCTTGCCCTGGGTTTCATCGGGGAGCAGCACCATCACGATATCGGCCTTCTTCACCGCGTCGGCGACGGGCAGAACTTCCAACCCGGCGGCCTTCGCCTTGGCTTCGTTGCGGCTACCGGGTCGCAGCCCCACCACTACCTTGATGCCCGAATCCCGCAGGTTCATGGCGTGGGCATGCCCCTGAGAGCCAAACCCCAGAATGGCCACGGTCTTGTCCTTGATAAAGCCTAGGTCTGCATCTTGGTCGTAGTAGATCTTCATAACACACTCCTTATCTCTGAGGAACGGTCTCCCGTCCTTTCACCGCATAGAAGGCTGCAAAGACACTGTTCTTGTGCAGCACTTCCACCTGATCGAAACCCACCCGGCGCAGCTGCTCGAGCTGCCACGACAAGGGGCGGGGAGAGTCTTCACGGTCAATGTAATCGAACACCTTGGCCCGGTACTCGGGACCCCCCAGGGCCTCGAGGTACTGCCCATATCGCTCCCACATCAGCGCCTGAACTGCCGGGTTGGCGTACCGCACGAGATCGCTGACCAGCAAAGCCCCACCGGGGGCGAGCAGGTCGTACAGCTTGCGCAAACCCCGCTCCCAATCAGCATCGTCGCGCAGGTGGTGCAGAACCGCGGCGGCGACGATGAGGTCGTAGCCGGGCGGCAACTCCACCGTTCGAAAATCGCCCTGAAGGATACGCACTTCCCCATCGGTAGCCGCGGTGACCCGCTGATAGGCCCGCTCGAGCATGGGAGCGCTCAGGTCAAGAAGGTCACAGGCCAGGTGAGGGTAGCCCTGAAGGATCTTCAAGGTGTTGTTCCCCGCGCCGCAGCCCACATCCAGCAAGCGCTTGGGCGCAGGCTGAAGGGCCAGGGCAGTTTGGGCCAGCAGCTCGAGCACCAAGGGAGCATCTACCGTAGCAGACTGACCGGTCTCGAGGTTAGAGAAGCGCTCCACGTCGGCATCGAAGCGGGCGCGGATCTGCTCCGTAGTGGATTTTTGCTCGAGGGTTCTGGGCATCGTGGCTCACAAGCGATAGGGGCGATTTCTCCTATCGCCCCCGGTCAAACCGCCTTCTTCTCCCGTACCTTCAGGACCTGCTCGCCGCGTGAAAGGGCTACCGCGCCCGTGCGCATCACCTCGAGCAGGCCATACGGCCGCAGGGCGTTGATGAAGTCCTCCACCTTTTGGGAATTGCCGGTCTGCTCAAAGATGATGCTCTTCTTGGCCACATCCACGATCCGCGCCCGGAAGGCCTCGGCGATGTCTTTGAGCTCCATCCGCTCCTCGAGACCGGCCACATGCACCTTGACCAGCGCCAGCTCGCGCTCGACATGGGGCTCGGAGTGATCGGTGACCTTGATCACCTCGATCAAGCGGTTGAGCTGCTTCTCCACCTGCTCGAGCACCGAGTCATCCCCGGTAACCACCAGCGAGAGCCGCGAAAGCCCCTCCTGGTGGGTACGCCCAACCGCCAGCGATTCGATGTTGAATCCCCGACGAGCGATCAGGCCGGCAATGCGTTGCAACACACCGGGGTTATCCTGAACCAGTACCGAAACCACGTGCCTCATAGCGCTTTCACCTCGGCCCTTGGCATCTTAATCCCCGGCCCCTACCGCCTCGCGCGGGTTCTCAATGATCATGTCCTCTGCCGCCCCACCGGTAGGGATCATTGGGAAGACCCCCTCTTCGTGGTGGACCCGAGCCTCCAACAACACCGGCCCATCATGGGCCAGCACCTCCTTGACCGTCTCGGCCAGCTTGGCCTTATCGGTTAGGGTGATGCCCCGGATGCCATAGGCCTCAGCCAGCTTAGCGAAGTCGGGGTTGGAATCGGCCAGGTATACCTCGCTGTAACGCCGGGCATGAAAGAGGTCTTGCCACTGCCGCACCATGCCCAGAAAGCCGTTGTTGAGCAGCACAATCTTGATAGGCAGGTTGTGTTTTTTAACCGTGGCCAGCTCCTGCAGGGTCATCTGGAAGCTACCGTCCCCGTCAAAATCAATCACCGTCTCCCCAGGGCGGGCTAAGGCCGCCCCAATGGCAAAGGGCAGGCCCACCCCCATGGTGCCCAGGCCCCCGGAGTTAATCCACGAGCGCGGACGGTCAAACTTGAAGAATTGAGCGGTGAACATCTGATGCTGGCCGACCCCGCTGGTCACCACCGCCCGGCCCTGGGTAGCCTCCCAGAAAGCCTGGATCACCTCTTGGCTCTGGAGGTAGGGCTTGGGCTTCCAGGCAAAGGGGTGCTTGGTGCGCCATTCATCAATCTGCTTCCACCATCCTTTGATCTCCAACTTCTTGGCCTCTTTGGCCAGCTCTCCTGCCACCCACCGGGCATCCCCCACTACTGGAATCGCCGTGCGCACCAGCTTGCCGATCTCCGCTGGGTCAATGTCCACGTGAATGATGGTGTGGGCGTTGGGGGCAAACTTGCTGACCTTACCCGTCACCCGGTCATCGAAGCGCATCCCGATTCCCAAAATGGTGTCGGCGTGTTGAATGGCTCGGTTGGCCGCCACTGAGCCGTGCATTCCCGGCATCCCCAAAAACAGCGGGTGGGTGCCTGGGAAAGCCCCCAGACCCATCAGGGTGGGGATTACCGGAATCCCGGTTCGCTCAGCGAAGGCGATGATCTCATCGGCGGCGTTCTGAGCCCCACCCCCGACCATCAAGATGGGTTTTTGGGCTTTCTCCAAGGCCTCCAAAGCCCGCTCGAGCTGGCGCGGATGCCCCTTGTAGGTGGGCTTGTAGCCGGGCAGGTCCACCTCCACCTCGAAGCTTCCGCTGAACGCCGCCTGTTGCACATCCTTGGGGAAGTCCACCAGCACTGGGCCAGGCCGCCCGGTTGAGGCGATGTAAAAGGCTTCAGCCAATACTCGGGGGATGTCGTTGACGTGGTGTACCTGAAAATTATGCTTGGTGACCGGTTGGGTGATCCCCACCACATCGGCCTCCTGGAAGGCGTCGGTGCCGATCAGGCTCTGGGCCACGTTGCCCGTGATGGCCACCACTGGGGTGGAGTCCATGAGGGCATCCTGCAGTCCGGTGACCAGGTTCAAGGCCCCCGGCCCCGAGGTGGCCATGCACACCCCGACCCGCCCAGAGGCCCGGGCATAGGCGGTAGCCGCATGAATCCCCCCCTGTTCGTGCCGAACTAGGATATGGCGGATGGGCGAGTCATAGAGGGCGTCGTAGGTGGGCATGATGGTCCCACCGGGGTGGCCAAAGATCAGATCCACCCCCTGCTTTTCTAACGCTTTCAGGATTGCCGCCGCTCCATTCATAGCATCTCCTCTTCCAAAACATCGCCCCCCGAGGTTCGGGGGGCTTTAGGATGCGCTTAACCGCTTCAGCTACACCAAACCCCCGTAGACCCAGTAATTACTAGGTCTACTACGGCTAGGACTAGGGTGCGGCTCGAGGGCATCTCGCCCTGAAGTCTATAAGGCTTTGGTATACCTTGTCAACCCGATAGCCACCTCACGTCATAGGTAAACAATCCATGATTTATAGTATGGGTTAAGGGGAAATCCATGTATTGGGCTGGCCTAGTAATCAACATTTTGATAGCAGGAGCCGGGTATCTATTTCTGCCTTCAGGCAAGCGACTTCTAGGACTAGTATTTTTCTTGACTTGGGTAATCTGGTCAATCTTCTTTTCAAGTACCAATATTAACACCCTTGGTCTGGCGATAATTAATATCGCCAGCGCAGTAATATATAGAAATATTTGGAGTGAAAGTGTTGGACAAAAATAGGAGCATATATGCAAATCTTAGGCGGCATTTTTGGCGTGGTATGGATGATTGGTTTTGCCGGAAATATACTCTTGTTTTTGTATGCTGAATGGCTCTTGATTCGAGAAAGTTTTTGGAACCTAATAAATCCTCTGCTGCAGCTTGGAGCCATCATACAACTGCTAACCTGGCCCTTATTCTGGATCTTTGTCGCCATCACGCTGATTGGATATTTTGGGGCGCAGTACTTCTCCCAGAGAGCGTAAAGTCCCAAGCCTCAAGAAGTTTTTTGGGATGGCTTCGAGCATCCTTTATCGGCCGATCTACCGCCAACTCTCTGACTGTAACGCCGGCATAACGGCGCTCCTGCTACCGTGCCCTAGACCCCACGAGACGGGCCTGGAGGGATGCACATGCAAAGAACCGTGGCTTTTCTAGTCGGCATCGCTTTGCTAACCGCCTGCAGCAGCGGAGGGGCGCCTCCGGCCTCACAGCCCCCGGCGGTCTCCGGTATCTGGGGGGTGCAGTTGGGGAGCGGGGAGATCCTGGGTGGGCTCGGCCTGTCCAACCTCAAGTACCTACAGTTCAACGCCAATGGGACCGGTGAGGTCTTCGCGGTCGAACCCAGCACCAACGTGCTGACCTGTGTCCCCCTGCTCTATGCCGCCCTCAACCCCAACATGCTCTCAATCTCCTCGGATGCGGTAGGGGTTACCCTGAGCAGCACCGAGCTGTTCAAGCTCGAGAAGCTCAGCGATACCTCAATTCGTCTCACCAACACCAAGGGAACCTCGCAAACCTTTTCCAAGGTGGATGCGGTGCCTGCGGGCAACCTCTGCGATACCGCCAATGTGACCGCGAAGCTCGAGAATCTGGCGGTAAGCCCCAGCTCCTTCTCCAACCTGGTCAACGACGGCACCAACCTGCGCGTCGCCGACCAGAACCGCAAGGTGCAGATCATCCAGCCGAGCACCGGGGCCATTCTCGGCGCCGAGGACATCAATACCAGCGGCTACGACGAGGTCATCACCATGCAGGGCCCCACCGACTACTGGGCGCACTGCGGCTGCGGCGGCTCAGAAGATGTGGCTCGGTTCAAGGCGGGGGTAGCCCCCAGCGATACCATCAACACCCAGACCGATCTGAGCAACTCCATCAGCGTGCGGGCGGGGGCCTTTGATGGCACCAACCTCTGGCTGGGGGGATACTCCTATACCGATCGTGTCTTCCGAATGCTCAAAATCAACTCCGCAGCCGAACCGGATGTGCTCCTAAGCAGCTTCGATTTCAAAATTGACCTTCAGGCCATCACCTTCAACGGCACCGAGCTGTGGGGGTTGGTGGGGTATCAGAGTGCTGCCCTGGTGCTGATCGACCCCGCTACCGCCAAAGCCACCCGCACCCTCAAGCTGCCCGAGGCCAGCGACGGCTACTACCGTGGGCTGACCGCGCTGGCGGGTAAGCTCTACGTGATGCTCGTGCTAAACAGCGGAAAGATCACCATTCTCGCCATACAGCCCTGAGGCCAGGGACCAGCCTAGGCCGGCTCGTTCAACCGCTCGAGCCTTCGGCTGATCTCCCCCACTGCTACCTTGGCGTGCTCCCGCCCGTTCTCAATAAACACCGTGCGGGTATCGGAGCCAAACCCTGCGCTTCCGGCCACGAACAGCCCAGCCAGCGAGGTCTCGTAGCTCTGGGAGAGCCGGGGCGCGTCCTCTGGCCCCCCAAAGCGGACCCCGGCCCTTCGCAGCAACCCGTCCACCGCACGGTAGCCTAGGTATAAAAGCACGAAATCCGCGGGCAACCGCAGGCTTGAGGCCATAGCGCTTGGGCTTTCAACCCTCCGTACCTCTACCTCTCTCGAGCCGATCTCCTTGACCTCAGCGTTCAACAGCAACCGGATCGAGCCCTCTTTGACCCGGTTCTCGAAGTCAGGCTTGAGCCAGTATTTCACACTGGGACGGATCTCCGCCTCGCGGTGAACCACCGTGACCCTAGCCCCGGCCCGGTACAGGTCCAGTGCAGCCTCCACCGCGCTGTTGGAGCCCCCCACCAGAACCACGTTCTGGCGCCAGAAACCCAGGGTCTCCTGGATGCCGTACAGGACATGCGGGAGATCCACACCGGGGACCTCCAGGCGATTGGGGTTGTCATAATAGCCGGTGGCCACCAGCACGTAGCGGCTCTTGAGGAAGGACTCCCCCTCGCGGCTGCGGCAGTGCAGGGTGAACTCGCCTTCTGAGCCAGCGACCTCGAGGGCTTCGGTATAGGTGCGGATTTCCAAACCCTCTACCTCGGCTACCCGGCGGTAATAGGCCAACGCCTCGCGACGGGTGGGTTTGGGGTTCAGGGAAGGGAAAGGGTGCCCGCCGATCTCGAGGTTCTTGGCTTCGCTGAAGAACACGGTTTCCACCGGCCAGCGGTAGATGGTGTGAACCAGGGTTCCCCGTTCCAGGTTCAGCACGCTCAGGCCCCTGCGCTTGGCCTCGATGGCCGCGGCCAGCCCTACCGGGCCCGCGCCAATGATGATCAGATCCCACATCGGGTCTCATGGTACCGCGCCAGCCCCAGAGCAATGGGCAGTACGCCACTGAATCAGGATTTGGCTTTGGGCTCTGCCGACCTCGCCTTGGGGGGCGGGGCGCTCGAGCCTTTAGGCGGGGTAGGCTTAAAATTGCGGATCGGTGCGAAGATAAAGCGGTTGAAGGCCAGATACACCGCGACATAGGCGGCGATCTGCACCAGCGGGTTGTTCAGCGCGGTGACGTGGCTGGCTCCTAGCCAGGTCATCAAGAAGGTCAACGGAACCACCACCACAAACGCCCGCAGGAACAGGCTGGGAAATACCCGCAGCATGTCCTTGAAGGAAAGCTGAGGACGAATGGCGCTTTTGCGGCGCAACTTGGCCTCCCGGCGTTTTTTACCCATAAGAAAAAGTCTACTGGGTTGCCGGAAACTCGCATAGACCGCCGCCCCTTAGAATCGGAGGGTGCAGGAACTATGGGAACGCCTGTGCCGCTTGCCCCATCGGGGCAGTGCTGGCCCCTTTGAACACCTGGCCGCCAAGTTGCTGAAGGGGCACCTCGAGGGGCTGGGGCACACCGTTCAGACGCAGCCCTTCAAAGCCCCCCGGAGCTACGGCCCTGAGCTGATCCTGACCTCATTGTTGTTGGCTTTGGGGGGGCTCTTCTCGCAGTGGTGGCTGGCCCTGCTGGGCACCTACGCCTTCTGGGCCCATTTCTCGGGCTGGTGGACCCCCTGGAGAAAGCTGTTTGACCGCTATCCTTCACAAAACCTTATCGCATATGGCCCGGCCTCTGGGGGCAACCCTAAACCCCTGGTCTTGATGGCCCACTACGACAGCGCCAAGACCTTCTTTCTCTATGGGCCGGCTTTTGTGGGGCAATTCCGGCTCAATTTCTTGTTTAATGCCGCCCTGGCCACCGTCTTACCCTTTGCCTGCTTTCTGCGGGCGGTGCCCCCGCTCATTGGCGCCTACTTTCTGGCCCAGGGGGTTCTGCTGCTGTGGCGCGAGCTAAAGGAACCCTATGTGAACGGGGCCAACGACAACGCCAGTGGGGTAGCGGTGGCGGTGCAGTTGTTTCACGAGCTGAACCTCGAGCCCCTCCCCGGCTACCGGCCTTTGCTGGTGCTCACCGGCTGCGAGGAAGTGGGCACCAAAGGGGCCGAGCACCTGGCGAAGAGTGGCCTGCTCCCCCCGAACGCGCTCGTGCTGAACCTGGACAATATAGGCCAGGGCGAGCTGTTCTATGCGACCGGGGAGGGGATGCTGGTGTTTCATCCCTATCGGGGCCAGCTGCTCGAGCTGGCCCAGACCACCCCAGGCGCAGCCCCCCTCGAGTACCGCCTGGCCTACTTCGATACCCGCCCTTTTGCGGCCCGGGGCATCTCCTGCCTCAGCCTGATTCGGCTCGAGGCGGGACTTCCCCCGCACTGGCACCGGCCCTCTGACCGCCCTGAAAACGTGAGTTGGGCCGCAGTAACCGCCACCTTAGACTATGCCCGCCGCCTGGTGCGGCAGCTCGGGTAGCGACGGGTTATTTGTGGGCCCGCCCAGCGCCGTTTGGACTATACTTCAGGGCGTGAGCCTTGGTACCCAACCCGAGCATACGATTCGGCATTTGCGCTAATTCCCCTCTGGCCAACCCAAAGGACATCCAGCGTTGAATACAGGCTCGAGCACCCCGTAGCCCTCAAGGGAGAAACGCACACCATGAGCACCACCCAGACCCCCAGCGTGATCGCCGACATGCTCAAAACCATGGTGCAGTCTCGAGCCTCGGATATTCATCTCCAGGCCGGGGCCCCGCCCACCGTGCGCATTGACGGGAAGCTCAAGGCCTTCAGCAACAAGACCCTAACCCCCGCCGATGTCGAGATCATCGTGCGCAGCCTGCTCACCCCAATGCAGCAGGAGGAGCTCGAGTACAAGAAAGAGATGGACTTTGCCTACACCATCCCCGGCCTGGCCCGCTTTCGCTGCAACCTCCTGCACCAACGGGGCAGCTTTGGGCTGGTGATGCGGGTGGTCTCGGAGAATATCCCCAGCTTCGAGAGCCTGGGCTTACCCCGGGAGATCATGGAGGATCTGGCGGGCAAAGAGCGAGGGCTGGTCTTGGTTACCGGCCCTACCGGCTCAGGCAAGAGCACCACGCTGGCCGCAATGATTGACCACATCAACCTACACTTCCCCAAAAACATCGTCACCATTGAAGATCCTATCGAGTTTCTGCATCGCCACAAGAAAAGCCTGGTGGTCCAGCGTGAGGTTGGGGTAGATACCGATTCCTTTGCCACCGGCCTCAAATACGCCATGCGCCAAGACCCCGATGTCATCCTCATCGGCGAGATGCGCGACCGCGAGACGGTGGAGGCTGCGATCATGGCCGCCCAAACCGGGCACCTGGTTTTCTCCACCCTGCACACCCTGGACTCCATGCGTACCATCAACCGCATCATTGATTTCTTCCCCCTGCATGAGCACCAGCAGATCCGGATCCTGCTGGCGGAGTCTCTGCTGGGCATCCTTTCGCAGCGCTTGCTGCCTCGAGCCGATGCGCAAGGCCGAACCCTGGCCCTGGAAATCCTGCTCAACACCCCCTACATCCGCGACATGATCAAGGATGAGGAGAAGATCCCGCAGATCAAGGATGCCATGATGCACGACAACATCCGAGGGATGCGCACGTTTGATCAGCACCTGGTCGAGCTCTACACCCAAGGGCAAATCAGCCTCGAGGACGCCGAGGGGGCCGCGACCAGCCCGCACGAACTCAAGCTGATGCTGACCAAGTTCACCGGGAAGGGATTTTAGGGCACGGCCTGATCAGGCCCCTTGAGCCGGGCCGGCGGTTAGCCTACAACCCCTTTGCCCTATAAACTAGGGAGCGGAGGCATCTATGGCCCAGATGAGCAAAGGGAAATACACCAACATCCAAGCCTGTGCGGATCAGAAAGGGGTGATCGCCGCCGCGGCTATGGACCAACGCGGCAGCCTGCGCCAGGCCATCGCCAAAGCTCGAGGGGGAGAGGTGAGCGATGCGGAGCTGCTGGAGTTCAAAACCGCGGTCACCAAAATCCTAACCCCTCACGCCTCGGCCATCCTCATGGACGTGGAGTACGGGCTTCCGGCAATCGAGGCTCGAGCCCCCGGCACCGGCGTGCTGCTGGCCTATGAGAAATCGGGGTACGACACCAATGTCAAAGGCCGCCTTCCCGATCTGCTCCCCGAGTGGAGCGTGCGCCGGCTGGTCGAGGCCGGGGCCAACGCCATCAAGATTTTGCTCTACTACAACCCCTTTGACGATCCGCACATCAACCGCATCAAGCATGCCTATATCGAGCGAATCGGGGCCGAGTGCGCGGGCCTGGACGTGCCCTTCTTCCTCGAGCCCATCGCCTATGACGACAACCTAGGCAATGAAAAGGGGTTTGAGTTCGCCAAGGTCAAGCCCAAGTATGTGGCGGCTTACATGGAGGAGTTCTCCAAAGAGCGCTATGGGGTGGATGTGCTCAAGGTGGAGTTGCCGTTCAACATCACCTTTGTGGAGGGCACCAGCGCCTTTGGGGGGACCGCGGCTTACACTCGAGCCCAGGCCCTTGCCGATCTCAAAGCCACCGCCAGCGCCGCCGGGAAGCCCTTCATCTACCTCTCGGCAGGGGTTAGCGATGCGGTGTTCCGGGAGTCCCTGGAGCTCGCCGCTGAGGCCGGGGTTCCCTTCAGCGGGGTGCTGTGTGGGCGGGCTACCTGGCAAGACGGGATCCCGGCCTATGCCAAGCAGGGCGTACAGGCCCTCGAGGACTGGCTCGCGGATCGTGGGGTGCAGAACATCGAATCGCTCAACCAGGTGCTGGCCAAAGCGGCCAAGCCCTGGTGGACCATCTACGGCGCAGAGCCTGTGGTGGGCTAAAAAGCCCCACCGTGCCCAACGCACCGGGTGAGACCCGGTGCGTTGGCTGTTGATCCCCAAACAGAGGGCGGTTATGTCCCCGCTTGCCAGGAGGCCAGGTATCGCTCTTGCTCGGGGGTGAGGGTGTCGATCTGCAGGCCCATCGCCGCCAGCTTGAGCCGGGCAATCTCGCGGTCTAGGACCTCGGGAACAGGATAGACCCCTGCTTTTAACTGCCCGTTGCGCCCGAGCATATACTCCACCGAGAGGGCTTGGTTGGCAAAGGACATGTCCATGACCGCGCTGGGATGGCCCTCCGCCGCCCCCAGATTGACCAGGCGGCCCTCGGCCAACAAGTTGAGGCTGCGCCCACCCTCCACCTGGTACTGCTCGATGAAAGGCCGACCCCACCGCTTCTCTCGAGCCGCCCCCTCCAGCGCTGGAATATCAATTTCCACGTTGAAATGCCCCGCATTGCAGAGGATGGCCCCGTCTTTCATCCGGGCGAAGTGCTCCTGCCGCAACACCCCGATGTTGCCGGTGACGGTGATGAAGATATCCCCGATCTGGGCGGCCTCGAGCATCGGCATCACCGGGAATCCGTCCATTACCGCTTCCAGGGCCTTCACCGCATCCACCTCGGTCACCACCACATGGGCCCCCATGCCCCGGGCTCTCGAGGCCACCCCTCGCCCACACCAGCCGTATCCGGCCACCACGATGATTTTCCCGGCCAGCAGCACATTGGTGGCCCGCAAGATGGCGTCAATGGTGCTCTGTCCGGTGCCGTAGCGGTTGTCGAAGAGGTGCTTGGTGTGGGCATCGTTGACCGCGATCACCGGGTATTGCAGCACGCCCTCGGCGGCCATTGCCCGCAGCCGTATCACGCCGGTGGTGGTCTCCTCGGTCCCCCCCAGGATGCTCGGCAGCAACTCGCGGCGCTCCTGATGCAGGAGGGTTACCAGGTCGCAGCCATCGTCCAGGGTGAACTGCACCCCTTCCCCAAGCACCGCCTCGAGATGCCGATAATAGGTTTCTTTATCCTCGCCTTTGAGGGCGAAGACGGGGATGCCCTCATGCTGGACCAGCGAGGCGGCCACATCATCCTGGGTGGAGAGCGGATTGGAGGCACACAACCGCACCTCGGCCCCACCGGCCTTAAGGGTCTGAACCAGATGGGCGGTCTCGGTGGTGACGTGAAGGCAGGCCGCGACCTTTAGTCCGGCCAGGGGCTTGGTGCGTTCAAAGCGCTCTTTGATCTGCCGCAGCACCGGCATCTCCTGAGCGGCCCACTGGATGCGCTCCCTCCCGGTGTCGGCCAGGCCCAGATCCTTGACGTCGTATTCCTTGGCCATAAGCTCTCCTTGTATAGGGCCAAGTCTAACGCAGGAGGGGTTACAGGGCCTCGCCGATTTCGATGGTCTCCTGCAGGTGCAGGCCCTGCTCGAGCACCGCCTTGGCCCAGCGCCGAGCCCCCGCCAGGTCGTGGTCGCGGTAGTTGCCGCACTCGAGCTCGCTCACCCCAGGCACCGCCCCTTGGTGCTCGGCGACCTCGAGCAGGGTTGTGCGGAAGGCCTGCAGAACTTTCTCTGGCCCCGGCTCACCCAAAACCACCAGGTAGAACCCCGTGCGGCAGCCCATCGGCGAGAGGTCCACGATGCCCTCCAGGTGGCCGCGCATCTGGGTGGCCAAGAGGTGCTCGAGGGTGTGTAGGGCCCCCGTACCGATGGCTTCTCGATTGGGCTGAGCCAGGCGCAGGTCATACTTTTCGATCTTGTCGCCCCTGGGGGTCTCCTTGACCCCAGCCAGACGCACATAGGGAGCCCGGACCCTTTGATGGTCGAGGCGGAAGGACTCTGGGATGATCGGGTTGGCCATAGGCATAGTCTAGCAATGGGCCGCGCGGGAGGCCCTCACCCCCGCAGCCGCTTCCACAACTCGGGCGTGAGCAGCAGGAAAACCGGGATCAGCTCGATACGTCCGGCCCACATCTGGATCATCAGGACGATCTTGGAGAGCGGGTGCAAATCGGCATAAGAGTGAAGGCCCAGCCCCGGCCCGGCGTTGCCGATGGCCTGGGCAGCGGCAGTGAACCCCAGCACGAAGTTGTTCTCGGCCACAGAGATCACCAGGGTCGAAGCGGCCAGCAGGCCCACATAAAGGGTGATAAAGGCCGCGACCGAGCGCATCACGTCCTCGCTGATGGGCCGTCCGCCGATGCGCAGGGTTACCACCGCTTGAGGGTGTACGGAGCGCAGCAACTCGCGGCGCACCAGGGCTCCGATGACCAACCAGCGCAGCACCCGGATCCCACCGGTGGAGGACCCGGCGCAGCCCCCCACGAACATCAGGGCCAGCAAGATGGCTTGGGCCGCAGGAGCCCAGCCGGAGAGGGGGGTGCTCCGAAAGCCGGTGGTGGTGATGTAAGAGGTCACATTGAAGAAAGCATGGCGCAGGGCCTCAGAAAAGCTATAGGACTCCCCGTTGCTGGGGTGGGTGTAGAGCAAGAGGGTAAGCCCCAGTCCGGCGATCAGAATGATCGCGCTGTAGACCCGGAACTCGAGCTCCCCCAGCAGCTTCGGGTCACGCCGGAAAAAGAACCGATACTGTAGCAGGAAGTTAGCCCCGCCCAAGAACATGAACAGCGTGCCCATCCACTGGGCCAGTGGAGGATACGTTTCAAAGCTGTAGGGGTTGGGGCTGAAGCCGCCGGTAGAAAGGGTAGAGAGTGCGTTGCCCACCGCCTCAAAGGAAGGTACCCCGGCCAGGGCGTACGCCACGGCAGCCAGCAGGGTCAGCCCACCGTAGACTACCGCTACGTTGCGGGAGGCACTGCGCAGGCGGGGGGTGAGGGACTCACGCCCCAATCCAGTGTTCTCGCTCAGGAAAATCTGCCGACCGGCCACCCCTAACAAGGTCAGCACCGAGGCCAGCAGCACCAAGATGCCCAACCCCCCTAACCACTGGCTCAGGTTGCGGTACAAGAGCAGGGTATAGCCTATGGAGCTGAATTCCCCCAGGGTGCTGGCCCCGCTGGTGGTGAACCCTGCGGTGGCCTCAAACAATCCATTTAGAAAAGGCATCCCCCCAGAGAACCAATAGGGAAAAGCTCCCAGCGGGGGAACCATTGCCCATAGCACCACCACCGAGAGCAAGGCCTCGGCTCGGCTGGGTTCTTCCCATCCTCTCCCGGCCCGGCGAAAGGCCACCCCCAGACCAATTCCCAGCAGGGCGCCTAGGCCAAACCCCAGCCCCGGCTCGCGCAGGGCCAGCGCGGCCACCGCCAGGAGGAGCAAAATCACCCCCAGGCTCAGATACACCGTTCCCAGGAAAAACAGCGTGACCTTAGGGATGTAGCGCTCAGGTAATCTGCTCGAGTACTGCATTGGACACCTGTCGGTCGGTAAGCACCAGGAGCTTGTCCCCTGCGGTGACGGCCAGTTGCGGGCTGCGCAAGTACACCTTGGTGCCGCGCTCTAAAGCCACCGCTACCGCCCCTCGCGGTAGCTGCAGGTTTTCGAAAGGGATTTCTCGGAAGTTGCCCGGTAGCTCAAACTCCAGCAGCTCCACCTTGTCCTCAAACAAGGCCAGGTGGTCTACGTTTTCGGGTGAGAGCCAGTCCACCACCTCGCGCACCGCAGCCGCCCGTGGGGTGAGGGGGATGTCAATGCCCACATGCTCAAAAAGGCGGCGGTTCTCACCTCGGTTGACTCGAGTCACCACCTTCTGCACCCCAACTTGCTTAGCCAGAAGCGAAACCAGGAGGTTTTTTTCGTCGTTCTCGGTGACTGCCACGATGGCGTCAACATGCTCGAGCCCCTCCGCCTCCAGCAATTCCAGATCGGTGCCGTCCCCCTCCAACACCAAAGCCCCCGGCAATTGCTCAGCCAGCCAGGCGCAGCGGTCGGGGTCGTGGTCAATGATGGTCACTTCCAGCCGCACCCGCAGCAGCTCTTGGGCCACTATGTACCCCACGTTGCCCCCCCCCACCACCATGACCCGCCGCACCCGGCCTTTGGGCGCGAAGCAGGCCTGGATGGCATCGAAGCCCGTTGGGGTGGTCATGAAAAAAATGCGATCCTCGGGCTCCAGGGTCAAGCTGCTGAAACCGGGGTCGGTCACCGCCATGAAGCGGCCTTCGCGCAGGATTCCTGCCATAAAACTACCGTCGGGCCAATCCAGCAGGGCGAGCTCTTTTCCAGCATAGGGACCGCCCTCCCGCACTTGATACTCCACAAAGCGCAGCCGCCCACCGGCTAGGGTCTCTGTGTCCACCGCTCCGGGGACCCGAATCACCTCCACGATCTCCCTGGCCAGACTGCGCTGGGGCCAGAACACCTGGTCAATTCGGGCTCCCAGCAGCTCAACGGTGCGGGGATCGGTGAGGATGTCCATATAGGTTTGTTTGCCCACGAAGCAGAGGGTTTCCTTAGCCCCTAGCCCTTTGGCCAGCATGCAGGCGATCAGGTTAACCTCGTCCCAATTGGTCGTCGCGATAAAGGTGTCGCAGAGGTCTACCTTGGCCTCGCGCAGCATCTCGGGGTCGGTGATGCTGCCGGTCACGATCTGCACGTCGAGGTTGCCGAGTCGCTCTTTGACCTCAGGATTGGTGTCCACCACTACCACATCGTGATCTTTGTGGATGGCTTTGGCGATTTGTGAGCCGATCTCGCCGCCCCCTGCGATAACTATGTGCATGGTTGCTCCGCTTTGCTCTGGGGTGCCCCCGGATCCCCGAGGGCTACGCCCCTACAAAAACCACCCCCAACCCTGGATTCCTCTACAAGCGCCGCGTGGGGGTATAGAGCAGGGTTAGGGGTGAGGTTCATAGCAGGTTCTTTGGCTAGCTTACAACCGAATGGTTTGGCTTGCCAGATTCCCAATTCCCGGCTTCCAAGCGATGGTCCCGGTCATCTCCCCGTGAAGGTCATAGGTCTCGGCCCCGGTGATGCGCACCCGAATGAGGTCCCCGATTTTTACCGTGCCATCGGTAGTGGCATAGACCAGGCCGTCGATCCCCGGCGCATCGTACTTGCTGCGCCCAACCACCTGGCCCGGCCACTCGCCGTAGCTGTCTACGATCACCTCGAGCTCCTTCCCCACCTTAGCCAGATTTTTCTCGAGGCTGATTCGGCTCTGCAACTCCATCAGCCGGGCCTGGCGCTCCTCTTTGACCTCCTGAGGAACCTGCCCCGGCAGGGCGTTGGCGGCAGCCCCCTCGACCTCGGAGTAGGGGAAGCAGCCTACCCGGTCCAGCCGGGCTTCGCCGAGGAACTCGAGCAACAGCTCGAAGTCTTCCTCCGTCTCCCCCGGAAACCCCACGATAAAGGTGCTGCGGATGGCCAGATCGGGAGCGATCGAGCGCCAGCGCTGCAGGGTTTCCAGATGAGACTCGGCCCCACCCGGTCGGCGCATGGCCCGCAGAACTCGAGGCGAGGCGTGCTGTAGGGGCACATCAAGGTAGGGCAGCAGCTTGCCCTCGGCCATCAGGGGGATCAGCTCGCGGACATGAGGATAAGGATAAACGTAGTGCAGCCGCAGCCACGCCCCCAAACCGGACAGCTCCCGCACCAAATCCACCAGATGCGCCCTTACCTCTTTCCCGGCGTAATCCGAGCCGCGATGGCGGAGGTCTACCCCGTAGGCCGAGGTGTCCTGGGCGATGATCAACAACTCCTTGGTTCCGCTACCGACCAGACGGGTGGCCTCAAACAAAACCTCAGCGGCGTCGCGCGAAACCTGCAACCCCCGCAGCTGGGGGATGATGCAGAAGCTGCACTTGTGGTTGCAACCCTCAGCGATCTTTAGGTAGGCATAGTGGCGTGGGGTGAGCTTGACCTGAGGGGGGATGAGGCGGGTAAAGGGATTGGCCTCGGGGGGGACGACCTGATGCACCGCCTCGAGCACCTTCTCGGTCTCGCCGGGGCCGGTGACCTCCAGCACCTGCGGGTGGGCCGCTTTTATCACCTCGGGCTTGGCCCCCAAGCAGCCGGTGACAATCACCTTGCCGTTTTCAGCCAGCGCCTCCCCAATGGCGGCCAGGGACTCCTCCACCGCCGGGGTGATGAACCCACAGGTATTGACCACCACCAGCTCGGCCCCCGCGTAGCTCGGTGCGGTCTCGTACCCCTCGGCGCGTAAGCGCGAAAGGATCTGCTCGGAATCTACCAGGGCTTTAGGACACCCCAGGCTGACGAACCCCACTTTACCGGCCATTGCTTCCCCCAAAGTGCCCCGACCAACCCTCCGGGCACAACAGCTTTCCAGTATAGCAGGCCGTCTGGAGGCGGGGCGATTGACGCAGGGCTGGGGCTTTCCTACCCTTGGTCTATGCCGCTGGTTTTGTGGATACTGGGAGTGATGGGGTTGGGGTGGGTTTGGGCCGGTGGAGGGTCGCTCGAGCAGGCCCCTAAGCCCGTTCAGTACCGCTGTGCAGACGGGTTCAGCCTGGCGGTGACCTACCTCGAGGGGGGGCAGCTGGCCCGCTTTCGCTACGGAGGGCGAACTTACACCCTTCGCACCGCGCTTTCAGCAGATGGGGCGCGGTATGTCAGTGGGAACCTGGAGTGGTGGACACGGGGCAACCGGGCCTTTTTGGCTACGCTTCGTCCGGATAAAATTCTGCACCGCGATTGCCTAGCCCAGTAGCGCGCTTCCAAGCCCCGGTGCCGGTTCTGAGGTGAGCCTCGGGTACACTGTCCGAGTGAGCCAGGTTGAACCTCGAGCCATCGCGGTGTTTGCTGCAGAGGGGAGTGAGGCCCAGGCCCTGCGTGAGGGCCTGGGTTTGCACGAAGCGGTCGTAGGGCCCATGCCCATCCATCGGGGTAGGTTTGCGGAACGAGAGATCGTGCTGCTCGAGGCTGGGGTGGGCAAGGCGGCGGCGGCGGCCAGCGTTACCTATGCCCATACCCGCTTCGCCCCAGAGCAGGCGGTCTGGGTCGGGGTAGCCGGGGCCCTCAACCCGGCCTTTCAGCCGCTCGACTTGATCATTGCCTTCGATGCGGTGCAATACGATGTGGACATCACCGCCTTTGGCCGCCAGCCGGGTGAGCTAGCCACCGGAGAACGGTTTCTCCCCACCGACCCTGAGCTCTCCCACCGCCTGTATCAAGCTGCGGTGCGGCTGGGGTTTCCGGTGTACTGGGGCCGCCTGGCCAGTGCGGATCGCTTCCTGGCAGACCCCGGCTTAGCCCATCAGGTACGGCAGACCTTCGCCGCTGACGCGGTGGAGATGGAAGGAGCCGCAGCCTTGTGGGCCGCCCGCAGCCTGGGACTGCGCCTGGCGCTGGTGCGGGCCATCTCCGATGGCGCTGGAGAGGAGGCCAATGAGTCCTTCGAGGTGCTCCTGGAGAGCGCTTCTGCCCGGTTGGCGGCTCTTCTGGTGGGGATGCTGGGTGGGTAAGTGCACTTGTCACAGCCTGGGGGAAATCTTGGCATAGCATTGGACTGGTTGCCGGGGTTTCCCGCTGCCGATGAGGACCGCCATGACCCTTATTTTTGCTCCCGAAGGCCGGATTGCCCAAGTTCTGGGCCGAGCCTTGCGCCTCGAGCGGGAATTGGACGGCCCCTGGCTGATTCACGGGGGGCAGGTCGGGCGGCATGAGGTGGTGCTGCTCGAGACCGAGAGGGGCAAAGTGGCCGCTGCCGCTGCGGTGGCCTATGCGCGCCAGCGCTTCAATCCAAGCCAGGCCTTCGGGGTGGGCTTGGCCCAGGCCCTGGATCCTCAGCTCAAGCCGTTAGACCTAATCGTGGCGCAGGACGGGGTGCAGTACGATCTGGCATTTGGAGCGCCAACAGAGCACCTGGTCGCGGCAGACCCGGTGCTTTCCCAGCGGGTCTTGCGAGCCGCCCAGGCATTGGGGCAGCCGGTGCGAACCGGTCGGGTGGCCACCGCCGACCGCTTCCCCTCGAGCCCGGCCGAGGTTGCCCACCTGCGCGAACGCTTGGCCGCCGATGTTGCCGAGATCGGAGGGGCCGCAGCCTTGTGGAGCGCGAGAAAAACCGGGATACCCCTGGCCCTCATACGGATGGTGGGGGATGCAGAGCACCTGGAGCCTGCGGCCCGGCACTTGGCCGAGCTGATGGTCAAGGTGCTCGAGGGCTGAGCCTTTCCCGCTCAAGGGTAGACGGGTCTCCCAATTTCGGGGGGACCGACCGGTATACTGAAGAAGATCCTTGATGCTAAGGGCTAGGTATCCCACCCCTATATACCGATCCTGGGTATAGGAGGGCTGTGCTGCTTGGGATGTGCTCGGGGAGGAACCTATGGGAGTGAGAGAACCGAGGGCGTTCGCGGAAGAGCTCGAGCACACCGACGGCGGCCATGTTAAGTTGTTCAGCGGCAACGCCAATCGGCCCCTGGCCGAGGCCGTAGCCAAAGCCCTGGGGCTACGGCTGGGGGAGGCTACGGTGGAGCGCTTCCCTGATGGCGAGGTGCAGGTGCGCTTGCTGGAGAGCATTCGTGGGGATGATGTGTACCTGCTTCAGCCCACCGCCCCTCCGGTCAACGACAACCTGATGGAGCTTCTGGTGATGGCCGATGCGGTGCGCCGCAGCAGTGCAAAGCGGATTAACGCGGTGATTCCGTACTTCGGTTATGCCCGCCAGGATAAACAAACCCGGGGCCGTGAGCCCATCAGCGCACGGTTGGTGGCCGGTCTCATCGAGCACGTGGGGGTAGACCGGGTCATCACCGTAGACCTCCATGCCCCCCAGATCCAGGGGTTTTTCTATCATCCGGTGGACGAGCTTTCCGCGGTGCGCCTCTTTGCGGAATACCTCGAGGCCAAGGGCTTTACCCGCAACGCGGTGGTGGTCTCTCCCGACTCGGGCCGGGCCGAGCAAGCCCGGCGGCTCTCCGAGCGGCTCGAGCTTCCGCTGGCGATCCTGGCCAAGCGGCGAATTGGGCCGCGAGAGACCCAGGTCAGCTACGTGATCGGGGATGTGGCGGGTAAGCGCCCCCTGATCGTGGACGACATCATCTCTACCGGGGGAACCATCCGCCGGGGGGTGGAGGCGCTGGTGGCGGCGGGGGCCCTGCCCGAAACCATTGTGATGGCCTCGCATGCGGTTTTGGTGGGACCGGCTCGAGAGAACCTGGCCCACCCCGCCATCCGCGAGGTGCTGTTCACCGACACCATTGCCCTGAACCCCAGCCTGGGTTACACCATCCTCTCGACCGCGCCGCTCTTGGCCCAGGCCATCCAGCGTGTGCACACCAATCAGTCGGTGAGCGTGCTGATTTAGGGCTGGCTCGAGAGGTTGAGCATTCCCGCTCCGACCTGCTGGGGTGTGAACGGGAGAGGGGTGGCGGCGGCCTTGAGCTTGACCTCGATCTCCGAAGGGCTCAGGCCTGGGTTAGCCTCGCGCCACAGCGCCAGCGCTCCAGCCACCAATGGGGTAGCGAAGGAAGTGCCCTCGTAGACATACTGCCCCACCGCGATGTCCTGTCCTGGCGCAGCGATATCCAGATAGTCAATGTTGACCCCCTGGCTGCTAAAGCCCGCCGGCGACCACTGCCCAGAAAGCGGGTCCTGGGTCAGGGCGGCCACCGCCACCAGGCCGGGCAAGGGGTGGGCGGCTGGGTAGTGTCTGGGGGTCAGCTTGACCAAGGCACCATCGTGGATATCAGGGCCCTGATTCCCCCCGGCGGCGGCCACCAGGGTGCCCTTGCTCAGGGCATAGCCGAGGATGGCCTCGAGCACGCCCACCGGGGTATCCCCCCCCAGGCTTAAGTTGAGCACTAGCTTGCTGCGATCGGGTACCTGGCCGATGGCGTAGCACACCCCTCGCACCACGTTGCTGGCCAGGCATAATCCGTTGCGGTCGCACACTTTTACCGGCAAAACCGTAGCCTGAGGAGCCACCCCCAGTTTGGCCCCAGCCGCCAGAACCGCGATAGGGGTGCCGTGCAGCGGGGTTTGGCTGCTGGGGTTGACAAAGTCGTCGGTTAGGTCCGTGCTGTTGTCCACAAAATTGAACCCCGGCTGCAGGTTGACAGTGTCTCCAGCGACGGTGGCTGTGGGGCTCGCTCCAGCCGTGGGGGTTGTGGTTAGGCCTGTGTCCAAAACCGCGATGGTGATCCCTTTCCCGCTGCGGTTGCGCAGCTTCGCAGCCGGCGCACCGATGGCTCCCAGGTGATCCACCCCACCCGCACCCCCGGCGGACTGGGGGTCTGCCCGGTACACGATGTTCAGTTGGTCAAGCTCGGCCAGGGCTTCCCCCAGGGGCTTTCCCCCCACATCCACCACGCCGAGGGAGCCCGAACAGGGATCGTTAGGGTCCGATGAACTGGGGTTGAGCGGCTGAAGGGCCTGGATAAACCGGAACCCTAGGGCCCCAATCTGCTTCTGGGCTTCCCCCAGATTGGTGCCGGACTTAACCGTGACCACCAATTGGTTGGGAACCACCTCACCCAGCACCCCCAGGGTTGCGGCGGCGAACCGATCCCCGGACTGGGCTTGCACGGTCTGTGGCCCAGCCGGGGTGTCCTGCGGAACGCTGAAGGTCAGGGTCTGGGGATCGAGTTTTTGGGTCGGCACCTCGGCTGTGCCGATAAATAACCGGGTTCCCTCCGCAGAAAGCCCCTTTAATCTGACCGTGACGGTCTCCCCTCGAGCCGCCTGGGGAGGGAGCAGGGTGAGGCTGGGGGGAATCGAGGGGGGAATACAGGCGGTCAACAGGGCCAACAACAGCAGTCCAATCCAGCGCACGATGTACCTCCAGCCTTAGATGTATCAAAAAAGCCGTTAAGCCTGCGTTACGGCCGCTCAGCGAGGCCGGGTAGGGCCATTGCCCTGGTGGGAGCGAAGCGCCTGAAGCTCGGCTTTATAGCGCTCGGCCATATCCTGATGGCCGCTTTTTTCCAGCAAAAGGATGGCTTCTTCCAGGGCTTCCACATCGGACAACAGCTCGGCCAGATTGGCCAAGGCCATGGCCATGATCAGCGTCTCTCCTGCCTGGCGGGCCAGGGCCAGGGCCTGCCGGTAAGCCTCCTCGGCTTCTACCCGGCGATTCTGGTAGTGCAACACCACCCCGATGTTGTTCCAGGCGCGCGCCGAGGTGTCTAGTGTCCCCGCCTCCAGGGCCAGGGCTGCTGCTTGGGTGTAGACCTTTTCGGCTTCTGGGTAGTCCTTGCGTTGCTCGAGGGCCATCCCAAGGTTGATCAGGATCCTCGACTGCACGGCGGGGTTGTGTTGGGCGGCGGCCAACACCTTGGCCAACAACTCCTCTGCCGCTTCCCCGGCATAGATCTGGGACATGGCTTCGTTGTTCAGCGCTTCGATCCACCGGGTGTCTTCCCCCAGCAGTTGCCAGAGGTTAGCGGCCCGCCGAAAGAAGCCGGTGGCCTCGCTAAAGTGTCCGGCCGCGAGGGCCAGGTGCCCGAGGGTATTCAGGGCCTCGGCTCGAGCCCGAGTTTCTCCCTCCAGGGCCCGCTCCGCCAGGGCTTTGGCCTCCCCCAGCTTTCCCAGCCGCCAGAGCAAAGTTCCTTTTAGGGCCAGAACCTCATGCTCGTCGGGTAAGCCTTGAAGGGCCTCGAGGGCCTCCCGGTACTGCCCGGCCCGTTCCAAGGCCCGGGCTCGCAGCAAGTTTAGCTGGGGATCCGCAGGAACCTCGGCCAGGGTTTCCGCGGCGCGTTGGGGAAATCCGCGCCGCAGCAGTTCCTCGGCCCAGGCTTTGTAAGCCCGATGCATTCCCGGGAGCTCGCTCGCCCCCCCGAGGGCTCTGGCCTGCCGGTACAAGGGGAAGGCCTCGAGGTCAGGCAGGAGTGGGGCCAAGCCCAGCACCAGCCGGGTCTCGAGGGCCGGGCGGGCGGAGAGCCAGCTCCGGGCTACCGAGCGAGCCCGCACCGATCCCGAGGGCTCGAGCAGTCCAGCGGTGAAGAGCTCCTCTAAGGCTTGGGCCACCTCGGTGGCCCCCAGCCCCAGGGCCTTGCGCACGGTGGCCAGGTTGGGGGTTTCAAGCAGGGAAAGGGCTCCGTACACCATCCGGCCCCCCTCGCTCAGCGGTTCCAGGCGGCTTTCCAGCACCCCCTCCAAGGGTTCTGAGCGCAGGAAAGCCCCCACCAGCGCGGGTAGCCCGCCCGTGGCCTCATACGCCCCGGGATGGGCGGCAAGCTCATCGGAGGAGAGCGGCCCTAGCTCGAGCACGGCATCCGGCTCGAAGGGGGGTTTGTCGCGCGAGGCCACCACCACCCGGACTCTAGAGCGTAGATCTCGCAGGCGCACCAGCAGTCCGCGGCTTTCCGCATCCATGCGGTTCCAACCGTCAATCAGCCACAGCCCCTCCTGGCTCGAGAGGGTACGCAGAAGGACGTCCGGGGTATTCAAGGCCGGGCCCAGCAGGGGCTCGAGGGTGGCGTAAGGCAGACCCGAGCGGGCCGGAAGGTAGATGCCTCCCGGCTCGAGCCGCCGCAGCAGCGCGGTCTTGCCCATTCCCGCCCCCCCGCGCACCCAGGCCCATTCGCCGGGGCGCAGGCCCAGCAGCTTCTCCAGCTCGCGCTTTCGGCCCACAAAGCTTTGGCGCAGGCGTCCCCGTGCGGCCTCTCCCGAGAGGGAGAGCTCGAGGCCCAGCTCCTGGGCTTCTCGCTTGATGTGCTCGGCCAGCGGGTTTCCTCCAGCCAACAACAGGGGATAAAAGCGGGGCAGTTCCTCGGGCTCAGGGGGTGGGGCTCCGGGAAGACGGTACGCGGCCTCAGCGGCGGTGGCCGCCTCGGCAAAGCGGCCAGTGGCTGCCTCACGCTCGGCCAGCTCGAGGTAGGCCAGCCGCACCTCGCGGGCCAAGGCCTCCCGTGTGCTGAAGATCCACTCCTCCAGCTCTTCCCCGCCTTCCCCCCCAGCCCCTTCCAGAAATGCCCCTTGGTATAGGTGTATTGCCTTGGCCAGGCGACCAGCCCGCAGTTCCTCGCGCACCTCCAGGGCATCGCAACCTAGGGTGGTCCAGGCCCGCTCCTCGTCGGCAAAGACCACCCCCAGCTGCCGTAGCCGGTGCAACACCACTTTGAGGCTGTTGAGCGGGTCCGCGGCTTCCGGCCAGAACAACTCGGCCAGGAAGCGCCGGGGCTTAGGGCCTTCCAGGGCCAGATAGGCCAGCAGCAGCAACGGCTTAAAGGCCCCCCGCCGCAGGTTGGAACCGGCGAGCTCGAGGCCTCCTAGGGTTCGCAGCTGCATGACCTTCATTCTTATAGCTTCTTCTGCCCGTAGTAGGCATCTGGGCCATGCTTGCGGCGGTAGTGCTTCTCGAGCAGCGCCGCTGGGATTTCCCTCAGATTAGGATTGAGCAAACGAGCATAGAGAGCCATTTGAGCGACCTCCTCGAGCACTACCGCATTGTGCACTGCTTCCCCAGCATTCTTACCCCAAACGAAAGAAGCATGGTTGCGCAGCAACACCGCAGGGACATCAGTAGGATTTATCCTCCGACGGTGAAACTCCTCTACGATTGCCAAGCCAGTGTAGTGCTCATAGCCTTGGCTAATCTCTTCAGGCCTAAGGTCACGGGTACAGGGAATGATGCCACTAAAGTAGTCTGCCTGCGTCGTCCCATAGCAGGGCAAATCCAGTCCGGCTTGAGCCCAGACCGTGGCGTAGCGTGAGTGGGTGTGAACGATGCCCCCCACTCCAAATTCCTGAGCCAATACCAGATGGGTAGGGGTGTCAGAGGAAGGCCGTAGATTCCCCTCAACCACCCTACCGCTACTGACCTCCACCAAAACCATGCTTTGTGCAGTCAGGTCTTCGTAAGGCACCCCACTGGGTTTAATGGCCAGAAGATCAGCAGCAGGATCATAAGCTGAGGCATTGCCCCAGGTAAACACCACCAAACCTTGCCTAGGCAGAGCCAGATTCGCTTCTAAGGCTTGTTCTCGCAATTCTTTGGCTATCACCTTGCCAAGTGTACGATACACAGACCGCTTCGGGAAAATCTAACATTTTGTTATCTTACAAATGCACGTTTGCATAAATTGATCACCACACATAAAACAGTTTTGTGGGTTTTTGTGCAAACTGTGATATTCTATCTGTGCTAATGTTAGCGATCATCCATCCCAGTGTTTTGGGAGGCCAGCACTGAGGGGTGGGGAGGTAGCCTAATGAGGGAAGTAAAGGATATAACTAGTGCTAGCAACGTTATGAACGAGATCTTTGCCAGCGACACCCTAACTTTAGAGGAACTGCGCCACCGGCTCTCCAAGCCCGCCTTCAAAGCGCTACAGGCCACTATAGAAAAGGGGGTGGCCATAGATCCGGCCATCGCCGATACCGTAGCCCTAGCCATGAAAACCTGGGCCCTGGAAAAAGGGGCCACCCACTACACCCACTGGTTCCAGCCGCTCACCGGTCTGACGGCTGAAAAGCACGACAGCTTCCTAACCCCGACCTCTGAGGGTTCAGCGATTGCCCAGTTTGGGGGTAAAGACCTGATCCAAGCCGAGCCCGATGCCTCTTCCTTTCCCTCTGGGGGCATCCGTGCGACCTTTGAAGCCAGGGGCTACACCGCCTGGGATCCAACTTCCCCGGCGTTCATCATGCGCCATTCCAACGGCGCCACCCTGTGTATCCCCACCGCCTTTGCCTCCTGGACGGGCGAAGCGCTAGACCTAAAAATTCCCCTGTTGCGCTCAATCGAGGCTCTGAATAAAGCGGCGCAAAAGGTGCTGCCACACTTCGGCATTCAGGCCAACAAAGTCTCCTCCACCCTGGGGGCTGAGCAAGAGTATTTCTTGATTGATGAAGAGTTTTACCTGGCAAGGCCCGACCTGGTGATGACCGGGCGTACCCTCTTCGGGGCCAAACCCCCTCGAGGACAAGAGCTAGAAGACCACTATTTTGGCAGCATCCCTGACCGGGTCCTGAGCTTCATGACCGATGCTGAGCACCAGCTGTATGCCCTGGGCATTCCCATCAAAACCCGTCACAACGAGGTCGCGCCCGGACAGTTTGAGATCGCTCCGATCTTTGAGCCCAGCAATATCGCCGCCGACCACCAGCAGCTCATCATGCAAGTCCTGAAGAACACCGCCCGCAAACACGGGATGGTGGCCCTGCTGCACGAGAAGCCCTTTGCTGGCATTAACGGCTCGGGAAAGCACTGCAACTGGAGCATCGGAACGGATACTGGAATCAACCTGCTCGAGCCGGGCGATGATCCCCAAAGCAACCTCTCCTTTTTGTTCTTCTGTGCTGCAGTGATCCGCGCGGTAGATGTCCATCAAGACCTCCTGCGCATCAGCGTGGCCTCGGCCTCCAACGATCACCGGCTGGGGGCCAACGAAGCCCCCCCTGCGATCCTCTCGATCTTTTTGGGGAGCGAGCTGACCGGGGTCTTTGAGCGGCTGGTCAGCGGCAAGGGCAGCGGCAAAAAGCCTGGGCTGCTCAAGCTGGGAACCCCCGTACTGCCCCATCTGCCCCTGCACGCCGGGGATCGCAACCGCACCTCGCCCTTCGCCTTTACCGGGAACAAGTTTGAGTTTCGTGCGGTAGGCTCGTCGCAGAGCATCTCGCTGCCCATTACCGTGCTCAACACCATCGTAGCTGAGAGCATTGACGTGCTGGGGGAGCGGCTGGAAGCCGGGTTAAAAAAGGGCAAGAGCCTGGAGGAGGCCCTGCTCGAGGTGCTCAAAGACACCTACAAAAAGCACAACCGGATCATCTTCAACGGCGATGGTTATAGCGAGGCCTGGCACCAGGAGGCTGAGCGGCGCGGGCTTCTGAACCTGCGCACCGCCCTCGACGCAATTGAACGGCTCACCAGCGAGAAAAACGCGGCTCTTTTTGCCAAGTATGGGGTGCTCAACGAGCGGGAGCTCGAGGCCCGGCAAGAGGTGATGTACGACATCTACTTCAAATCGGTGAACATCGAGGGCGAGACCACCGAATGGATTGCCCAGACCCAAATTCTCCCTGGAGCCCTGGCCTACCTGGCCGACCTCGAGGCCGTAAGCAAGAGCAAAGCAGCCGCTCGCACCGCCGAGCAGGTGACCAGAGCCACCGATGCCCTCTCAGACGCGCTCGAGGCCCTCAAGCAACAAAACGCCGCCCTGGGGGGAGATACCGTGCATGAAAAGGCTTATCACATGCGCGATCGGGTGTTGCCAGCGATGGGCGAGGTGCGTAAGGCGGCCGACGCCTTGGAGAAGCTGGTGGCTGCCGACCACTGGCCCCTGCCCAGCTATCGCGACATGCTCTTCATCAAGTAGGAACGGCCCGAATCCGCTCGAGCAACCGCCGAGCATATAGAGGAGCGTAGAAGAACCCCGCCGAGCCAAACCCGGTCAGCGCGAACCCGCCTGGAATTGCCCTGAGGTAGTGCCGGTCCAAGCGGTAGCGCACCCCGGCCCAGCTCGAGCGGGGTTCAACCCGGTACCCCAGCAGCCTCTGGCCGCTTTCCAGCAGCCATTCAACCTCCTCGGGAGCGGTGGTATGGGGCGTGTAGCTCAGGGTATGGGGCAGATAACTGCCCCCCAAGCTGTTCCCGGCCACATAGACCCCATAGGATCTTGCGGTTTCAAAGCGCTCTCGAAGCCCCAGCACCGAGCCCGCGGTAAAGCGCCCGCCCAAACCGACCAGATGGGCCCCGCTGGCCCCGCCCGCATAGATCACACGCCTTGCCCACAGCGCCTCCCCCTCCGCGGTATACAACGTGTTCCCGTCCAGGAAAGCGATTTTGACATGCTGAAGGTTCAGCCCCTCGCGCAGGCGGGCCAGAAGCGACGCGGGCTCGAGCCAGGCCGCATTTTCTAGGTATATCCCCTCTTCGGTCCAGCGATGGGGGATGGAGCGGTGGTGCAGCTTGGCCCTCCAGGCCGCCCGGTCGGGCTCAGGTACTGGGCGCACAACCCCCCGGTGCACCAGAGTGTGGCGGGGATAAAAGGCCCAGAGGGCTTCCAGGGCCTCTTCTGCCTCCGGCGCCACGCTTCCGCGCTGGCCCCGCACAGGGTTGAGCAGGGCGACCGGAACCGTGCTGGCCCCTCCGAGCTCCTCGCTGAGCACCAAAACCTCGAGGCCTGCATCTTGCAGGACCCGAGCTGCGGTTAGCCCGGCAATCCCCGCCCCCAGGACAACGATCTCGGCCTCTAACCTCTTCAACGGTCCTCAGGCCCGATGACCCCGGGTATAGAAGATGAACGATTCCCCCTCGCGCAGGCACAAACCGCGCTCACAAAGGGCCTCGAGGGTTTCTCTGGCCTGGGCTTGGGGCATCCCTACCAAACGCTCCAGTTCCGCTGGACTGATCCTTCCACCCTTGCGCCAGGCCGTTTGCATGGCCACCCGTTCGCGGGCGGCCGGGGAGATTCCCGCGCGCTCGAGCCGCAGGTTCCAGCGATACGCCCAGGCCCCCGCCCCGGCCCCCAGCAGGGCAGAAAGGGCAAAGCTTGGCCCGTTCCACTTGAAGGTGGCCAGGCTGAGGGCGAAAACCGCTCCCGCCACCGCAACGGCAATTACCAGGCGAGGCAACATAAACCCATTATCCACCCCGCACCGGCAGCGTCTGTTGTGCAATCTGGATTCCCCGCTCCAGGTAACACCGCAGTCCAGATTTACGGTCATTTATACCGATGAGTACGGCATGGGCGTTACATAAACCGTGAACGTTCAATCTGGGCATCCTTCCTCAGAAGGGTCTGCTACCCTGCGAGCGGTGACCCTGTTTGTGAACCCCGTTTCGACCCTCTCCCCCATCGAATCGCTGCAATACCGCCTGGAGTCCCTGCTGGCCCAGGCCTGGCAAGCCCTAAACCAAAGCCCGGAAAGCTCGAGCGGGCTGGCTCGAGAAGCCGAACACCTGGCCCGGCGGCTCGGGGATAACCACAATTGGGCCCATAGCCTGCTGATTTGGGGCGCATCGGCGCTATATGCCGGTCAGGCTCAGGAGGCGATCACCCTGCTGAGCCGAGCCCTGGCCGTTTACCGCTTTACCGGGGACGAACAAGGCCAGTGGAGCTGCCTTATGGCCATCGCTCGAGCCTGGACACACCTGGGCGAGGTGGAACAGGCCCACGAGACCCAGGCCGTAGCCCATGGCTTCCCCCAGCATGAAGACTTCAGCGCCCAGGCCGCTTGGTTGCGCTGGTTTGGAGGAGTATAGGGCCATCCCCAGCCTCCTGACACTTCCCCCTCCAGAGCGTCACCCCGATCTCGGTTTTTGCCTGTCCAGGGCGTGATATTTGCGCTTGACTCGGGCCGGGGTTCGTTGCAAGCTGAGATATGGAGCGTTCTGAGCTGAAGCGCGAAGTCTGGCAGGATGTGGAGGTGCATCTCGAGCTCTCCCTTGAGTTTGACCCGGAGGCGCTGATCCAAGGCCATCCGGGTCTCGCGTTGGTTCTGGCTGAGCTGCTCATCGGGCCACCGCGGTACTGGCGCGATGAGGCCGAGCTGTTGCCCTTTGCCGGGCTCAAGAGCCTGGAAGCCCAGCTCCCCCGGCTGCGCTTCCGCCCTCTCGAAACCCGGCGCCTGGCCCAGGCCCTAGACCGCATGTTTACCGCGCTCGAGTTCGAGATCGTAGGCCACAAGGTGCTAAGCGTACCCAACCTTCAGGCCCAGGGGTGGCAGGCCAAAAGTGGGGTCTGGCTTTGCCATCAGCCGCTGGCCTCGTAGCGCCCCGCCTCAAGGTAAAGTAGGGGGCAATGGGTCGGGTCTGGCTGATCGCGCTGCTGGTGGTGCTGGGGTTTTCGGTGCTCCTGTTCCTGAGCTTGCGGCCTCCAGGGGCTGGTGCCAGGCCCGCAGGCTCGAGCCATCCCAAGATGGGGCTGGACCTTCCTGACCCCCGCCTCACCCCCGGAGACGTGCTCACCCGCAGCAAGAACGAGATCTGCCGTCCCGGCTACGCCCGTAGCGTGCGGGATGTGCCCCAGGCGGTGAAAAACCAAGTGTATCGCCTGTATGGCATCTCCTCCCATGCCCCCGGCGAGTACGAGGTGGATCATCTGATCAGCCTTCAGCTGGGCGGTTCCAACTCCGTGAAAAACCTCTGGCCCCAATCCTACAAAACCCAGCCCTATAACGCCCACGTCAAAGATCGGCTCGAGAACAAACTGCACACCCTCATGTGCTCCGGCCAGATCTCGGTGCAAGAGGCCCAGCAAGCCATCGCCCAAAACTGGATCGAGGCTTACCGCAAGTACGTTGGGCCCCTACCCTGAGAGGGCCTATTTCATCTGCCCCTGAACTAAAGCCGATAAGCTCAAGGCCAGTGTATGCCGCAGCGTATCTTGTTGGTCTATACCAAAGCCGGAGGAGGACACTACTCTCTAGCCTTAACCCTCTACCGCTTGTTGCGCCAGCTCGAGCCCAGCGCCGAGATCGAGCTGTTCAATGTTTTCGAGGTGGGGCCGCGCTGGATTGGCCAGGCCATCGAAGACGGTTACAACTACTCAGTGCAAAAGCAGCGCTGGATCTTCACCATCTTTTCCTCGTTCAACTCCAACAAACCCGCCATCAGCACCTGGGCGCGGGTCCTGGGTAGCCGCCTGGGGCCACGCATCAACGAGTACTTGGAGAGGTTTCAGCCAGATAAGCTGATCTACTGCTATCCGGTCAATCACGGCTTCCGTCGCCTGCGCTACCTAAAGCAGCGCAAGCCCAAAACCCTCACCATTGTCAGCGACTTCTACAGCCCGCACATCTACTGGTTTTTAGACACCAAAGACCAGTACGTGGTGGCGAGCCCGGAAGCCTATACCATCGCCCGCCGCAACCGTATCCCCTCGGAAAACCTGCACTTCTTCCAAAATCTGATTGACCCCAAATTCGGCTCGCCCCTTCCCGCCGCCGAGGTGATCCGCCTCAAGGACGAGCTCGGGCTTCAACACCCCTATACCGTGCTCATCACCGGTGGAGGGGCGGGGCTCAAGATCACCTGGCGGCTGGTGCAGGAGCTCCTCAAGCTCGAGGGGATCAACCTGCTGGTGGTGTGTGGGTACAATCAACGCCTGCTCAAACAGCTCGAGGCCCTTAAGGCTCGGCGCAACCTACAGCACCTGCACCTGTTCGGGTATACCAACCAGATGTACGAGCTGATCAATGTTTCCAATGTGGTGGTCACTAAGGCAGGCCCGGCGGCCATCGCCGAAATCCTCTCGCAGCACAAGGAGATGATCGTCTGTGACTATATCTGGCCCCAGGAACGGGGCAATGTGGAGCTTCTCCAGCAGGAGCACCTGGGGTATTACATCCGCAATCCGCGCCGGATCGCGGAAAAGATTAACCTGCTCAAGCGCCAGGAAACCCCGTCAGAGGCCACCCCTACCCCGAACGACGCGGTCAAGCTGGCTCAGTTCATCCTCGAGATGTAAGCCCTATCAGCGCGGGGTAGCCCGCACCTCCACCGCCACTTCTACCGGGTCGTCCACGGTCACAAAGATGAGCGTGGGGCGGTTCAGGTTCCAGTCGGAAAACTTGGTGGCAAAACCTCCGCGAAACACATAGACCCCTCCCTCTTTGGTCAGGGTTCCGGTGGCCCGAATCTCCCGCCGAACCCCGTGCAGGTCTAGGGTCCCCAGCAGTACCGCCGATTCCCCTTGAAGGTTTAGCCGGCTGGGGGTCAAGCAGCTTTGGGGGAACTTGTTGACCTCGAACACCCCACGCCCATCTGCATCGCGCAGCGGGTTCCCGGAGTCGAAGCGGGTTAGGTCTACGCATACCCTACCGCCCATCTGACCGCTGCCAGAATCCCAGGTGACAGCTCCCGCCAAACTGGTGTTGCTCCCTTGCCAACGGCCCCAAGGGTAACTGGCGCTATAGGTCACCCGGCCCTCGAGCCCATACTGCGGGGCCTGGGCGTAGGCCAGTACAAAGAGCAGAACAAGAACCGCCAGTCGCTTTATCACAACTCCACCACCTCCGGCGGCGGCTCCACCAAGGCGCGGTCCAAAATACGAGCGGCGGCTTCTTGCGGCTGCAAAGCGGATTTGGGTGGACCTCCCAGTGGAGCCCACAACCCCGTAGCCACCGCAGGCAACCGCACCAGCGTACACCGCACCCCCTCCCGGCGAAACTCCTTGCGGGCCACGTTCAAAAGCGCTTCGGCTCCCAGCTTACTGGCAGCATAGGCCGCTAGCCCCGGCACCGTGACCAACTCGGGGTACACCCCGAGCAAAATCACCCGCGCTCCCGAGGTGAAGCGGGCATATTTGAGCGTCAAGGCTACACCGCCGCAGTTGGCCATTTCTATGCGCTCGGCCTCAGCACGAGACATCTCGCGCAGGCTAGCCCGGCTCACCGCCCCCGCCGCATAGATCAGCAGGTCCAGTGGACCCGCCTCAGCCAAAGCGGCGCTCACCTCGAGTTCGCTGGCCAAATCAGCCGGCAAGGCTTCCCCGCCCAGTGAGCTGGCCAGGTCTCCCAGGGCACGGGCTTCCCGCGCCAGCAGAAACAGCTTCCCGCCCCGCCCTGACAGAGCCCGGGCCAGGGCTTGGCCTAGTCCGCCAGTGGCTCCAACGACCAGAGTGCTCATCCCCACCAAGCTACGCGGGGCTCCTGCAAAGGAAGTTAGTCCTTCCCACCTTCCTCCAAAAGCTCGAAGCTCCAACTGCGGAACCCCTCGAGCCCCTGAGCCTCCCCCTCGAGGTCGCCGGCATAGGCCCAGACCTCAAGGAGGTACAACCCCTGCGCTTCGCGCTGCAGAATCCGGTAGGGGTAAGGATGCCGCCGAGCCAGGGCCTTGAGGGGATCCAGGTGCTTTCCCTCAACAAACAAAACCTTCATCCCCAAAGTCTATCGTCCCCTCCGGGACTGAGCAAAGCCGGGGCCTCCGCTTCTCTTGCAGATCGAGGCCTTTGGTTTACAATGGGGCCAACCGTTTTGAGCTGGAGGGCGCAAGGAGAGCCATATGCGCAAACACTGGCGAGAATACCCTCTCGAAGACCCAGGCTTTGCCTCTGAGGTAGAAGAGCGCTGGTGCGAGGTCGAGTTCTGCGCCCAACCGCCTAAGGACCTGGGGCCCTGGGGCGGTCCTACCCCTTCCCCCTTCTGGATCCTGGGCCTGTTGGGGGCGTTGGTAGGGGTGCTCTGGCTGGTCTAAAGGCCTCAGCGGGCCTGGGCCCAGATCCGCTCGTAAAAGAGGATCTCGCAGGCCTCCTCGAGGCTGGTCATCAGGGAATAGGCCTTTAGCAAAGCGGCCTCAGGGGTTTCCCCCTGGCCCTTGGTAAAGGCCCCATGGCCCCGCAGGATGCAGGCCTTATGGGCCTTGAGGGCCAGGGCTACGGCCTCGGCTGCTTCGGGGGTGGAGGAGCGGGTAGGAGGGGCCAGCACCGGGATCTCGTCAAAGTAATACTGGCCCTCGAGGTCAATGGGCCGAATAGACTCAAAGTGGTACGAAAGCGCGATGGAGAAGCGCGGATGCGCATGCACCATGGCCTGAGCATCCGTGTGTTGGTATACCGCCCGGTGAATAATGCGCTCGATCGAAGCCCCTTGGTCTTTGGCCTCATCGGGTTCCAGGGGCAAGAACATTAGATCTTCAGGCTGAAGCCGGGCTTTCTGCGCTCCGCTGCGGGTGATCCACAGCCCATCCTTTTCCCGCACCGAGTAGTTGCCTGAGGTGGCCGAAGCCATGCGCTGGGCGAATAAATCAGCCCCAACCTGCTGAAAGGTGAAGAGAAGCTTGGCTCGCATAATCGGCCCATGGCCAACCGCATTGTAGGGGGTCTTAGGCCTGCCCCTTCAAGGCGCGCGCAAAGAACTCTAAGGTAACCCGGTGCGCCTCGGCCTGATGCGGCAGCCGCTCAAAGGTATGCAACCCTCCCTGAATCGGATGCAACTCCGCAGGCCCCCTAGACTGTAGCCGCCGGACGTAGGTCTCCCCTACCTGGAAGGGAACCGTGGGGTCTGCGGTGCCGTGCACCACGAGCGCGGGGCCACGGTGCTGGGTCACAGCCTCGAAGGGCTCGAGGCTCAGCAGGTCTTCAAAGAACCCAATGCTCACAGGGTTTCCGGCGAAATCCAGGTGGTTGTTGGTCGGATCGTAGCTGAGTTCAGGGGCCTCTCCCCGTTCGGCCCGGCTGCGGTAGGCCGCCCAGACCTGGGTGGCAGGGGTGCTCATCGGCAGAGGCCCCAGCCAAACCGTGGGGTGGGCCGGAGCCCACAGGGCCAAAGCCCCAAACTCCAGCTCGGGCCGCGCCACCGAGAGGGCTGCCACCATCCCGCCCATCGAAAGCCCCAGCAGCCCTAGGCGGGAGGGGTCTATCTCGGGCCGGGCCTTGAGGAAGGCATAGGCCTGAACAACATCCTCCACCTCACGCGAAGGGGTCATCTGGTCAAAGGTTCCTTCCGACTCCCCCGAGCCGCGGAAGTCGAAGCGCAAGGCCGCGATCCCGTGCTCAGCCAGTAAGCGTGCGAACAGCACAAAGAGCCGGTGGGGCTCCATCCGTTGCCCGGTGAACCCGTGAAGCAGGAGCACCGCTGGATGCGGGCCCGCAGAGCTGGGCAGGTGCAACATTCCATGGCAGCGTTGGCCGTCTACGTCAAAGTGGATGGGATGCTCGTTGAGGGGCATGGCTCTATTCTCCTGTTTTGGGGTTCGTTCGTCGAGGGCAGTAGGGCGCTCTTAACATATTTTGAGTCACGTCTGTAGGGAGTGTGATAATCCAAACCCCCTCCGGCCGGAGGGGGTTTGGGGAAATATCGGCGCTCTAAGCCTCGCGGCCCGGCTGCCGCTGACCGATCACCGGGCGACGCGGAGCCCCGGCAGGGGCCTGTTCGGCCTCGCGCCGGGCCTCCTCGAGCCGTTTGAGCGTCTTCTGATCCACCACCTGGGTGTCGCGCACGAAGTCCGAGCCGGTGCCGGTCGGAAGCAGCTTGCCCAGGATAACGTTCTCCTTGAGGCCGATCAGCTCATCGGTCTTTCCGGCGATGGCGGCCTCGGTCAGCACGTGGGTGGTGTGCTGGAAGCTGGCCGCGCTGAGCCAGCTCTTGGTGGAGAGGGCGCTCTTGGTCACGCCCATCAGCACCGGCTTCCAGGCCGCGGGGAGCTTGCCCTCTTCCTGCAGGGCGTTGTTGGTGTTCTCCACATCCCAACGCTCCACCACCTGGCCCTCGAGATAGCGGCTCTCCCCTGCATCGGTAATCTCGACGTACTTGAGCATCTGCCGCACGATCACCTCGATGTGCTTGTCGTGCAGCTTCACGCCCTGGGCCCGGTAGACCCGCTGGATCTCATCGGTCAGGTAACGCTCCACCGCCTCCGGGCCTTTGGCCTCGAGCAGCTGGTGGGGGTCAATCGCACCGCGGGTTAGGGGCTGTCCAGCCTCTACGGTCTCCCCCTCCTTGACGGTGATGCGGGCCTCGCGGGGAACCTTGTACTCCTTAGAGAACCCCTCGGCGTGGATGAAGATGCTGGTCTTGTCCTCGGCCTCTTCCAGGTGCACCGTGCCGTCAATCTCGGCGATCATCGCCTTGACCTTAGGGCGCCGGGCCTCGAAAAGCTCGATCACGCGGGGCAGACCCTGGGTGATGTCGGTGCCGGTGGCCACGCCGCCGGTGTGGAAGGTGCGCATGGTGAGCTGGGTACCCGGTTCCCCGATGGACTCAGCCGCCACTACCCCCACGCTCTCCCCGATCGAAACCGTCTTGGCCGAGGAGAGATCCCAGCCATAGCAGCTCTGGCAAACCCCGTAACGGGCCCGGCAGGTCAGGGGCGAGCGTACCGGGACCTCCTCGATCAGGCGCTCTTCAGCGGCTTTGAAGATGAAGTTGACGTCCTCCTGCGAGATCTGGTGCCCCTCCTCGAAGGTGCGCCCCTTGATCTCGAACTCCCTGGCCACGGTGCGCCCGTAAAGCCCGCTCTCAACATCCCCTTTCTTGCGGGGCCGCTTGTTGCGGAAGGCCTCATCGAACTGCAACAGCGGCACCGAGATGTAGTCCGGCGTACCGCAGTCGGGCTCACGCACGATCACCTCGTGGGCCACGTCGTGCAGCTTGCGGGTCAGGTAGCCGGAGTCGGCGGTGCGCAGTGCGGTATCGGCCCCACCCTTGCGGGCCCCGTGGGTGGAGATGAAGTACTCGAGCACGTTCAGGCCCTCACGGAAGCTGGCCTTTACCGGCACCTCGATGGTCTCACCGGAGGGTTTGGCCATCAGGCCGCGCATCCCGGAGATCTGGCGGATCTGTTGGGGGTTACCGCGGGCGCCGGACTGGCTCATCACGTAGAGCGGGTTGAAGGGGTAGTTCTCCTCGAAGTTCTTGAAGACCGCGTTGGTGACCCGCTCGGTGGTCTGACTCCAGAGCTGGACAATCTGGCTGACCCGCTCCTCCTGGGTCATGAAGCCGAGCTCAAAGGCCTGCTCGATCTGGGCCAGCTTGGCATCCGCCTCCTCGAGGTAGCCCCGCTTCTCGGGGGGAATCACCGCGTCGTCAATCCCGATGGTGATACCGCTGGTGGTGGAGAGCACGAAGCCGTAGTGCTTGAGCGCGTCCAGCAGGCGAGCGGTCTTCTCTACCCCCAGGATTAAGAAGCTCTTGTAGACCAAATCGCGGAGCGAGCCCTTCTCCTGGGCCACCTCGAGGTTCACCAGTTGCTCGGCGGCTTTGGGATCTTCAACCGCCTCGCTCACGATCCGCAGGAAGAGCATCCGACCGGGGCTGGTCTCCAGCAGGCGGTCCCCGTAGCGCACCGTGACCACATCCTGGTGGTCTACAATCCCGCTCTGCACCGCCAACAGGGCCTCGTCCACGCTGGAGAAGACAAACTTGATCCGCCCCACGCTGGTTTCCTTACCGGCCACCTTGATCTTGGCGTTAAGCGCGACCTTGCCCTCTTCGTAAGCCTGAAGGGCCGCCTCGTTGGTGGCAAACTCCAAGCCCTGGCCCTTCTTCTCGCGGCGGAGCTGGGTGATGTAGTACAGCCCCAGGATGATGTCGCGGGCCGGCTTGGCCACGGGCTCACCGGAGGCCGGCGAGAGGATGTTGTGGGCCGAGAGCATCTGGATGCGGGCTTCGGCCTGAGCGTAGCTCGAGAGCGGCACGTGTACGGCCATCTGGTCGCCGTCGAAGTCGGCGTTGAAGGCCTCGCAGACCAGGGGGTGAAGCTGGATGCTTTGGCCCTCCACCAGCACCGGCTGGAAGGCCTGGATGCCCAGGCGGTGCAGGGTGGGGGCCCGGTTCAAGAGCACCACCTTGCCGTGGATGACCTCTTCCAGAGCGTCCCAGACCTCGTCCTTGATGTCGCGGGAGCGCTCCAGCATCTTGCGGGCACTCTTGACGTTGTTGGCGATGCCCTTCTCCTCCATGCGCTTTAAGAGGAAAGGCTTGAACAGCTCCAGGGCCATCCGCTTGGGCAGACCGCACTGGTGCAGCTTGAGCTGCGGCCCCACCACGATCACGCTGCGGCCCGAGTAGTCCACCCGCTTGCCCAGCAGGTTCTGACGGAAGCGGCCCTGCTTGCCTGAGAGGATGTCGGTCAGGGAGCGCAGGGCCCGGTCGGAGCCGGGGTTGGTGACCGGGGTGCCGCGCCGCCCGTTGTCGAGGAGGGCATCCACCGCCTCTTGCAGCATCCGCTTCTCGTTGCGGATGATCATTTCCGGAGCCCCCTGGCTAAGGAGCTTTTTGAGGCGGTTGTTGCGGTTGATCAGCCGGCGGTAGAGGTCGTTGAGGTCGCTGGTTGCAAAGCGCCCGCCATCCACCTGCACCATCGGGCGCAGGTCGGGGGGCAGCACCGGCACCGCCTCCAGCACCATCCACTCCGGGCGGTTGCCGGAGTCGCGGAAGGAGCGGGTGACCTCCAAACGCTTCCTGGCCTTGGCCCGCCGGGCGCGGCTGGGGTGCTTCATCTCCTCGACCAGTTCGGCCTCGAGCACGCTTAGGTCAATCTCCTTGAGCAAGGCCTGAATGGCCTCGGCCCCCATGCGGGCGTCAATGTCGTAGCTCTCGATCACCCGCACGGCCATGCGGATGAAATCCACCTCCACCCGGCCATAGATGTCCGAGACCACCTTACCCCCGTCCGCCAAGGCATCGCCAGGGCTGACCCGGTCGCCGTTGGTCACATCTACGTCGTCCTCGAAGGGGTAGAGCTTGGCCTTCATCACCACGATGGAGGCGGGCTCATGCAGGTGCACCACCCCATCGGCCTCGGCGTAGACCTCCTCGCCGGCTTCGATGGCGCCCACCAGCTTGTCGCCCTTTCGCACCTGGGTGCCTTCGGTGGCCAGGACATGCATGTGCGGCTGAAGGGGATAATCGGCCACGCGGGGGCGCTCGAGGGTGAAGGTCAGGGTCACTTCCTTCTTGCCGCTAGGCTCCACCTCCACGACCTTGAGCCCCTTGGGCAGCCGGAGCTGGCCTTTGCCCTGAGCGATGACTTCACCCTTGCCCACCAGCTCGCCCTGGCCTACCTTGGGCTTCATCCCGGCAGGAATCAGGTAGAGGGCCGCCACCGCCTCGGTCTCTGGGTCGCGGATTTTGAGGAGCGCTCCATCGCCGATCTCCTCGATATCCACCGCGCCCGACTCCTCGCTTTTGAGCTGGTACCCCTCGGCCAGATCGGCGATGGGCTCACCGGGCTTGTAGGTCCTGGCTTCGATCCAGCCCTCGCGGGGCAAGGTCAGGAGGGCTTTTTCCTTCTCGGCATACTCCACCCGGATGCGGCGGGGGAAGCGGAACAACACCAGGCCATCCATCTTCGAGGCGATGCCCGGGGCCAGTTCCTGCCCCTTCTTCACCTCATCGCCGTCCTTGACAAAGGCCTCAACCCCAGCGGGGATGGCGTAGGTCTCCTGGCGCCCAAAGCGCAGCTCGCGGTACTCGTCATCGGTGAGAAGCTGGCGCTTATGCACCGGCACCCCACCCAGCATGGCCCCTTTGGGGTCAATGGTGATGTACTTGGCGAAATACAAGACCTGCTCGAGCTCCTGCGCCGAGAGGTCCAGCAGCGTACCGATCTTTGAGGGCACGTCCTTGACGTACCAAATGTGCGCGGTAGGGGTGGCCAGCTCCACGTGGCCCATGCGGTAGCGGCGCACAATGCTCTTGGTCACCTCCACCCCGCAGCGCTCGCAGACCTTCCCCTCAAAGCGCTGGCGCTTGTACTTGCCACAAGCACACTCATAGTCTTTTTGCGGCCCGAAGATGCGCTCGTCAAAGAGGCCGTCGCGCTCGGGCTTCAAGGTGCGGTAGTTGATGGTCTCTGGCTTCTCCACCTCACCATAGCTCCACGAGCGGATTTTCTCCGGGGAGGCCAGGCCAATGCGTACTTTTCGAACTTCACGTTTCGTCATGGATTCACTCCGTGAACCGTTGGTCTTGGGTCTCGAGCCACAAGTCTCCGGTCAAAACAAGACCGTTTACCGCCTGCTGGCCAATCCCTCGAAGATATCCAAGTTCTTGGCGTTCTCGTCGTAGGTTTCTACATCCAACCCCAGCGACTGAAGCTCCTTTACCAGCACCCTAAAGCTCTCCGGCACACTGGCCTCGGGCACGTCATCGCCTTTGACCACCGCCTCATAAGCCAGGTTGCGGCCTTCGATATCGTCGGACTTGATGGTGAGGATCTCCTGCAGGGTATGCGCGGCGCCATAGGCTTCCAGGGCCCAAACCTCCATCTCCCCAAACCGCTGTCCACCGAACTGGGCTTTTCCGCCCAAGGGCTGCTGCGTGATTAAGGAGTAGGGACCGGTGCTGCGGGCGTGCATCTTGTCCTCCACCATGTGGTAGAGCTTCATGATGTACATCACCCCCACCACGATGGGACCTTCAATCGGCTCGCCGGTGCGGCCATCGTAGAGCACGCTTTTGCCCTGCTGGGCCACCTCGCGCAGTTGCTCTTGGGGGCTCTGGCTGCCATCCACAATCCCAATCTTGGCAGCGCGGCGCAATACCTCAACCTCACGGTTGTCCAGGCCAAACCCAGCCTTTTGCCGCTCGGCCCACTTTTTCTCGAAGCTCTCCTCGAGCTTCTCCTTGATCTGCTCCTCCGCCACGCCATCAAAAACCGGGGTAACAAACTTGACCCCTAGGTCATAGCCCGCCATCCCCAGGTGGGTCTCCAAGATCTGGCCCAGGTTCATCCGGCTGGGCACACCCAGCGGGTTGAGCAGGATATCCACCGGGGTTCCATCCGGCATATGCGGCATGTCCTCAACCGGAAGGATCTTGCTCACAACCCCCTTGTTGCCGTGGCGGTTGGCCAACTTATCCCCCACCTGTAGCTTACGCTTTTGGGCCACATAAACCCGCACCACCTCACGCACCCCAGGTTTGAGCTCCACCCCGGGTTCCCCACGCCGCAAGCGCAAGGTGCGCACCACAATCCCTCCCTCGCCAGGGGGAACCCGCAGCGAGGTGTCCTTTACATCCCGGGCCTTCTCCCCGAAAATGCTGCGCAACAGCCGCTCCTCGGGGGTGGGCTCGGTCTCGCCCTTGAAGCTGGTACGGCCCACCAGAATATCCCCGGCCTTGACCTCGGCCCCAATCCGCACCACTCCGTCCTCGTCCAGGTCGCGCAGGGCCGCCTCAGAAAGGTTGGGGATATCGCGGGTAACCCGCTCCGGACCCAGCTTGGTGTCGCGGGCCTCGATCTCATAGCGCTCGATGTGCACCGAGGAGTAGAAGTCGCGGCGCAGCAGGTCTTCAGAGATGACGATGGCGTCCTCGTAGTTGTAGCCATCGAAGGGCATGATCGCCACCAGCACATTCTGGCCCAGGGCCAGGCGACCCTCCTCAGAAGCCGGACCATCGGCCAAGAGGTCGCCTTTCTGGATCTTCTGGCCCTTCTGGACGCGGGGGCGCTGGTCGAGCGCGGTCCCTTGGTTGCTGCGGGTGAAGCGGCGGAAATTGAACTCGTAGAGCCCCTTGTCATCTCCGCGAATCAGGACCTTGCTGCCGTCTACGTACTCCACCGTACCGTCCACAGTGGAATACATCGAGGTCAGGCTGTCCCGCACCACCCGCTCTTCCACTCCGGTCATCACCACCGGGCTTTGGGCCCGCAGCAGGGGCACGGCCTGGGCTTGCATGTTGGAGCCCATCAGGGCCCGGTTGGCGTCGTCGTGCTCGAGGAAGGGCACCAGGTTGGTGTTCACCGAGAAGACCTGCTTGGGCGAGACATCCATATAGTCCACATCTTCAGGGTGGACGATGATCGGGTCCCCCTTCTTGCGCACCACCACCTGGTTGGTATCGAACTCGCCGTTCTCCTTCAGGGGGGTGTTGGCCTGGGCAATGCGGTAACGATCTTCCTCGGTGGCGGTCATGAACTCCACCTGATCGGTGACCCGCCCCTGCTTCACCTTGCGGTAGGGGGTGAGGATGAATCCCAGCTCGTTGATCCGGCCATACGAGGCCAGCGAGGAGATCAAACCGATGTTAGCCCCTTCGGGGGTTTCGATCGGGCAGATGCGCCCGTAGTGGGTACGGTGCACGTCGCGCACGTCGAAGCCCGCGCGTTCACGGGTCAAGCCCCCCGGGCCTAAGGCCGAGATCCGGCGCTTGTGGCGCAGCTCGGAAAGGGGGTTGGTCTGGTCTTTGAACTGGGAAAGCTGGCTGCGCCCGAAGAACTCACGGATGCTGGCCACAAGCGGGCGGTTATTGACCAGCTTGGCCGGGGTGGCGCTCTCGGGGGTGCCCAGCAGCATCCGCTCGCGCACCCCCCTCGCCAGCCGCGACAACCCCACCCTGAACTGATCGGCCAGCAGCTCGCCTACCGTGCGGATGCGGCGGTTACCCAGGTGATCAATATCGTCGCTCTCAAACCCCTCTACCCCGGATTGCAGGCTGAACAGGTACTTGAGCACCGGCAGCAACCCTTCGTCCTTAAACTCTCCGTTCTCGAACTTGATCAGCATCCGACCCGAGAGCTGAATGCCCAGTTTCTGCTGGGCTTTGTACTTCCCAGCCTCGCCCAAGTCGTAGCGGCGGGAGTCGGAGAGCAGCGAGTGGAGGTAGGTGGTGGCTTTATCCCGCTTGGGTGGGTCGCCGGGGCGCAGCTCGGTGAACAGCTTGAGGAGAGCCTCATCGGGGGCCATCTCGAGCACCTTGTTGCCCCGGTACTGCGCCTCCAAAAGCCCGGGCAGCAGGTCGGGAAACTCCCCCAACTCCTTGCTCAGGCTCTCAGCGGTATACCCCAACACCCGCAGCAGCAAGGCCAGGGGGAACTTCTTCTTGTTGACCTTCATCACCACCACCCCGGATTGTTCAAACTCCAGATCAATCCAGGGACCGCGCTTGGGCAGCGGGATCACGCTGCCGACGAATTTGCCCGGTCGGGCCTGGTCGGCGGTGAAGTACACTCCAGGGCTACGGTGGATCTGCGAGACGATGACCCGATCCGCACCGTTGACGATGAACGATCCATCCTCGGTCATCAGGGGGAGATCCCCCAGGAAGACCTCGTCTTCTTTGATCAACCCGGTGTCCCGGTGAATCAGCTGGAGCTTGGCGTACAGTGGGGCTTGATAGGTCAGGTCCTTTTCGCGGCACTCATCTTGATCAAAAGGGGGCTCGCCCAGGCGGTACTCGAGGAAGTCCAGCACCAGCCCCCGCCCCTTATCCCCCTCCTCGATAGGAAAGGTCTCTTTAAACGCCGCTTGCAGCCCCACAGGTTCCCGCTTCGAAGCTGGGACTTCCGCCTGCAAGGCCTTTTTGAAGGAATCCACCTGAATCTCGGTCAGGGGGGGAAGGGGAATCACTTCCTGGATGCGTCCGAACCGCTCTATCTTCATCAAACACCTCTGAAGCCCGTGCGCAACCCAGTGACCAGGGGCCACTTTCGTACGCGTTACTTGGGGTCGTTGGGTTTTCGTAAGCTAACAGGGTTCTTCCGCAGGTGGAGGCTTCCCCTGCGGCGGCTGGTTCTTACGCTTTTTGTGGATTGTATGTGCTCGAGGTACCGGCACAGTGCAGCCCTACTGCCCACAAGCCACAAAACACAAAGGCCAGTGTAGCATGGCCACACACGTTAAAGCAAGAGGCACCATGACCTCGTTCACGCTGCTGGGTAAAAGTGTAGCACACCCCCCAGGATTTTGTGGAGCCAGAGGCAGGACTTTGTGGAGCCAGAGGCCCCCGCCCACCTAGCGGTGCAGCAGAAAGTAAGCGGCCGCAATCACCAGCAGCCACACCCACCACCGCCCGCCCAGCCCGACCCAGCTCGGTCGCGGCAATGGGTTGGCCTCTCCTGGGGTAGCGCGATCCCGGGGAACCCGGGCCGGTGGACGCAACTGGAGGCGCTGGGCCCGCTTGACGTGGTATACCGATTTGCTGAGGTCACCCTGCTTACGGTACGCCGCCCCCAGGTTGTGGTGGGCTAGGGCATAGTCGGGGTTAAGCTGCAGCACCTCCTGATAGGCCGCGATGGCTTCGCCCAGCTTGCCCTCCTCCTGCAGCAGATTGGCCAGATTGGTCTTGGCCCGAAAATGGCCCTTATCCCGCAGCAAGGCCTGCTCGAAGGCAACCCTACCCCCCTCCAGATCACCCCGCCGTACCCGCAGCAGCCCCAAACAGCACCAAGCCTCGGCTCCCAGGTGGGGATCCTCGAGGTACGCGCTAAGGGCGGCTTCATCCTGGCCCTCAAATGCGGTCAGTGCGGCCTGGGCCTGTTCGATCTGCAAATAGGGCTCGAGCCAGGTTCCCTCCTGGCGCAACACCTTACGGGCCCAGGCATACTCCTTGAGCCGCAGCCAGTCGCGCAGCTCCAAAAGTACGGCCAGGCCATCGGCATCGCCTCCTTCTCCTGCCAGCAACCTGGCCCTGGCCTCGTCATAGCGTCCGGTTTTGATCAACTCATTCATCCAGACTTCAATGTACCCCTTTGGGCGAGCCCCTCACCGGGGTCAGCGCTGCAGCTCCTGGTAGATCTTCAGATATTCCCGCGCCGGAGCCTCCCAGGAAAAGTCGGTTTTCATGCCGTTTCGGGCCACCTCGAGCCGGTTGGGGTGCTTGAGGAACTCATCCACCCCCCACAGCACCCCCCCAGCGTCGGCGTGCTCAAACAGAAAGCCCGTTTCCCAGTGCCGCACGGTGTCCTTGAGCCCGCCCACCGCTCGCACAATGGGCGGCGTGCCATAGCGCATTGCGATCATCTGCGCCAGGCCACAAGGCTCAAAGCGCGACGGCATCAAAAATCCGTCGCAGCCAGCATAGATGCGGTGGGCCAACCCCTCGTTGTAGCCCTGTTGATAGGCCACCCGACCGGCATGGCGGGTGGCCATCCAGGCAAAAGCACGTTCCAGGTTGGGCTCCCCGCTGCCCAGCAGGACCAGGTTCAAGCCGCGCTCCAAAATCCCCGGCACCGCATCGGCGATCAGGTCTATCCCCTTCTGATGGGCGAAACGCGAGACCACCCCCAAGGTGAGGCGATCCTCGAGGCCTAGCTCCCGCAGCAAGGCGGTGCGAATTTCCGCTTTAGGGGAAAGCTCCTGAGCGGTGTAGGAATGGGTTAGGTATGGGTCGTCTGCCGGGTTCCAATACTCGGTATCCAGACCGTTGAGAATGCCCCGCAGCTTATAGGCCTGGGCCTGCAACACCCCATCCAAGCCCTCTCCGAATCCCGGTGAGCGAATCTCCTCGGCATAGCTGGGGGAGACCGTGGTTACCCGGTCGCTGTTGACGATCCCGGCCTTCATCAGGTTGATGGTTCCCCGGTGCTCGAGACCCGCGCCATAGTAGGTCTCGCCCGGAAGGCGGGTCCAGGCGTAAAAATCCTGCGAGCCCCATACCCCCTGATAGGCCAGGTTGTGAATGGTGTAAACGGTACGCCCAGGGAACCAGCCCAGGTTGCGCAGCAGGGGCAGTAGGGCGGCTTGCCAGTCATGGGCGTGAACCACCTCAAACCCCCGCAGCAGCTCTGCCACCGCCATAGAAAACCGCACGAAGCGGCGGAAATCGTCATCGTAGCCATAGGGGCGCTCGCGAGCGAAGTCAGGAAGCCCAATCAGCACATAGCGCACCCCGCCATGCTCGAGATGCCCTAGCCCCACCGGTTCGGAGCGCCCCTCAAAGCTCAATTGGCTCTCCCCCACGTAATAACCCTGGATGCCCATATACCAGGGCAGGAAGATGGTGGGCTCCATCCCCAGTTTCTTCAGGGCTTGGGGCAGGCTGCCGATCACATCCGCCAGGCCACCCACTTTGGCGAAAGGGAAGGCTTCAGAGGCAACAAAGGCAATTTTCATAGGGGCCAGTTATTCGCGCTCGATCCTATTCTACCGCCCAAACATCGGCCTCGCTCCAGAGGCCATCGGGCACCGGAACTCCCCTGGCCTGGGCGATGGCCGCTCGGTCGGGGTAGGCGTAGACCCATACCCGCACCTCCCGTACCGGCTCAAAGCCGTGCGGCTCGAGACCGCCCGGCAGAAGTGCGGTGGCCTCTATCCTGCGGTACTCCCGACCCTCCTCCTCGAGCTCATCGAGAAGCTGCAGGGCGGCTGGCAAATCCGAGAACCACTGCACCTCCCCCCAGACCACCCCTTCACCCTCCACAAGGGCCGGGTAGCCGTAGGGCCGGTGCTCTTGCGGGGGAAGGTGAAACAGTTGAAACCCCTGTACCCAGGCCCGCTCCGAGCGCAACCACCCCGCCCGCTGAGAAACCGCGAAATTGCGCTCCCCCCGCTGCAAGGTGCCGTAGACAAATACCGCAACTGGAGGCGGTTGCATAGCCCCTATAGCTTACTCGAGCCGCCCCTTGGATGGGCTTTTTCTTCTAAACCCCGGCCCCACATCCGTGGTCCACACAACCCGAAATTTGATTTCGGGTTGACCGGTAGCTATACTTTTACCTAACAAGCGTTAGTTTGGAGGACTCGAGATGCCCGGAAAATTCGGAACCCCCACCGACCCCGATTATGCTCTGCGCCTGGCCGAGTTCGAAGCCCGGATCGCACGCGGCGAAAAGATTGAACCTGGGGACTGGATGCCCGAGGAGTATCGCCGCCAATTGGTGCGCATGATCTCCCAGCACGCCCATAGCGAAGTGGTGGGGATGCTGCCGGAGGGAGCCTGGATCACCCGCGCCCCCAGCCTCAAGCGCAAGATGATCCTCATCGCCAAGGTGCAGGACGAAGCCGGACACGGTCAGTATCTCTATCACGCCGCCGAGACCCTGGGCATAAGCCGCGAGGAGATGCTGGAAGCCTTGCTCTCGGGCAGGGCCAAGTATTCCAGCATCTTCAACTACCCCACCCTGACCTGGGCCGATATCGGCACCATTGGCTGGCTGGTAGATGGCGCGGCCATCAAAAACCAGACCATGCTGGCCCAGTGCTCTTACGGGCCATACAGCCGTGCGATGGTGCGCATCTGCGCCGAGGAAACCTTCCACCACAAACAGGGCAAGGAGATGGTAATTGCCTACGCCAAGGGCACCCCCAAGCAACGCCAGATGGCCCAGGACGCCATCAACCGCTGGTGGTGGCCGGCCCTGATGATGCTGGGTCCCCACGATGCCGATAGCCCCAACAGCGAGGTGTTGATTCGGTGGGGGGTCAAGACCAAGTCCAACGACACCGTGCGCCAGGAGTTCATCAACGAACATGCCCCGGAAATCCTGGCCACAGGGCTCTCCCTGCCAGACCCCGAGCTACACCAAGACCCCCAGGGCAACTGGCGGCACGGCCCGATCAACTGGGAGGAGTTCTGGAGTGTGGTGGGGGGCAACGGCCCCATGAACAAAGAACGCCTCGAGGCCCGCCGCCGTGCCCACACTGAAGGCGCTTGGGTGCGCGAGGCGCTCGAGGCCTATGCAGCCAAGAAAAGCCCCATTCCGATGGCGGTGTGAGCCTATGAGCGACACGCAATGGCCCCGTTGGGAAGTCTTCAAGCAGGACACCCCCAATAAGCCGCATCAGGCGGTGGGCTCGGTACACGCGGCCGACCCCCTTCACGCCCTGCTCACCGCACGCAATGTCTTCGTGCGGCGCCCGCAAGCGGTGAGCCTGTGGGTTGCCCCGGCATCCGCGATCTTCTCGGTGACCCAGGAAGAGCTGGCCGAGGGCCCAAAACCCAGCCCCGAAAGCACGGGGGTCGCCGGTGCATACCTCCTCTTCCGCAAAACCTCCCACAAGCGCTCCATGACCTTTGTGGACTACGTGGGGCAGCTCGAGGCCCCCTCCCCACAAGCCGCGCTCGAGCAGGCCTTGCGGCAGTTCACCGATGCCGAGGCCCTGGCCTGGTGGGTCATCCCCGCCTCGAGCGTGGTCCGGAGTGAGGAGAGCCCCGAAACCGTAGAGAGCTGGTTCGCCCCGGCCAAAGAGAAAACCTACAAGCAGCAGTCCTACTACGGTGTGGTAGGAACCCACACCAGCAAGCTGCGGGGGCGTGGAGGCGCAGATGAGTCCTAAAGCCCAAGCCGCCCTGATCGCCAAACTCACCGCCCTGGCCGACGACGAGCTGATCCTCTCGCACCGCGACAGCGAGTGGACTGGGCACGGCCCGATCTTAGAAGAGGACATCGCCCTGGCCAACATCGCCCAGGACGAGCTGGGCCACGCCAGCACCTGGCTGAGCTTGCGCCAGGCCCTGGATGGCACCGATCCCGATCGGCTGGCCTTCTTCCGGGATGCGGAGGAATTTCGCTGTGCCCAGCTGCTCGAGCTGCCCAAGGGCGACTGGGCTTTCACCATGCTCCGGCAGTACCTCTTCGACCGCTACGAGCTGCATTGGCTCAGCGCAGCCACCGCCAGCACCTACCCTCCGGTGGCTGAGGCTGCGGCCAAAATCCTGCGGGAGGAGCGGTTTCATCTCCAGCATACCCAGGCCTGGGTGGAGCGGCTGGGGCAGGGCACGGAGGAATCCAATCGGCGCTTACAGGCCGCTCTGGAAGGGCAGTGGGGCTATGCCCAACAGCTTTTCGTCCCCCTCCCTGGGGAGGAAATCTTGGTGGGCGAGGGCATTGTCCCCGAGCTGCGCAGGCTGAAGGAGGATTGGCTCGAGAACGTTACCCGTCACCTGCAGGCCTCTGGCCTAAAGTTACCCCTTCCTCCCGGCTATCAGCCCCACAGCCGCGAGCACCACACCGAGCACCTATGGAGCCTGCTGGCTGAGATGCAGTCGGTAGCGCGGTGGGATGCGGAGGCCAGGATATGGTAAGCCCCGCACCTTGGCCCTCTGCAGAGGCCGTCTGGGCCGCACTGGAAGGGATCCCCGACCCAGAAATCCCTGTGGTGAACGTAGTGGAGATGGGCATTGTGCGGGAAGTTCAAGTTCACGAGGGCCGGGCCACCATCACCATGACCCCTACCTTCTCGGGCTGCCCAGCCCTGCACACGATCCGGGAAAGCCTTGAGCACGCCGTTCGGAAGCTCGGTTTAGAGGCCGAGGTTCGAACCGTGCTCTCCCCCCCCTGGTCTACGGATTGGATCAGCCCAGAGGCCAAGCAGCGGCTCGAGCGCTACGGCATCGCCCCCCCCAAGCCGGTAGGGGACTTAATCCAGCTCGAGCCCTCTCCTACCCGCTGCCCACGCTGTGGGAGCCTGGACACCACCCTCAAAAACAGCTTCGGTTCCACCCTCTGTAAAAGCATCTACGTGTGCAACACCTGCCATGAACCCTTCGAGGGGTTCAAAGCGGTGTAAACCTTAGCGGCACGGATCCAGGCTTGGGTCAAACCTACCTCCTCCCCTATCCCCATTGAGATACAATTCAAAAGAAGGCAAAATCCGAATCCCGGAGGAAACCATGAAGCAAGTTGCCCTACTCAGCAGCATTCTGGCCCTGGCCTTTGCGGGTTGTGGATTGATCAGCAGTCCTCCCATAGATAACCCCTTCCAGCTGGCGGGCACATCCACCACCCTCAACCTGGTGTCCAACCAAGCCACCGGCACCGCCACCGTCACCGCAACCTTCGATGACCTCACCAACCTGAACCTTCCCGCCACACCCAGCGGCTTCAACTACAACCTGGCCATCACCGGGGTGAGCTTTGGCTCAGGCTGTCCAGCCACCATTCCCTCGCCCATCAACGTCACCATGAGCGCTACTTTGACCGTCTCTGACAATGGCGGCTCCGGAAACACTCAGCGCAGCAGCACCGCTTCAGCCAGCAACGTGCAATTCACCCTCACCAACAACGGCGGTCAGATCGCGGTGGGCAATCTGACCAACGGCACCTTCAACTTCAACGCGGGGCAACTCCTGTCCATCATTCAAACCGGTGGCCCGAATACCGCCAACTTGCAGGCCCAAGTCACCACCGTCAGCACCCCCGATCTGGCCGGTTGCGCCATGACCCTCACCTGGGGGGGTGGTCAGGGGATTCTCAAGTTCTAGAGCGATTTGTTCACAGAGCCCCACCTTCCATTTTTATTGCTGTGACAGCTCGAAATAGCGCCGCAGGAGGTCGCGCACCTCCGGCGGCAGCGGCTCGTTCTCGAGGTAGTTCTGGGCTTGGCGCTGCACCTTCTGCGGCGGAGACCCCGCCGGCCAAGGGCTCGGCAACTGCTGGGGGGTTCCATTTTGGCCTGGGGCCCTACCCAGGGGGGCTTCCCCGGCTCGAGAAGCTCCAGCCGGCGCGGGGGGGATGGGGGTGGGGTTCGCTGGAGCACCGGCATCGCCGCCATCAGGGCTACGGCTCGAGCCGGCAGGGGCTGGGCGTGGGGTACCGGCATCACCGCCATTAGCGCCGGAGGGGGCCGGGCGGCCTCCCTCCGGTATCCCTCGGCCCCTCTGCCCATCACCAACGGAGCGGTTTCCAGCAGCGCCCCTATCCGACGGGACCGAGCCTTGGCCTTCAGGCCCCCCCATAGGGCGGGAGTCCGGCTGAGGGTTCCCCGAGGCTTGCGAACCTGGGCTCGAGGGCGAAGACGGGCTACCGGTCGGCGCAGGGGCAGCGTTTTGGGATGAACCGCTAGGGCTGGGTGGGGCGGAGTTCTGCGAGGAACCGGGCTGCGTGGGGTTGGGCTGAGCGGAATCTTGGCCGGGTGCGCTCCCTGGGCTCGAGCGGTTGGGGGGCTCCTGACCCGCCGCAGCTGGGGTGGGGCGGGCTCCATCCCCCTGCTCCCCTCCCGCTGGGCGAGACGCCCTGCCCGCGTCCGGCGGCGCCGAAGAGGGCGAGGGGGGCTGGGGCTCCGCCGGGTTCAAGGGGGAGACTCGGGAAGGGCTGGCCGGGGGGTGAGGAGCCGTAGACGGATGGGCTGGGGCTGTCTGGGAGGTTGTGCCTACCGGCTGGGCCCCCCACGACCACCGTACCCCAGGCAGCAGCCAGGCCGCCCCAAGCAGCAACCCATACACCAACAGAAAAACCCAGGGAAACCCCGGGGGTTTGGCCTCCTTTAGGCTGGCCTGGGCCTCGGCCTCGAGCTGGGCATGCCAGGGGTGCCCGGCTGGAGCCTCGAGGGCGCTGCGGTAGGCCAAACCATAGCGCCGGTCGAGTTCGGCCAGGGCCCGGCCCTCCTCCCGGCTCGAGGGGTACACCAAACCCAGCAGGGAGAGCAATACCCACGCCGGATGCGACCAAAGCACCAGGGGCAAGGACAGCAGCGCTAGCCCCCCTGCCCGCAGCAACCGCTGCCGCCAGGCCCGCCGTGCCGCCCAGATCTGGTGCATGCCTTTAGGGTACAAAAGGTGAACCTTGTCGTCTTCGAAGCGGGGCACAGTTGTATAAAGAGGGCATGCACTTCGTTCCAGAGCGGGCATTGAGCCCTTTATTCACCCTACTCACCGTGGGGGTGCTGGGTTTTACCCTGGGGGTCACTGCCCTGAGCGAAGAGCGCATGGTTCAGATCTTTGGGCTCATCGTGGTGCTGGCAGCGACGGTGTTGCTGCTGGTGGCTCCGCTCAGTACGCTCTACCAGGTGACCCCCCAAGCCCTGAGGATCCGCTGGTTGTTCGGCTGGGTCACCCTTCCCAAAGAGGAGATTCTGGTCGTCTGGGAAAAGGAGTTTCGGCTGGGAATTCGCACCTTTGGCATCGGGGTTCCCGGGGTAGCCCAGGGGGGGTTCCTGGAGAAAACCCTGGGCCACATTCAGGCCTACACGGCCAAGGGTGCCGGCCGGGGAGTCTTCGTCCAGATGGCCGATGGTAGAAAGGTGCTGCTGTGCCCGGCGGAGCGAAAGAGGTTTTTAGATTACCTGCGCCAGCTCGGCTACCCGGTGCAGTAGGGGCCTCAGCAGGCCTTGCCTGGGTCAAGGGTTTTGGTAGGGGAACACTGGGTGGAATATAGGGCCAGCCCACTGACCACCGGGCGTACTCCATCGCTGGGGTTGCGCAGCCGACCGCGCACCCAAAGCTGAGCTGAGCCGCCCCCATCCATTCGAATGGCCCCCCAGGCTCCCTGCTCGGCCAGGACCTGGGCCAGCACCCCAGGCAAGGTAGGTGCAGTGACCACCAGCCACACGGTACCGGTCTGGGTCCAGGCCACCGCCGACTGAGGGGCCACCTTGAGGAGGGGGGCTTTATCACGGAAGGGCTCGGCGTCTGGGCGAAAGACATTCTCCCCCCCCTGGATGAGCAAGGGGCCGGCCTCGAGGGCATAGTTGGTGGGGGGCTCGAGCGAGCCGTAGAGCTTGAGGATATCGCCGGGGGCCGCGATGGGCTCCGCCGGGGGGTAGGAAAGGGCCCAGTAGCCTGCGGGAAGGGTGTAGGGCGCAGGATAGCTGGCCACCACCCGGTCGCCTTTCACCGCCAGCACACTCTCCCCAGGCTTTCCGGCTGGCCCCGGAATGGTGTAGGCGGTGTACTTGCCGCGGGTAAGGTTGATGCCCACGCGGAAGCTCCGCCCATCCGCGGTGCGCACCACGGTGCTGAAGCGGGGCAATCCAGCAAAGAGGTTCTCTTCATCCCAAAACAGGGCGCTGCGCCCGTAGGGGAAGTTGATGGCCACCCCATCCTTGATCCACAACCCAATCGGTGTACCGGTGGGGGCATCAAAGTACCCGCCGTTAAGCACGGCCAGGGCGTTTGGGGCGGTTTTGTCTAGGGTTTGACGCACCCCCGGACGTCCAACCGGCTCCATACGCCAACTCCCCGGAGCGGCCTCGAGCACATACATCCGCAGGGGGTCCGGGGTCCAGGCCCAGAACTCGCGGTAGGTTATGCCGGGGGCCACCGGTTCAGCCCGCTCAGGCTCCAGGTAGTACACATCCAGCACCAGGCGGGCGGGGTTGTCCAGCGTAAAGCTGCGGTAACGGTAAACCCGCAGCGGCGGGGCCTGTAGGCTGAGGGAAGTACCCCCCTGGCCATACTGCGCGCTCAGGGTCACATTGGGTGGGGTTTGCCCCTCGAGCCCCGGCAAGAAGTAGGGCAGGTTGAGCTGCAAGCGTCCCCCGTAGGGCGTAAGCCCCACCACCGGAACCGTGGCTGGATCGGTTCCAGCCGGCAGGTCCAGCACCAAGCGCAGCCGGTTGGGATCGGAAGAAAGCCGTACCCCCGCTTCTGGGGCAGCGATCAACCCCGCCGCGCGAACCACCTCGAGCGGCAGCCGGCCCCCCACAGGGGCGGGCAAGCTGGGATCGAGCGGTGGGGTCCAGCCCACCCCAGGCACATAGGTCAGCTCGAGGCCGGGTTTGCTGAAGGTCGTTGCCCCCGAGTTGTCCTGGGTTACCGTGAGGCCAAGTTTTGCAGCGGGAAGGGCCACCTGGGCATAGACCAACCCCAGCCAAACCATCAAGGCGAGTCCTAGCAAGCGCTGCATCATGGTCTACATTCAACCCGAACAAGATAAATTGGGGGTGAGGAAGGACCAGATCCAAGGCTGCGGTTTGAACCCCGGCAAGACAAGCCCCTGGGCATAGGGGCTTTGTGGGCCTCGAGTGGGCCGAGCCTTATGGGTTGACGTAAGTCAGCCAAGGCCCGTATTTGGGGTTGTGGCCTTGAACGGCTTCCAAATAGGCCTTGCGCAAGCGCATGGTGTGTTCCCCCGCCTGGCCGCTGCCGATGGCCCGGTGGTCGAGCGAGGAGACCGGGGTCACTTCCGCCGCGGTGCCGACCATAAACACCTCATCGGCCATGTAGAGCTGGTCTCGAGTGGCCCTGCATTCCCGCACCTCATAGCCCAGATCTCTGGCGATGGTGATGACCGAGTCGCGGGTAATGCCCATCAGGTTGACCGAGTGCTCGAGGACATAGAGGGTACTCCCCTTGAAGAAAAAGAGGTTTTCCCCCGAACCCTCGGCCACGAACCCCTCCTTATCCAGCAGCAAGGCCTCGTCCGCCCCGGCTTGGTGGGCCTCGATGCGGGCCAAAGCGCTATTAACGTAGTTCCCCCCAACCTTGGCCTTGCCCGGCATCACGTTGGCCGGAAAGCGAGCCCAGCTCGAGGTGATCAGCCTCGCCCCCTTGCGCACCGCTTCATCGCCCAGGTAGGTCCCCCACTCCCAGGCCGCAACCATCACCTCAGCGGGATTGTTGGGCAACGGGTTTACCCCCAGGCTAGTGGCCCCCATCCAGGCCAGCGGGCGAATGTAGCAGCTTTTATAGCTGTTTTCCCGAACCACGCTGAGGATGCCCTCGCTGACCTGCTCGGGGGTGAAGGGCAGCTCGAACATCATCACCTTGGCGCTATGAAAAAAGCGCTCCACATGCTCCTTCAGCCGAAACACCGCCGGGCCTTTGGGGGTTTCATAAGCCCGGATGCCCTCAAAGACGCTGGTGCCATAGTGCAGTGCATGGGTCAACACCGAGACCTTAGCTTCTTCTTGAGGGACTATATGGCCATTGAACCAGATCAGGCCGGTCTTCATCTTGCTGTCTCCACCGATAGATTTGGGCTTGGTCTCCGCTGCCATGATTTCCTCCAAAGGGGTATTCCAGCGGCCCCCTTTAGGGCCTCAGGAACAACCTCACGCCCTGAGCAGGGCAGCCCAGAGCGCCGCAGTGCGTGCTTAGATCATACTTCCTTGAGCAGGCTTTGTAACGCCTCCGGAAGCAGCTGACGCCGAGCCGTCACGTCATGCTCCCCGGTGCGCAGTTGCAGATAACGGCGGGCGGTGTCTTGTAGGAGGGGCATCAGCGAGGGCTCTTTGACCACCTCAGGCAGCAGATCGCGCAGCTGGGCCTCGAGCCGGGTTGTGGCCAGGTACTTTGCGGCCTGCAGGGCATCGCCCTCGAGCCGGGCCTTGAGCGGAAAGCGGGTAAGCCGGACCGCCTCACGCTCCACCAGCGGGCTCACCAACAGCTTCTGGCAGGATTTGCAGGGGTTCTCACGGCTGGGCTTCCCGCAGATGAAGCAGGGCGGGTTGGGATCGGCCTTCTGCTTCTGGATCACCGCTTTTCCCGCTTTCAGGACGGCGGTTTGCAGGGTTTCGGGAACCGCCTGGCTGAGCCGACGCAAGCGGGACTCCTCGTCCGGGCTCAAGGGGGGTGGAGGGAGGGCTTTTTCCAAGCGCCGGGATTTCCGGGCAATGGGCCGCTCCTTAAACCGAATATCACCGACCACCCCAGGCAACACCTGGGCGTAGCGGGCTAGAAACTTTTCGCGCTCATACTTCAGGTGAAAGGCCGCCGCGGAATCCGGCACACTCACCGTGAGCACCCCATCGGTGAGGTCGGTGGCTTCAGAGATCGCTGCCAGCATCTCCCCTGCCACCTCCGGCCACAAGGCCAGGGCCTTACCCCGGCGCATCCCGGCCTCGAGGCCCTTGCTTCCCAGCAGCTTGTGCAAAAGTTCGGCGGGGCGTTTGGCGGCCATGCCCATCCAGTCTACCTAGGGCCGGACCGGTGTACAGGGTAAGGTATACCCCGTGGACTTAACGCTTGGACAGTGGATGCTGGGGGTGCTGGCCGCCGCCATCGTGGGGGGTTCCAAATCGGGAATCCCCGGCGCGGGAATCCTGGCGGTGGCCCTTTTTGCCCAAATCTTCCCAGCCAAGGAGTCTACCGGGGCCCTGCTCCCGCTGCTCCTGGTAGGCGATGTGCTGGCGGTAGGGATGATGCACCGCCACGCCAACTGGCCTCACCTGCTGCGGCTGTTTCCCTGGACGGCTGGGGGGATACTGGTGGGGGTGGGGGTACTGGCCGCGGTGAACAACCACCAGCTAAGGCTGATCATCGGGGGGCTGATCGTGGGGATGACCCTTTATCAAGCCGCGATCCGGCTATGGCGGGCTCCGCGGCTGACCGCACGCGGGGGAGCCTTCGCGGCTAGCCTGGGGGTTTCCGCAGGGATCACCACCATGGTGGCCAACGCCGCCGGACCCTTCACCACGCTGTACATGCTGGCGATGGGGATGGGCAAGCTCGAGTTTGTCGGCACACTGTCCTGGTTCTATCTGGTCTTCAATCTGTTCAAAGTGCCGTTTGCAACCTATCTGGGGCTAATTAGCCTGGAATCGCTGCGGATCAATTTGATCCTGGCTCCCGCGGTCGTCGCCGGGGCCTACTTGGGGCGCTGGCTGTTGCACCGCATTCCGCAGCGCTGGTTTGAGGATGCGGTGCTGCTGCTGGCCTTCCTGGGCGGATTAGACCTGCTCTTTTAAGCCGCTGCGCTCACCGCAACACCCCGGCTTCAATATGGACCACCGCGCCCATCCCCGGGGTCTCGAGCCCGGCCAGGATGGCCTGGGGTAAGCTGGCTGCGTAGGCCAATAAAGCTCCTCGCCGCCAGGTATCCAGCTCGGTGTGCCACTCATCCACCAACAACAGCGGAGCCTCTTCGTAGTGTTGCCAAAGCAAGCGGTGTTCGGCCAGACGCAGGGCCAGGGCGATGCTCCGGGCCTCTCCCCGGCTGGCAAACTTGGCGGCCTCCCGCCCAGAAAGGGTTAGGCTTAGGTCGTCACGGTGCGGGCCGAGCTGGGTCACGCCGCGCTCGAGGTCCTCCAGTAAGCTATCTTCTAAGGCCCCTAGAAACCGCTCGGGCTCGACGGTCTCGAGGAGTTCTAAGCCCAGCTCACCCGGAGCCAGCTCAGCATACGCTTCCCGGGCCAACGGGGCCAGCTTGGCCAGCATTCGGCGGCGCAGGGAAAGCATCTCCAGGCCATATTTGACCAACTCGGCATTCCACACCCCGATCCCTTTGCCCCCCAGCTTGAGCACTGCGTTGCGCTGGCTCAAGGCCCGCCCATAGGCCGAGGTGATTGCCCGGTAGCGGGCTGAAAAGCGCGAGAGCAGCAAATCCAGGAAGCGGCGGCGCTCCTCCGGCCCCCCCAACACCAGCTCGAGGTCCTCCGGGCCTAAGAGCACCGCTCCCGGCAATTGGGCCAGCTCACGCAGCGAGGCCGGGGCCTCGTTGAGCCGGTGCTCGCGCCCTTCACGCGAGAGCTTGACTTCCAAGCGGCTGGGCCCAAACTGGGTCTCGATCTCGGCGTACATCCAGGCCTCACTCTGGCCAAAGGCGATGCGCTCCAGCATCCCATTCCTTAAATCCCCCCCCAGCACCAGCTCGATGGCCTCGAGCAGGTTGGTCTTGCCTTGGGCGTTGCCCCCCACAATGGTGGTGAGCCCAGGCGGAGGGAGAAACTCTGCGCTGACCAGGTTGCGAAAGTTGTTCTGCCGAAGGCGCAAAAGCCGCACTACCCCATAGGCTAAAGGCAAATCGCTCAACCCTCAATGCACGAGCACCAACCTTTGTCCAGGCGGTTGAACTATGAGAACAATAAGAGTACAATCCCAGGCCAATGCACCTGGGCAGAAATGCCCTGCTTGACACAAGTTTAGGGCCTTTGATGGTGAAATTTGCGTCTGCTGCACTCAAGAAGTGTCAGGAGGTCTGATGAAGAAGGCCAGAAAGCTCGAGGAGGTACGCAAGCTCAACCGCACGCTGCTGGCGGAACTCGAGGAGGAGTGCCGAGCCTATGCGGTAGCGGTAAGCCTGCTCAAGGAGCAAAAACCTGGTACCCCCGGCTACCAGGATCAGCTCGAGGTGCTGCATGGGACCCTGCTCGAGCTGCGCTCCAAAGCCAAAGCGGCCGATAAAGGCCTCCAGCAAGAGCGCAAGCTGAGCCACAAGCTGGCCGAGGCTTCCAAGAAGGGATCCCACGCCTAAATTGGCCGCCGGGGAGGGGCACAGCTTCCCCGCTTGATCAGGCGCCCGGGAAAGAGCATTCGCACTGGCTCGAGGGGTGGGCCTTCCTCTACTGCTTGCAAAACCACCTGAGCCGCAGCCTGGCCCATAGCTTCTACGGGCTGCTCGATCACATCCAGGGGTGGGGTAACCAGGCTTGTCCAGGAGTAGTTGTCAAAGGTTAGGAGTGAAACATCTTCGGGGATGCGCAATCCCAACTCGCGTAAGGCACGGAACGCCCCAGCAGCCTCGGTTCCAGTAAGGGAGAACAGCGCGGTAGGAGGCTCCTTCAGCCGGAGTAGCTCGAGGGTCAGGTGATAGGCAGCTTCCTCACTGCGAGGGATGGGGCGCTGGTAGGTGGGGTCGGGGGCAAGTCCCACTGCTTGCAAGGCCAGGGGAAACACTCTCGAGCGCTCATCGGGGGTCAGGACCGGGTGATAGGCTCCCAGGCTAGCGATCCGACGGTGGCCTAACTCGTACAAATAGCGCACTCCCTCAAAGACGCAATCCTGCGCATTGAGCATCACATAGCCGAAAGGGCTATCCGGATAAAAGTGGTCTATCTGCAAGATATAAGTACCACGGGTTTGCATCTGCTTTAGGTACTCCAGGTTGGGTGTGCCGAAAGCCGAGCGCAGAATCAGCCCACTAACCCGCTGGCCACTGAACATTTTGAGGTTTTCAAGCTCGATACCAGAGTCATACTCACTGTCGGCTACCATCAGCGCGTAGCCTTGGGCTCGCACTTCATGGGCAACGGTGCGAATTAGAGCTGCAAAGAAAGGTTCAATGATATTGCCAACCATCAGCCCAATGGTGCGGGTGCGACCCCGCCGTAAGCTGCCCGCGAGCTGATCAGGTTCGTACCCTAGTTCTTCGATGGCCTGGCGAACCCGCTCGAGGGTGGCCGGGCGAAGAAGATGGGGCTCCTGAATGGCCCGTTTGGCGGTGGTGGGAGAGACCCCTGCACGCTTAGCGACATCGAGAATATTGGGCACGTGTCCATTGTAACTAGGACGGGTCTTGACAACCAGTATTCAGTATGTCTATCGTAATGGACACGAGACCATTTAGTGCGGTGAGCCCTTTCCATGAAGGTGTTCAACCATGGGGTAGCTGGCTTTAGGCATAAATGGTCACGTGTCCATCAATCTTGCTTTTGGCTACGGAGGTCAGACAGGAACGGGTGAACACATTGTGGTGAGGTTTTCGGCCCAAGTCCCTTTCTCTGGAGGAATACCATGCGCTTGTGGAAAATTCTGTTCGCTGGTGTCGGCCTATCCCTTTCAGCAGCACTGGCTCAAACCACCCTCACCATTGCCACCGTCAACAACCCGGATATGGTGACCATGCAAAAGCTCAGCGGGGAGTTTGAGAAAAAGTACCCCAATATCAAACTCAATTGGGTGGTGTTACCCGAGAATGAGTTGCGCCAAAAAGTTACCACTGACATCGCTACCAATGCCGGTTCCTACGATGTACTGACCATCGGCACCTATGAGACCCCTATCTGGGGCAAGAACGGCTGGCTGGTGGAGATGAGCGGTCTACCCCAAAACTATGACCTCGAGGATGTGCTCAAACCCGTGCGGGCCGGACTTTCCTATAATGGCAAGCTCTATGCCCTGCCTTTCTATGCTGAGAGCTCAATGCTGATGTACCGCAAAGACCTCTTTGCCGCCAAGAAAATTGCCGTTCCCGCTCAACCCACCTGGGATCAAGCCATCAGCTGGGCCAAGCAGCTGAATGAGCCCAGCAAGGGGATTTATGGCATCTGCCTGCGGGGACTGCCTGGTTGGGGCGAGAACATGGCTTTCCTAACCACCATGATCAACACCTACGGCGGGCGCTGGTTCGACGAGAGTTGGCAACCCCAAATCAATAGCCCTGAGTGGAAAAAGGCCATTGGCCAATACGTTGAGCTGGTCACTAAATATGGCCCTCCAGGGGTGACGGGTAACGGCTTTACCGAGAACCTAACCCTCACCTCTGATGGCAAATGCGCAATGTGGATTGACGCCACGGTAGCAGCTGGCTTCCTCGAGAATCCCAAAAGCTCCAAGGTAGCTGGAAAAATGGGCTATGCCAAGTCTCCGGTAGCAGTAACTCCCAACGGTTCCCACTGGTTATGGAGCTGGGCTCTAGCCATCCCCAAATCCAGCAAACACGCTGAGGAAGCCAAGACCTTCATCGCCTGGGCTACCTCCAAGGATTACATCAACCTTGTAGGCAGCACTCAGGGTTGGGTTTCAGCGCCTCCAGGAACCCGCTATTCCACCTACTCCAACCCCAACTACCTGAAAGCTGCTGTCTTTGCTAAAACGGTTCTAGATTCCATTAACACTGCTGATCCCACCAAACCCACCCTTAAACCTGTGCCCTATGTGGGAGTACAGTTCGTAGCCATCCCCGAGTTTCAGGCCATCGGGACTCAGGTCGGGCAATTCATCGCAGGAATCGTGGCCGGGAAAACCAGCCTTGAGGATGGCCTGAACCAAGCCCAGGCCGCGGTCGAGAAGACCATGAAAGAAGCCGGTTATCTGAAGTAGAGGCAGAAGGGCCGGATGTCCCAATTCCATCATTCCATCCGGCCCTTCATGAAATTTCAGTTCACAGTTGCCCCCAACTCAAATAGGCGTGCCATGACCACCAACCTTCCGCGACCGCGTACCCGCTCCAGTGCTCGAGGTCCCAATACCCTCTGGCTGCTGGGCCCGGCCATGTTGGTGCTGATCGTTTGGACCCAAGTCCCCTTCCTGCTCTCAATCTATTACTCCTTCCAGCGCTATAACCTGCTCTATCCTGATCGCAAGGGTTTCGTTGGCTTGGCCAACTTCGCCTCGCTGATCACCGACCCCATTTTTCGGGTTTCACTCATACATACCCTAGTGTTGGTAGGCTCGGTGCTCTTGGTGACCGTAGCAGTCGGGCTTTTGTTGGCGGTGCTTTTCTATCAGGAGTTCCCCGGGCGAGCCCTAGCCCGAACCCTGGTCATCTCACCTTTTTTTGTGATGCCGGTAGTATCCGCTTTAGTCTGGAAAAACATGCTGATGCACCCGGTGTATGGGCTATTTGCCTGGATCGCTAACAGCTTGGGATTCAAGCCGGTAGACTGGCTGGCACAATACCCGATGCTCTCGATTATTCTGATTGTTTCCTGGCAGTGGATTCCCTTTGCCATGCTCCTGACCCTAACTGGGCTGCAATCCCTATCCCGTGAGCAGCTCGAGGCTGCCAAAATTGATGGGGCGAATGCTTGGCAGGAGTTCCGCTACATTATCGTGCCACACCTAGCACAAACTTTGAGCGTAGTGATCATGCTCGAGACCATCTTCCTGCTGACCATCTTCGCCGAGATCTACACCACCACCTCGGGCGGACCAGGATTGGAAACCACCACCCTGCCCTATTTGATCTACCTCAAAGGCTTCAACGACAACAATATCGGCATTGCCAGTGCCGGAGCAGTGTTTGCAGTAATCTTAGCCAACCTAGTCGCTATTTTCGTATTGCGGCTCATCGGGCGCAACCTGCAAGGGGCCAGGAGGTAGAAGGTGAGCGAAAGCAAGCGCCCACGTTGGGAACTCACGGTTCTGGCCTATGTAGTCGCACTCATCATGTTCTTTCCCATCTTCTGGATGTTCATCACCGGGTTCAAAAGCGAGGCTGATGCGGTACAACTACCACCCAAGCTATTCTTTACCCCTACTCTCGAGAGCCTCCATGAAGCTCTTAGCCGCAGCAACTACGGGGGTCATTTCCTCAACTCACTGATCTCGGCGGTGGGCTCGAGCTTGTTGGCGCTGCTCCTTTCAATCCCTGCGGCATTCTCAATGGCCTTTTACCCCACCCGGCGAACCCACAGCACCCTTTTGTGGATCATCAGCACTAAAATGATGCCCCCTGTGGGGGTAATCATCCCCGTTTATCTGATCTTTATCCGACTCCAGTGGCTCGATAACATCTGGGCCCTGATGCTGATGTACACCGTAATGAACATGCCGGTGGTGATCTGGACCCTTTATGCCTACTTCCGCGACCTACCCAACGAGATGATGGAGGCGGCTCGGGTGGACGGAGCCAATACCTTTCAGGAACTTGTCAATGTACTGCTACCGGTCTCTGGCCCAGCCATCGCCAGCGCAGCTTTGCTCAGCATCATCTTAGCCTGGAATGAAGCCTTCTGGAGTCTCAACCTAACCAATGCCCAAGCCCAACCCCTCTCGGTATATGTAGCATCCTTCAAAACTGCTGAAGGACTGTTCTGGGCCAAAATGTCAGCAGCCTCGATGATTGCCATTCTACCCGTAATGGTGATGGGCTGGCTGGCCCAACGCCAGCTGGTACGTGGGCTGACTTTTGGTGCCATCAAGTAATTGTCTAAATCGTGCAGATCTATACCAAAGAGAGAGTCTTATGCTAACCACAACAAAAACCATGCGAGCTGCGGTAATTACCGCACCGGGGCAGCTCGAGACCCGCGAGCTTCCCCTTCCCGAGGCCGGGCCAGGTCAGGTACGAATTAAGGTTGTTGCAACCGGCGTTTGTGGAACCGACTTGCACCTATTGAGAGGCCACTTCCACGCCGTACTTCCCTTAGTTCCTGGACATGAAATCGCCGGAATTATCGATCAGGTGGGACCTGGAGTGCGGGGCTTTAAAGAGGGTGATCCTGTAGCCCTCGACCCGGTGGTTTCCTGTGGAAGTTGCCATTATTGCCAGAAAGGACTGCGTCAGCATTGCGAGCATTACCAAGCTCTGGGGGTCACTACAGCGGGTGGGTTTGCCGAGTACGTAGTGGCCCCAGCCACCAATGCCTACACAGTGGGCCCACTGCCCTTAGAAGTTGCGGCCTTTGCTGAGCCGCTGGGCTGTGTAGCCTGGGGCATTCTACGGCTGCGCCCGGAACCTGCGAGTAAAGCCCTGCTGTTTGGGGCCGGGCCCATTGGTCTGTTGCTGCTACAAGCCCTGCTGGCTTCAGGAGCCTCAAGCGTTACGGTAGTAGACCCTATTTCGGAGCGGCTCGAGCTGGCCAGATCCCTGGGTGCCAATCGCACACTACAAACCAGTCCCGAAGTGATCCCCCAACTTCGTGACCTCGAGCCCTATGGCTTCGATATTGTCAGCGAGGCTACAGGGCGGACCGAGGTGGTACAGGAAATGCCCAATTTGACTGCCCGAGGTGGCAAGATGCTGATTTTTGGGGTCAGTCCAGAAGAGGCCAGCGTATCCTTTAGTCCATATCAGATTTACCATCATGATCTCACTGTGGTTGGCAGCTTTTCACTCAATGCCACCGTACCCATGGCTCTAGAGTGGCTCAGTAGCAAACGGGTACAGGTTGAATCCTTGATTACCCACCGACTGCCCATCGAAGGGCTTCATCAAGCCCTCGACTACAAAAACCATCCCGGCATGGCCGGGGCCCAAAAAGTCCTAATTAAACCAGATCTCTTATGAGCAAGATCTTTTCCTTAGAACATCGGATTGCCATCGTTACTGGAGCCAGTCGGGGAATTGGCTGGGAGATCGCCAAGGCCCTGCACCAAGCCGGAGCTCACATAGTAGTGGCCGATATCGATGCTGAGGCCGGGCCAAACTCGGCAGCAGAGCTCGAGGGGGATTTCGTCCTCACCGATGTTACCGATTCGGCCTCGGTACGCAGCCTGGTTGAAGGGGTAGTTGCTAACCATGGGCGAATAGATATCCTGGTCAACAACGCCGGGGTGGTACGCAATCTCCCAAGCGAGGAGACCTCCGATGAGGACTGGAGCTTTGTGCTCAAGGTGAACCTAGATGGGGTGTTTTGGTGCTGCCGCGAGGTTGGGAAGGTGATGCTTCAGCAGGGGAAGGGCAGCATCATCAACATTGCCTCGATGTCGGGGGTAATCTCCAACCACCCTCAACCCCAATCGGCATACAACGTTTCCAAGGCAGGGGTCATTATGCTGACCAAATCGCTCGCTGGGGAATGGGCAGGGCGTGGGGTGCGGGTCAACGCGATTTCTCCTGGATACATCGCCACGCCCATGACCAAGCGGGGCCTCGAGACCCCCGAGTGGCGCGAGGTCTGGCTATCCAACACCCCCATGGGCCGCCTGGGAGAGCCAGCTGAAATTGGACCGTTGGCGGTGTTCCTGGCTTCTGATGCCAGCAGCTATATGACCGGCAGCAATGTGCTGATTGACGGCGGCTATACCGTTTGGTAGGACAACCCTCAGCCCCCCCACAGCCGCTCCTCAGCCAAGGTGTACACACTCAGCCTGGTAGGCAACCTCGAGGGCTGAGGGGGTGAGTATGCCGCTGACCATCGTGTTGTTTTCCGAGGAGGCCAAGGCCGAGGCCGCGGTCCACGAGCTCGAGCACCTGGGATTTGATCAAGTGGGGTTGGTGGCCCATGAGGTCTGGGCGCGGCAGGTGCTGGGAATGCCCGGAAGGCTCGAGCGGGAGTCGAAAGAAGGACTCAAACAAGGCAGTTTGTGGGGAACCCTGCTGGGGGGGCTGGCCGGAATTGCCAGCGCAGCCATCACCGGGGGAGCTTCGCTGGTGTGGATTGGGGTTTTCGCAGGGGCCGGCCTGGGCAGCCTCACCGGGCTGTTGACCGGGGCCACCTCGGCGGAGATCAGCAGCAGCGAGGATGAAGCTTACTACATAGAAGCCCTTCAGGAAGGGGGAATTGTGTTGGTGGTGCGCAGCAAGGAAGACCAGGTCAAGCCCATCGGGGAGGTCTTGCAACGCTTTGAACCCCAGCGCATGGTGGTGCGGCCGGACAGCCTGCCGTCCCAGGCTTTGATCGGAGAAGAACCCTCGGAAGCACGAAACCCAGAGGTCAGCGGAGATTAAGGGCCTCGAGGGCTCGAGCCACCACGGGGTCAAGCCCGGTGCTGGCCCAGGCGCTGAGGTCATCGCGGGCCTCTACGTCGGGGGTGATGGCCTCCGGCAGCGGCTGGCCCTCCCCATCGGTGGTGCGCACGTAGGTAATGGCGATGGCGCTGTGGTCGAGCAGGGGGAAAAAATCGGTGGCGGTGTTGGAAAGCCCTGCGGTGCGCTCCCCCACCACAAGCCCGGCCCCCGCTCGCTGCACCACGTAGGCGAACAGTTCCGCACAAGAGGCACTGCGCCGATTTACCAATACCGCCAATTTGCCGTTCCAGCGGGCAGGGTTGGGGAGGGTGTAACCGCGGGGATCGCGGGGGTCATTGCCCACCGTTGCCCCACCCCGATACCCCAGCGGCGAGGCACCCAGGTGGCTCTGCATGGTGAGCTGGAAATCCCCCACAAAGGCTCCGGCGGCCGCGACACACTCGGTCTCCTCCCCCCCGCCGTTGTTGCGCAGGTCTACCAGCAAAGCGGTAGCCCCCTGGGCTTGGGCCTGCTGGACCAGCGCATGAACCCGTGGAGCGACCTGTTTATAGGTCTCGAACTGCGGGATTCGCAGGATCCATACCCCTCGAGGAGCCCCGCTAGGGGCATACAGATAGGGCAAGGCCAGGTTGGGCATCAGGCGGCGCTCCAGCCTTGCCTCGAGCCGCCGCTCCCCCGCGGCTGGGCCCCGGGCGAGCTCGAGGCGCAGGGAACTGCCCGAAAGTTGCTGCTGGATCTCCCCCACAGGCTGGCCATTTGCGCTTAGGATGCGGTCCCCAGGAAGCAGCCCCGCCGCCTGGGCCGCTCCACCCGCCAGCACCTCGGTGACCAACAGCGCATTGCCCTCTGGCTGATAGGAGAAGCCGTACAAAGGGGTGGGGTCAGGGGTCCCCGCGAACGTGGCTTCCGCCCGGGCGAAGCGCTCTGGGCTCAGGTAATAGCTGTGGCCGTCCCCCAGCTCCCGCACCATCTCGGCAATGAGGGGACGGGCAACCTCGACCGGGCAGGTCTCGGCCTGGGGAGCACAGCGCTGCTCAAGCTGCTTCTGGTACTTGGCCACCAAATCCTGTGGCCGCACCGCAGAGGGGCCGTAGTAGTAAAACTCGAGGTAGAAGCTGGCCTCCCGAAAGAGTTCGCTGGCCGGGCTGGCCAGCGCCGAGGACAGGAGGATAAACCCAAGAAAAGTCCGCAGGAGCATGGCCCAATCTAGCAAGGCTTCGGTGAGGCCAGATGTATCCGGGATGAAATCTCAAACCCGGCTTTGGGCTCACACCCCGTAGAGCGCCCCAAACTTGCGGTTCAAATAGTCGATCAGGTAGCGCGGATTGAGGTCTTCACCGGTGACCTGCCGCAGAAGCTCGCGCGGCCAATAGCGGCTACCCTGACGGTGAATCTTCTCACGCTGCCATTCCAAGAGGGTCGCAAACCCTCCTCGAGCCAACAGCTCCTGTAGGTCACCGAGCTCGCGCTCGGCCTGGGCAAAGAACTGCGCCCCGTAGAGATTGCCCAGTGCATAGGTGGGGAAGTAGCCGATCAGGCCTGAAGCCCAGTGCATGTCCTGCATCACCCCGTCGGCCAGGGTAGGAGAGCGAATCCCCAAGTATTCCTGGTACTTGGCATCCCAAGCCTCGGGCGCCTGGTCTATCTCGAGCTCCCCCCGCAGCAGGGCCAGCTCCACCTCAAAGCGGATCATGATGTGCAGGTTGTAGGTCACCTCGTCAGCCTCAACCCGGATCAGGCTGGGCTGCACGGTGTTGATCGCGGCATAAAACGGCTCGAGCCCCACCCCCTGAAAGGCCTCAAAGCGGGCCTGAGCCCGGGGCCAGAAGTAGCGCCAGAACCCCAGGCTGCGCCCCACCAAGTTCTCCCAGGTGCGGCTTTGCGATTCGTGAATACCCAGGGAGATCTCCGTGCCCATCGGGGTGCCGTAATGCTCAGAGGGCAAGCCCTGATAGTAGAGCCCATGCCCCATCTCGTGAATGGTCCCGAACAGGGCCATGCTAAAAAACCCTTCGTCATAGCGGGTGGTCAGCCGCACATCCCCCGGGCCCAGGCCCAGCATGAAAGGATGGGCCACGGTATCCAAGCGTCCCGCCTCTAGATCAAAGCCCAGGGTGGCGATCACCTCTTTGGCAAAGGCTTCCTGAGCTACTCTGGGGAAATGCCGGTGCAACAGCGAGGGGTCCGGCTTTCGGGGGCTGGCCTCGAGCCGCTGTAGCAGCCCTACGGTGGCCTGGCGCAGTTCCCCAAACACCGCTTCAATCTGCCGGGTGGTGGCCCCCGGCTCGTATTGGTCCAGAAGCGCATCGTAGCGCTCCTCGGTGTAGCCGATGGCCTCGGCGACCTCACGGGTGAGCGCGAAAACCCGCTTGAGCACTGGCTTAAATCCCTCCCAATCGTTCTTGGGTCGGGCCTCTTCCCACACCGACTGGCCCTCGCTGGTGGCCTGGGCCAACTCTACCGCCAATCGCTCGGGAATTTTGGTCTGCAAGGCATAGGCCCGTCGCCACTCCCGCACGTTCACCGCCTGGGGCGAGGTGGGGTTTTGCACCAGGTCGCTGCCCTCGAGCCGGGCCAGCATCTCTCCAATGCGCGGATCGGTGTTGCGGGCATGGAGCAGCTTGGCCAGGGTCGCTTGCATCTGGGCCCGGTGGGGATGACCCTTGCGGGGAATGTAGGTGGCCTGATCCCAATTGGCCAGCGCCGAAAATGCCTCCAAATAGACAGTTTCCCGACTGTGTTGCTCGAGCCATTGATACGCTTGGTCTGCGGTCATAGCTCGAGCATCATAGCAATGCCGCCCGCAATGAAGCAGGCGCGAGCCCCTAAAGGCCCGCGCCCCAAAAGCCTACAGGCCTAACCCTTCACCGCCCCTGCGGTCAGCCCAGCCACGATGCGCTGCTGGAAGATCAGCACCATAATGACCAGGGGCACCGTCACAATCACGCTGGCTGCCATAATCGAGCCCCAGGGCACCTCAAAGGGCGTGGCCCCACCAAAGGAAGCGATGGCCACCGGCACAGTCTTCACCTCGTTGCCGATGGTGAAGGTCAGGGCAAAGAGGTATTCGTTCCAGGCCGCAATGAACGCCAAGAGGCCGGTGGTCACCAGCCCTGGGCCCGTGAGGGGGAGCATCACCCGAAGCAGGGTTTGGATGGGGGTGGCCCCATCCACATAGGCGGCTTCCTCGAGCTCCCGCGGCAGCCCACGGAAGTACCCGGTGAGCACCCACACCGTGAAAGGCAAAGTGAACAACAAGTAGGAGAGGATCAGCCCCGGAAAGGTGTTGAAAAGTCCGAGCTGGCGCAGCAGCACAAACATCCCCGAGAGCACCGAGACCTGAGGAAACATGGTCATCGCCAAAACGATGTAAAGCACGATGTTCTTGGGTGGAAAGCGCAGGCGCCCCAGGGCATAGGCCGCCGAGACCCCCAGCACCAGCGAGATCAGGGTGGCCCCCCCTGCTACGATCAGCGAGTTGAGCAGATTACGCCCAAACGCCGCCCCACTAAAGACGTTCTGGTACTGGGTCAGCGTGAAGGGGATGGGCAAAAAGCTAGGGTGAGCACTGAACAAGGCATCCGAGGGTTTAAAGCTGCTGATCACCGCCCAGTAGAAGGGGAACACGCTATAAACCACCACGAACACCACCAGCAGGTAGAACAGGAAGCGGGAAATCACCGCCCAAAGACCACGGTTAGTTCTCACGGCTGGGCCCTCCGACCAAGCGCATATACACCAACACAAAGATGAAGATCAGCACCAGTATGGCCACCGAGATGGTCGAACCATACCCCAGATCTTGGAAATCAATCAGGGTTTGGCGGTTATAGATCGCCAAGCTGCGGGTTGCGGTGTTCACCCCAACCATCACGAAGATCACATCAAAGACCCGCAGCGCGTCAAGGGTTCGGAAGATCAGGGCCACCACCAAAGCAGGGGTCAGCAGGGGTAGGGTCAGGGTCCAAAACTGCTGCCAGCGATTGGCCCCGTCAATATCGGCGGCCTCATAGATATCGGCAGGGATAAGCTGGAGGCCCGCCAGGAGAAGAAGGGCCATGAAGGGCGTGGTCTTCCACACGTCCACCGCCACCATCGCCCATAGCACCGTGTGGGGGTTGGCCAGAAAGGCAATTTTTTGGGAGAAGAGGTGCAGATTAACCCCGATAACGTTGATCACCCCGTAGATGTCGTTGAGCATCCACTTCCACATCTGGGCCGAGACCACCGTGGGGATGGCCCAGGGGATCAGGATTGCGGTGCGCACAATCCCCCGTCCGGCAAAGTTGGAGTTGATGATGAGGGCGATTGCCAAGCCCAGCACGGTCTCGAGAAACACCGAGACAAAGGTGAAGCGCAGGGTGTTCCAAAGGGCGCCCCTAAAATCGCTGTCCTGGGTGATCAGGTAGATATAGTTTTGAAGACCGATAAACTTGGGCTGATCCACAAAGGCGATATCAGCTTTGAAAAAGGAATAATAGAACACCTGGGCCAACGGATACCCAGCCACAAACGCCACCACCAGCAAGGTGGGAATCACTAAAATCCACGCCAGTCGGGTTTGTCGTAGCGTCAGCATAAAATCCCCTTTTGGATGGGCCTATATTACCGCAATTCGCCCAAAACCCTGTGGTTTAGTAAAGCCTGGGGCCGGGTTCTCCGGCCCCAGTGCGTTAGCGAAACATTGCGGCTTAGCGCAGAATGCGGGTGATTTTGGCCGCGGCATCGCGCACCGCTTGAGCGGCGGATGCCGTACCGGTGATGCTGTCATGCACAGCGGTCCAGAAGGTCTCGGAAACTTGATTGTACTTTGAGCCCGCAGGACCAGAGGGGCGGCTGACCGCGTTCTGGAACACCGGGAGCAGATCCTTGAACCAGGGGTTCTTGGCCAGCACGTCTTTATCATTGTAGAGCGCTGGGCGGGTGGGCAGGCGCGAAAGGCTAACCGCGTTGTCCTTTTGCACCTCGACTGAGGTCAGGTACTTAACCAGTTCGGCAGCCACCTTTTGGTTCTTGGAGTAGGCCGACACCATGAGCTGCCAGCCACCCAGGGTAGCCGCGTTGCGTCCTTCGCTGCCCGCTCCCTTGGGCAACACGGTCACGGCAAATTTGCCCTTAACCGCGCTGCCTTCGCTCTGCCCCAGGCTATACGCATAGGGCCAGTTACGCATGAAGGCCGCGTTGCCGGCTTGGAAGGCGTTGCGGGCTTCTTCCTCCGCATAGCTTGTCACCCCTGGAGGGGCAATCTTACCGATCCAGCCCTTGACCATGTTGAGCGCCGCGATGGCGTTGGCATTGTTGAGGGTCACCTTGCCCTCGGGGTCTACGATCGTGCCGCCACCGTTGGAGTAGATCCACTCGAGGGCATCGCAAGTCAGCCCCTCATAGGCCTTGCCCTGGAAAACAAAGCCCCAGAAATCTTTGTTGGTCGCCCGCTCCCCAGCCTGGATCTTTTGGGCCTGCTGGCTCAGCTCGGTCCAGGTCTTGGGCGGAGCCTTGAAGCCGTATTTCTGCAAGAGATCGGTGCGGTAATACAGCAGACCGGCATCGGTAAAGAAGGGCATAGAGGTCAGCTTGCCCTTGATGGTGTTGTTCTCGATGATGCGGGGGAAGAACTGCGCGATCTCCTCCTTAGAGAAGAACTGGTTGAGATCGGCAGCGTGGGGGGCCACAATTCCCGGCCAGATCACGTCAATCATGTACACGTCTACATCGGGGCTCTTGGCCGCCCAGTACTGCTGATACAGGGCCAGCCGGTCATTGGTGTCGGCAGGAGAGTCAATGTACTCAACCTTGTTGCCGGTCTTCTGGGCCCATTCCTCTGCTTTGGCCTTCATCCAGCGCCCCCCCTCGCCCACCGCGGTGGAGTCCCCGGCCAGGCGAATGGTCACGCCCTGGGCGAGGCTAGCCCCACCGACCGCGAGGGTCAGGGCCAACGCACCTGCTAACCACTTCGATTTCATATCTCCTCCTATCTGCTGGAAGTGCTTCCATTAATTAGGCTCCACAGCGATCGACAGCACTCTTGTTTGTGGAAGACCTTCCAAGCGGGAGTCTACTCTAGGCTTTGTCCCGCTGTCAAGGCAGTTTTCGCGGCAACCCAAGCCAAGGAAACCTCGAGCAGCAGCGAAAAAATGCATGGGCCGCCGGGTTTGCACTCCGGCGGCCTTAAGGCAAGGATGGGCTATTGGAACCAGTTGGAACCGCTGTAGGCGTTGCCGCTGGCAGAGGTATTGATGTTGACGGTTTGGAGCAAGGAGTTAAACCCTGTGGAGGACTCCCAGACATTTTGGTTGGCCAAGCGAACCGAGTATGCAGACCTACCATAGAGCGCCCCGGCCACATCTGGCAGGTTGAGCAGTACGTCGTAATCCCCAGTGGGAGCGCTGGTGGGCACCCCGCCGCTCACCGCAACGGTGGTGGTGGAACCCGAGAGCCAGGTGCGGGGGTCAATGCCGGTGCTCAGGCGATACACCTTACCGCTGGCCTTGTGGCGCAGGATGACCTCGAGCTTGCGGGGGTTGAACAGATTGCCCCAACCCACATTGCTCACCGTAAAGCTCAGATAGAACTCCCCTCCCGGCCTAACCTGGCCCGACAGCTGGGATTGGTTGAGCTGAAGGCGATACCCCAGCTTGCGCTTGATGGTATCCATACAACCCCCGCTAACCCAGCGGGGGTTGTCGCCAGCAGGCCAGTTTCCCGAGCCGGGGTCATAGTAAACATTGTTGAACATGTCAAAGTGATACTTTTGCAGCTCAGACATAGCGGTGGGGCAGGCCCCGCGATCAGAGTTCCAGAACCCCTCACAGGTTTCCCCGCTCATCACGGTGTATTGGCTGGTTTGCTGCATGTAGCTCTGCATCTGTAAGCTGCTGAACTGGCCCATGCCGTCCCAGGTCCCGCCGTCTTGGTCTGGGTTCAGGAAGCAGTCAATATGGCCTCCTACTCGAGACTGATTGCTGCCACTAAAGGCCTGCCCTGCGGTGAGGGCTGAGGGGTAGAGCTGCATGGTATCCAAGGGGTAACGAATCTGAACCATGCGGCTGCTGGGCAGGGCCCCTAAAATCGCGTTGAGGATGGTTTGCTTGTTGCTGAAGGAGTCAAGGCCATTCAGCGAGTTGTGCCACTCTCCCCAGGCCCCGATAAACCCAGCCTGCATGGAAACGATCACATCGGCATTGTTCTGCAACACCGGCTTAAGCTGGGAGATGTGGTTGAGCACGGTGTTCAAAGGGGCATCATTCCCGCCGCTGTCGTAGTTGTACATGAAGCGCAACATCACCTTAAAGCCTTCCTGGCGAATCCGAGCGAAGCTATCGTTCATGCGGCTAAGGAAGTCACTGTCAATCGAGCCATTGCGGTAGGCATCGAGCCGCACCATGCCACGCAGAACGGTGATGCTGCTGTCGCGGTCGTGAATCCACTTGAAGAGGTTGGGATCGCTCAGATTCCAGTCCTGGGGAAAAGGAAAAGGAACATTGTCATGGAATCCCCGCTCGGGATTGGGGAACACCACATCAGAGGGCTGATAGGTGGTGGTGACCAGGCCGCTGCTGGGGGGAGTGGGGGTGGGCGTAGAAGAGCCCGAAGGCATGGTCAAAGTGGCCACCAAGGCCGCACTGGTGGTGGAGCCGTTGGTAGCCCATACGCTGTACTCGATCTTGTCCCCCGCTTTGGCGTTGGTCTCGGTAAAGCTGGGTTGAGAGGTACTGACCACCCCCCCGCCGGTGCGCTGAAACTTATACCCAGTGGCTCCAGACACCGCATCCCACTGGATTAAGAAACCCCCGCTGACCGCGCTCACCCGCAGATTGCTGGGCTGGGCCAGAGAGGGGGGCTGCGGAGGGGTTACGGTCCCACTGCTGGGCATGGTCACGGTTACGGTGAGGGCATCGCTCAAGATTGAGCCATTTTGCGCCCATACGCTGTACTCAACCTTATCCCCCACCTTTATGCTGGGGTCTTGCTCGAGGTAGCTAGGCTGTGCAGGGCTAACCGAACCCCCTGCACCCGTGCGCTGGAGCTTATAGCCCGTAGCCCCAGCCACGGCGTCCCACTGCAGCTGAAAGCCGCTGGTCACCTTGGTGACGCGAAAGTTAGAAGGCCGCAGGGGTTTGCCCTGCCCAGAAGCCCCCCCCTCGGGGTTGCTGGGGTTAACGGGGCTTGAACAAGCAGCCAAAAAGGCTAAGAGAAGCGTTAATCCAACCAAGGAGAAGCGGCGAGACCACATCACTGGATAGTTGTACCAGAGGGCAAAATCCCAAGCTGAGATTCTCATGAAAGCGGTTTAGAGTGTTGGGCAAGTCACAACAGGTTGCAAAACCTGTGAAGTACGCGTTACTTAGGTAACGCGTAACGAGATTTACCAAAATTTAAGGTTACGTTGAACCCCCCGAGCTACGCCCAATTCGGTTTGCTTGGCCAAGGGGTTGGCGCATTGCTCCGGCAAACAACCCCTACAGCCGCTTGAGGGCCTGCACCAGCCCCCCCAATACCCCCTGGGCATCGCCGTAGAGCATGCGGGTGCGCTCCGCAAAGAACAGTTCGTTCTCCACCCCGGCAAAGCCTTTGCCCTGGCCGCGCTTGATCACGATGGCATTCTGGGCTTTATCCACGTCCAGGATGGGCATCCCATACAGAGGCGAGCCTGGGCGGCGGGCCGCCGGGTTGACCACGTCGTTGGCCCCGATCACCACCGCCACATCGGCCTGGGGGAACTCGGGGTTGATCTCCTCGAGGTCATACAGCTGCTCGTAGGGCACTCCGGCCTCGGCCAGCAGCACGTTCATGTGCCCCGGCATCCGGCCAGCGACCGGGTGGATGGCATATTTAACCTCTACCCCTTTGCCCTCGAGCACATCGGCCAGCTCACGCAGCTTGTGCTGGGCCTGGGCCACCGCCATGCCATATCCCGGCACAAAGATGACCTTTGAGGCATACCCCAGCATCACCGCAGCATCCTCGAGATCTATGGGCTTGAGGCTACCGGTCACCTCTCCCCCCCCCTGCTCCACACCAAAACCCCCTACCAGCACGCTCCACAAGCTGCGGTTCATGGCCCGGGCCATCAACAGCGTCAAGAGGGTACCTGCCGCCCCCACCACGGTTCCGGCCACAATCAGGGCCGGATTGCCGATGGCAAAGCCCTCAAAACCCACGGCTAGGCCGGTAAAGGCGTTGTACAAGGAGATCACCACCGGCATATCCCCTCCGCCGATGGGCAGGGTCATCAGAACCCCAAAGGCCAGCGCGGCCAGGAAAAACACCAGGATGAGCCCCCCAGCCTGTGTGGGCAACAGCAGGATGCCCAACAGTATCGCAAGCCCCAGCACCACCAAGTTGACCACGCGCTGGGCAGGGAACTGCACAGGCCGACCGGGCATCAACCCCTGTAGCTTGGCAAAGGCAATCCCACTCCCCGTAAAGGAGACCGCCCCGATCAAGGCCCCCAGCACCGCCAGGGCTTTGATTCCGAGAGCGCTAAACTCCCCTCCCAGCAGTTCCACAGCGGCGATTGCTGCTGCTGCCCCACCCCCCATGCCGTTGTAGATGGCCACCATCTGGGGCATGTCGGTCATCTGTACCCGCTTGGCGGCGATCCAGGCCACTACCGCGCCAATGACCAAGGCCACCAGGATCAGGGCAAAATTGCCCATGCCGGGGGTGAGAAGGGTGGCCAGCGTAGCCAGCACCATCGCCCCACCCGCCCAGAGCACTCCGCTTCTGGCCGTGGCTGGCGAGGACATCCGCCTCAAGCCCAGAATGAAGAGGAGGGCGGTGAGGAAATAGATCAGTTGGATGAAGTTATCCATAATCACGCAACGCTACTCGGTAGGGGGCTTGGCTTTGGGCTCTCGATTTTCAGGCTTAGGCTTTCGCTCAAACATCTCGAGCATCCGCTCGGTGACCGCATATCCTCCAGCCGCGTTGGCGGCCCCCAGCACCACCCCTATAAAGCCAATGGCCTGCTCGAGCGGGGTCTGGGCCCGCCCCAGCACCACCATAGCCCCCACCAGCACGATGCCGTGAATGAAGTTAGAGCCCGACATCAACGGGGTATGCAAGATCACCGGAACCCGGCTGATGACCTCATACCCCGTAAACGCGGCCAGCAGGAAGATATATACAGCAGCCCAAGTTGTGTCCATTCACCTACCTCCAGCCTTGTGGGCTATGCCTTCTCGAGCAGCTCGCGGGTTGGGCCGTGCCGCACCTGGCCCCCCTGGGTCAGGAGGGCGCCAGCCAAAACCTCATCGCTCCAATCGGGCTCGAGCCCCCCATTTTTGAGCAGCAGCTTGGCCAGGTTGTAGAGGTTTTTGGCGTACATCTCGCTGGCATGAACCGCCAGCTCGCTGGGCAGGTTGAGCGGCCCAATCACCTTCACCCCCCCTACCTCCACCCCTTCGCCCGGTCGGGTGAGCTCGCAGTTGCCGCCCGACTCCGCCGCCAGATCAACCACCACCGCTCCGGGGCTCATTCGCGCCACCATGCTCTGGGTGAGCAAGGTTGGGGCCCTGCGCCCAGGAATCTGGGCGGTGGTGATCACCACATCCATCTTGGCCACCTCCCCCTCCAGGGCTTGTTGTTGCAGGCGCTGCTCCTCCTCGGTGAGTTGGCGAGCATACCCCCCCTCGCCTTCCGCACTGATGGGCAGCTCGATGACCTTAGCCCCCAACGAGAGGGCTTGTTCAGCCGCCGCCTTGCGCACGTCATAGGCCCAGACCCCCGCCCCCAGCCGCTTGGCCGTGGCGATGGCCTGCAACCCAGCCACTCCCACCCCCATCACCAGCACCTTGGCGGGGCGCACCGTTCCGGCAGCGGTGGTAAGCATGGGGAAAAAGCGTGGGCTGTTGCGGGCGGCGATCAGGGCCGCCACATATCCTGCAACGGTGGCCTGAGAGGAGAGCACATCCATGCTCTGGGCCCGGGTGATGCGGGGAATCAGCTCCAGGGCCAGGGCCGAGAGGCCCCGCTCCGCCAGAGTCCGCACCCGCTCGAGATCCCGCTGGGGATACATCAAGCTGGCCAGGATGGTCCCTGGGGGCAGGCGCTCCAGCTCAGGCTTTTCCAAGGGCTGCACGCCAAACACCACCTGGGCCTCCTCAAACACCCCCTCTCGAGGGACGAGCTCTGCCCCTGCTGCCGCGTAGCCCTCATCGCTGAAAAATGCCCCGGCCCCGGCTCCGCGCTCGAGCCTGACCTGCCAACCCTCCTTCACCAGCCGAGCCACCACCTCCGGCGTGAGGGCCACCCGGCGCTCCCCCGGTGCGGTCTCCCTTGGCACAGCGATCCGTACCATCTGGCCTCCTGACGCCCACAGCATAACAGGTGGGCCGCAGGGGGCGCCTCTCCGCATTGACCGCGCCCAGGGGCCTCCATACAATCGCATCAGCACGAAAGTGAGGCGCGATGGAATTCAAGGACAAGGTGGTCATCGTAACCGGCGGGGCCTCGGGAATGGGCGCGGCCACTGCCCAAGGGTTCGCCGAGGCCGGGGCCCGGGTAGTGATCGTGGACCGCAACGCTGAGTTGGCAGCTCAGGTGGCCAGAGAGACCGGCGGTCAGGCCCTTATCGGCGACGTGAGCGACTCGAGGTTTTGCGCGGCGGCGGTAGAGCAAACCCTGGCCCAGCACGGGCAGCTCGATGTGCTGGTCAATGCGGCCGGGGTGATCGTGCGCTCGAGGGGTGAGGATACCAGCGACGAAGCCTGGAATCGCATTATGGGTGTCAACCTGAACGGGACCTTCTTCATGTGCCGGGCGGCGATCCGGGCCATGAAGCCTCGAGGGGGGGCCATCGTCAACTTCGGCTCTATCTGGGGGGATCTGGGGGCTGTAGGGGTGGCGGCCTACTGTGCCAGCAAGGGCGCAGTGCACAACCTAACCCGCGCCTTGGCCCTCGAGCACGCCACCGAAGGCATCCGGGTCAATGCGGTGTGCCCCGGAGAGGTTAATACCCCCATGCTCCGCTCGGAGCGCACCGAGCCGGTGACCCCAGAGTTGATGGCCCGCCTGGCCGCCACTGTGCCCATGGGCCGCCTGGCCGAGCCGGTGGAAATCGCCCATATGGTGCTTTTCTTGGCCTCGGAGAAGGCCAGCTATATGACTGGTTCGTTGGTGCTGGTAGATGCGGGCTTTGCCGCCCGCTAACCGCTGTAAGCTTGGCAAAGGGAAGATCATGGAATATCGCAATTTAGGTCGAACCGGGGTCAAGGTGGCCCCGCTGGCGCTCGGCACCGACAACATCCTCAACCCCACCGGGGAAGACGAGTCCGTGCGGATGATCCTGCGGGCGCTGGATGCGGGAATCAACCTGATTGACACCTCCAACAGCTATAAAGGCGGCGAAGCCGAGCGAATCCTCGGGAAAGCCCTCAAGCAAAGCGGGCGCCGCGATGAGGCCTTCATCGCCACCAAGGCCCACTACCCGACCGGGCCGGGGCCCAATGACCGGGGCAACTCCCGCCTGCACCTGCTCAAAGCCTGTGAGGATTCCCTCAAGCGCCTGGGGACCGACCACATTGACCTCTACCAGCTCCACCGCCCGGTCTTCGATATGCCGATTGACGAGACCCTGGCAGCCCTCACCGACCTGGTGCGCTCGGGCAAAGTTCGCTATATCGGCAGCTCGACGGCCCCGGCTTGGAAGGTGCTGGAGGGGCTTCTGATCAGCGAGTTGAAGGGGTACGTGCGCTTTGTTTCCGAACAACCCCCCTACAACCTGCTCGACCGGCGCATCGAAAACGAGCTGATCCCCATGGCCCAAGCCTATACCCTGGCCATCCTGCCTTGGTCACCCTTGGCCATGGGAATTCTGGCTGGTCGCTATGCCGACCAAGACCTCCGGCCTGAGGGCTCGAGGGCCGCCTTGCGCGGGGGCATTTACGCCGAGCGGGTGAGCGAGCGGGCCGTCCGGGTCGGCAATCGCTTCGTGGGGCTGGCCCGCGAAGCCGGTTATGACCCGGCCCAACTGGCCATCCTGTGGGCCAAGGACCAGCCCGGCATCACCGCGCCGATCATCGGGCCGCGCACAGTAGAGCAGCTCGAGCACCTCCTTCCGGTCATGGAGATGAAGCTAGACGACTCCATCCGCGCGGCTTGCGATGCCCTGGTACCCCCCGGCAGTGCGGTGGCCAACTTCCACAACTCCGCCCCCTGGATGCGGATGAAGCTCGAGTTCTCGGCCTAGGGGGCACTCCCAGCCCCTACAATCCTCAGCATGCGGCCTGCAATCTCTACCTTGGTGCTGGTGCTGCTCGGCGGAGTTCTGGCGATCTCCTTTGGCTCGATCTTGGTGCGGCTGGCCACCGAGGCCGCCGGTACCCAAAGCCCGGGGTTCAGCCTGGTGATGAGCGCCCTGCGGCTGAGCCTGGCTGGGCTGCTCTTGCTGCCGGCGTGGCGTGGCCTGAGGGATGCCCGGCCCCAGCCTGGGGCCTGGGGATACGCCCTCTTGGCGGGAGGGTTTTTGGCCCTTCACTTCGCCACCTGGATCACCTCAATCTCCCTGACCTCCATCGCGGCCAGCGTAACCTTGGTCAACACCAATCCGGTGTGGGTGGCCCTCATATCCTGGGTCTGGCTCGGCCAGGCCCCCAAACCCCTCACCCTTGGCGGGATCGCCCTGGCGGTGCTCGGAGGGGCGGTCATTGCCCTGGGGGACTCCTCAAACCCTGGCACCAACCCCGCTTTGGGCAACCTTCTGGCAGTGCTGGGTGGGGTTGCGGCCTCGTTTTACTTTCTGCTGGGCCGAGAAGCCCAGCACCGGGGTCTTGGTATCGGGCTCTATATCGCGGCCGCCTACAGCACGGCCGCTCTGGTTTTGCTGCCCGTCCCGCTGCTATTCCACACCCCCTACACCGGCTATCCGCCCCAGACCTACTTATGGATTGCCCTGATGGCCCTGGTTCCACAGCTCCTGGGGCACAGCAGCTTCAACTGGGCGGTGCGTTGGGTGGCGCCGGTACTGGTCACGCTGGTGATCCTGCTCGAGCCCTTGGGGGCTAGCCTATGGGCCTACTGGCTGTTCAAGGAGTTGCCGGGGCCGCAGGTGCTGTTGGGGGCTGGGGTGCTGTTGACGGGGGTGGGCCTGGCGGTGCTGGGAACTCGAGCGTAACACCGGTATAACGCCCTACAGTCTAAGATGACCCCAAGGAGGCCGAGATGCTGAAGGGACTTGCGGCTGTGCTTGGAGTTGCCCTGTTGGGGATGGGGTGGGCTGGGTGTGAACAAGCCTACTTCCCGGTAAAGGAGGGCTGGGTCTGGACCTATAAATCCAGCCCCGAGGGTAAAACCCAAACCATGCGCTTCAGCGGGGTTTCGCCCGCGGGGTTTACCTACGTTACCCAACTGAGCAACGGTTCGGTGGAAACCCGCTGGAAATGCGAGGCGGGTGGGTTGGCCGCGCTCGAGTTCGCCAGCTCCAACCTGGGAGGGCAGAACCAGTCGGTGAACTTCAAAACCGTAGGGCGCAAGGGGGTGATGCTCCCCAACACCCTCGGGGTCGGCAGCCAGTGGAGCTACAGCTTCACCCTCGAGGGTGCAATGAGCGGTGGCACCCTCACCGACCATATGGAGACCCTCAACAAAGCGGTGGGTTTGGAAACCATTACCGTACCGGCGGGAACCTTTAAGGCCTTGAAGGTCGAGAGCACCTCCACCCTGAAGATGGGCATGAACGTAGGCGGGAAAACCAGAGATCTGCCCAGCAACACCATTCAGTCCACCAGTTGGTACGCCAAGGGGGTGGGAATGGTTAAGAGCGTCACCGCAGGGGTGACCCTCGAGCTGGTCAGTCTGAAGAAATAGCCCTTCAACCCAGCCAGGCCGGCCCAGGTTAGACCCGTCGGGCCAGAATGGCTGAAGAACTTTTATATCTTCCTCACCTCTCTCCTGGTGGGGCCGGTTTATTCTGGCAGGGTGCGCAAAAGCCATATTTCCCTTCCCATAGCAGCACTTTTGCTGATCCTGGCTGCGTGTTCCTCCGGCTCTAAAACCGTGAGTGTGAGCATCGCCTCGCCCAATCCGCTCAACCTCGTCGTGGGTAGCCAGGTGCAGCTCAGCGCCAACGTGAGCGGGAGCAGCAACATCGCGGTCACCTGGAGCAGCAGCAACCCAGGGGTTGCCTCCATCAGTACGACCGGTTTGCTGAGCGCCCAAGCCCCAGGCTCGACGGTCATCACCGCCCAAAGCGTGGCCGATTCCAGCCAGAAGGCAACCCTTAGCGTAAACGTTCAGCCCGCTTCCACAGGTGGAACCAACAGCATCAGCGGCACGGTCAGTGTGGGGGCGGCAGCCAGCAGCCTGGCCCAGAGCGAGTTTGTACCGGGCGAGCTGATCGTCAAGTTCAGGAGCGGGGTGAGCCTGCAATCGGTGCAAACCCTCTCGGCCGGTGGGATCCAGCTTCAGCAGGTGCGCCCCCTGAGCCTGGCCAACACCTATCTCTACCGCACAACCCCAACCCGCGAAGCCGTACTCCAATGCCTGAACGAGCTGCAAGGGCGCTCCGACGTGGAATACGCCCAACCCAACTTCATCCTGCGGCCCCAAGCCACCCCCAATGACCCTCGCTTCCCCGATCAGTGGAACCTCCCCGCCATCAACGTTCCTGCCGCCTGGGACCTCACCAAAGGCTCGGCGAGCGTGGTGGTGGCGGTGCTCGACACCGGGATCGTCTCGAGCCACGAGGACCTGAGCAGCAAGCTGGTCCCCGGCTACAACTTCATCTCCGACTCCAACAACGGAGGGCCTCGAGGCCCCAACCCAGAGGACACCGATACCGGGGGGGAGTTCCACGGCACCCATGTGGCTGGGATCATCGGTGCGGCCACCAATAACGCCAAAGGCATCGCCGCGGTCGGTTGGAATACCCGAATTCTGCCGGTGCGGGTGATCTCAGCCAACGGGGGCACCACTGCCGACATCATTGATGGGCTGCGCTGGGCGGCCGGGCTCGCGGTAAGCGGGGTCCCCAACAACCCCAACCCCGCGGCCATCCTCAATCTGTCGCTGGGCGGCCCAGGCCGCTGCAGCGACTCCCCTGCCCTGCAAAGCGCCATCAACGACGCGCTGGGCCAGGGGGCCATCCTCACCGTGGCTGCGGGCAACAGCAGTGTGGACGCCACCACCTTTACCCCAGCCAGCTGCTCCGGGGTGATCACGGTAGGGGCTACCGACCGCAATGGCAACCGCGCTTCCTACTCCAATACCGGTCCTCGCATTGACCTGATGGCCCCTGGGGGGGATGCGAGCAACGGCATCCTCAGCACCATCAACAACAACAGCTACGGCTTCCTGGCCGGCACCTCACAAGCCGCGCCCCACGTGGCCGGGGTGATCGCCCTGATGAAAGCCATCAAACCCAGCCTGGGCGCAGGAGAGGCCCTGAGCATCCTCAAGAGCACCGCCAAGGCCATCGGCTCCTGCGGCGGCAACTGTGGCGCAGGGCTGATCGATGCTGGCGCCGCCCTCAATCAGCTCAGCCCCCCCACTCCCCAGAAGGGCCTGGCCCTAAGCGCCAGCCCCAGTGCGGTAACCCTCACCCTGGGCAATAGCGCCAGTGTGAGCGTGAGCCTGAGCATCATCCGAACCAACTTTAGTGACCCCGTAACCCTGAGCCTGAGCGGTGTCCCCAGCGGGCTTAGCGCCACCCTGAGCAGTTCCAGCGTGAGCGGCAACAACGCAACCCTGACCCTGGGCCTCTCTGGTAGCCCTGCCAGCGGGGCTTATTCCCTGACCATCAGCGGCAGTGGCGGTGGGGTAAGTGCCAGCACCACCGTGGTGGTGAACGTGGTTCCGGCCACCCCTAGCCCCGCACGAGATATTCAAGGGACCAAGATCTATTTCGATGCGGTGACCTCACAAACCCCACTGACCATCACCCCAGACTTCAACCCGCTGGGGATCGGCCAAAGTGGGCTGGCCGCCCCATACCGGCGGGATAACCTGGACTCTGGGGTGATCGGCTACCGGGTCTCGGCCTGGAAGGATGTCAACGGCAACGGCCAGCAAGACGCGGGGGATCTCTTCGCCTGGTACACTGTAAACGGCAACATCGCAACGGTGCCGGTGGGATCGCAAAACATCAACCTTCAGCTCCAGCCGATTCTCTCCACCACGTATACCCGCGACCAAATGCTCAGGGAAATCCGTGAAAAGGGGCACCCCTCGAGGTAAACCCTTAGACCCTCGAGGTAACCCCTCAGCCTTCCACCGCTAAGGATTTCTCCCGCAGGGCCAAGAGACCCTGCAGCGGTTTTTTGCGGCTGATCTCGAGGGTTAGCCGCAGCATATAGACCACCGCCGCGGCATCCCAGGCCTGGGGGCGGCAGGCCGCCGGGTAGGGCACGGGGGGCTCTCCCTCCTGCTGGGCATATCCCCCGACCAGTTCGGGCAGCCGCAGGTCTGGCTGGGTCAGCCCCAAGCGAAAGAGGGCCTCGGCCACCTGCAGCGCCTCATCGTAAAAGCCATAGCGCAACAGCCCGCCCGCGAAGAGCGCGGTGTCGTGCGGCCAGACCGAACCATTGTGATAGGAAAGCGGGTTATAACGCACCTCGCCTGCTCCCAGCGTGCGCAAACCCCAGCCGCTCCACAGGGGCTGGGAGAGCAGGGTCTGTACCAGTGCCGGGGCCATCTCCTGAGGCACAATCCCACTCCACAGCAGATGACCGGGGTTGGAAGACAGCACCCCCAAAGGCCGCTTTTCCCCATCCAAAGCCATGGCATAGGTGTTCCGCTCGGGCAGCCAGAACTTCTGGTGGAACTGGGCTTGCAACCGCGCGGCGCGGTCTTCCCAAGCCCGTGCCTTCTCGGACCGGCCTATAGCCTGATAAAACTCGGCGGCGGCCTGATAGGCCGCGTAGGCGTAGCCCTGCACCTCACACACCGCCAACGCGCCCTGAGCCAGCGAACCATCCCGGTGGCTCTGGGAATCGCCGGAGTCTTTCCAGGACTGCACAGTAAGGCCCTTTTGGTTAGGGCTAAACTCCAAAAGCCCATCCCCATCGGGGTCAGCGGAGCTGGTCATCCAGGCTAAGGCCGCCTCCCAGTGGGGTTGAAGGGCCTGAACCAGGGTGAAATCCCCGGTGCTGCGCCAATATTCGTGCAGCAGCAGCACGAACAGTGGGGTGGCGTCTACGGTTCCGTAGTAACGGCTAAACGGTACCTTGCCGGTACGAGACAGCTCTCCCAGCCGAACCTCATGCAAAATTTTGCCGGGCGCCTCGTCGCGAAAGGGGTCTGTGGTCTGCCCTTGGTGCTTGGCCAAGTAGGTCAAAACCCCCTTGGCGACATCGTCAGCCCAAGGCAGGGCCATGTAGGCGGTCAGCAGGGCGTCGCGTCCGAAGGGGCAGACATACCAGGGAATCCCTGCTGCCGGGAATAACCCCTCTGGCAGCGAGAACAGCAGGGCTCGCAGATCGGTGATGGCCTGCTCGAGCACCCGTTGAGCCTGCGGGTTTTCCAAGCGGTGTGGAAAGCGGGCCATCCAAGCCGCATAGCTCGGCAATGGAGCCCCCTGAGCGTCGAAGGGGCTTTGAAAGCGAGCCTTGACCTCGAGGCACACCTTCTCCTTCGGCTGTAGGGCGAATCCCCAGTTCAACGAGGGCGACTCCGGCACAATTTCCAGGTGTGTGGCCAGCTCGAGGCCATCCTGGGCGGTGTAGTGCAGCCCAGTTACGCTGCGCTGCAGGGTATGCCAGCCCCTGGCCTCAAACAAATCGGCAAAATCGGCCTGAATCTCCAGGCTCAGCTCGACCGATTGCGGCTCCAGCGAGGTGTTCTCGAGCTCGAGCCGGTCCTGGAACCCCCCCCGGTATAGCCGCAGCTCGCGCCGCAGCCCCACGGTTTGCGAAGGCCCCTCGATCCAGCTCCAGTGCTGCACCAGGTGGTCGGGACGGGGGGCTTGCGAAACCAGCAGGCTGAAGTTGGACAACCGCCAGCGATAGCGCGAGAGGTACCGGGTATCGTGTCGGTAGAAGCCACGCTCCCCCCCATCCACCATCCCCTGATCGGACAAAACTGCGTAAGTATCGTCTTCTTTTAGCGGCAGCATAGCAAGACCTGGCCAACAGCCTAAACCCTGGCCATGAGGCGGGGGTCAACCTTTGAGCGCACTGGTCGAAACCCCTTCAACGAAGTAGCGCTGGAACACCACAAAGAGAATCACCACGGGGATCATCGAAAGGAACGCGCTGGCCAGCATCAGCCCCCAGTCCCCGACCTGGCCATAGGCATTGCGGAAGAAGGAGAGGCCCAGGGGCAGGGTATAGCTGTCCTGTTGGGCCGCCAACACCACCTGGGCCTTGAAAAACTCATTCCAAACCCCCTGAAAGGTCAGGATGGTAAGGGCTCCCAGGGCCGGAGTGGCCATGGGCAGGATCACCCGGAAAAAGGTCACCAGCGGGTTGGCGCCGTCAATCAGGGCAGCCTCCTCAATCTCGCGGGGGATGTTCTCGAAAAACTGCTTCATCAAGAAGACCCGGGCCATATCAATCCCAATCCAAATCACCAAACCCCAGATCATCCCCAACAAGTTTAGGTCGCGCAGGACAAGATAATTAGAGATAAAGGTGACCTGCGCCGGGACCGCCAAGAGCAGGATGATGGCCCCGAAGATGAGGTTCTTTCCGGGCAGGTACATCCGGGCCAGGGCATAGCCGGCCAACGAGGCGAAGACCAGGTTGATCAGCACCGCGCTCAACGAGACCACAAAGCTGTTGAAGATCCAGCGCAAAAACAAGCTCTGGCCGGTATTGGGGTTTCGGGCCTCATTGAAGACCCGCACGTAGTTGCGGAAGGTGTAGCCGAAAAAGCCTGGGGTAGCGCTGTCCCAACTGGCCACCCGGCCCCGACGCTCGAGGCGGTTGGGATCGAGGGTGGCGCTGTAGAAGCGCTGGGAAAGGGGGGCCTCCACATCCAACGGCAACCGTGGGGCCGTGGGGCCCGTGCCGGGGTAGGTGATGGTGAAGCGGTAGCGCACGATCTGGCCCTGTTGTCCATCCAGCACCGCAGGACTGCGGCCCGCCTCCGCTACAGGAGAAACCTTGGCATACTGCGAGGCCTGGACTTCCTCGAGCACCGCACCAATTCCGGCACCCGCCCGGCGGGTAGGCACGGTCACGCTGGGGCTTACCGGCTCGGTTCCCTCTGGCACAAAATAGCTCACCTCGAAGGGCACCTGAGCCCCCGGTTTAAAACCACCGAGCCAGGGGTTTCCAGCCCCCAACTCGCCCAAGCGCCAGGCTTCCGCCCAGTTATGGGGCATGATCTGGGGAAAGGTGTAGCGGAAGGGATACTCGAGGGGGTTGTCCTTCAAGCTGCCCAGAAAGGCCACGTAAAACGGCCCAATGAACAACACCGCCAAGGCCAGCATCGTCCCGTACACCCATCCCGCCCGGGCCCAGCGCTGCCGGGCCAGGAAGCGCTCATCCAGCGTGCGCTTGGGGCTTATGGTTTGCGTCGCCATGGGACCTCCTCTAGTAGCTCTTCTCTGAAATCCCCAGCAGACGCTGCAGCCCCACAATGGCAAAGGTCAGCAAGGCCAGTACCAGCGCCGCCGCCGAGGCAATCCCCACATTGCCGGGCACGTTGGAGTTGAAAACGTTGTTATAGACAAAGTAGGCCAGCACGATGATCGAATCCAGCGAGGCGGCATTGCCCATTAGGGCCACCTGGTCGTACATCTGCAGGGTTCCGATCAGCGACAGGGTGACCACCAAAAAGGTCACCGGGCGTAGCATCGGCACGGTAATGCGAAAAAACTGCTGTATGGGGTTGGCTCCATCAATCGCCGCAGCCTCGTAGATGCTCTTGGGAACATCCTGTAGCCCGGCCAGGAAAATCAGCATCAGCGTGGGGATGGTAGTGAAGATGTTGAGCATCATGATCGCCCATAGGGGAATTGGGATGCCCAAAAAGCTGTTGGTCTCCGACAGCCAGGCTAGAGTGGGCTCGGTCATGGGCCGGGCGGTGACCAGCCCGGTCGCGCTTAGAACCCAGGTCAGGACCAGGGCCACCAGCAGTGAGACCGTAGCCAGCGCTGGGTCGGTAGGAGCCACCGGTAGCCCCCGGCTCCGCTCCCACCCCACCTGCACCCCCTGGGCCAGGATGAAGAGGCCCCCCAGGGTCAAAAGGATGGGGGCATAGGCACTCACCCAAGCCAGCAGGTTGTTGAGAAATCCGGTCTTCTGAAAAAACCAGATGGCAATCACCGTGACCGCTGCCGAGGAGAGGATGCTGGGCACATAGTAGACCGTACGAAAAAAGGTGATGCCCTTAAGGCGTTGGTTAAGCACCGCGGCCAGAGCCAGGGCCAGGAAAGTCTGGATTACTGTGACCACCAGGGTGTAGGCAATGGAGTGCTGTAAGGCCAGCAAAAATCGGTCATCCTGAATCAGGTAGGCATAGTTGCGCAGCCCCACAAAGTGGGGGGTATTGAACAAGCCCTTATCGGTAAGGCTGAAATATACCGCTCGAGCAAACGCAAACCCATGAAAAATCAGCAGGTATAGCAAAAAGGGGGCGATGAACATCAGCGCGTAGAGCAGTTCGGTGCGTTGGGCTCTGCGCATGGGCTCCTCCAGGTGGGGCCTCGGGGAGTGGGGTGGGTGCCCCACCCCACTCCCCGACCGCGGGAAACCGGTCTCGAGGTCCTATTTCATGAGTCGGTTCAGTTCGTTCTGGGCATCGGCAATGGCCTGATCCACGGTTTTCTTACCGGTGATCACGGCCTGCATGGCCTCATTGAAGGGGCGCTGCCAATCAGCGGCGTTGTACTTGCCAAACTTGTAGGGCAGCACCACCCCACCCATCTGGGTTGAACCATTGAACACCACCCGGTTGAGTTCGTTCTCTTTGCCCGGGCGTTGGAATACCGCACTGGTGGAGAGGGCCTTGCGGCTGGGCAGGGCCAGGCCACGGTTGAGCACCCAGTTCTGGGCTTCAGGGCTGGTAAGGGCCTTGAGCACCTTGATGGCCGCGTCCTTGTTCTTGGAGGCTGCGTTGAGGCTCCAGGAGACGGTGAAGATGAAGTTGCCGCGCTTTTTGGTCTGCGGATCGAGCGGGATATAGGTGCTGCCATAGTTCATGTTGGGGGCCTTGTCGCGCAAAAACCCACCGATCCAGGCACCCTCAATGGCCACAGCCGATTTCTCTGCCCCCAAGCAGCCGCCGGTCCAGCCTTCCCCGAGATCTGGGGCGAACTTAGCCGCCCTGTCCTTGACCAAGGAGGTGTACCAGGTGAAAGCCCGTTTGAAATTGGCGTCCAACATGGTCTTGCCCTGAGCATTGATGGGCTTCCAGCCGGCAGCATAGGCAAACTCACCGAAGCGGGCGTAATCCGCCACCACACAGAGGCCGGCTACATCCTTGAGGGCGCTCTGCACCTTGGTCAGCTTGGCCTTGAAGGTGTCCCAGGTGTCGGTTTGGTTGGGGTAGGGCACCTTGGCCTCATCGAAGAGGTCTTTGTTGTAGACCACCGCCAGGGTGTTGAAGTCCTTGGGGATGCCGTAGAGCTTGCCACCGATGGTAAAGCTCTGCACCAGGCTCGAGATGAAGGGGGCAATATCGGCCTTGCTGAAGTACTTGTCCAGCGGCTCGACCTTGCCCGAAGCGAAGATCGGCTCGGAGACGTTCACGTCTACATAGAACAGATCGGCGGCGGTCCCGGCAGAGAGCGCGTTGAGCAAGGAGGCGTTGTAATCGCCTTCGATCCCTTCGTAAACAGCTTTAATGCCCTCTTTCTCCAGGGCCGGGTTAACCACCTCTTTGAGCAGGTTGCTGACCACAGCGGTGTTGTCCCCGCCAAACCCCGCCAGCCGCACCGTGGTCTGGGCCAAAGCCCCGCCCAGCACGCTCAGCAACACGCCTATCACCACCCATCGCTTCATAGAACCCTCCTAAGACTGCTAAGACTGCGCTTCCCAAGCGCGCACTTTGTTTCAGCCGAACAGCTTGAGTTAACCTAAGGATCAGGGGCCTAGGGCATCCGGTTGGTAGCGGCTGCTGCTACCCCGCACCACCAGTTGCACCGGAACCCGCACCCCACGGGGTTGGGCCCCGGCCATGCCCTCTTTGAGCAACCCCACGGCGGTCCGGGCGATCTCAGCGATGTCCTGGCGCACCGTGGTCAGCATGGAGCCGATCTCGGGTAGATCGTCATACCCGACCACCGAGACCTCGAGCGGAACACTCACCCCCACATCCTCCAGCGCGGCCAGCGCCCCCACCGCCATCTCGTCGGAGGCCGCAAACACCGCACTGAAGCGCAACCCTCCCTCCCAGGCCCGGCGCAGCCGCCGATAGGCCGTGAGGGTCGAGAAATCCCCGTCCAGCACCAGTTCCTCCCGATACCCCACCCCATAGGCGCTCAGGGCATTTCGATACCCGGCCAGGCGCTCACGCCCGGCCTGGTGCTGGGGTTGTCCGGTCAGGTGGAGGATATCCCGATGCCCGAGCTCGAGCAGGTGTCGGGTGGCCATATAACCACCGGCCAAATCATCCGGGGCCACGCAAAAGGTGCCGGGGTACACCCCGATCAGGGCGAAGGGAATGCCTTGAGCCGCCAAGCGCTCCAAACGCGGATCGTGGTCGTGGGCCCCCATCAGCACATAGGCCCGGGCAGCCTTGAGCGGCAACCCCACAGGATCGGTGGGGATTTCCTCTAGGCGCATTCCCTCGCGCCACACCGCCTCCGCCAAATGCTCAAAAAAGAGCAGGTAGTACGGGATATAGCGCCGAACCTCAGGGGCCAGCAGGATCCCTACGGTCTCGGTATGGCCGGTGAGCTCCCGGGCGGCCTGCATGGGCGTGTAGGCCAGCCGCTGCACCGCCTCGAGCACCCGTTCGCGGGTCTCGGGGTGTACCCCCGGTCTGCCGTTGAGCACCCGGCTTACCGTTCCAGTGGAGACCTGGGCCACTCGAGCCACATCGCTGATGGTGGGCGAACGCCGATGTTCCATAGGATGTTTGTAATCGCTTACAAAATGACAAGGCCAGCTTAATTCCGGGGCTTCATTTTGTCAATACGGGATTATTGATAAAATCCTTCAGCTTAATTCTGTATGCTTTTTGTAAGCGCTTACAGACAGGGGGTGGTAAACACACCTCCTCCCCCGGCCCCGCTTGGTACGATGGAGTCCGTTATGAAAGGTTTGATTCTCGCCGCGGGGCGCGGTACGCGCCTCCGCCCGCTCACCCATACCCGCCCCAAGCACCTGTTTCGCATCGCGGGAAAACCCATCATGCACTATGCCCTGGAAAACCTTCGGGAGGCGGGGATTCACGAGGTGGGGATCGTGGTCTCCCCCTACAACAAAGAGGACTTCCAGCAGTCGCTGGGTAATTTTCCCGGAATCCAGCTCGAGTACATCGTGCAGGAAGAAGCCCTGGGCTTGGCCCACGCGGTGGGGGTCACCCGCAATTGGTTGGGGGAAAGCCCATTTGTGCTCTACCTGGGCGATAACCTCTTCCAACAGGGGATCAAGCCGTTTGTGGAGGCCTATCGGCCTGGGGTCAGCGCGGTGATCGCCTTGGTACAGGTGGAAGACCCTCGGCAGTTCGGGGTGGCGGTGGTGGAGGAGGGGCGGATTGTAAAGCTGCTGGAAAAGCCCAAAGAGCCGCCTTCCAACCTGGCTGTGGCCGGGGTGTATGTGTTTGGGCCGGAAATCCTGGAGATCATCGCCCATCTGAAGCCCAGCGCGCGGGGTGAGTATGAGATCACCGACGCCATCCAAGGGTTGATCGATAGCCACCGAACCGTGTTGGGGCAGGAGATCAAGGGCTGGTGGAAAGATACCGGGCGGCCTGCGGATCTGCTAGATGCCAACCGCCTGCTGCTGGTGGAACAAAAAAGCTCGGTTCCGATCCTCGAGGGCGAGGTGCACCACAGCCAGATCACCGGGCGGGTGGTGGTGGAAGCAGGGGCCCAAGTGCACAATTCCACCATTTTGGGGCCAGCCCACATCGCCAGTGGGGCCAGGCTCGAGGGGGCCTATATCGGGCCCTTTACCTCGGTCGGCCCAGGGGCGGTGGTTCGGCAGTCAGAGGTGGAGTTCTCCATCCTCGAGGAGGGGGCGGTGGTCGAGCAGGTTCCCATCCGCCTGCACGAGTGCATTCTGGGGGTAGGAGCCAAGGTGATGTGCCGCACCAGTCTACCCAAAGCCCATAAGCTGGTGCTGGGTGATCTGAGTAGCGCCGAGCTGGCTTAGCCCCAGACCGGCTTAAATCCCCCTGACCATCCTCGTTCATGCTGAGGGGGTTAGCAGCCCCGCTGGTTTTAGGGCTATACTCTAGGCATTCAGCATCTAAAGGGGGGTAGGGTATGTGGCCATTCGACAAGTCACTCAAACAGCGGGTAGAAGATGCGCTCAATTCCACCAATGTACTCAAAGACCTGGGCCTTACGGTCAACGAAAATGGGGGCAATGTTTCCATCAGCGGGGCCATTCCCGCCGAAACCTACAAGCGGGCCATCGAGGTCGCGGTGGGGGGGGTCAGCGACATTAAGTCGCTCGATCTAAACGGCCTGATCGCCCCCGAGAGCGTCTCTGAGGAAGCCATCCGGAGCGCCGAGGCCCAGACCCAGCAAGTTGAGAACGCCTCTGCCTTGGCCAAGAAGGTGCTGGCCGCTCTTAAGGCCAATGGTGAGCTCCGCGATGACCCCATTGACGTGCTGCAAAGCGGTAGTGGGGTGGTGTTGCGGGGGGCGGTGGACAGCCAGCACGAGTACAACCTGGCGGTGCAGATCGCTCAGCAAGTGGGGGCGACCGCTGTGGACGCCAACGGGCTACAAATCCACGATGGGGCGAAGGCCAAGTTTGCGGCAGAGAGCGGTTACGTGAATGTTCCCGACGAGTGGTACACCGTCCAGTCCGGAGATACCCTTTCCGAAATTGCCCAAAAGTTTTACGGTGACGGCACTCGCGATAGCTATATGAAAATCGCCAAGGCCAACGGGCTCGAGAACCCCGATCTAATCCGGGTGGGCCAGAAGCTGCAAATCCCCCGGTAGGCCTCACCGGCGGTCAGCGGCGAATGTTTTGGCCCTGACGATAGCGGCGCAAAAACTCCAGATCCTCTTCTACCAGATCCGCCCTCCAGGCCAGGGTTTCTAGGTGGTGGCGTAGCTCGTGGAGGAGAGTTTCCCACACCTCGCCCTCCCAATCAAAGCCGGGGTCGCCCCGGGCGATATAGGCAAAGCTGCCGTAGTAGAGGGCGATGTGGCGCCCAATGCCTTCAAAGCCACCCAGCACCGAGGGATACCCCGCGCTCAGGTATTCCCCCAGCCGCACCAGCTGGGGTTCCTCAGGATCGCGCTTGAGGGGCTCGAGAACGTGCATGCCTTGAAGCCCCCGCTTGTACTCGGCAGGAATCTCTTCCCACAACCGCTCGGCCAGCTCAGCAAAGGCTTCGTAGGTCATGGCTCCCAGTCTGCGGGCCCCACGCAGAAAACTCCACGACTACCCACACACTCATCTTGGCGTGAAACCCTAAGGTGTAGTCCAAAGCATTACAGGAGGTGAGGTATGCCCGTGGTCAAGGTGTTGGAAATCATGGCGGAGTCGCCCAAGAGCTGGGAAGATGCGGTGCAAGAAGCCGTCCGGGAGACCGCCAAAACCGTACGCGGAATTCAAAACGTCTGGGTGCAGGATTTCAAGGCGATCGTGAAAGGCGACAGCATTGTGGCCTACCGGGTAAATTGCAAGATTTCCTTCGTGGTGGAACACACCTGAGGGCCGGCCGGCCATTCAGCGTGCAGCTTTTTGGGCCTGACCCAACCAGTATTTGGCCTCCTTGTTGTCGGGCATAAGTTGCACCGCCTGCCCGTAGGCCTGGACTGCCAGCAGGTAGTTCTGGGTCTCGTAGGCCGTGCGTCCCAGCCAGTACCAGGCCTCCCCAAAGGTGGGGGCCAGCTGGGTGGCCTGCTGGAACAGGGTTAGGGCTTTGTTCTTGTCATTGGGGAAAATCGCCACCCCCTCGAGGTAGGCTTTGGCCGCAGGCAAACCATACTGATTGGCCAGCTGGGCTTGCTTGAGAAAATACCGGTCTGTGGCCGTAGCCCCCGGCGCGCTGGCGATGCTTTGCCAGGTAGCCAGGGCTGCGCTGGCTTGACCGTTCTCGAGCTGGGTGCGGGCCAACCAACGCTGGGCCTCGAGCCACTGGGGGGCGGCCTGAACCGCTTGGGCGAAGTAGGTCTGAGCCTGGGTTTTGTCCCCACCGGTGTAGGCGTCGTAGCCCTGCAAGAAGGCATGGGTGGCCTCGGGACCATAGGACTGGGCCTTGGAGGCCAGGGTTAAGAAGTACTGGTTGGCCCCGCTGGGCTTGATCCCTACGGCTTTTTGATAGTACTGCCGGGCGGCGGCAAAATCGCCCTGCTCGAGGGCAATCCGGCCCAGCCACTCCTGTGGAGCGGCATCCTGTGGGGCATACTGCGCGGCTGTTTTGAAGCGCCCCTCCGCCTCCGCCCAGTTCTGCTGGCGATAAGCCGCATAACCCAGGTTCATCTGCACCAGGGCGATCTGGGCATAGGTGGAGGGCTCGGCCTCTCCCCCGCGCAACTGGAGATATTGGTTCCAGGCTGGATCGGCCCGGATCCAGAACTTGGTCTCGGTGTAAAGCTCAGCCAGCATCCGCCAGGCCTCTGGGGACTGAGGGTCGGCCTGGGTGGCCTGGGTGGCCTTCTCGATGGCTTGCCGCCACAGGGAGACATCCAGGTTGGGGGCTAGGTTTTGGGCCTTAGCCTGCTGGACCAGTTGCTGGGCCTGCTGAAGCAGCTCTTGGGCTGAGGGTTGCTGGGCAAAGCCCAGGCTGAGCAGCAGCAACCCAAGGAGAATCAAGGGGTTCCGCATCGGTAAACCTCCGATTCAAGGTAGCACCGAATTTTCCCCGTTGGCGTAAGGGAACCCACAGCCCCACATATCCTTGAGGAAACCGCAAGAAATGCGGTACACTACCCCACGATGCGAAGGGGAGGGCGGTTTTTTAGGTAGCCTGCGGGAGTGCGGTTGGACTCTCGTGGGCGGCTCTGATGCCGCCCAACGTTTTGATCGGGGAGGCCATGGACACACAAGCGGCACTACAAGCAATCGCAGAGGCCTCGAGCCTCGAGGCCTTACAGCAGCTCAAGGCTCAGTACCTCGGCAAGAACGGGCTGCTCACCGGCGAGATGAAGACCCTGGGCCAGCTTGCGCCCCAGGAGCGGCGGGAGCGGGGGCGGGTGCTCAACGAGATCAAACAGCGCCTGGAGCAGGCCCTGGCCGAGCGCAGCCATACGCTCGAGGCCCAGGCCCTGGAGGCCCAGCTCGAGCAGGAGTCAGTGGATGTCTCCCTGCCGGGGTATGCCTTCCCCAGCGGCGGCACCCACCTGATCAGCCAGATGCAGGCTGAGTTGCTGGGCATCTTCCGGCGGATGGGCTTCAGCGTGGTGGAGGGGCCCGAGGTAGAGAGCGAGTTTTTCAACTTTGATGCCCTCAACATCCCCCCTTGGCACCCCGCCCGCGACATGCAGGACACCTTTTGGCTCGAGGGCTCCAGTGAGTTCCGCATACACGCCCCAGGCGGCCAGCCGACCCGCGACCAGGGCAGGCTGCTGCTGCGCACCCATACCTCCCCCATGCAGGTGCGCTACATGGTTGAGCACACCCCCCCCTTCAAGATCGTGGTGCCGGGGCGGGTGTTCCGCTACGAACAAACCGACGCCTCGCACGAGGCCATGTTCTACCAGCTCGAGGGGCTGGTGGTGGGGGAAGGCATCACCATGGCCGACCTCAAGGGGGCCATCACCGAGCTGGCCCGGGGGCTCTTCGGCTCAGAAGCCCGGGTGCGCTTCCAGCCCACCTATTTCCCCTTCGTCGAGCCGGGGGCCCAGTTTGGGATGTGGTGGGCCGAGCGCGAACGCTGGCTCGAGCTCGGCGGCAGCGGCATGGTGCACCCCAATGTCTTTCGTGCGGTGGACGAGTATCGCGAACAGATGGGCCGGCCCAGGGCCTACGAAACCCTGACCGGCTGGGCTTTCGGCTTCGGCATTGAGCGGCTGGCCCTGCTGCGCTACGGTATCCCCGATATCCGCTATTTCTACCAGCAAAACCGGCTCTCGTTCCTGCGGCAGTTCAAACCCTAGGAGTCGCCATGCCCATCCCGGCCAAGTATGTTCACACCAACCTGGTGGCTCGAGACTGGCGTAGGCTGGCCAGGTTTTACCAAGAGGTGTTCGGCTGCACAGGGGTGCCTCCAGAGCGGCACTTCAGCGGAATCTCCTTCGAGCAGCTCACCGCCCTCCCCGGAGCAAAGCTGCAAGGAGCCCACCTTCGGCTTCCCGGTTATGGGGAGGGTGGGCCCACCCTGGAGATCTTTCAGTATCAGCCGGAAGGGCAAAGGCTCCCGACCGGCGTCAACCATCGGGGCTACGGGCACCTCGCTTTCGCGGTGGAGGATGTACCGAGCGCCCTCGAGGCCGTCTTGGCCGCGGGAGGAAAGGCCCTGGGGGAGGTGGTGACGCTCGAGGTGGCGGGCGGGGCCAAGGTTACGGTGGTCTATGCCACCGATCCCGAGGGAAACATCCTCGAACTTCAGTCCTGGACGAAGGGGTAAACATGCGGATTGTGTACAGTTGGCTGCAAGAATTCCTGCCGGATGCCCCCGGCCCCGAGCGGCTCGAGGAGTTGTTGGCCGGGCTAGGCCATGAGACCGAGACCATCGAGCACCTGCCCGCACCCGACCCCAAGATCGTCTTTGCGCGGGTGCTCTCGGTCCAGGAGATCCCCGGCCTGGAGGTGCGCAGGCTCCTGCTGGACGCGGGTCGAGAAGTCCAGGTGATCTCCGGGGCTCCCAATGCCCGCTCGGGCATTGGGGTGGCCCTGGCCCTGCCAGGAGCAGTATTGCCCTCAGGTCAGGAGCTTTCCGTGCGGAAAATCCAGGGGCTCGAGTCCTACGGGATGGCCCTCTCCCCACGCGAGCTGGCGGTGGGCGAGTACGCGGGAGGGCTGCTGGAGTTTCCCGAGGCGGCCCTGCCCCCCGGAACCCCGCTGGCGGAGGCCTGGCCCGAGGAATCTGTGATCGAGATCGAGATCACCCCCAACCGGCCCGATGTGCTCTCGGTCTATGGTCTTGCCCGAGACCTGGCCGCACTCGGCCTGAGCCTGGTGCACCCCGAGCCCAGACCCAAAACCACAGCGCTGGCCCTGCCGTTTCAGGTGTGGATTGAAGACCCCAAGGGCTGCGACCGCTTCACCCTCTCCTATGCCCGTAACCTGCGGAATGGCCCATCCCCTCTCCGCGCACAGCGCCGGCTCTACGCTGCTGGGATGCGCCCCATCAGCGCGGTGGTGGATGCCACCAACTACACCATGCTCGAGCTGGGCAACCCCCTCCACGCCTATGACGCCCGCTTCCTCGGTCAGGGCATCGTGGTGCGGCGAGCCCGGCCAGAGGAGCGGCTGGTTACCCTGGACGGGGTGGAGCGCTCCTTAGACCCCCGCGACCTGCTCATCACCCTCAAGCAGGGAGACCAGACCCTGCCGGAGGGAATTGCTGGGGTGATGGGGGGTCAGCACAGCGAGGTGCGCCCCGACACCACCGAGGTAGCGCTCGAGGTGGCCCACTTCGACCCGGTCTCCATCCGCGGCACGGCCAAGCGCCAGGGCCTCAAGACCGAGGCCAGCTATCGCTTTGAGCGCGGGGTAGACCCCAACGGGCAGGTACGGGCTGCGCTGCGCTTCCTGGAGCTGGTGCAACAGTGGACGGGAGCGGAGGTTGGAGAGGCGCGCATAGACCTGGACCATACCCAGCCGCCCCAACCGATCGCCTTCTGGCCCAGCCACACCAACCGGCTCATCGGGGTGGAGTTTCCCGCCGATCAGCAGCTAGGGGTGCTGAGGCGTTTGGGCTTTGAGGTTGTGGGCCAGGAACCGCCCTACTCGGTCAGGCCGCCCAGCTACCGCATGGATATGGGCCTCGAGGAAGACCTGATTGAGGAGGTGGCTCGAGTCCTCGGCTATGACCAGATCCCCGTAACCCTGCCGAGCTTTTTTCCGGCCCCGGACAACCTCGGGGTAGACCAGCCCTATCAGGCCAAGGAGCGCCTCAAAGCGGTGCTGGCTGGGATTGGCTTCCAGGAGGTGGTGAACTACTCCTGGAGCTCGCCCGAAACCCTGGCCAAGTACCGGGCCCCGGCCCCCACGGTAGCCTTCGCCAACCCTCAGGCTTCCGACCGCACCCATCTGCGCACCGCGCTGTATCCAGGCTTGCTGCAGACCCTCGAGTTCAACCTCTCGCAAGGCGAGGGCGGGCCATTTCTGCTCTTTGAGCTCGGCAACGTTTTTCAACGGGAGGAAACCACCCACCTGGCCCTTCTGTTGTGCGGCGAGAGCGTGCCGGGGCGCTGGCAGCCGGGGTTGGGGGGTGGGTTTTATGCCTTGAAAGGCCTTTTGGAAAACACTGCAGCTCACCTGGGGGCCAGCCTGAAGGTGCAAAAAGAACCCTTTGCCCACTTGCACCCAGGGATCAGCGGGGCGGTGTACTGGAATGGGCACAGGGTCGGCAGCATTGGCCAGCTCCATCCAGGGATCGCAGCCCAGGTCGAGCTTCCCCCTACCTACCTGGCCGAGCTCGAGCTGCCCCTACCCACCCTCAAGTCTCGCTTCAAGGACGTGGCCAAGTTTCCCGCCGCGCTGCGCGATCTGGCCGTGGTGGTTCCGGAAGCGGTGCCCTATGCCGAGTTGGAGGCCTTAATCCGCGGGAGTGCGGGGGAGGCGCTCGAGGGGCTCGAGCCCTTCGATGTCTACCGTGGGGCCCCGCTGCATCCAGGCGAGAAAAGCCTGGCCTTCCACCTCAGCTTCCGCGACCCCGCGCGCACCCTCACCGATACCGAGGTCGAGGGGTTCATGGCCAGGGTCATCCAGGCCTTGGAGGCCGCAGGGTACGCGATCCGCAAGTAATACCGGCCCCGCCTCACCCAAGGCCTGAGGTGGGGTGCTCTGGGCTCCTTTTGCTTGACTTTTTATAGCGCTATGTCTAATAATACATGGGCGGAAGCGAGAGGAGTTGCCATGAGCACCCAAATACACGGCCTGCACCACGTCACCGCCATTGCAGGGAAGGCCCAGACCAACCTCGAGTTCTACGCCGGGGTGCTGGGGCTGCGCCTGGTCAAGCGCAGCGTCAACCAAGATGACCCCACCACCTATCACCTGTTCTACGCCGATGCCGAAGGAAGGCCGGGTACCGATCTGACCTTCTTCCCCTGGGAGCAGCTGGCCCCCAGCCGCAAGGGGGTGGGGCTTTCGGTGGAGGTGCAGTTGGCCGTCCCTGAGGGCAGCCTGGACTTCTGGGGAGAACGGCTGGAGCGGTACGGGGTGAGGCTGGGCCACCCCGAGGTGCGCTTTGGGGAGAAAGCCCTGCCCTTCCGCGACCCGGATGGCCTCGAGGTGGCCCTGGTGGAAACCCCTTCCCGGGTGTTTACCCCCTGGGAGCGCAGCGAGGTGCCGGAATCTCGGCAGATCCGGGGGCTGCACGGAGCCCGCATCTGGGAGCGGGACCTGCTGGCCACCGCCACCTTCCTGACCGAAACGCTGGGGTTTCAGGCGGCGGGGCGGGAGGGCGGTTGGAGCCGCTTCAGCCTGGATGGTGGGGGCTCGGGCAAGTTCGTGGACCTCAAGGAGTTGCCCAATCTGCACCGGGGCCAGTGGGGCACCGGCAGCATCCATCACCTGGCCTGGCGGGTAGCCGGCCCCGAGGAAGAGCTCGAGCTGCGAGCCCGCATCGAGGCCGCCGGGCGCCGCCCCACGCCTCCGATTGACCGCTTCTGGTTCAAATCGGTGTATTTCACCGAACCCGGCGGGGCCCTCTTCGAGCTGGCCACCGACGGCCCCGGCTTCTCTGTGGATGAAGACCCTGCCCGGCTGGGGGAGTCGCTGGTGCTGCCCCCCTGGCTCGAGCCACGCCGGGCCGAGATCGAGGCAGCGCTGCCCGAGCTGCACCTGCCCTATGCCCCCCAACCCACCCCTTAGGGAAACCCGGCTGGCACCCCATGCATACCCCCCTCAGTTTTGTCCATCGCTTTGAGCCTGGCTCCTCGGAGGCCACCCTGCTTGTGCTGCACGGCACCGGCGGAGATGAGAACGACCTGATCGGGCTGGCCCGAGAGCTGGCCCCCACCGCCCCGCTCCTCTCTCCTCGAGGGAAGGTGCTCGAGAACGGCGCCCCACGCTTCTTTCGTCGGCTGGCACCGGGAGTTTTCGACCTCGAAGACCTAAGGACCCAGGCGGCGGATCTGGCCAGGTTCGTTCAGGGCGCTGCTCAGCAATACGGTCTGGATAGGGACCAGATCTATGCTCTGGGCTACTCCAATGGGGCCAATATGGCCGCGGCCCTGCTGCTGCTGCATCCGGAGATCCTGGCGGGAGGGGTGCTGCTGCGGGCCATGATGCCCCTCGAGCCCCAGCCATTGCCCCATCTGAAGGGCCGATCGGTATTCCTCGCCGCGGGCCGGCAGGATCCGCTGATTCCCCCAGGCTCGGTGGAAACCCTGGCGCAGCGGCTGAGGCAGGCCGGGGCCGACCTCGAGCTGCGCTGGCAGCCAGGGGGACATTCCCTGTACCCCGCCGAGCTCGAAGCGGCCCGAAGGTGGCTGGAGGCCCATCTATGAACCCCACCCTGAAGCTCACCGGCTTGACCCTGCGGGTCCGTGACCTCGAGGCCCAACGGGCCTTTTACCGCGACCTGCTGGGGCTCGAGGAGCTTGGACAGGAAGAAAACCAGGTGCAGCTCACCCCTGCTGGGCGGGGCTTCACCCTAAGCCTGCTCCACGACCCCGCTGCCCCCTTGCGCCCCCAGCCGTCGCTGGGGCTCTACCACTTCGCCCTTTTGCTGCCGGAGCGCCGAGCGCTAGCGGCGGTGTTTCGGCGGCTGCTCGAGGCCCGCTATCCCTACCTTCAGGGGGCCTCCGACCACGGGGTCTCAGAGGCCCTTTACCTGGCCGATCCCGAGGGCAACGGAATCGAACTCTACCGCGACCGGCCCCGGCTCGAGTGGCCCTGGAACGGGGATCGAATCGAGATGCGCTCAGAGCGCCTCGATGTGGAATCCCTCCTGGCGCAAGCCGCGCAAAGCGCCCCGCTGGATCCTCAGACCCTTTTTGGGCACCTTCACCTGCATGTGGCCAACCTCGACGAAGCGGAGCGCTTCTTCACTGGGTTGGGCCTGGTCGTCACCCAGCGCGACTACCCTGGGGCTCGCTTCCTGGCCGCCGATGGGTATCACCATCACATCGGCATCAACCTCTGGGCCAGGGGCCGCACCGCGCCACCGGAGTCCACCGGGCTGCTGGGGTACCGCCTGGCCCTGCAGGGCCATAAACCCCAAACCCTACACGATCCCAACGCTACCCCCGTAGAGGTGTGGCCCCTGTAACCAGCGGCACCCCCACCCCCGGCTGGGTCAGGGGTGCAAAACGTAGAACAGCAGCAGGGCCACCCCCACCGTCACCGCTGAGATGGGGGTGCCGTAGCGTAAAAAGGTCAGGAAGCTGATGGGGTGGCCGGCTCGAGCCGCGATATCCGCCGTCACCACGTTGGCCGAGGCCCCTATCAGGGTGAGGTTTCCCCCCAGACAAGCCCCGATTGAAAGTGCCCACCACAAGGGATCCATACTGGGCCCCAGGGTCTGGCGCAGGTCGCGCAGCACATAGCTCATCGAGATGGTGTAGGGAATGTTGTCCACAAACCCGGAGATGAGGGCCGAGCCCACCCCTACGATCAGCACCCCCAGCTTGAGGTTGGTCCCCATCAGCTCCCGCAGCCACACCGCCAGGGCGTGAAACACACCGGTATGCTCGAGCCCCCCCACCACGATAAACAGCCCCGCGAAGAAGATCAGCGTCACCCACTCTACCCGCTCCAAAAACCAAACCGGGCTGGTGCGCGAGATCAGGGCCAGCAGCGAGGCCATGAAGAGGGCAATCACCCCTGACTCTAGGTGGAGTACCCCATGCGAGAGCACAAACAGGAGCACCGTAAGCGCAAACACACCGACCGATTTCCGCAACAGCGGCCAGTCCACCTCGAGCCGCCCAGGCTCCTCGAGCAGCGCCCGCACCGCTTCCCTCGAGACCCTCTGGTCCAGTAGGCCTTGCCGGGCCAGCAGGAGCTGCATGGCCCCAATCCCGGCCAAAAACGCCAGGGCCACGTAGGGGGCCACATTGACCAGGAAGTCGTTGAAGCTCTTGCCCCCAATCGAGCCGATGATGATGTTGGGCGGGTCGCCGATGAGGGTGGTCGTGCCGCCCAGGTTGGACGCCAACACCACCGCCACCAGAAAGGGCACCGGCGGAATCTTCAGGCGCAGGCACAGGTGCAGCACCACCGGGGCCATAAAGAGCACGGTGGTGACGTTGTCCAAAAAGGCCGAAAAGAACGCGGTGAGCAAGGAGAATACCCACAGGATGCGCTTGGGGCTGCCCCCGGTATAGCGCAGGGCGTGGTCCGCCATCAGGGCAAAAAAGCCGCTCTTGGCCATGATCGCCACCATCAGCATCATCCCGAAGAGCAGGAACATGGTGCCGTAGTCAATTGAGCGCCAGGCCTCCTGTGGGGTCAGGATCCCCAACACCAGCACCGTTGAAGCCCCCAGGAGGGCCGCCATGGTACGGTGAAGGTAGCGCTCGAGGAAAATCAGCACGTAGGTTCCGGCAAAAACCGCCAGGGCCCAGCCCGCCAGGCCCTCCGGAGGGCCCTTATACCCCAGCAGCCCTAAAAGGCCGATGGCCTCGCCTTGCTCCATGGTCTGGATTATATGAGTTCCCTCTGGGTGGGCAAATAAAGGCCAGGCCGCAGAGGAATCGCGTATAATGGCCATTGTCATGCGCAGGATAGGTGTGCTTCCGTGGTTGATGCTGCTGGCCTTGGCGCAGGCTCCCAACACCTACACCGTTCAGCCCAAAGACACCCTCTTCTCCATCGCCAAGCGCTTTGGCACCAGCGTTGAGCTGCTGCTACAGCTCAACAACCTCAGCTCGCCCAGCCTCGAGGTGGGCCAGGTGCTGCGCCTGCCCACCCCCACCGTCACCTACACCGTTCAGCCCAAAGACACCCTCTTCTCCATCGCCAAGAAAAACAACTCCACGGTGGAGGCCATCATGCAGGAAAACAACCTGCAGGGCCCCGCGCTCCGGGTAGGCCAGGTGCTGCGCATCCCGCAGGGGGCGAGCACCCCCTCTTCCCCGCCGTCCCCAGCCCCTAGCCCCTCCCAGGCCGCCTCACCGCCCTCCCCCCCCACTCCCGTCCCGACCCTGACCCCCATCACCCCACTCCCCAACCCCACCCCGCCCGAACCGCCCAAGCCCGCAGACTTGGCCCCCCTACCCGCTAACCC
>NZ_QWLB01000019.1 GCF_003574355.1 Meiothermus granaticius NBRC 107808 | reverse complement strand
CCTTTGCTGGGGATGGGCGGGTGCTCAAGGTGTTTGCCCCCCCTACCCCGCAGACCCCCAGCTGGCAGCCCACCGGCATTCTGGCCGCGCGGCTCGAGGCCCTCAACATGACCAAGGCCGGGCTCGGCGACTGGGTGGTGGAGGCTTTTGAGCTGGCAGGGCACGGGGTACTCGTCACCCGGCGCTACCCTGGACAAAACTTCCGCCCGGAGAACTTCAGCTCCGCGGCCCTACAGGAGCTGGCCCAATTTTTCTGTCGGCTGCACGCCCTGCCCGAGCCTGGGGTGATCAGCCGCAGTCGCCTCGAGGCCCGGCTCCTCCAGTTTGGGGGCACCCTGCACGACCTGCCCGAAGCCCAAGCCCTGATCGGTTTGTTGCAGGCCCACCTGGATGAGATCGCGGGGACCCCCCAGGCCTTTTGTCATCGTGACCCCCATGCGGGGAATGTTCTGCTGCGCAACCCCGACGCAGACCCGGGGATCCCCGCAGCCTTCGTGGTGGACTGGTTGCGGGCCAGCCCGGATGATCCGGCCCGCGATCTGGCCATTCTGACCACCGGCACGCTGGGGCTGCTCGGTGAACAGGAGGCCTTGGCGGCCCTGCGCTTCATGGTGCGCTGTTATCCGGAGGGTTCCGCGGTGTGGGCCCGGCTGCGCTTTTGGGTCCCGCTGACCTATTTGCACGATATGCACTGGTTTCGCACCAAAGAACCGGCGGGCTTTGCCTCCGCGGTCGAGGACAAGATGCCTAAAGCCCTGCGCTTTTACCGAGACTTCAAGCCGCTGTAACCTGCCTCAACCCCGGCCTGGATGCCGGACGCTGGGGATCCACCCCCGTTTGGGCCCGGCTCGAGATGATACGATTTTCCCCGATGAGCCTGACCGTGGTAGACCACCCCCTGGTGCAGCATAAGCTGGCCATCCTGCGCGATAAAAACACCGGCTCCAAGGACTTTCGCGAGCTGATGGCGGAGGTTTCGATGCTGATGGCCTATGAAGCCATGCGCGACCTCGAGCTTGACCCCGTGACCATCGAGACCCCCCTGACCTCCATGGAAGCCAAGATGCTCTCGGGCAAGAAGCTGGCCCTGGTGGCGATCCTGCGGGCGGGCCTGATCATGGTGGATGGCATTTTGCAACTGGTGCCGGCGGCTCGAGTGGGGCATATCGGCCTGTACCGCGACCCGGCCACCCTTAATCCGGTGGAATACTACGCCAAGCTGCCTGAGGACATCGGTGGGCGGCGAATCTTCCTGACCGATCCCATGTTGGCCACGGCGGGCAGCGCGGTTCACGCCATCACGGTACTCAAAGCCCGGGGAGCGCAGCAGATCAAGCTGATGAGCATTATCGCGGCTCCCGAAGGGATTGCCCGGGTGGAGCGAGAGCATCCGGATGTGGATATCGTGGTGGCTGCGGTGGACCGCTACCTCGACGACCACGGCTACATTGTGCCGGGGCTGGGCGATGCCGGTGATCGGATCTACGGCACCAAGTGAGCCTAAAGGCCAAGCCTAAGACCCCTCTTCCAGCTTTCAGCCTTTGGCCTTAGGCTTGATTCGGCAGCCCTATGAGCGAGTTTCTCAAATCTTTAGGCATCTCGAGCCCTGCGGGGACCGGTTGGATCACGGTGATCTTCACCTTTGTGGTGGCCTGGGCGGTGACCTGGCGCTTCATCCCCTGGGTGCGTCGCTTTGCCCTCGAGGTCGGCTGGGCCGACCAACCCAACGCCCGCCGGTTGAACAAGGAACCCCTGCCCAACGCGGGGGGGTTGGCCATCTTCGCCGGGGTGATCGCGGCTTTGGTGATTGCAGCGGTGCTGCGCCCGGTACTGGCCGAGAGCGTGCTGCTGCAGATGCTGGCCATTTTGTTGGGTGGGGCGATTCTGGTTCTGGTGGGGTTTATTGATGACCAGTTCGGCTTACCCCCGGTGTTTCGTTTTGGGGTGCAGATTTTGGTGGCGCTGCTCTTGGTGGCGGTGGGAATTCGCTTTCATGCCGCCTTTGGCACCGCCATAGACCCTCTGCTGAGCACGGTCTTGACGGTGGTTTGGATCGTGGGGATCACCAATGCCATCAACCTGATGGACGGGGTGGACGGGCTTGCAGGGGGAATCAGCTACATCACCGCGATGAGCCTGTTGGCGGTCTCGGCGCAATTCACCTACTGGGCCTCGGCCACACTGGTCTTGGCCGCTCTGGCCGGGGCCGCGCTGGGCTTTCTGCGGCATAACTTCCATCCCTCCAAAATCATCATGGGAGATGCGGGGGCCTACTTTTTTGGCTACACGCTGGCGGCCACTGCGTTGCTGGGTAGCCTAAAGCTCACCACGGTGTTCTCCCTGATCCCCACCGCGCTTTTTTTGCTGCTGCCCATCCTCGATGTGACCCGGGTGTTTGTCGGGCGGCTGCTGCGGGGGAAAAACCCCATGTCTACCCCAGGGAAGGACCATCTGCACCACCTCCTGCTGGCCAGGGGCTTTTCTCAGAGCCGCACCACTTTGATCCTTTGGGCGGTGACCTTGATCCTCAATATGCTGGCGATGGCGGTGCAGGGCCTGAGCCCGCGGGTCATCTTGGTCACGGCGGTAGGGACGGCGGTGCTGTTGGCCTTCACGGTCTGGCGCAAGCTGCGGTCCTCTTGGCAGGAGGGGCGGTCCGCGATGGAGCCGAGGGCCGGAGACTAGGTTTCTGGGTATGGAGGAGCCCCAGGTATTGCTGCTCACCGAGCTGGGGGAGATTGTGCTCGAGCTCTTTCCGCGCCAAGCCCCCCGTACCGTGGCCAACTTCCTGCATTACGTGGACCAGGGCCGCTACAGGGGGGCCAGTTTTTACCGCGTGGTGCGGGCCGATAACCAGGCCCACAGCCCGGTGAAGATCGAGGTGATTCAGGGAGGGTTGGGCATGGGGGAGCACCCGGCCAAACTTCCCCCGATCCCCCATGAGAGCACCCAGCTAACGGGGTTGCGCCATCGGGAAGGCACCCTCTCGATGGCGCGGCTGGAGCCGGGCACCGCCCACTCGGAGTTTTTCATCTGCCTGGAGGAGAGCCCTGAGCTTGACCATGGTGGGCGGCGCAATCCCGATGGGCAGGGCTTTGCGGCCTTTGGCCGGGTGGTTCGTGGGCTGGAGGTGGCTCGAGCCATTCAGCAGCGGCCAGCGGGAGGGCAGACCCCACCGGTGCAGGGTCAGATGCTGCTCGAGCCGGTGCGGATCCTTGAGGTGCGGCGGATCTCAGAGGGATCCGACGAGCCGTTGGGGGCGAAACCTACTTGAAGCCACCCCACGGGGTTGGCGGATGGCACTTAATCGAACCTTTATTTTGCGGGGGAGCGCCTGGGACTTTGTTACTTTGGAGTATGCGCTTTCGCCTTCTGGTAGCTGGACTGGGCTTGGCGGCCTGCTCGAGCCTCTCCTCAGCCCCCCGACCCCCCTCCACCGATCCCGGCGCCTGCACCTTTTTCCCAGCGGACAACATCTGGAATACCCCGGTGGACACCCTGCCCGTAGACCCCAATTCCTCAGCCTACATCGCCACCCTGGGGGCGAACAAAGGCCTTCATCCCGACTTCGGTTCCGGGCTCTACGACGGAGCCCCCATCGGAATTCCCTACGCCACCGTCTCGGGGAGCCAGGCCAAGGTCAAGGTGAGCTTCCAATATGCCCGCGAGAGCGACCCCGGCCCCTACCCCATTCCTCCCAATGCCCCCATCGAGGGAGGGGCTCAGAGCCAAGGGGATCGCCATGTTCTGATTGTGGATCGGGACGCCTGTAAGCTTTATGAACTCTTTGCGGCCTACCCAAACCCCGACGGAAGCTGGCGGGCGGGTTCGGGGGCAATTTTCGACCTGCGCTCAAATGCGCTTCGACCCGATACCTGGACTTCTGCCGATGCCGCGGGGCTGCCGATTTTGCCAGGGCTGGTGCGCTATGAGGAGGTGGCCGCCGGAGAGATTCGGCACGCCATTCGTTTCACCGCAGCCCAGACCCGCAACGCGTACGTCTGGCCGGCCCGGCATCAGGCCTCGAGCCTCAGCGGTAGCCAGTATCCGCCGATGGGACAACGCTTCCGCCTTAAGGCCAGCTATGACCTCTCCGGCTTCGACCCCAAGGTTCAGGTGATCCTCCGAGCCCTGAAAAAATATGGCCTGATCCTGGCGGATAATGGCTCCTCCTGGTTTATCAGCGGGGCTCCGGATGAGCGCTGGGACAACGATGTGCTGGTCAGCCAGCTGCGCAAGGTTCCCGGCTCAGCCTTCGAGGCGGTGGAGGTTTCCTCATTGCAAATTAGCCCCGATTCCGGACAGGCTAGGCAGCCTTGAAATCCTCATTCTTTGGCCAATCTGGCCCGTGTGGCCCGTACCAGCCGCCGTTTGCGCACGATGGCCCGGCGCTGGTTGTAGAGGCGTTTCTTGGCCCCCTCGAGCTCAGCGTGCTGGGCTTCGGGGGCAACCCCCCCCAGCACTTTGCGCCGCTCTAGAAAATGCCGGGGGTCGAGGGCGCCGAAGAGGGCCGGGGCATCGAAGCCCAGATGCAACACGAAATCAGGGGGCTCAACCTGGGCCAAGGTGCGCCCGGTCTCGGCCAGGGCCGCCATCAGGGCCTTGACCCGAGCCTGGGCCTCGGCCAGGGGTAGGTATCCCTGAGCGACCAGCACGTCTACCAGCTCCGAGGCCATCACGCTGCCGTCCTTGAGCCCAGCGGCCAGCGCCTCAGGAACGAAGGTGCTTTCGCTCAGGGTCACGCTCATCAGCTCCAGTGCCCCACCGGTGGCGTGGCAGAGGCGCTCGAGCGGCTCCAAGACCGCCGTGGAGTGATCGTTGAGGTCCCCGAAGGGGGTGTTGTGGTTCAGGGCTTGCAGGGTGATGGGGCCGCTCAACACCTGCGAGACATAGGCCCGCACGTGCTCGAGCACCACGGGGTTGCGCTTTTGCGGCATGATGCTCGAGCCCTGGGCCAAGGCATCCCCTACCACGAACCCTCCCCGCTCAGCCCAGAACAGCAGGTCATGCGAGAGCCGCGAGAGGCTGGTGGCCAGCGAGGCCAGCCCCGCGGTAATTTCCAAAGCCCAGTCCCCGGCGGAGATGCCGTCATAGGTGTTCTCCATCACCGCGCCGAAGCCCAGGTCCTGGGCCAGCCGCACCCGGTCTACGGGAAAGGGATTCCCCGCCAAGGCCGAAGAACCCAGGGGGGAGGTGTCGGTGGTTTTCATCGCGGCGAAGAGCCGCTTGTGATCGCGGGCCAGCAGGTTTTCTACCGCCATCAGATAGTGGCCTAGGGTGGTGGGCTGGGCCGGGCGGTAGTGGGTGTAGGCCACCATCAGGGTATTGAGGTGGCGCTCCGCTAAAAAGAGCAGGATCTGCCGCAACCCCCGCAGGCTGTCCAGCACCTCGAGCAGCCGATCCCGGGCATAGGCCCGGAACACTGTGAGGTCCATATCGTTGCGGCTAAGCCCTTGGCGCATGGCTCCGGCCACCTCTGCCCCGTAGGCCCGTTGCACGGCCTGATAAATGGCAAAGAAATAGTCCTCAGCACTGCCGTCAAACTGCGGCAAAACCTCCGAGCGCAGGCGCTTGAGCGCGGTCACAGCTTCAGCCGTATGGGGTATCCCCAACCGGGCAAGTTCCTGAGCGTACACCGTGAGGGCGTCGAAAAAATAGGGGGCTAGGTGGGCTTTGCCGAAGCGGTAATGCTCTGCCAGTACGTAGCGTTCGTAAACGGGGTGCCATTTGGAATGCGGCTTGTCCTTAGCAAGTGTGGAGTCCATCAGATCATCCCACCGTCAGTATGGCAGAAAATTCGATTAAATAAAGGTCAGATACCTGGAGGAGGGGGGTATCGCCTTTTCTCCCGACCCCTGGCTGGGCCTAACCTTTGACCCCGGTGAGCACCACGCCCTCGATGATCTGCTTTTGGAAGAATAAAAATACCAGCAACACCGGCAGCACCGCCAGGCTGCTAGCGGTCATGATCAGGTGCCAGGCGGTGTTGGCTTCGCCGGAAAACAGCGCTACCCCTACCGGAAGGGTTCGCATGGCCGGTGACTGGGTGATGACCAGCGGCCACAAAAAGGCGTTCCAGTTGCCCAGAAAGGTGAAGATGCCCAAGGCAGCCAGCCCTGGACGGACCAGGGGGAAAGCCACCCGCCAGAACACCCCGAACTCGGAGAGCCCGTCGATGCGCCCGGCGTCCATTAGCTCGGAGGGCAGACTTTGAAAGAACTGCCGCATCAAAAATACCCCAAAGGCGCTGATCAGGCCGGGGAACAAGAGGCCCCAGTAGGTGTCTACCCAGCCGTAACCCACGCTCATCACGTACCAGGGGATCACCAGCATCTCGGTGGGAACCATCAAGGTGGACAGGATCAGCACAAAGACGATCTCCTTACCGGGAAACCGCAGCTTGGCCAGGGTATAGCCCACCAAGGAATCGAAAAACAGCACCGTGGCGGTGGTGATCCCTGCAATCCCCAGGCTGTTGAGAAACCAGCGGGGGAAGTCGGTGCGGGTCAACACCTCGCGGTAGTTATCCAAGGTGGGGTCGCGGGGCCAGACCTCGAGGTTAAACAACTCGCCGAAGGGTTTGAGTGAGGTCAGGAGCATCCAGACAAAGGGGAAGACCATCACCACCCCCCCCAGGGCCAAGAGGATATAGGCTAAGGCAGTGTAGAAGCGGTTCATAGCCTTCTCAGACAAGCCCCTAGCGGAGCCTCGGCACCCAGGGCGGATGCGGGGACGTGTGGCAAGGGCCGAACAGCGGAAGAGCTTTGGGGCATCAGTACTCCACCCTTCTCGAGAGGATGCGAAGCTGTACCAGGGTGATGATCAGGATTAGGCCAAACAGCAGCACCGTTACTGCTGCGGCGTAGCCCAGTTGGAACCGGGCGAAAGCCAGCTGGTAGATGTAGAGCGCTAGGGTCAGGGTGCTGCCCACCGGCCCCCCCTGATCGGTGAAGTTGAGGTTCACCACCTGGGTGAAGAGCTGGAGAAAGCCAATGGTGGCAATCACCGCGGAGAACACCATCACTGGGTTCAGTAGGGGGAGGGTGATGTGGCGGAAGGTGGCCCAGCCGCCGGCCCCGTCTATGCGGGCCGCCTCATAGTAGGTGCGGGGGATGCTCTCTAGACCTGCCAAAAAGAGCACCACTTGAAACCCCAGGTTCTGCCAAACCACAATGGCGGTCACCGTGGGCAGGGCTTGAGCAGGGCTGGTGAGAAACTTCTGGGCCGGAATGCCCAGCAACCCCAACACCTCGTTAACGATGCCGAAGTTGGGTGAGAGCATCCAGCTAAACACCCAGGCCACCGCCACCGCTGGGGTGATGTAGGGGGTGAAGTAAATCGCCCGAAACAAATCCCGCAGCCGCGTTACCGACTGCAACAACAGGGCCAAGATCAGCCCCAAAGCCAGCTGGAGGGGTACCCCGATCACGGTATAGAGCACCGTGTTGCGCAGGGCTTTCCCCAGGGTGGCGTCGGTGAGCATGCGCGAGTAGTGCTCCAAGCCTACGTAGTGCCGCTTGGCGGGGTCGGCGTTCCATTCAAACAGGCTGAGCCACAGGGCCTGAAACGCCGGATAAATCCGGATGAACAGAAAAAACACCAGCGGGATGGCCAAGAACGCCAAGGCCCAGAGGGCTTCGCGGGTAGCGAGGGAAAAGCGGGGCTTCATGAATGAAAATTTGGGGCCTGGGCCCCACGTCGTATAGCGTGGGGCTCGAGCCCTAAGCTATTGCCTATTTCCAGAACTGATCGAGGATTTTTTGATCCTCTGCCGCGGCTTGTTTGAGGGAAGTGTCGGGGTCGGCGTTTTCCAGCAATACCCGGTTGATGGCGTCCACCATCACCTTGCGCTGGGCCGCCTCGTCCACGAAGGGGGTAGCCTTGGCATAGGAGAGCCCCACCACGAAGGGGCCATAGATAGGGTCGGTGCTAAGCTTGGGGTCCTTGAGGATGGCCTTGCGGGCTGGCAGTTCCCCTACGCGCTCGAGCCACATCCGTTCAGTATCGGCAGAGGTGATGAACTGCAGGAACTTAAGCGCCGCATCGCGCTTGGCGCCGGTGGCCAGTGGGCTCAGCCCGTGCAGCCAGAACGAGCCGAAGTTGGCCTTGCGCGCGCCGGGGCGGTCAATGGGGATCTCGGTCACCCCCCAGTTAAACTTGGCCCCGTCGCGGATGGTGCCGATGGCAAAGCTGCCGTCAATGATCATCCCGATCTTCCCTGCAATGAAGCCATCGCGGTAGCCGTTGTTGCCGGGGAAGAAGTTGGGGATGCCGATATCGTATTTCTTGACCCAGTCGGTGTACGTGCGGAAGGCTTTGAGGCCTTCAGGACCCCCATACAGTACCTTCCGGTCATCGTCGGAGTAGGGGCGGCCCCCGGCCTGGCGCACCAGGATTTCCCGCACCACATTGTGATCTTGCCCATCTGGGGAGATGCCATACCCGATCTGGGTGTAGCGGTTGCCTTGCTTGACCGTGAGCTTCTGTCCGGCGGCGTAGAACTCGTCCCAGGTGCGGGGCGGATTTTTGATGCCTGCGGCTTTAAACAGATCTTTGTTGTAGAAGAGAGCCAAGGCCCGCACCGCCGTAGGGATGCCGTAGTACTTGCCGTTGACCTTGGCGGCCTGGACCATCCCGATGAAATCGGTATCCAGGCTCTTGCTCAGCTCGTCGGGGAGGGCCTGGAGGTAGCCTGCTTTCACCCAAGTGGGAAGCCAGCCGTAGTAGAGGTTGACCACGTCCGGCCCTTGCCCTGCCGCCACCGCCGAGGCCACCTTTTGTTGATAGGCATCGTAAGGGAAGGTTTGCTGCACCACCTTGATGCCTGGATTGGCTGCCTCAAACTGCTTGATGAGTTCGTTGATGGTGTCTACCTTGCTCTTGAAGTCATACTGCCAGTAGGTGATGGTAACCTGCTGGGCCTGAGCCAAGCCTAAGGCCAGCAGGGCGGCGACGAGTAGCTTCTTCATCTTTCTATCCTCCGTGGCGTTGCGCCTTGTGTGGAAGTGCGAGAACAATACCGCTTATGTCAGCGCGGGATCAACCGGCTTACTCGCCAAGGCGCAAGAGCAATGCGCCTCCTACTTTACCCCTACCGCAGCTTTCGGCCAATGTCCCAGCGATACTGGGCCCGCTCGAAGCGGACCGCGCCCACCCCTTGATAGGCCCGGTCCAGGGCTTGGGCCAGGGTGTCTCCCACCCCCACCACGTTCAGCACCCGCCCACCCGCGGTGATCAGCCCATTGGGGTCCTGCCGGGTTCCGGCCTGAAAATACAGCACGCCTTCGGGAGCTTGGGCGGGCAGCTGTAGGGGCAGCCCTTTCTGGGGGTCGTTGGGGTAGCCGGGAGCCGCCATCACCACACACACCGCGGCCCCAGGATGCCAGACCAGCTCGAGCCCCCCCAGCCGGCCCTCGACTGTGGCCAGGGCCAGCTCGATCAGATCGGTTTGCAGCAGGGGCAGGATGGCCTGAGCCTCGGGATCACCGAAGCGGGCATTGAACTCCAGCACTTTAGGGCCGCCCGCGGTGAGCATGAGCCCGGCGTAGATCACCCCCTGGTAGAGCACCCCCTCCGAGCGCAGCCCCTCGAGCAGGGGCCGCAACACCTCGGCCTCGATCTGGGCCAGGGTTTGGGGGGGAAGCGGGTAAGGGCAGACCGCACCCATCCCACCGGTCATGGGGCCCGTGTCGCCATCGCCCAAGCGCTTGTGGTCTTGAGAGGGCAGGAGGGGCTTGATCGAAACGCCATCGGTCACCGCCAGCACGGTCACCTCAGGGCCGCTTAGAAACTCTTCCACCACGATCTCGCCGGGCTCGGGCCCGGAGAGGATATTGAGCGCGGCTTGTTTGGCTTGGTGTAGCGTCGTGGCCACGGTCACCCCTTTACCCGCGGCCAGGCCGGAGTCTTTGACCACGATGGGCGCCCCCTGGGTCTCGAGGTATTCCAGGGCCTCCAGGGGCTCAGTAAAGCTTCTGTACTGGGCGGTGGGGATGCCGTAGCGCCGCATTAGATCCTTAGCAAAGGACTTCGAGCCCTCGATCATCGCGGCCCGCTGGGTCGGCCCAAAGACCCGCAACCCCCGCTGGGCGAAGGCATCGGCGATCCCCTCCACCAGTGGCCCTTCGGGCCCCACCAGGGTTAGCTCAATCCCCTCTTGGAGGGCCCACTCGGCCAGATGATGCACCTCGCCATCCCAGGGGATCAGCCGGGCCCACTCGGCCATACCGGGGTTACCAGGAGCCGCGTAGAGCTGAGAAACCCTAGGAGACTGGGCAGCCTTCCAGACCAAAGCGTGTTCGCGGCCTCCGGAACCTACCACCAAAACCTTCACGCGGCTATTCTACCGAGCCCCAGCCCCTCGTCTAGCCAGGGCCAGGGCGCTAATGGCCGTGCAGGGTGGCGATCAGCTCGGCATGGATGGCCTGATTAGAGGCCACCAGGTAGCGGTTTCCCAGGGCATAGGGCTCCCCATGAAGGCCGGTGACCTGCCCCCCCGCTTCTTCGATGAGGAGCCAGCCTGCGGCCACATCCCAGGGATTGAGCTTGACCTCCCAGAACCCCTCGAGCCGCCCCGCCGCTACGTAGGCCAGGTCGAGCGCGGCCGCTCCCGGACGGCGCACCGTGAGGCCCTTGGCCAAGGCCCGCTGGAAGTAGGTGAGGTTCTCGCTATCCCGCTGAACATCGTATGGGAACCCCGTGGCCAACAGGCTTCCCAGCAACTGGGTTTGCCTGGAAACCCGGATGGGCCGCCCATTCATTCGGGCCCCAGCGCCGCGGAGCGCGGTAAAGAGCTCGCCGCGAGCGGTGTCGAGGATCACCCCCAGCTCAAGCTGCCCCCGCACCTCGAGGGCGATGCTCACCGCATAAAACGGAAAGCCGTGGGCATAGTTCACCGTGCCATCCAGCGGATCCACGATCCAGCGAAACTCCCCTTCGCCCTGCTGTCCTTCCTCCTCGCCCAGTACCCCATGACCGGGGAACCTCGAGGTGAGGAGGGCCCGAATAGCCGTTTCCGATTCTCGGTCTGCCTGGGTGACGAGGTCGGTGGGGGTGGATTTGCTGCTCTGGGTAAAGCCTTTTTCCCGGTAATACTGGTGGATTCCCTTGGCCAGGTACGCCGCATCCAAGGCCGCCTCGAGGTACAGGTCTCGGTCCATACCTTCGCAGTCTATACCGCTGCCCCTTTGGGGGGTTATTGCTCCACCAGAACCTCGTCCGGCTCCCCGCCGGGTTTTCGGGCCAGCAGATAGCGGGGTTGCTGGGTTAGGTCCCGGTAGACCTGGGCCTGCTCCCAGCCACGGTAAAAGGCTTCCTCCCGGAGCTCATAGACGTTGAAGGGGGCTAGCTCCAGGGCCAGCCAGCCTCCCGGCAGAAGCGCACCCCAGGCTTGGAGCAGCAGCTCTCGAGCCATATCTAGGCCGTCATAACCGGAGTAAAGCGCGGCCTCGTCTTCGTACTCGAGCTCGGGCGGGGCTTCGCTCTTATACTCCTCGGGCAGATAGGGGGGGTTGGAAATCACCAAGTCCAAAGCACTTAGCCCAGCGGTGTAGGCCGCCTGCAGGAACCGCACCTCCAGGCCATGGTCCAGGGCATTTTGCTGGGCTAGGGCGATGGCCTGAGGGTTGATATCGGTGCCCCAGACCTCCCATCCGGGGCGCATGTGTTTGAGGGCCAGGGCAATGGCCCCGCTGCCGGTTCCCACGTCCACCACCCGGACCCGCTCGGTGCGCCCCCGCAGCCGCTCGAGCGCGCGCTCAACTAAGCCCTCGGTCTCTGGGCGGGGGATCAAGACGCCCTTTTGTACCCGTAGGCGCAGCCCGAAGAACTCGGTCTCTCCCAGGAGCAACTGCAGCGGGTATCCCTCCAACCGCACCCCCACCATGGCCTGGGCGGCTTCGGCCACGTCGGGAGAGACCGGCTGAAACAGGCTGCTGGCCAGGGTGTTGGGGTCTACCTGCAGGATGTGAGCCAGGATGAAACGGGCCTCGAGGCCTGGCTTGCCGGCTGCGCTGAGGCGCTGTTGCAGCTGGCGGAGGAGCTCGAGGCGGGTCATGGTTAGGGTCGGGGGGTAGATGGTTACCCCTCGCTGTCCACCTCTTGGGCTTGCGCGGGGGTATCGGCCCCCCTCGGGGCGACCACCACGTGCCGTTCCTCCCCTTCCCCCACCGAGTAGGTGGTGACCTTCTGATGCTGCTTGAGCAGCACATGGATCATGCGCCGCTCGCTCGGGCGCATGGCCGGGAGCTCAACCTCCTGGCCCCTGACCTCCACCTGCAACACCGCGTCCATGGCCATGCGGTGAATGCGGTCCTCGTTGCGGCGGCGATACCCTGCAGCATCGAGGACCACCCGATAGGCCGAGCCAAACTGCTTAGCCATGGCCACGTTCGCGATGAACTCGAGGCTTTGCAGGGTTTTCCCCTCCCGTCCAATGGCCCGGCCCAGATCCCCGCCCAAGATCTCCGCGTGGAAGACCTCACCCTCTTGGCGAACCTCCACGGAATAGGCGGGGTCCAGGCGCATCAAGAGCCCCACCATGAAGTGTTCTAGGGCGTTTTTGGGATCCTGTACGGCAGGGGCTACCACCGGGGCTTTGGCTTCTTCCTTGAGCACGACCTCGGGGGCGGATTCGCCCTCGCCGATCCCCAGATCGGTAAGCAGGTCGTCTAAACCACGTTTTTTGTCTTCCATATTCAATCGTCCGATTATAGCCTAATTCCTTCGCGGTTTATTTTGGTTATATGGAAGGCTCGAGACCCTGATCAGCTTCCATTCCCCTAAAGCCCACCGTTTGTGTGCCCCGCGAACCGGGATGGCCCCTGAAAATATTGACCTTAGCCCCCTAGGGTTCTAGCCTTGGCGTTGAGGGGGTTGGAATGTTTGTGACCATGAACCGCATTCCGGTCGCTCCGGAGTATGTCCAGCGCTTTGAGGAGACCTTTCGCCAGCGGGCGCGGCTGGTAGACCGCAGGCCGGGGTTTGTCCGCAACCTGGTGCTGCGCCCGGCCAATCCGGCGGAGGAGCCCTATGTGGTGATGACCTTTTGGGAGAGCGAGGCCCACTTCCAGGACTGGGTGAACAGCCCCGGGTTCAAGGAAGGCCACGCCAAGAGCAGCACCCTGCCCCGCGAGGCTTTCCGAGGGCCCAACCGCCTCGAGACCTTTGAGGCGATCACCGATAGCGCCCAAACCGAGCATTAAACCCCGTCCGGTGTGATCAGTACCCCGCTGCAAAAGTGGAAGCTGGGGCTTGCCTTGCACAACAATTTGAGGCTTTTGGTGGAGCCAGAGGGATTTGAACCCCCGACCTTCGCCTTGCAAAGGCGCTGCTCTCCCGCTGAGCTATGGCCCCAAAAGGCTCAAGAAGCCTACCTCGAGGCCCCCCTTCAATTCAACACCTGCCAGCGCACAGGGGACTAACCGGCTCTGTGCCCGTCCAGAACGGCCTTGCCTTTGAGCAGGTAAGCTTCCAGGGCCCTTCTCGCGTTGCGCACGTGCTGCCGCATTGCGGCCTCGGCGGCCTCGGGGTCCTGTCCCGCGACCGCTTGCAGGATGGCCTCGTGCTCAGCCCGAGATTCTGGCAGCCGCCCTGGAATGACTGCGGAGCTGTTGATCAATATCCGGATCTGCCCATCGATGGTCTCGGCAGTAGCCAGCAGGCGCCGATTCCTCGAGGCCTCCCAGAAGGCTTTATGAAACTCCAGGTCGAGGTCTCCATAAAACCCCAGATCCCCACGCTCTGCCGCTTTGCGCTGCTGGGCCAGGAGCTTCTCGAGCCGAGGGACCAGGGCCTGGTCCCCGCCCTCAACCGCCAGGCGGGCGGCAAGGCCCTCGAGCACCTCCCGCAGGCTGTAAATCTCGTGGATGTCGGCGGGGGTGGGCTCCAGGACGAAATACCCCCGGTGTGGGACCGCCACCACCAACCCCTCCCGCTCCAAGGCGCTCAGGGCTTCTTTGATGGGGGTGGGGGAGAGACCCAGCTCCTCCCCCAGGGCCCGTACGATCAGCTTTTTCCCCGGCGGTAGCTTGCGGTTCAAGATGGCGTTGCGCAGGGCCTTATAGGCTTCGCGGTTGAGGGTGGTGCGGGTCAGGGCCATAAACTTGGGTTGAAATCTTATGTCCAAGTTTAACACAATTGACGGCAGATAGATTTTAGATATAAAATCTCAACCACAAGCAAAGGAGGTTCAAGTGGCGCATCGAGCGCTGGCGCATAAAACCACGGATGATGTTGCGGTTGCGGTAGCGGATCTAAAGACGGGAGAGACCCTGGAGATCCAGACGCTGGACGGGGAGCGGCCCCACAAGGTTCAGGTGCTCGAGGATATCCCCTTGGGGCATAAGGTGGCGCTGAAGGATATGCCGGAAGGTCATGTGGTGATCGAGTATGGCGAGCGGGTGGGGCGGATGACCCGCTCGGTCAAGAAAGGGGGGTATGTGCACGTACACAACCTTCGCACCCTGCGCTGGGATTACGGCCGGCCCGCCAAGGCCAAGAAGGGTGGGAAGTGATGCCGCGCAAGAAGCCCGCGTCCATGCAGCTTACCGGGTATCGCCGGGCCAATGGAAGGGTGGGGGTGCGCAACCATGTGCTGGTACTGCCGGTGGACGACCTCTCCAACTCGGCGGCTGAGGGGGTGGCCCGGCTGATCAATGGCTCGAGGGCCCTGCCTCACCCCTACGGTCGGCTTCAGTTTGGGCCGGACCTAGAGCTGACCTTCCGCACCCTCTCGGGTACCGGAGCCAACCCCAATGTGTATGGGGTGGTGGTCATCGGCATCGAGCCCAAATGGACTGAGCGGGTGGCTGAGGGGATCGCTCAAACCGGGAAACCCGTGGAGACTTTTTCCATCGAGCGGCACGGTGATTTAAACACGGTCAATCGGGCGGCTCGAGCGGCCTACCGCTTGGCTCAGGAGGCCTCGGAGCTGCGGCGCGAGCCCATCGAGGTCTCGGACCTGGTGCTCTCGATCAAGTGTGGCGAGTCTGACCCCACCCTGGGGCTGGCAGGCAACCCGGCCCAAGGTCGGGCGGTGGATCGCTTGGTGGACCTGGGCGCCTCGGTCATCTTTGGCGAGACCTCGGAGCTGACCGGGGGTGAGCACCTGATTGCCGGTCGCTGCGCTACGCCCGCGCTCAGAAAGAAGTTCCAGCAGATCTACGACGACTACATCCGGATGATCCAGGGGCAGGGGGTGGATCTGCTGGGGTCGCAGCCCACCGAGGGGAACATCCGGGGTGGGCTTTCCACCATCGAGGAAAAGGCCCTGGGCAACATCCAAAAGACCGGCTCGAGGCCGGTGAATGCCGTCTTGGACTACGCTGAGGAGGTCAAGCCGGGCCAGGGCTTGGTGTTCATGAACTCCTCTTCGGCCGGGGCCGAGCAGGTGACGCTCTGTGCGGCGGGGGGGAGTGTGCTGCACTTCTTTACCACCGGGCAGGGCAATGTGGTGGGCCATCCGTTGATCCCGGTCATCAAGGTTTCCCCCAACCCCATCACCTGCTCCACCATGAGCGAGCACATTGATGTACCACTGCCGGACTTGCTGGTGGGGGAGATCACCCTGGATCAGGCCGCTGAGCGCATCCTGGACGCCTTTGAGCGCACCGTGAATGGACGGATGACCGCGGCTGAGTTGTTGCGGCACGAGGAGTTCGTGATCACCAAGCTGTACCCGAGTGCGTGATGACCCTGAAGAGCACCCTCACCTGTCCAGCCTGTGGTTTCAAGCAGACCGAAACCATGCCGACGGAGGCCTGTGTGCGGTTGTATGAATGTCCGAGCTGCCATACCTGGCTGCGTCCTAAAGCGGGGGATTGCTGTGTGTTTTGTTCCTATGGCGATGTGAAGTGCCCACCCCAGCAGGGAGAGGCCGCATGATCGTGGTATGTGAGTTCATGACCCCTTCCGGCCTCGAGCGCCTGCGCCTAGGGGGCTTGGAGGTGCTCTACGACCCCAACTTGTGGAAGGACCGTGCGCGCTTGAAGGCCCAACTGGCCGAGGCCACCGCCCTAATTGTGCGCAACCAGACCCAGGTGGATGCGGAGCTGTTGGAGGCCGCCCCTAAGCTCAGGGTGGTCGGACGCTTGGGGGTTGGGCTGGACAATATCCACCAGCCGGAACTCAAGGCCCGAGGGGTACAGCTTTACTTTGCCCGGGGTATCAATGCCAACGCGGTAGCGGAGTACGTCATGGCCGCGATGCTCCACCTGGCACGCAACCTTTCGGGAGCCGCCCGGCATGTGGCGGAGGGGGGATGGAACCGGAGCGCGTTTGGGGGGTTTGAGTTGATGGGCAAGACCTTGGGCCTGATTGGCTTGGGGGAGGTGGGGTTGCGGGTGGCACGGCGGGCCCGGGCATTCGGCATACGGGTGGTGGCTTCGGACCCGCTGCGGCTCGAGTGGGAAAGCGCCGTTGAAGACCTGGAGATTGGCCTGATCTCCACCGAGGAGGTATTGCGGCAGGCCCGGTTCCTCTCGCTCCATGCCCCGCTCACGCCCCAGACCAAGCACCTGATTCGGGCCGAGACCTTAGCTCTGATGCCCAAGGGGGCCTACCTCATCAATACCGCTCGAGGTGAGCTGGTGCACGGGGAGGATTTGGCGGTTGCGCTGGGCTCCGGTCGGTTGGCTGGGGCTGTGCTGGACGTGACTGATCCCGAACCCCTGCCGGAGGGGCACCGGCTGCGGGGGGTGGAGGGTTTGTGGATTACGCCCCATGTGGCTGGGCTTACGGCAGAAGCCCAGGAGGCGGTGGGGCTGCGCGTGGCTGAGGGTGTGCTGCAACAGCTGGGGAGACTATGAGGGTGCCCTTCGCCGAACTGCAGCAGCGGGTTAGGGGCCATTTCGAGGGGCTGGGCCTGTCGCCTCAGCACGCCGCCCAGATCACCGAGGTGATCCTCGAGGCCGAGCTCGAAGGCAACGCGGGGCATGGGCTCTCGCGGATCGCTCAGTACACCGGGCAGATCCAGGCGGGGGGATTGAAAGCCCGACCGGAGCTGCGCTTGGAGCGTATCCGGCCGAGCCTGGCCCTTCTCTATGCCGATGGGGCCCCTGGCCCGGTGGCCGGGTTACGGGCGGTACAAGAGCTGGCCCCTTTGGCCAAGGAGCAGGGCTGCGCGACCCTCGCGGTGCGCGGGGCCGGGCACAGTGGGGTGTTATCGGCTTATGTGGGCCGTCTGGCCGCTCAAGGGCTTGTGGGATTGGCTTTCGCCAACACCCCCCCCGCGATCGCGCCGGGTCCGGTCTTAGGCACCAATCCCATCGCTCTCGGAGCCCCGGCGGAGCCCGAGCCCATCATTGTAGACACCTCGGTCTCGGTGGTGGCTCGAGGCAAGATTATCAACGCCGCCAAGCGCAACGCGCCGATCCCGGAGGGCTGGGCCCTGGACAAGCAAGGAAACCCCACCACGGACGCCAAGGCGGCGCTCGAGGGTTCCCTTCTCCCTATTGGTGGGGGGAAAGGCTTCGCTCTGGCGGTTCTGGTCGAGCTTTTGGCCGGAGCGCTGGCGGGAGAGGTGCTCTCGTCGGAGCTGCCTTTGCCCTGGGCTCCGGCAGAGCAAGCGGCCAAGCCGGGGCTTCTGCTCGTCGCTTTCGACCCCGTGGGGTTTGGCGGTGGGTACAAGGCCAAAGCCGCCCAGCTGGTCGCCGCTTTGGAAGCGGCCGGAGCCCGCATTCCCGGTGCGCGCCGGGCGGCCCTTCGGGCGAAGGCGATACAGGAGGGGGTTTTGATCAACGAACTTTTGTTGGAAGAACTGGTTAAACTGGGGATAGATCTAAAAGGAGGAACTGCATGAAGAAGCTGGTATGGCTTTGGTTGGGAGTGTTCGCCCTCTCGTTTGCGATGGCGCAGACTAAGATTCGGGTTTTTGTGGGTGGACAGCAGCGCCCGGAGATTTGGCGCAAAATCCTCGACAACTTTGAGAAGGCCAACCCTGGGGTGAAGGTCGAGGTCGAGGTCGGCGGGGCCACTTCGGATCAGCAGCAACAATACCTGACCACGGTGCTGGCCTCCCGCGACCCCTCGATCGACGCCATTTTGATTGACATCGTGCGGCCTGCGCAGTATGCCGCGGCCAAGTGGGCCGACCCCCTGGACAAGTATCTACCGGGGGTTTCCAAGGCCAACCTGCTCAAGCAGTTGCTCCCGGCCTACGCCCAGGCGGACGAGATTGATGGCAAGCTCTACGCTCTACCCTCGTTCGCCGATGCGGAGTTTTTGTACTACCGCAAGGATCTGCTCGAGAAGTATGGCCTCAAACCCCCCACCACCTGGGATGAGACCATCAAGGCCGCCCAGACCATCCTTGCGGGTGAGAAAAACCCCAATCTGAACGGCATTGGCTTCATGGGCAACATCTCTGAGGGCACGGTGTGCAGCTTCCTCTTGCCGATCTGGGCCAGTGGCAATGACGTGGCCGACAAAAACGGCAAGCTGACCCTGACCGAAGACCAGGCCAGAGCCTCCCTCCAGTTCTGGCTCGACCTGATGGACAAGTACAAGGTTTCCCCACCCAATATGGCCGAAAAGGCCCAGGATACCATCCGCAATGAGATGCAGCAGGGGCGGTGGATTTTCGGCACGCTGTTTGCCTATGCCTGGAACAGGTTCCAAACCGACCCCGATAGCCAGGTCAAAGGGAAGATCGGGGTGGTGCCGCTCCCCAAGTTTGAAGGCGGACGCGCGGCCAGCTGCCTGGGAGGATGGCAGTGGACCATCTCCGACTTTTCCAGGAACAAAGCCCTGGCCTACAAGGTGGTCAAGTACCTGACCAGCCCCGAAGCTTCCAAGATCCTGGCGGTCGATGCTTCCAACCTGCCGGTCTACCCTGCGCTGTACAAAGACCCCGATGTGCTCAAGGCCAATCCTTGGTTTGCCGATGCCTTGCCGGTGGTGCTCAGCGCCCGCTCGCGCCCGGTGAGCCCGCGTTACCCCGAGATCGCGGATGTGATGCGCAAGGCCTTGAACGCGGTGTTGGCCCGCACCAAAACCCCGGATGCGGCGGCCAAAGAGGTGATCGCCGGCTTGCAGGCGATTTACAGCGGCAAATGAGGCCGCATGTGCCGCATACCCAGACTGTGCCATGATTCGATCTGAGCGCCGGTACCGCCGCAGCTTCGGAGATCTCTCGGAGGGGGCGTTGGCCTTTTGGCTGTTGTTGCCTGCGGGGTTGCTTCTGGGATTGATCGCGCTATACCCGGTGGGGCGGCTGATCTACACCAGCTTTTTCAAGCAGCGCCTGAGCGAAGGCCCCCAGGCCACCTTCATTGGATTGGCCAACTACGCCCAGGCGCTGGCGGATGATCGCTTTTGGAACGCTTTTTGGAACACGGTGAAAATCGTGGTGGTGACGGTTCCAGGGGCTTTGGTGGTGGGGTTGTTGCTGGCCCTGATCGCCAACCTACCCTTCCGCATCAAATGGCCGGTGCGCCTAGGGCTGCTGCTGCCCTGGGCGCTGCCCCTGATTTTCGTGGGGCTGATCTTCCAGTGGTTTTTCGACAGCCAGTACGGCATCGTCAACGACGTGCTAATGCGGCTGGGGCTGAACCGGGAATACTGGTTGATTCAACCCACCTTGGCCTTCTGGGCGATTTGCTGGACCATCGTCTGGAAAACCAGCTCGTTTGTGGCCTTGATTTTGCTGGCGGGGTTGCAGGTGATCCCCAGCGAGCTGTACGAAGCAGCCGAGGTAGACGGGGCCAGTCGCTGGCAGGGGTTTTGGCGCATCACCCTGCCCTTGCTCACGCCCGCCATTTTGGTGGCCTTGATCTTCCGCACCATCACGGCCTTTCAAACCTTTGACATCCCCTACGCCATGACCAAAGGGGGGCCTGGAACCGCCACCGAGACCCTGGCCATGTATGTGCGTACGGAGAGCATCGAAAACCTCAACTTCGGCTATGGCTCGGCGTTGGCGGTGCTGCTGTTCCTGGTCAGCCTGGCCATCACGGTGGTGTACCTGCGCTATGTGCGAGGGGATGATGGCTAAGGCTATGGGTAAAACGCGGAGTGCGCGGGAACCTCGGAGCGGTAGGTGGGTATGGCCCCTCGAGCCCTGGGGGTGGGTATGAACTTTCTGCGTTCCCCTCGAGTCTGGCTCTGGATTGCGGCGGCGATTGTAGTGGTGAACGGGTTTTTCCCGGCCCTGTGGATTTTCTTCACCTCGTTGAAGCTCGAGGGGGAGCTCACTCGCCTGCCCATCACCTACTGGCCCCAGCACCCCACCTTTCAAAATTACCTGCAAGCCTTTCGTGAGCAGCCGTTAGGACGCTATTTCTTCAACAGCGTGGTGGTCGGAGTTTGCTCTACCCTGCTATGCGTGGGTGTGGCCAGCCTGGCGGCCTATGCCCTGGCCCGGCTGCAGGTGCCCCGGCGGGGGCTGATCCTCTCGCTGATGGTGGGGATTTCGATGTTCCCGGTGGCCTCGCTGATGGTCCCGCTGTATCAAACCTTCACCGAGCTGGGCTTGCGCAACAACTACCTGGCCCTGATCCTGCCCCACGCGGCCCTCTCCCTGCCGGTGGCGACGCTCACGCTGGTGAGCTTTTTTGCCGGGATTCCCCGCGACCTCGAGTCCGCCGCGATGATTGACGGCTCGACCCGGGTGGGGGCGCTGTGGCGGGTGGTGATGCCGCTGGCCGCACCGGGAGTATTCACCGCGGCAATCCTGGCTTTTGTGAACAGCTGGGACGAGTTTTTGCTGGCCTCCACACTGCTCCCGGCCAAAGCCATGCGCACCTTACCGGTAGGGATTCAGCTTTACCAAGGCGAGTATTCTTTCCCCTGGCCCCTGATCTCGGCAGCCCTGGTGGTGGCCTTGGTTCCGGTGGCGCTGATCATCGCTTTGTTCCAGGAGCGGGTGGTGGGCGGCTTAACCCAAGGCGGGGTCAAAGGCTAACCCAAAATATGCTGCGTCTAGGCGTTGTTCCCATTGTGCGGCCCCTGTTCCGGGGGTCCAAGTTAGGGCTGGAAACTCGGTCTCTGGAGGCCCTTAGGGCCCTTGGACTCAAACTTGGTTTCGAGCTCGCATATACGGCAGAGCCGGTTGCTGACGAAGCCCAGGCCCAAGCCGCGGCTCGAGCGGCCCAGGCCGCGAACCTCGACCTGCTCCTCATCCAGCACGTCACCTTCTCCACCGGCGAGGTGTTTGTTCCTCTGCTGGAACTGCCCATACCGGTGGGGTTGTGGGCGCTTCCTGAGGTTTGGGATCGGGGGCCGCTGCCGCAAAATGCCCTTTGCGGGCTCAACCTGGGGGTTTCCCTAGTGGGGGCGCAGGGGAGTCCAGCCTCGCGGATTGGCCCGGTCAAGTGGTTTTACGGCCACGTTGAAGACCCGTGGTTTCAGGCCCGCCTCGAGCTCAGCCTGGGGGCGCTGCGGGGGGCTCGGGTGCTCCGCTCTGGGCGGGTGCTGTGGCTGGGGGGTACTGCCCCTGGATTTTTTGCCTTCGAAACCCCGATAGAAACTGGGCTGATGGTGGAGAGGGCTTCCCTGGACGAGCTCTGGCTTGCCCTGGAGCGAATTCCCGATTTGGCGGTGGAGGAGCGCCTGGAAGCCCTTGGTGAGCCCACCGCGTACTCCAAGGAGGAACTGCGGCCTACCCTGCGGCTCGAGCTGGCCCTTTCCCAACTGGCCCAGGGCTACGACGGGGTGGCCTTGCGGGAGTGGCCGGAAATCCCGGAGAAAACCGGGGTAATGGCCTACTCCGCGATGGCCCGGCTCGCCGACCAGGGGCAGGTCTGGGCGGCGGAAGGCGACCTCTTGGGCCTGGCCTCGATGCTGGCGCTGAACGCGGTCAGCGGGCAGCCTTCCATCCTGCTTGATCTTTCCCATCTTTCCTCTCGAGGGCTGATGCTCTGGCATGGGGGGGAAGCCCCTAAAGCCTGGACAGATGGTCCTACCCGGCTGGTCCCCCACTTCAATCGGGGGGTTCCCGCCGTGCGGGATATGAGCCTCAGGCCGGGTGCGGTCAGCGGAATCCGCCTTCTGCCCGATCGAAGGGCCGTGGTTTACGGGGGGGCGCTGAGCGGCGAGAAGGGCTATGATGGCAATTCCGGCTGGATGACCCGCGCCTCCTGGGCTGATCAGGATCTCAACCCCGAGCAGTTTTTGGCCAGTTGGCTCAACCACCGCATTCCCCACCACATGGTTTTGGGGATGGGCAGCCATCAACCCGCCTTGATGGAGCTGTGCGCCTGGCTGGGCTTGAAGGTTCTCCCCCCGAGCCCTGAGGAGTGGGGGCTGGTATGGCCAAGGTAGTTTCCTGCGGCTGGGCCTGCCTGGACCAGCGCTACTACGTGGAGCAGTTTCCCCCTACCCACAGCCGCACCGGGGTACGGGCCTACCGAGAGGCGGTAGGGGGGCCAGCGGCGGTGGGTGCGGTGGCGATTGCTCGGCTGGGCGGAGAGGCCCACCTGGTGAGCCGCCGAGGGGATGATGCGGCTGGGGAGCGGCTCGAGGCGCTTCTTCGGGCCGAGCGGGTCAAAACCCATTTCCAGATGGGCGCGGCAACCCCGGTCTCGGCGGTCCTGGTGGCCCCAGACGGCGAGCGGCATATTTTTCCCTACCGCCCCGAGCTGCCCGAAGCCTTGGTGCTGAATGCGGAGCGGATTTTAGAAGGTGCGGATGCCTTGCTGCTGGATGGGCGCTGGCCCGATGGGGGGCTGCGCCTGGGGCAGTTTGCCCACCGGCGGTCGCTCCCGGTCTTGCTCGACCTCGACCGAGACCGGCCTGGCGACTGGTCGCTGGTGCAGGTGAGCACCCATGTGGTGGCTTCGCAGGAGTTCGCACAGAGCGTGGGGGGGGTTCAGGCCCTGCTGGAGCGGCTGAGCAAAGAACGGGTGTGGGCAGCGGTAACCCTCGGCCCTGAGGGGGTGGTCTATCCGGGGGGACACCTTCCGGCTTATCGAGTGCATGTCCAAGACACCACCGGTGCGGGAGACGTGTTTCATGGGGCTTTGGCCCTGGCCCTGGCCCAGGGGAAAGGGGAGCTGGAGGGGCTCGAGTTCGCCGCGGCTGCCGCGGCCCTGCACTGCAGCAACGGGACACCCCCCAGGGGGGATGAGGTCCGGGTTTTTTTGGGAACCTGAAGCCGCGGGTAAAACCCAACGGGGCTTCCCATGGGGGCTACACTCCCGTGGGGTAAACCTGCGTAACAATAAAGGTCGGGCCGATCGTAGATACTGGGAGATGGGGCCGGACCTCGAGGCTGGTATGGAGCAGGAATGTGGATAAGGTGCCGATTGCTAGCGCTTTAAATAGTAAACTTGACATAACCACGCTCATAGTTCATGCTATGCCGGAGTGGTTGCATCCTTACTCTTTCCGTTGGCCCAGGCTCTAGACTTCAGCAATACGGAGAATGCATATGAGCGACTCCAAGATTGATACCCCCGTCAATACCCATCTCCCCGAAACCCTTCCGGTGTGTCCGGTGCGTGGCTCGGTGATTTATCCCAGCATGGTGATGCCGATTGATGCCGGGCGACCGGTTTCAATCCGAGCCATAGACGCAGCTTTGGCCCAGGAGCGGGTCATTCTAATCGTTAGCCAGCGCGACAAGGATGTGGAAGAGCCCTCCGGTTCGGACCTCTATGAGGTAGGTACGGCCTGCAACATCCTGCGGATGCGCAAGAACGCCGATGGTTCGGTGCAGATGCTGGTGCAGGCTTTCGCCCGGGCCCGGGTGGAGACCTTTACCCAGGAGGACGGTTACCTCTCGGCCAAGGTTACCCGAATCGAGGAGGAGGAGGGCCGAGCTACCGAGCTCAAGGCCCTCTTTCGCGAGGTCAAGGAGCGCTTCGAGCGCCTGCTGAAAGAGGGGAAGTATCTGACCCCTGAGGTGGCGCAGTTCATCCTCAACCTCGAGGACCCCTCGCAGCTCGCGGATTACATCACCTTTCACCTCGATTTCAAGCTCGAGGACAAGCAGCGGGTGCTCGAGACCGCCTCGGCCATTGAGCGGCTCAAGCGGGTGGCAATCCTGCTCGATGCCGAACTGGATTTGCTCGAGACCCAGCGCCGCATCCAGCAGCAGGTCAAAGACGAGGTGGACAAGAACCAGCGCGAGTTTTATCTGCGCGAGCAGATGAAGGCCATTCAGCGCGAGCTGGGGGGCGAGGAAGGGGAGATGGAGGTAGAGGAGTTCCGCGAGAAGATTGCGGCCCTTCAACTCCCGGAGAACGTGCGGCCTGAGGTGGAGCGCGAACTGAATCGCTTCGCCCGGATGCACCCCGACTCGGCTGAGGCCAGTGTGGTGCGCACCTACCTGGACTGGATCGTGAGCCTGCCCTGGAACATCCGCACCGAAGATCAGATTGACCTCAAGCAGGCCAAGGCGATCCTCGACGAGGATCACTACGGCTTGGAGAAGGTCAAAGACCGGGTGCTAGAATACCTGGCGGTACGCAAGCTGAAGCTCGAGCGGGCCAAGAAGGGCGAGGTGGCGGCGGAGGAGGTGGCCAAGGGGCCCATCCTGCTGTTTGTGGGGCCTCCGGGGGTGGGCAAGACCTCGATTGCCAAGGCCATCGCCAAGAGCCTGGGGCGCAAATACCACCGCATCAGCCTGGGGGGGGCCCGGGACGAGTCGGACATCCGTGGGCATCGCCGCACCTACATCGGGGCTTTGCCCGGACGGGTCATCCAGGGCCTGCGACAGGCCGGCAGCAAGAACCCGGTGTTCTTGCTGGATGAGGTGGACAAGCTGGGTGCGGGATACCAGGGGGATCCAGCCGCGGCGCTGCTCGAGCTGCTCGACCCGGCCCAGAACAAGGAGTTCACCGACCACTACCTGGGGGTGCCCTTCGATATGAGCGAGGTGCTGTTCATCTGCACCGCCAACTTCCCCGAGAACATTCCGGGGCCCCTGATGGACCGCATGGAGCTGATCGAGTTCACCAGCTACATCGAGCAGGAGAAGCTCGAGATCGCCAAGCGTTACCTCCTGCCGCGCCAACTCAGCGAGAACGGCCTCAAGGAGAACCAGGTTGTGGTCACCGAGGCCGCCCTGAACCGGCTGATCACCCACTACACCCGCGAGGCTGGGGTGCGCAACCTGGAGCGGGAAATCGGTACACTGCTGCGCAAGGCCGCCCGGGTGATCCTCGAGGAGGGCAAGAAGCGGGTACGCATCACCGATGGCGACTTGGAAAAGTATCTGGGCCCGGCCCGGCATATGCCGGAGAGCGAGGCCAGGGAGCCCCAGATCGGGGTGGCGACCGGAATGTTTTACACCCCGGTGGGTGGGGACATTATGTTCATCGAGACCTCGGTGATGCCGGGGAAGGGGCAGCTCATCCTTACCGGACAGCTCGGTGAGGTGATGAAGGAGTCGGCCCGGGCTGCCCTTTCCTACGCCAAGAAGAACGCGGCTCGCCTGGGCATCCCGCTCGAGAAGTTCGACAACTCTGACGTGCACATCCATGTGCCGGCGGGCGCGGTACCTAAAGAAGGCCCTTCAGCAGGGATTGCCCTCACGGCCTCGCTGGTCTCCGCCCTGGCTGAGGTTCCTGTGCGCAACGATGTTTCCATGACCGGGGAGATCACCCTGACTGGGCGCGTACTGCCGATCGGTGGGGTCAAGGAGAAGGTGCTGGGGGCGCGCCGGGCGGGGATCCGCGAGGTGATTTTGCCCAAGCAAAACGAGCCCGATCTCTCCGACATCCCAGCCTACCTGCGCCATAACCTACGCTTCCACTTCGCGGAGAACCTGGACCAGGCGCTGGATTGGGCCTTGGTGGGTGGGGCTCAGCACATGACCCATAAACCGGCACAGCCGGTGCGCAAACCCCGACGCCCGAAGGTACAGCCGGCCGCTCGCGCCTAAAAGACCGGTCCGCCCGGCGTGATGAGGCTAACCAGAGCTTCTTAAAGAACGGGTACAGTGGGGAGGGGATTCGGGTGGGGCTCCCACCAGAACCCCTCCCTTTCGGGCTGAGAGGTCGGGAAGGGAATACGGTGGAGGGGCAATATGAAACGATTGCTGGTATCCCTAGTCGCAGCGTTGGCCGCTTTGGGCTTGGCCCAGGGGAGCCCTGAGATCCGCTTCATTCACCTGGTCGAGGGGGTGGGATCGGTGGATGTTTGGGTGGATGGGCATAAATCCTTTGCCATGGAGGGGTACAAAAACTTCACCCAGTATGTGCCCGCGCCTAAAGGAAACCTCCGGGTCTGGGTTACCCCTACCGGTAAAACCACCCCTCGGCTAGGCCTTGCTACGGTTGATCTCCGCAATGGATACAAGTACACCCTGGCCGCGCTGGGGACTCCCCAGAAGGTCGTTACCCGACTTTTCTTGGACAGTGGAGAAGGGCTAAAAGCCCCCAGTGGGGTGCGGATTCGGGCGGTTTTGGCCTCGCCGGATGCCCCGCAGCTGAGCCTTTATGCCGTTGATGCCAAGGCTAAGACCACCACCCTGGTGGCGGATTATATGCGCTTTGGACAAGCCACCCGTTATGTCTCTATCCCCAGCGGGGAGTATGGTTTGATCGTGCGCCCGACCGGAAATAAGACCGTGTTGCTGCGGGTTCCGCTCACCTCGCTCAAGGCTGGAAGTGTGTACAGCGTATACATCACCGGCCGGGTTAAGAACAAGACCCTCGAGGCTCTCCTGACTTTGGACAACCGGTAATACCGGTTGAATCGGCGATAGAGCCTTAGCCGAGCCAAGCCAGAACCGCCATGACCGGAGCCTCTGCGCTGAAGGGCTCGCGGTGGAATCCCCCAAACAGGCGGAAGTGGAAACCGAAGGCACGTAGCCAGCGCTCGAGCTCATAGCGGGTGAAGTAGCGCTGGGTGAGGGTAAAGGTCTGGCGCTTGAGCGTCCCCCGGGAGGAGCGTTGATCCACCAGGTAGTGGGTAGTGAGCGATTGCACGGCGGCTTCGTGGGTCTGATGAATGAACACGCTGATCCCGCCTGGGTAGTCCCCTTCGTGTTGCAAAACCCCCTGCGGCCCGATATGGGCGGGGTTGTAGAGATCAAAAGCCAAACGGCCGCCTTGGGCCAGGCTTTGGGCGATCCCAGACAGGGTGGCGTCTTGCTCCTCGAGGGTGTACAGGTGCATGAAAGCGTTGAACGGGGCGATGATCAGGGGATACGCTTGCCGGGGCCGTAGGGCCTCCAGCCGGCGCATATCCCCGGAGACCCACCGCACCGGCAGGTCCTGGGTGTACTCCACCCCCAGGCGACGCATCGCAGGGGAGGGCTCGAGCGCCACCACCTCAATGCCTCGCCGGGCGATGGCTCGGCTGACCCGCCCGGTCCCGGCCCCCAGCTCCAGCACCGGGCCGCCGTAATCTTCAGCTAGGCGGGCGTAGAACTCGAGGTCGTCGGTGTAATGGGCGTAGTTGAGGGCATAGAACTGGGCGATGGGGTCGTAATCCACGCCCTGTAGCATCCTGCTAGATTGGGGGCATGGTCAAGCCCGTCGAGAGCTGCGCCACGAGTTTGTTCACGGGCAGATTTACCCGATGGCCGGGGTGACGGGCAAGTACAACCGCATCTGCATCAACATCACCTCTGCCGTGCCTCGAGGGGACGATAGGGCTCGAGCAAATCTACCGTGGCATTTTTGGGCTCGCTTCAGGCCGCCATCAGAATGGCCGGGTTTTACCTTGCCGCCTCGAGTTTCGCCTTCCCGAAATACGGCCTCACCGCCTCGGGCACGTTCACCGTTCCGTCTTCGTTCTGGTGGTTTTCCAAGAGCATCACCAGGATGCGCGGGGTGGCCAGCGCGGTGTTGTTGAGGGTGTAGGCGTAACGCACCCTGCCCTCGGCGTCGCGGTAGCGCAGGTTGGCCCGCCGGGCCTGCCAGTCGAGCAGGGCCGAGCAGGAGTGGGTTTCACGGTACCTTCCCTCGCTGGGGACCCAGGTTTCGAGGTCTACCTGGCGGTACTTGCCCAGGCCCATATCCCCGGTGGAGACCTCCAGGACCCGGTAAGGCAGCTCGAGGGCCTGCAAAATTCCCTCGGAGAGGGAGAGCATGGTCTCGAACAGGCGGTTGGACTCCTCTAAGTCCGCCCGACAGAGCACGTACTGCTCGACTTTGTTGAACTGATGGACCCGCATCAACCCCCGCACGTCCTTCCCCGCCGACCCGGCCTCGCTGCGAAAGCAGGGGGAGAGGGCAGCGAGGAGCTTGGGCAGCTCGGCCTGGTTCAGAATTTCACCGGAGTAGAGCCCGTTGAGCAGAACCTCAGCGGTTCCAGCCAGGAAGGCCTCGCCTCCATTCACCGAGTACACCTGGTCGCGGGCGGTGGGGAACTGCCCGTGGCCATAGAGCACCTCTTCCTTGGTCAGGGCGGGAACGCTCATGGGGGTAAAGCCGGCGGCGATCAGGCGATCCACGGCAAAGCGCAGCAGGGCTTGCTCGTAGAGCATCAGGTCGCCCTTGAGGATGTACGAGCGCGAACCGGAGACCTTGGCGGCCCGCTCGAGGTCTCCCCAGTCGTTTTTTTCGATCAAGGCTACATGGTCCAGGGGCTCGAACAAGAAGGTGCGCGGCCGGCCGTGGGTACGGGTCTCGAGGTTGAAGCTGTCGTCTGGACCCACCGGCGCACCCTCCCAGGGAAGGGTGGGGGTGAGGTAGAGCAGCTGCTTGAGCTTGCCCTCGAGCTCGCGAAGCTGGGGCTCGAGTTCGGAGAGCTGATGGCCAATGGCCTTGCCCCGCTCGATGAGGGCCGGGCGTTCCTCCGGCGTGGCCTTGGCGGCGGCTTTGGCGTTGGCGTTGCGCTCGGCTTGTAGGGCTTCAGTTTGGCGCTTGAGCTCCAGCACCTGCCGGTCGAGGGTCAGCAGTTCGTCCAGGTTGAGGCTGCTGCCCTTTTGCTCAATGGCCTTACGCACGGCTTCAGGGTTTTCACGGATGAATTTGAGGTCAAGCATGGTTAAAGTCTACGCGGCTGGAACGGGGTTTTGGCCAGGGGTTTACTCGATGACCCTGGGGACTCGGAACATCCCCTCTTCCTGCTCAATGGCCACCGAAAGGGCCTCTTCTGGTTCCAGGGAGGGGCGGACCTCGTCTGGGCGGAGGATGTTATGGAGTTCGACCGGTCGGGGCATCTCGGGAAGCCCCTCGGTCTCGAGCTCGCCCAGTTGCTCGAAAAAACCCACCATGGCCCGGAGTTCGCCCTCCAGCCGGGCTTCTTCTTCTGGGGTGAGGGCCAGTCGGGAGAGCTGGCTGAGGCGGTGGATCAGCTCGGGGGTAATCTCCATCAGGGCTATTCTCGAAGGTTAAGGGGCGAAAGTCAAAGGCCGCACGGGGCCCCTCGGCTGTTAGACTCTTCTTATGTCACCGGAGGAGTTTAAGCGCGTTGGCTATGCCTTGATTGACTGGATTGCCGAGTACCGGGCCCGGCTCGAGCAGCTCCCGGTAATGGCCCAGGTACAGCCGGGGGAGATCAAAGCCCTCTTCGACCCGGCCCCGCCTCAGCGCCCTCAGGGATTCGAGGGGATTCAGGAGGAGCTCGAGGCCCTGCTGCCCGGCCTGACCCATTGGCAAAGCCCTAATTTCTTCGCCTGGTTTCCCTCCAATGCCCCGCTTTCTTCCGTGCTGGCCGATCTTGTGGCTACGGGCCTGGGCCAGACCGGGATTACCTGGCAGGCTTCCCCGGCCTTGAGCGAGGTGGAAGAGGCCATGATGGACTGGCTGCGCCAGATGCTGGGGTTGCCGGAGGGGTTTCAAGGGGTGATTCAAGACACCGCCTCTACTGCAGCCCTGGTGGCCCTGCTGACCGCGCGGGAGCGGGCCAGCGGGTATGCCCAGAACCGGGGCGGTTTGCAAGCCGAGGAGCAGCCCCTCACGGTCTATGTCTCCGACCAGGCCCACAGCTCGGTTCCCAAGGCCGCGCTGTTGGCGGGGTTTGGTCAGGATAACCTGCGGCTGATCGAGACCGATGACCGTTTTGCCATGCGGCTGGATGCGCTTGCGGGGGCCATTGAGCGGGATCGGGCCCAGGGGCGTAAGCCCTGTGCGGTGGTGGCTGCGGTGGGGACTACCGCCACCACGGCCATAGACCCGGTGCGCGACCTTGCCGAACTGTGCCGCGAGCAGGGTCTCTGGCTGCATGTGGATGCGGCCATGGCCGGCTCAGCCATGCTGCTGCCGGAATGCCGCTCTCTTTGGGAGGGGGTGGAGTGGGCCGATTCGATCTCGGTGAATCCACATAAATGGCTGGGGATGGCCATGGACCTCTCGGCCTATTTCGTGCGGGAGCCACAGCATCTCATCCGGGCCATGTCCACCAACCCTTCGTACCTGGCCAGCGGGGTTGAGGCCCGCAACTACAAAGACTGGGGGATTCCGTTGGGGCGGCGTTTTCGCGCCCTCAAGATCTGGTTTGCGCTCAAGGATCAGGGGGTGGAAGGGTTGCAGGCTCGGCTGCGCCGCGACCTCGAGAACGCCCGGTGGCTCGAGGCCCAGGTGCGGGCGACCCCCGGCTGGAAGGTACTGGCCCCGGTTCCCTTGCAGACGGTGTGCGTGCGCTTTGAACCCCCGGGCCTGAGTGGGGAGGCCCTGGATCAGCACACCTTGGACTGGGTGAACCGGGTCAACCGTTCGGGCCAGGCCTTCATCACCCCGGCAATGCTGCGGGGCCGCTGGATGGCCCGGGTCTCGATCGGGGCGGAGCCCACCGAGCGGCACCATGTCGAAGCCTTGTGGCAACTCATGCGCCAGGCGGCGGAGCCGATCGAGGCTGCCCCGCGCTGAGGGGGTAGCGGTGCGGCTCGAGCCCGAATTCAAGCCCATTTTGACCGACGATGGCTCAACCACCCTGCTGCATCCCCGGTTCGGTGTTCCCTACAGCTCAAGGCACGGTGCACTAACCCAGGCCACCGAGCTGTACCTCAAGCTCACCGAGACCCACCGGCATCCCTGCCCAAAGGTGCTCGAGGTCGGTTTCGGACTGGGGGTGAACTTCAGGGTCACGCTTCAGGATGCCATGACCCGGGGGGTGCGGCTGGAATACCTGGCCTACGAGTACCTCCCGGTGGAACGGCGGGTGCTCGAGACCGTTCCCCTACCGCTCACGCCTCCGGCTGAGGCGGTTTGGCAGGGGGTGTTGGAGGGGTTTGCGGCCCGGTCCTCTCCTTGGGTGCTGGAAGGCCCGTGGGGGCGGCTCGAGCTTCGCCTCGAGGATGTAAGCACCGCGGTTTTCCCCGACCTCTGGGCCAGCGCGATCTACCTTGACCCCTTCGATCCGGGGGTGAACCCCGAGCCCTGGAGTCCTGGGGTGTTGCAGCGGCTGTTTGGGGCCGCCCAGCCGGGCGCCCGCCTGGCCACCTACTCGGTGGCTGGAGCGCTGAGGCGCGGCCTGGAGGAGGCCGGGTTTGCGGTGAAGAAGGTGGATTTGCGCCAGAGCCTCCCCCAGGCCCGGAAACGGTTTTGGCTTCAGGCTCGAGTCCCTTCCTCCAGAGCCTGACCATACTGGCGCAGCAAGGCCTCGCGGGTCATATAGGAAAGCGCAGCCTGGTTGCGCCCGCGCTTGGGCAACTCGCCCCGGTAGAGCCATAAAAACCAGTGGCTGGCCAGGGTGGCCAGCAGGGCCTCTCGAGCGGGCAGGGGGGCGCTGCGAAACCCTACTACCCGGGCCGCGTGGGCCAGATAGCTGTGGCCGTAGATCAACTGGATCTCTGGGTCGGTCTGGACCTGTTTGGCTACCTCCTTCAGGCTTTCGCGGAAAGCCCGGAAGACCTGCATGGGGCTCAAGGCGCTCACGCGGGCCGACTCGAGGTGCACCTCATAGCAGGGCACGCCGGGGGGAATGCCCTCCACCGAGGGCCCTGGAAAGGGTTTTTTCTCCAGCCGGAAGAGATCAAAAGGCCGATACCCGGCCCGGAAAGCGCCATGCTGATGGTTGTAGCGTTCCTCAAACCCCTGCAGGGCCCGCAGAATTCCCCCGCGCGGCCCCAGGGGCCGGAGGTCCAGTTGGTTCAGGCTGACGGCTTGGTAGCCCAGCTCGTTGAGGCGCGGGAGAAGGTGCTCCAGCACCTGCAGAGTGCGCTCGGGGCCATCGTGGAAGAGCAGCACCGATCCGGGCTTGGTGTAGAAGATCAGACGGGCGGTGATCTCTGCCGGGCTCTCCTCGAGCCAATCCCGGGATTCGGTGTCCCACAGGGCGATTTGCTTGCCCTGTAAGGCTGCGAAGGCTCGAGTGAAGGGGGAATGGAGACCCCAGGGGGGGCGGTATAGCCGCCCAGAACTGCGGGCGATGTGGACCCACTCAGTCCAAGGGGCCATCCACCAGGCGGGGCGATGCCAATACCCGTGGGCCTCGAGCTGGTGCCCCTCCTGCCGCAGTTGTTCTACCTGCTGGGGATAGCGCTCGGCCTGCTGACCGGTGAGGAAAAAGGTGGCTTTGGCCCCATGCCGACGGAGGAGCTCGAGCAGGGCCTCGGTCTGCTCCGAGGGGCCATCATCGAAGGTGAGGGCGATCTTGGTCTCGGCTCGGCTGCCCCAAGCCAGGGCTCCCAACCCCATCCAGCGGAAGAGCAGATCGCTGAGCGCGTAGAGCAGCAAGATAAAGGCGATCAGGAGTGCGATTTCCAGAAGGGCCTCCATAAGGCGATGAGATAGAACAGGCTCAGGGCCAGCAAGATGGCTCCGGAAAGGAAGAACGGGGCGGTAATCCCCACGGTTTGGGCCAGGGTCTGTCCTGCGGCTGGGCCCAGCGCGGTTCCCAATCCTTCCACTGCCAACAGCGTGCCCCAGGCCGCGGCCCGGTTGTTTTCGGGGAGCAACCTGACCACCAGCCCATTCCAGCCTGGCCCAAAGGTGGCCAGCCCCACCCCAGCCCCCACCGCGATCAGCAACAGCAGCGGTAGCGCGGGCTGGCTGGCTAATCCGATAACTGCCAGACCCATCAGGGCTAATCCACCGATCAAGAGCCAGCGCGGGCTGTGCTTGTCAGCATAACGGGCTGTCCAAGGCACCAGAACATACGACAACACCCCACCAAGGGCCACCAAGGCCACCATCCACCCACCTGCAATCCCGGTTGCCCGGGCATAAGGGAAGATCAGCTGGCTGAAGAGCATGGGGGCAAAGGTCTGGCCAAAAGCCGCCGGTATGAAGAGCAAAAGGCGGGTCCAGGGATAGTACTCCTGCTTTGGGGCCGGGGGTACCCGTTCGGGTCGGAAGATCAGCGTGGCGGCTACCGCTAGGGCCAGCGCCTGGCCTCCGATCAGGAGATCCTGAGCCAGGGTGGGGGCGAGTTTGGAGAGAAACCCAATCCCAAAAAAGCCGATCCCCGACCAGGGCGAGGTGAGCATCTGGGTCAGGGTAATGGCCCGGCTTTCCCGGCCCTTCACGGCTTGGCGGCTGCTGAGGGTGTACATCCCTGGAACCACGGCCGAGAGCGAGATCCCCCAGAGGATGCTCAGGGCAAACAGCAGCAGCGGGGACTGGGTCACCGGTACGATCAGGAGGGCCAGCAGGCCCACCGCCGCCCCACCCGCAGCGGTCAGACCTAGCCCGAGCCGCTGCACCAGATACCCCCCGATCGGGCGACCAAAAGTATCGGCCAGCAAGTGCAGACTGAAGGCGGTTCCGGTCACGGTGAGGGTGAGGCCGAGGTCACCGGCGCGGATGGGGAGGTAGCCCCCATAAAACCCACTGCGTACCCCTTCCAGGAGCCCCCAGGCCAGGATGATCCGGAGCAGCGGAGAGATCCCCCGCAACCGCCAGGGGGAGATCCGCTGCACATTTCGCATCCGCACGTTTTAGAGTATACCCGTGCGTATCTCGGTGGTAATTCCAGCCCGCAACGAGGAAGCCTACCTCCAGTCCTGCTTGCGGGCTTTGGCGGCTCAGACCCGCCCTCCCGATGAAGTGGTGGTGGTGGACAACGGCTCTATGGACCGCACGGGGACCATCGCCGCCGCGCTCGGGGCTAGGGTGGTGATCTGCCCCACCCCAGGGGTGGCGTTGGCCCGCCAGGCCGGTCTGGAGGCTGCTACCGGGGACTGGGTGGCCACCACCGATGCCGACAGCCGGCCGGTTGCGGGCTGGCTCGAGGCCCTGGAGGCCCAGATGGCCGGCAGCGTGGCCCTATACGGCCCCCTACGGATGTTCGGTCTGCCCTGGTGGCAAGAAGAGCTTACCGAGGTGGGGTATGGGGTGTTCCTCAAGCTGATGGCCCTGCTGGGCCAGCCCAACCTGGCCGCGGCCAATATGGCCTTTGACCGGGCTGTGGCCCTTGAGGTGGGCGGTTATCCCGCGGTAGAGGCCCGGGAGGATGTGCTCTTGGGGCTAAAGCTGAAGCCCAAAGGCCGGGTACGCTATGTGCGGGACGCCCTGGTCCGCACCAGCTCGAGACGGGTCCAAGCAGGCTGGGGGCGCTTCTTCGCTCAGCAGCTCAAAAACCTCAGCGGGAACCCTGAAGGCTATTTCGCGGGAGGCGGGGGAAAGGAATCTTGAGCCGCCGAGGCTCGACCTCGACAAGCTGGGTGGCCTGGTCGTAGACCTCCACGATGGCCTCGGCTACCCGCTTGGCGCTGCGACGGTCGGCGAACGACCGAGCCCCCAGGCTCAGGCGTTGGCGCAACCCCTCATCCCGCAGCACCTCGAGGGCCTTGGCCGCCATGGCCCGGTGGTCGCCCACCTCCACCAAGTAGCCGCTGGCCCCAGGGTCTACCCCGTCCATTACCCCCTCCGCCCGCACCGCCACCACCGGCACCCCCATGGCCTCCGCTTCCCAGACCACCAGGCCCTGGGTTTCCGTGGTGCTGGCGAATAAGAACAGCTCGGCCATGCGGTAGTAACCCCCGATGCGGTCATAGGGCACCCGCCCCACGAAGGTTACGTGCTCGCTCAGGCCAAGCTCGGCGCTGAGTTGGGCCAGCTCCTCTTGCTGCGGCCCAATCCCCACCAGGGCCAGGTGGGCATCGCTCTCTTGGCGAATTTCCGCTAGGGCCCGAATCACCACATCCACGCTTTTTTCCTCGCCCAGCCGGCCCACGTGCAGCAGGCGGCGCTTGCCGCTCGGCCAGGGCGAGGGCGGCTCAGGGGCAGACTCTAGAATCTCGGTGTCAATGCCGGTAGGGATTACCCGGATCTCGCGCTCGACCTCGTAGAAGTTTTCTACCAGCTTGGCAAAGCTCTGGGTAGGGGCAATTACCAGATCGGCCCGGTTGTAAAAAGCCTGGCACACTCGGGTCATGAGCCCGGTGTACTTTTCCAGCGTAGCTACGCCGGGGATGTAATGAGCGTACTTCTCGAGGTGGGTGTGAAAGGTGGAGACATGGGGGGATTGTTGGCGGTAGGCCAGCCGAGCCCCCCAGATGCCGATGAACAGTGGATCATGGGTGTGGAAAATCTCGAACTCGGTGGGAAGGTAACGGTTGCTGGGCATGGCCAGCCGTTGTCCCTCAAAAAAGGGGTAAGGAACACTGGGAACCCGCACCACCCACTCTTCCTGCCGGTCGTATTCGGGAATTTCAGGGGCCAGCACCCAGGCCTCGTGTCCCATGCGGCGTAGCTCGCGCATCAGCAGGTACACGCTGGTGGCCACCCCATTAGGGCTGGGGAGATAAGCGTCGGAAAACAGCCCGACCCGATATAAACGCACGGGACTATGTTAGCACAGTCGGGTTTAGGCCTTTCCAGACCTAAAGGGGTCTGGGCTAGAGGTAGTGCCACAAGGCCTGGGCTAGGCGCTGGGCTGAGGCTTCTAGGGTATGGTGCTTTAGGACATGCTCACGGGCGGCCTGACCCAGCCGCTGGCCCAGGGTGGGGGTTTGCTCGAGGCGCCGCAGGGCCTGGGCCAGCAGGGCAGGGACAGGTCTTAGCGCCAGCCCCGTGACCTCAGGGGTGATGAGCTCGAGCTGCGCCGGGATTAGACTGGTCACCACCGGTAACCCCGATGCCATGGCCTCCAACGTTGCCAGCGACTGGTTTTCGGCCAGGGTGGGTTGGAGCAGGGTGTCAGCGGCTCGGTAGAGCTGGGGGAGGTCGGTGCGGCGGCCCCAAAACTCCACATTGCCTGGGGCGAGGCGCCGGAGTAGCCCTGTCAACTCCCCCTCACCTACCAGCACATAGCGGTATTCTGGAGTTCGCCGGGCTGTTCCCAGCAGGGCCCAATGGTTCTTTTCCGGCGAGAGCCGGGCTGGGTAGAGCACGGTGAAGCGGTTAAACCCGAAGGTTGCCCGGAGCTGTACCCGCTCGGCGGGGGTGGCGGGGCGAAACCGCTGGGGATCTACCCCGTTAAAAAGCCCTACGGCCTGGGATAACCCCAGGCTATGCAGGAATTCAGCCGCCCAGCTCGAGACCGTCAAGACCCCATCGGCTGCTCGCCAGGCCCGGGCTTTGCTCAGGGCGAAGAGAGCCCGGTAGAGGGCCTCGAGGCCCAGGGGGTAGAAAAACCGCATCTGATCGTGCGACAACACCAGTCGGGGTCTGGTCAGCCGGGGGAGCAGTGCGGTGTAGGTCTGGGGGTTTCCGGCCTGAACGATTCGCAGATCCAGTGCTGCGGTTTGGTGGGCCAGCTCCTCCCAATCGGCGTAGCGCTCGACCCTGATTCCCGCCTCGGAAAAACGGGCAGTGAAGGCATCCAGGCCAGGGTGCGGAGGGAAGTAGACGCTCGGCTCGAGCCCGGCTGCCCGCAACCGCGGCAGGGTTTCCAAGAGCCAGACCTCGCTCCCAGCAACCCGGACCGCATCGGTGATGAAGGCAATTGCTGGCCTGGAGCCTGCGCCATGTGAAGGGACCATCGTCGGTTATTGTAGCGAAGCCAAGAGGCCCCGCGGGAGAAAGTTTTGAGGCTGGAAGCCCTATATCCCAAGCGCGCGGTGAAGGGTGCGGGCGATCTGGGGTAGGGCCCCGCGCGGCCCATTGCGCTCGTAGCCATCCTGTTGAGCGGCGGCCCGCAAAGGGCCCTCGAGCAGCCGCGCCCGTACCGCTTCCGCAACCACGTCAGGGTGGGCCTCGACCAGCGCGAGGGCCCGTCCCAGCAGCCGGGCTTGGCGGAGGGCATTGGGCAGCAGGTATTGTGGCCCTCGAGTCGGGAAGCTCACCACGGGCAGGCCCATCCCCGCGGCCTGTTCATTGGCGGTTCCGGCGGTGCCGATGGCTACCTGCCCCACGTGCAAAATGGCCGAGAACGCGCCCCGCAACAGCCAGACCCGGTGCTGCCCTGACCCTGCTACGGCGGTTTGTGCGTCCTGCACCTGGAGGCCCCAACCCTCGGGCAGGGGGAGGTTCTGGAAATCCCCGGCCCAGGCCACTAAGGCTTGGGTCTCTGGCAACCGTGACGCCGCCTCGAGCATCAGCGGCAGACTAAACAGAACATCCCCACGGGTCCCTGGGAGCAGGGCCAGTACCGGGCGACCGTCCAACCAGGGGCTTAGGTCGCGCTCGGGTGGGCCCAGCGTATCCATGGCCATGCTGCCTACGAAGCGGGCCTTGGACATCCCCAACTGGTGGGCCCGGGCCTCGCTGGGTTTATCGCGTACAAAAACCGCCTGGACATAGCGGTGCATCCACCGCTCGTACCATAGATAGTCTTCCGCACCGAACTGGTTGAACTGCTTGAGGCGCTCCCAGGTGCTGCGCTCTCCCCAGTAATAGCGGGAAATCTGGGGTTGGAGGTGGAATAGGGCCGCTCGACTGCTGCGGTGGGCCAGCACCCCCACCCCCAGAGCATAGGCGTCGCCGACTACGGCAATGGCCTGGACCCGCTTACCGATTTGACTGGACACGCGCCACTGCTCGAGACTATCCCGGATAAACCCCGCCCGCAGATCGGCCATGAGGTTATCCAGACTGTTGAAGGGAAACCCCCCCGAAGGCATGGGGTTTCTGGGCCCCAGGATGGCCTTCGCAACCCCTTCATAGCGCCTGCCCTGGCCAACCAGCGGAAGGGCCAGCACCTCGGCATTCAGATGTTGGGCTAAAGTGGCCCCGATAAGGTCCTCGGCGTTGCCTGCGGAGATGATCAAAACCTCGGCCATACCGCTGCCCGACATCATACCCTCTTCTACAGCCGGCCTTCGGCCTGTGAACCTGGCCCCCTTTACCAGTAGGTGAAATGCGTAAACTGAACAGGTTGCATGGTTCACGACCCCACCCTTCCCCTGGCCCACTACCTACCCGGACTGCCTCAGGTAGCCCGGGCCAAAGTCTTCGCGGAATACCCCGGTCCGAAACTCTTGCTGGTTCCTGAGGAGCGGCTGAGCCTATACGCCGACCTGGCCGCCTTTGGGGTGTCGGCCTATCTGAACCCCGGCCCCCAGGCGGTAGGGGAGGCCCAGACCGTGGTGATGAGCTACCCCCAGGCTCTGAGCCCCTTCCCGGCGGACCCCGAGGCCTGGCGGCTGGTGCTCGAGGTGGGGCGGCATTACCTGCGCGAGGAGCTGCTGGAGCGGTTGCTGCGGATGGGATACCTGCGGGAAGAGGAGGTGCGGGTGCAAGGGGAGGTGCTGGAGATCGAGGGGGTGCGGCTGGAGTTTTTTGGCGATGAGCTAGACCGGCTGTGGGTGGATGCAAAACCGGTTCATCGGCATGTTCTGGCGGCCAAAGAAGGCAAAGCAGAGGTCTGGGACTCCTTCAAGGTGCTGCATTTCCCAGGCCCGGTCTTCCTCGATACCCCGGCTCTAGCCCCGCCCGAGCTGTGGCCGCTCCTGGAAGGGCGTGAGCAGGTTGCGTTTGGTCTGGGCGGGCCGGAGCTGCCCCCTCTGGATTTGGGTTACCGTTCCCTACCGCCTTACCGGGCCCGGGTCTCCCAGTTCGTAGAAGAGGTGCGGGGGTGGCTCGAGGCGGGGTATGCCGCGGCGTTTTTCTACCGCCACAGCAAAAGTCGAAGCTACCTGCTCTCCAAGCTCGAGGGGCTTCCCACCCGCTCCACTGGGATTTTGAGCCTGGAGCCTGGAACCCTCAACCTGGTTCCTGCCCCCTTTGAAGGGGGCTTTCTGGATCCGGCCAACCGCACCGTCTATCTTACCGAGGCCCACCTTTATGCCTTTGGGGCCGCTGAGGCGGTGCGAACCCGGCGGATCGTGGGGACCACCGAAGACCCTGGGGCTTTGGGGGTGGGGGATTTTCTGATTCACCCCGAGCACGGGATTGGGCAGTACCTGGGCCTGGAAACCCGGGAGGTGCTGGGGGCCAAACGCGACTACCTGCTGCTGCGCTACGCCGGCGAGGGCCGGATGTACCTCCCGGTGGAGCAACTGCCCTTGCTGAAGCGACACCCAGGGACCACCGACGACCCCCCGGCCCTCTCGAGCCTGGGCAAGGGCGAGTGGCGGCGCACCCGGGAAAAAGCCCAGAAAGACGCCGAGGAACTGGCCCAGCGGATGCTGGTGCTGCATGCCAAGCGGGAGGCGGCACCGGGGCGGGCCTTTGCGCCGCTGCCGGAGTGGGATCCGCTGATCGAGCGCAACTTTCCTCATGAGCTCACCGCCGACCAGCAAAAAGCCTTGGATGAGACCCTGCGGGACCTCGAGGCTCCCCGCCCCATGGAGCGCTTGATCTCGGGGGATGTGGGCTTCGGCAAGACCGAGGTGGCGATTCGTGCCGCGGCCCGGGTGTTGGGCCACGGGGCGCAGGTGGCGGTGTTGGTGCCCACGACCCTGTTGGCCGAGCAGCACACCCAGACCTTTCGGGCCCGGCTCGAGGGGCTGCCGGTGCGGGTGGTGGGGCTTTCGCGCTTCACCTCTGACCGCGAGGCTACCGCAGCCCTGAAGGGCCTGGAGTCTGGAGCGGTAGACCTGGTGATCGGCACCCACCGGCTGCTTTCACCGGATGTTAAGTTCAAAGACCTGGGGCTTTTGGTGGTGGACGAGGAGCACCGCTTTGGCGTGGCCCAGAAGGAACGCATCCGCGAGCTGACCGAGTCCGTAGATACCCTATTCCTCTCGGCCACCCCGATCCCTCGCACCCTCTACAGCGCGCTGGTAGGGCTGCGTGATCTCAGCAGCATCCAGACCCCCCCACAGGGGCGTCGCCCCATCCAGACCGTACTCTCACCCTACGACCCGGCCCTGGTACGGGCGGCGATCATGGATGAGCTCGAGCGTGGGGGTCGGACCTTCTATGTTCATGACCGGGTATCCACCATCCTGGCCCGGCGTAGGTATTTAGAGGCCCTGGTCCCCGAAGCCCGCATCGGGGTGGTGCATGGGCAGATGGCCGAGGCCGACGTAGAGGAGACCATGCTGGCCTTCAGTGAGGGGGCGTTTGATGTGCTGCTGGCCACCACCATCATCGAGTCGGGGCTGGACATCCCCGAGGCCAACACCATTATTGTGGAGCGGGCCGACAAGCTGGGTCTGGCTGCGCTTTATCAGCTTAGGGGCCGGGTAGGACGACGAGACCAGGAGGCCTACGCTTTCCTCTTTCACCCCCTGCGCCTGACCGAAGGGGCCGAGCGCCGCCTGAGCGCCATTGCCGACCTCTCCGACCTGGGCTCGGGGCATTTGTTGGCGGAGAAGGATATGGAGATCCGTGGGGTAGGGAATCTGCTGGGCCCAGAGCAGCACGGCTTTATTCGGGCGGTGAGTTTAGAAGTTTACACCGAGCTGCTGGCCGAGGCCATCCAGAAGCTCAAGGGAGAAAAGGTGGAGCTCGAGCGCCACGTTACCCTCGACCTCCAGCTTTCGGCCCGCCTTACCCCCGAGTACATCCCCAGCGCAGCCGCCCGCAGCCGCTATTATGGCCGCCTGGCCGAGACCCGCAACCTGGCCCAGCTTTCTCGCATCGCCAGGGAACTCAAGGAGCGCTACGGCCCCGCACCCGAGGAGGTGGAAAACTTCCTGGCCCTCAGCAAACTCCGCCTGGTAGCGGAGTCCAAGGGGGTGATCTCCATCACCGAGGATATGCTGGCTCTGCAGATCGCGTTTGATCGCCCTAACCTTGACTACGACGCCAAAGCCCTGCGGGATCTGGGTTGGGGCATTGAGAAAACTCAGTACCCACCGGGGTTTCGCATCCCTAAGCGGGGTTTGGCCCCTACCCAGTACGCTCAGGCCGTTAACGACCTGCTCTACCTGATAGACTGAACCTCCTGCGAGAGAGACCTTGAGCAGCGATTCTTCCCTTCGGGACAATGCAGCTTCAGTGCTGAGCAACCCCGAGTTTCGCCTGATGCTCCTGTCCAGTGCGGCGAGTACCCTGGCAGGGGCCATGCTGGCGGTGGTGATTGGCTACCGGGTATATGAACGTACCCATAACCCGCTCTCCCTAGGCATCCTGGGGTTGGTCGAGGCGATTCCGGCTCTTTCCTTCGCCCTCCTGGGCGGCCATCTTGCGGATCGCTTTGATCGGCGGGGGATTTTGCTGGCGACGCGGGGGATCGCTTTGCTGGGCGCGCTGGGGTTGGCTGGGCTCTCCTCGAGCACGGGGCTGGCCCTGGTTGCGGTGTATGTGGTGGTGTTTGTCACCGGCTTGGCTCGAGGCTTCGCGGACCCGGCCTCAGGGGCTTTGGAAGCCATGGTGGTGCCGCGGGTCCAGCTGGCCCGAGCCTCCACGTACTTCTCGAGCGCCGGGCAAGCTTGTGCAATTCTTGGCCCGGCCTTGGGGGGCCTGCTCTACGGCACGCTTGGGGCTAGAGGAGCCTTTGGGATTGCGGCGGTTTTCTACGCAATTGCAACCGTGAGCGTGGGAATGATCCGACCTAAAGCTCCTCCGCTGCCTCAAGCCCAGGGGGAATCGGTTTGGCAGAGCATCAGGGCTGGGTATCGCTATGTGTTTGGTCAACAGGTGTTGTGGGCCTCGATGGCCTTGGACTTGTTCGCAGTGCTTTTTGGGGGAGCCATTGCCTTGCTGCCTGCTTTTGCCAATGACTTGCTCAAGGTTGGACCGCAGGGCTTGGGTTTGATGGCGGCTGCTCCCAGCGTGGGTGCACTGGTGGCCATGCTGATTGCTGCCCGATATCCGCCGCTTCGGCACGCGGGCCGTTGGCTGCTGGCGAGTGTGGCCGGGTTTGGGGTGAGCATTATCGTTTTTGGATTCTCGCAGAGCTTTATCCTTTCCCTGGCCATGCTGGCCCTCTCCGGGGGGTTTGATGGGGTGAGCATGGTGGTGCGCCGCTTGATCCTGCGGTTGCGCTCTCCGGATGCGATGCGTGGGCGCATCGCCGCCGTGAGCTCGATCTTTATTGGGGCCTCCAACGAGATCGGGGCCTTTGAAAGCGGCATGGCTGCCAGCCTTTTAGGGGTGCGTCGGGCGGTGTGGGCCGGAGGGCTGGTCACGCTGGGGGTGGTGGCCTTGGTAGCCAACGCGGCTCCCATTCTGCGCGGCTTGAATCTGCTGGAGTCCCATTGGCCCGAGGCCGATCGGCGAGCGGAGCTGGAAGCCCTATAGGGGGGAGGCCTCGAGCCCTTCCCACAGCTCGAGCACCGCTCCGTGGACAAGGTTCAGATTGGGCACAGAGAGTCGTTGGCCCTCTGCCCGGAGCGCTCCCTGGGCCACTAGCTTCTCCATGCGAGGGGACAAGGCTTCCCACAGCTCGAGCCCGGTCCGGCGCTCGATCGCCTGGACATCCACCCCTTCCCGCAGCCGCAGGCCCAGCATCAGGGCTTCTCGGGCGTGCTCGAGCGGACCGATTTCCTCTACCAGAGGCGCTTCCCCACCCAGCCAGCGCGGGAGCGGGGGGTTGGTGGTTCGCCTCGAGTACACCCCCTGACCGGCCCGGTAGTGCCCGGCGGCTCCTGGGCCCAGGGCCCCCCAAAACCGGGTCTGCCAGTAGAGGCGATTATGCCGGCTTTCCTGCCCTGGTCGGGCGAAATTCGAGACCTCGTAGCGGACCAACCCCGCCTCCCCTAGAATTTCCTCGGCCCTTTCAAAAGCCAGGGCTTCCTGCTCCTCATCGGTGTGCAGATTGGCCAGCTCGAAGGGCGTGCCGGGCTCTATTTGCAGGGTGTAGGCCGAAATATGCCCCACGCCCAGGGCGCGGGCTTCGCGCAGGTCGGCCTCGAGCTCCTGTCCGGGCAGGCCCAGAATCAAGTCTAGCGAGGTGCGGAAACCGGTCTCCAGGCTCATCTCCACCGCCTTCAGGGCGCCTTTGCGCCCGTGGGCCCGGCCCAGGGTTTTGAGCACCGGGTCTTGAAAGCTCTGCACTCCAATTGAAAGGCGATTGACCCCCAAGGCTCGGAGCAGCTCGAGCCGCTCCCGGTTCAGGGTGCCGGGGTTGGCCTCCAGGGTGACCTCAGCCCCCTCCAACCCCCACGGCAAGGCTTCGCGGAGACGAGCCAATTCGGCGCTGCGCAAAAAGCTGGGGGTTCCCCCACCCAAGTACAGCGTTTGAAGCGGCTCTGGGTGGCTAGCGTGGAGTTCCCTGGCCTCCTCGCCGAGGCGCTTCAGATAGGCCTCGACGATCCCCCCAAACCGCCGCACCACCTGAAAGTCGCAGTAGGGGCAGAGGGTGGGACAAAACGGTACGTGCACATAAAGCCCCTCGAGGCTCCCCATTGGTGCTCGGTGCGGAGGGCTCATCAAAGGGTTCGGCGGAAAAAATCGCGCACCCGGGACAGGAATTCCGCATCCAAGGCCCCGTGCAGGTTGTGCCGCCCACCGGCATAGCTGAAGCACTCCACCGATTTTCCCAGGGCCTTGAGCTTCTGGCAGAGCTCCACGCTCCAGGCATAGGGGACTTGTTCATCGGCGGTGCCGTGGTGGATGGAAAAAGCAGCGTGGGTGCGGCTCAGATAGTTGATCGGGGAGACCGCGTCAATCTCCGCTTGAGGGGCCCTCAATTCACGCAGGCCTCGAGTGCGGGCGGAAAAGACATAGTAGATTTGCCGGGCGTTCTTCCGCTCGTCCCCAGACATCGAGCCCAAAAGCACCACCGCCCGGATCTTGGGATCCACCACCGCGACCCGCTGAGCAATCCCTCCACCCATGCTGTGCCCCCACAACCCGATGCGGGTTCCATCGGCCTGGGCCAGCACCCCCTGCCCGGCCTGCTTGCGCACCAGAGCCACCAGGTTCAGCACATCAATGGCATACTGGACGCGAAAGAGCCCTTCGGGACGGCCCCCAGAGGGGGGATGGCCGGAATAGTTGGGGTGGAGCACCACGTACCCCATACGGGCAATGGCATCCGCGTAGCGGGTGGTATAGGTCAGGATGCGGTAGGTGGCCGGGTTGACATGGCCGTGTAGAACCAGCACTACCGGGAAAGGCCCTTTCCCGACAGGCACGTTCATAAAGCCATACTGGACGACGCCGTCGGAGGGCCAGCGCACCAGGTAGCGAGTGAAGTCTTGAGTGCGCTCCATGGTCTGCACCACGCTCAGATTGCCCGCACCGTACGCACGCTGGGAGAGTTGGTCAATGGTGAGTGCTGCTTGCGCAAAGGCTGTGCTGCAAAGCACGGCCAGAAATACCCAACGCATGGGTTCAGCCTAGCCTGGGATCGGCTCGAGCGGTGAGCCTGAGGGCACAGTCGGGATGGGCTACCTCACAACCCGGCCAGTTTCTCCATGGCCTGCTTGACCACAGCGATCCCCGCTTCGAAGTCTTGAAGGCGGATATGCTCGTCGGGGCTATGCACTTTACTGCCCGGATACCCCACCCCCAGCCCCACCACGGGCGCTTTGAGCAGGTGGGTAAAGGGGTACATCGGCCCTGATCCGGCGAAGTTGGGCCAGACCACCGGTTCTTGGCCGTAGACCTCGCGGCAGGCCGCGATGGCTTGCTGAACCCAGGGGGCGGCCAAGTCGCTGCGTGCCGGGAGCTCGCCGAACTCCGAGACCACCAGCTCGATATCGTTGAAGCCGTGGGTCTCGAGGTGTTGCCGCATCAGCTCTATGATCTCTTGCGGCTCTTGATCAGGAACCAGGCGGACATCCAGCTTGGCAAAGGCCTCGGCGGGAAGCACGGTTTTGGAGCCGGGGCCGCCGTAGCCCCCGTGAACCCCGTTGAGGTTGATGCAGGGCTCGGCCAGGAGCTTCTGGTAAAAGGCCCGACCGCTGACCCCGGCCAAGAATCCCCCTACTCCGAAGGTCTGGGCTAGCTGGGGCGACTCATCGGGGATGCGGGCCAGGGTTTCCTCCTCGAGTGGGCTCAAGGGCCGGACTCGCTGATAGAAGCCCTTGACCAAAACCTTGCCCTCGTCGTCGCGCAGGCTGGCCAGGGCTTTGGACAGGCGGTAGAGGGGGTTTTGCACCACCGCACCATAGGAGGAGTGCAGGTCGTAGGCCGCGGTTTTGATCCACAGCTCGAGGCCCACGATCCCCTTCAGCCCGCAGTAGATTTGGGGGCGGCCTGCCGCGTCTACCCCCCCGGCTTCCCAGATCACCGCATCGGCTTTGAGCCGGTCTTGATGCGCCTCAATGTAATGCTCCAGGTTGGGGCTTCCAATCTCCTCCTCCCCCTCGAGGCAAAACTTCACCCGCAAGGGGATGCGCCCGTGCTCCTCTTGAAGCCACTTTAGGGCGGCCAGCCTCGAGACCAGCTCGCCCTTGTCGTCGTTGGCTCCGCGCCCATATAGCCTGCCCTCGCGCTCGGTTAGGGTGAAGGGGTCGGAGTGCCATAGCTCCAGGGGATCCGCAGGCTGCACGTCGTAATGGTTGTAGAACAGCAGGGTTTTTTCACCCTCTCCGCCTTCGGCGTAGACCACCGGGGCCCCAGGGGTGGCGTGGATCTCTACCCGCAGGCCGAGCTCCTCGAGCAACTCCCGCACCGCATCGGCGGTCTCGGCCAGGGCCCGGCCTTCGGCGCTGACGCTGGGCAGGGCGACCAAGCGGGCTAGGGTTTCGCGAGCGTAATTTGTCACAAGGGGGGGTAAGGGTTGCATGCTAGACTTAGCCTACTATGGTTGAGCCAGCGATTGCGCTGTATGGGGCGGCTTATGAGAAGTCTATGGCCGTCCTGGACGAGTTGCTGCGGGAGAGCGGGGCGCGCTACGCGCTTTTGCTGGACCGCAAAGGTTTTGTGCTGGCTCACAAAGAAGCCCTATGGGCCCCGAGACCGCCCTCGTTGGACTCCCTGGCCACGCTGGTGGCGGGTAATGCCGCGGCGACTCAGGCCCTGGCCAAAATGCTGGGCGAGCCCCGCTTCAATGAGCTGCTGCACCAGGGTTCCACCCATGGGATGTACGCCGAGGAAGTGGGGGAGCTGGCCTTGTTGGTGGTGATTTTTGACAGCTCGGTTCCGGTGGGGCGGATTAAGCTCTACGGCAAACGGGCGGTGTCCGCTCTGGAGGGCCTCACCAAAGACGCGGCCATAAGCCCGGCCAAGATGGGCATAGATACCGAGTACCGCGACGGGGCCAGCGCCCTTTTGGATGAGCTGTTCGGGAACTGAACTAGGGAATACGATGAGCACGATCAACTTCGCCGCACGGGAAATCAACTTCAAGATCGTCTACTACGGCCCAGGGATGTCCGGCAAGACCACCAACCTCAAATGGGTTTTCCAGCAGGTGCCCCAAGACCGAAAAGGGGAGATGGTCTCTTTGGCGACGGAGGATGAGCGCACACTATTCTTCGATTTCCTGCCGGTAGACCTGGGGGAGGTCAAAGGTTTCAAGACCCGCTTTCACCTCTACACCGTGCCGGGGCAGGTGTTTTACAACGCCAGCCGCAAGCTGATCCTGCGCGGGGTGGACGGGGTGGTGTTTGTGGCCGATAGCGCCCCCAACCGCCTGCGGGCCAACGCTGAGAGCATGCGCAACCTGCGGGAGAACCTGAGTGAGTATGGCATCAAGGCGGAGGAGATTCCCCTGGTGCTGCAGGCCAACAAGCGGGATGTCGAAGATGCCCTCCCGGTCGAGATGATCCAGGCGGTAATTGATCCCGAAGGGCGCTATGCGATGCATGAGGCGATCGCCACCAATGGAATGGGGGTGTTTGAGACCCTCAAGGCGGTGAGCCGAGGGGTGCTCTCGAGGGTCGTGGCGGCAACCTAAACCTGCTTTTGCTGCTCTAAACGCATCCCTCTGGGATGTGTTTTTATTGCTGGGGGCGGAGGGCTGGGTGGCAGCTCCCCTTCCTTCGGTAATATGGACGCTGAGATGAAAACCACACCGCTTTACGAACAGCACCTGGCCTTGGGTGCGAAGATGGTGCCCTTTGCTGGATTCGAGATGCCCATCCAGTACACCTCGATTACCGCCGAGCATCTGGCGGTACGGCAGGGGGCGGGGGTATTCGATGTCAGCCACATGGGGGAGTTCTGGATTCGGGGGCCCCAGGCGTTGGAATTCCTGCAGCATGTGACCCTCAACGATGTGGCCAAGCTCAAGGTGGGCCGGGCCCAGTACTCGATGCTGCCCAATGCCCAGGGTGGGCTGGTGGATGACATCTATGTGTACCGCACCGGTGAGGCTGAGTACCTGATGGTGGTCAATGCCGCCAACATCGAGAAGGACTGGGCTCACCTGCATGGGCTTACCGCTGGGTTTGAGGTGGGGCTCGAGAACGCCTCAGAGTCCTTTGCCCTGCTGGCGGTGCAGGGGCCTCGAGCCGCACAGATCCTGCAATCCCTCAGCGAGGTGGATTTGCTCAGCCGAAAAAAGAACGACACCTTCATGGCCAAACTCGCGGGGAGGTGGGCCCGGTTGGCTCGAACCGGCTATACCGGCGAGGATGGCTATGAGGTGTTTTTGGCCCCCGACGAGGTGGGCGGGGTGTGGAAAGCGCTGTTGGATGCGGGGGTGGTTCCCTGTGGCCTGGGGGCCCGGGATACCCTGCGGCTCGAGGCGGGGTTCCCGCTGTATGGCCATGAGCTTACCGACGAGACCAGCCCGCTGTGTACCCCGCTGGCCTGGGTGGTGAAGGCCTACAAGACCTTCTATGGCAAAGCGGCCATGATGGGCCGCCCCTGCCTGCAGAAGCTGGTGGGGTTGCGCTTGGAGGGGGGGATTCCCCGGGAAGGCTACGGGGTGCATAAGGAGGGGGCGAGGGTGGGTCAGGTGACTTCGGGGACCCATTCCCCGGTGCTCAAAGTAGGTATTGGGATGGCCTATGTGAACGCGGAGTGGGCCGAGCCGGGGACCGGCCTCGAGGTCGAGATTCGGGGTAAAAACATACCGGCGGTGGTCGTAGAAACCCCGTTTGTCCACTAAACTGGAGGGGTATGGACTATCCCGAAACCCTCAAGTATAGCCAGTCGCATGAGTGGGCTCGCCAGGACGGCGATAAGGTTGTGGTAGGGATCACCGATTATGCCCAGGAGCAGCTCGGGGATGTGGTGTTTGTGGAGCTGCCCAGCCTGGGGAAAACCGTGAGCGCAGGTGAGGCCATTGCGGTGGTGGAGTCGGTCAAGACCGCTTCGGACATCTACGCCCCGGTGAGCGGCGAAATTGTGGAGACCAACGCGGCCCTGGCGGACAAGCCCGAGCTGCTCAACCAGTCCCCCTTTGGCGAGGGGTGGATGTTCAAGATCCGCCCTAGCCAAACCGGGGAGCTGGATGGGTTGATGAGCGCGGCGGCATACCGCCAATGGGTCGAATCACAGTAACCCTGCGCAGCCAGAGGCTTAGGCCTTAGGGCCTGCTTACGGTTCGCTCTGGCCCTTCAGGGCTAGACTATGAGAGCACCTATGGACTACACCCCCCACACCCCCCAAGACCTCGAGGCCATGCTGGCCAAGGTTGGGGCAGAGGATCTGCCTGATCTTTTCCGCGAGCTGCCCCAAGACCTGCTGTTTCCCCCCCTCAACCTACCGGCCCCCCTTTCCGAAGCCGAGATGATGCGCAAGCTGCATGAACTGGCGGCCAAAAACCACTCGGCCGCGGGGAGCTTCTTGGGGGGTGGGCTGCGGGCGCACTACATTCCCGCTGCGGTAGGGCCGCTGGCCACTCGAGCGGAGTTTCTCTCGGCCTATACCCCCTACCAGCCCGAGGCCAGCCAGGGCCTGCTCCAGGCCATCTTTGAATACCAGACCATGATCTCCGAGCTGACCGGCCTGCCGGTCTCCAATGCCTCGTTGTACGACGGCTCGACCGCCGTGGCCGAAGGGGTGCTGTTGGCCCTGCGTGAGACGGGGCGCAGCCAGGTGCTCATCTCGCAGGGGGTGCATCCGGAGTACCGTAAGGTCCTCAAGACCTACCTGGATGCGATTGGGGCGGAGCTCGAGACCCTTCCGCTGCAATCGGGTAAAACCCCACCGGCGATGATTGGCCCAGAGGTGGGGGCGGTGGTGGGGGCGAACCCCAACTTCCTGGGTACGGTTGAAAACCTGGCCCCCTTGGCCGAGGCCGCTCATGCGGCGGGGGCGCTGTTTGTCGCAGTGGTGGATGCGCTCTCGCTGGCCCTGCTCAAGCCCCCTGGGAGCTACGGGGCCGATATTGCCGTAGGGGAGGGCCAGCCCTTGGGCAATGCCATGGCCTTTGGCGGGCCGCAGTTTGGCTTTATGGCGGTCCGGGAAAACCTGGTGCGCCAGCTTCCGGGGCGGCTGGTCTCCGAGACCACCGATGCTGACGGCAAACGAGGGTATATCCTGACCCTGCAGGCCCGTGAGCAGTACATTCGGCGGGGCAAGGCCAAGTCCAACATCACCACCAATGCCCAGCTCACCGCCCTGATGGGCGCGGTGTACTTGGGGGCCTTGGGGCCCCAGGGCTTTCGGGAGGTGGCTACCCGCTCGGTCCTGAACGCCCATGACCTGGCCCAGCGCCTGCGGGCCATTCCGGGGGTTCGGCAGCTCACCCCTGAGCCCTACTTTTGCGAGTTCGTCCTCGAGCTGCCCAAGCCTCCGGTGGAGGTGCGCTCGCGCCTGGCCGAGCGGGGCTTGCATGCTGCGGTACCGGTTCCCGAGGAATACGGCCAGAACCTGGCCCTTTTCGCCGCTACCGAGGTTCACACCGAAGAAGATCTGGCCGCTCTCGAGGCCGCCCTACGCGAGGTGCTGGCATGATTGCCGAGAAAAAGGAAACCCGGCTCGAGTCCCCCCTAATTTTCGAGAAGAGCGTTCCGGGGCGGCGGGGGGTGCGGCCCCCCGCGGTTCCCCAGGCCGACCTAACCGCCCTGCTGGGGGCCGAGAATCTGCGCCCGGAGCCCCCCCGGCTGCCTGAGGTGGATGAGCTGACCCTGGTGCGCCACTACACCGGCCTCTCGCGCCGCCAGATCGGAATTGACGTGACCTTCTATCCGCTGGGATCGTGCACCATGAAATACAATCCCAAGGTGCACGAGGCGGCGGTGGCCCTTTTTGCCGATCTGCACCCCTATCAGGCCCCGGAGACCGCCCAGGGTGCCTTACAGCTGATGTACGAGCTGCAGGCAGATCTTTCCGAGATTACCGGGATGGAAGCCACCACCCTTCAGCCCGCCGCTGGGGCCCACGGCGAACTCACCGGTATCCTGACCATCCGGGCCTACCACGCCTCGCGCGGGGAGCACGACCAGCGCCGGGTGGTGTTGGTCCCGGACTCGGCCCACGGCTCCAACCCAGCCACCGCCAGCATGGCTGGCTATACCGTGCAGGAGATCCCCTCGGGCCCGGACGGCGAGGTGGACCTGGAGGCCCTACGACGCGCGCTCGGCCCACATGTGGCCGCGATCATGCTCACCAACCCCAACACCCTGGGGCTCTTTGAACATCAGATTCGCGCCATCGCCGAGGCGGCCCACGCGGTAGGGGCGCAGATGTACTACGACGGGGCCAACCTCAACGCCATCATGGGGGTGGCCCGGCCTGGGGATATGGGCTTTGACGTGGTGCACCTCAACCTGCACAAGACCTTTACCGTGCCCCATGGCGGAGGGGGGCCGGGCAGCGGCCCGGTGGGGGTTAAAGCCCACCTCGAGCCCTTTCTGCCCTCCCCCCAGGTGGTTCGGCGAGGGGAGGGGTTTGCCCTAGACTATGACCGCCCGCAGAGCATCGGTCAGGTCAAGAGCTTCTATGGCAACTTTGGGGCTTTGGTTCGGGCGTATGTCTACATTCGGATGCTGGGCCGGGAGGGGATTCAAAGGAGCGCGGCCCTGGCTGTACTTAACGCCAACTACCTCAAGGAGCTGCTCAAAGAGCAGGGGTACCGCATTCCCTATGACCGGCTTTGCATGCACGAGTTTGTGGCGCAGCCGCCTGAGGGCTTCAAAACCGTGGACATCGCCAAAGGTCTCTTGGAGCTAGGATTCCACCCCCCCACGGTGTACTTCCCGCTCATCGTCAAGGAGGCCCTGATGGTGGAGCCCACCGAGACCGAGACCCGGGAGACCCTCGAGGCCTTTGCCCAGGCCTTGGGGGAGGTGGTGCGCCGAGGTAAGGAGTGGCTCGAGGGGGCCCCTTACACCACCCCGGTACGCCGCTTGGACGAGCTTCAGGCCAACCGCAAGCCCAAGCTGCGCTGGGAGCCTTCAGGGCAATAGGTCGCCGAGAACCTTTTGGTAGATGCCGGCTCGTTCCTCTAGGGAAAGTCGGGTTAGCTCACCGCTGAGGAAGACCGCCTGCCCGCTGCCGTAGCGGGTGATCTCGGAGATGGGCGATTTCTTATCCTCCTGGCTGATCAAGAGCAGGCGGCCCCCGGACTGCACCCAGCCGCGCAGCATCAGCCGGAGGGGATCCGGCCAGTTTTGGGCCCAGTCTTTCCCCAGCACCCAAACCACCACGGGGTAGTTTTTGAGGGTGTCCAGGCCGGGCCGCTGAGAGGGCCTGATCTTCAGCACCTCCGGCTTCCAGCCCAGGGCTTCCAGAGCCGCTTTGCCGCCGTCCAAGCCGTCGGTCTCCACCACCAGGAGCGCCGACTTGCGGCTTGGAGGGGGCGGGGTGGGCTGCCCCTTGGCCGAGAAGTTCACCACCAGCACCTCGCTGCCGGGGCTGCTCTGGTTGCCCTTGAGGGCTTTGACCTCGTAGCGGTAGGGACTCCCCCGCTTCAGGTCGGTATCCACAAAGGGCGGAGCCTGAACCCACTGCGGCCCGCTCGAGCTCAGCTCCCGCACCTGGTAGCCGGTAGCCCCAGGCACCGGATCCCAACTGAGGATGATCTTGCCCTCCTGAACCTTGGCCTGTAGGTTGCTGGGGCTGGGGAGAGGCTGAGCTTGCTGTACCGGGGTTCCCCCCAAAGCCGCCCAAGCCTGACTCAGGTGGATGAGGCCCTTGCCGCTTCCGCTCTGGAGGGGCAGCGCGGTGCTCAACAGGGCATTTTTCACCGCATCGGCCCTGGCCCCGCCCGACATCAAGAGCGCGGCGCTTCCTGCCACCAAGGCGGTGCTGCTCGAGGTGCCGCTCATGGCCAGGTAGCGCCCCCCAGGAATGGTGGACACCACGCTCACCCCAGGGGCTACCAGATCTGGCTTCTGCACCACCTGGTTGTAAGGGTCGCCCCAGCGCACCTCCCCTCGGCTGCTGAAGGGGGCGAGTTGGTTGGTCTGATCTACCGCCCCAATTCCCAGCACCCCAGGGAGGTTGCCCGGCGAGGTGGTAGTGGAGCCGCTGTTGCCGATGGCGAACACCGGCAGCACCCCTAGCTGCTTCATCCGCTCGATCACCGGGGCAAACTCATTCCAGTTGCCCTCCATCCCCAGCGACATCGAAACGATGTTGACGTTTTGCTCCAATACCCAGTCCAGCCCGCCCAACACCTGGGCCAGGGTTCCGTTCCCCTCGGGAAGCACCAGCGCCGAGACGACCTTGGCCTCGGGAGCCACCCCCACCTGGTCCCCCACCAGCAATCCGGCGGTATAGGTGCCGTGTTGGGCCGAGTCGTAGGGCTGGCCTGGATGGGCTGTGCCATCGGCGTCAATCGCGGCAAAAGCGGCCACCTTGCCCCTAAGGGCGGGGTGGGAGGCATCCACCCCCGTATCCAGATGGCCGATGCGGATGCCTTGCCCCTTCAGCCCAGCGGCCCACAGGGTTTGGGCCCCGATGGCCTCCAAAGCCCAGTTGCTGCCCTGATCGCTGGGCACTGCTAGGGCATTGGCCACCCCACGCACCAGCTTGACCGGCCGGTTGGGATAAACCCGCACCACCCCAGGCAGATTGACCAATGCGCCTACCTGAGACTGGGGAAGCCGCACCAGGAGGCTCTGGCTAGACCAGAAGCCCTCTTTGGCCTGAACCTTGAGCTTGAGCCTCATTTTGCCCAAATGGCTCTGTAGGGTACGGATGAGCTCTTGGCGGGCCTGGCCTTTGGGCAGGGCCGGCCCCCCGAACTCGAGGATCACCTCTACCATGGGATCGCTGCCGGCCTTTTGCGCGAGCCCTAAGGGGCAGGTCAGGAGCAGCAAAAAGAGGAGCACTGCGCGCAGGGTCATGTCCCTAGGCTAGCCTTGGTTTTGGAACCCCGCTTGAGGTGAGCCTAAAGGTTTCTTGGGGTTTGCCTCGAGCCTGGGGAACGACATTTCCCCCCAGGCCAGGTATGCTAGCAGCGTGTCGGAACCTACCGCTGATGTGGTTGTGATTGGGGCTGGAATTGTGGGGGCTTCCTGCGCCTACCGCTTGGCCGAGCGGGGGCTGTCGGTGCGGATCCTCGAGGCCGCCCCCATCCCGGCAGGGGGCTCTACCGGACGCAGCGCAGCAGGGGTACGGGTGCAGTTCAGCCAGGCCACCAATATCTTGTTGTCCTGGAAGAGCATTCAGGCCTACCGGGAGATGCCCGAGGCCGCTTATACCCAGTTGGGGTATCTGCTGTTGGTTCCGGTGGCGGAATGGCCTGCTCACCGGAAGAGCGTGGCCCTGCAGCGCGACCTGGGGGTACCGGTCGAGGTTTTGCCCCTAGAAGCGGCCCAGCGCGTGGTGGAGTTTGTCCCTGACGGATTGGCCGGAGCCACCTATGGGCCTGCCGATGGCGTCGTGGACCCCCACGGCATCACCCTGGGATATCTGCGGCGGGCCCGGGAACTGGGGGCCCACCTGCACCTCGAGACCGAGCTTCTGCAGGCCAGGGCCCTCAGCGGAGGCTGGCGGCTCGAGACCAGCCGGGGCGGCTTCTCGGCGGGTTGCGTGCTGAACGCCGCAGGAGCTTGGGCCGGAGAGGTGGGGCGGAGGGCTGGGCTGGAGATCCCGGTGCAGCCGGCACGGCGGATGGTCTATGCCACCGGGCCGTTGCCCTGGCCCCACCGTTATCCGTTGACGATAGACCTGGACAGTGGGTTTTGGTTCCGCTCGGAGGGAGCGCGCCTGATCTTTGGGCGAAGCAATCCCGCCGATGAGGGGTTTGTGGAGGGCATGGACTGGGACTGGCTCGAGCCTACCCTCGAGGTGGGCCTGGCCCGCTTTCCCTGGTTGGAGCAGGCCGCCCTCGACCGCAAGGCCTCGTGGTGGGGCTACTACGAGGTAACCCCTGACCACAACCCCATTCTGGGGTGGATGCCGGGGGTTGAGGGCTGGGCCAATGCCTGTGGCTTTTCCGGGCATGGGGTCCAGCAGGCTGCGATGGTGGGGGTGTTGATGGCTGAGGAAATCGCCGATGGCAGGGCCAGAAGCCTCGAGATTGGCCCCCTGCGCTACGAGCGCTTCCTCCAGCGGCAGGCGGTGCTGGAGCGCAACATTGTTTGAAGCCTTGAACCGGTCAAAGCTCATTGAGCGGGATAGGCGGCACGATCACACAGCACCCAGACCTCGGGGGCGCGGATGTGCTGGGGGGGAAGGTTTTCACCGCCCAAGAACCGCTTCAGCGCCCCGCGCTTGCCCTCGCCGGTCACGAAGTAGACCACCAGTTGGGTTTGAGAGAGGGCCCTGACCGAGAGCGAGACCCGCTCCGGTGGCGGTTTGGGGGCATTGTGCACCGGGACGACCAGGGCTGAGGTCTCGAGCGGCTGGCCTGGGAACAGGCTGGCGGTATGCCCGTCCTCCCCCAGTCCCAGCACCACCAGGTCGAAGGGCAGCAACCCAGCCACCACCGGCTCCATGGCCGAGGCCGCGGCTTCTGGGCCCCGCTCGGCGGGGAAGCGGTGGTAGGTGTACCGGCGGGGGCCGATCGCGGCGGGGATGCTGTTGTCGTTGCGCTCGGGATGATCCGCAGGCAAGCAGCGCTCATCGGAGGCCATGAGCTGGACGCGGTTCCAGAGGATATCGCGCTGCCCCCACAGCCTGTAGGCCGCAAGGGGGGTGTTTCCTCCGCTGAGCACGGCCCGCCCGCCCGCCGATAACCGCTCCGCCAGAAGGGCGGCCAAGGCTTCAGAAGCCGCCTGAGGGGTGGGGAAAGTCTGGAGGGTGGGGTTCATAAGGGCCGCCAACGGTGGTGGGGTTCCATCAGATAGTGCTGCCCGCCGGGGCCTTCTGAGCCCACCGAATAGGTCTCGGTGGGGCAGGGGGTGTGCAGCACCGGCTCGAGCAGGCGCCAGGCATACTCCACCTCATCGAAGCGGATGAACAAGCTGCGCTCGCCCTTCAGGGCGTCGAGCATCAGGGTGGCATACGCCGAGAGCTCGAGCCGGTTGCCGTTGCCGGTAGGGGTGGTGAGGGTGACCGGGCGGCTGGCAAACTGGAGGCCGGGGGTTTTGACCTGGACCTCCAGGTGCATGGCCTCCTTGGGCTGCAGCTCGAGCTCCACCCAGCCCGAGCCTGGGTCTATGCTGCTGTCGGCGAAGAGCTGGGTGGGGGGGTCACGAAACTGTAGGGCGATGGTGGTGTTTTTGCGGCTCAGGGCCTTGCCCGTGCGCAGGTAAAAGGGCACCCCTTTCCAACGCCAGTTATCCAGATAGAGCCGCAGCGCGGCAAAGGTTTCGGTGTGGCTCTGGGGGTTTCCGGCTTCCTCGCGGTAGCCCTGGTACTGCCCGCGCACGATATCCTCTGGGCTCAAAGGCCGGGCCGAGCGCAGGGCCTTGACCTTTTCGTTGCTCAGCAAATCGGCCTCAAAGCGGGGAGGGGGCTCCAGGGCCGAGAGGGTCAGGAGCTGCATCATGTGGTTTTGCATCATGTCCCGCAGCGCCCCCACCTTGTCATAGAAAGCCCCCCGCCCCTCGATGCCGATGCTCTCCGCGGCGGTAATCTGCACCTGAGCGATGTAGCGGGCATTCCATAGGGGCTCGAGCCAGCTGTTGGCAAAGCGGAAGACCAAGATGTTTTGCACGGCCTCTTTACCCAAGAAGTGGTCAATCCGCAGGATTTGGCTTTCATCCCAGTACTGGGTGAGGGTTTTCTGCAAGCTCAGCGCGCTCTGCAGGTCCTCGCCGAAGGGTTTTTCCACGATCAGGCGGCGGAACCCACGCGTTTGCTCGGAGAGACCGGCCTGCCCTAGCCCAACCCCAATGGTGGGAAAGGCGTCCGGGGGCAAGGAGAGGTAAAACAGGCTCGAGTCCGCGCTGGCTTCGGCCAGGGAGCGAAAGCCCTCAGGGGTGTACTCCATGGAGTGGTACGCGGCCCGCCCCAGCAGCCGCTCGGCCACCTCACCGTCCAGGGGCTCCTGGAACTCCTGCAGGCTTTGACGTAGGTGCTGGATGAACTCCTCGTTGCTCCAGGGCTTGCGCCCTACGCCCAGGATGCGTACCTCACTGGGGAGGTAGCGGGCGGCCTCGAGCTCATAGAGGGCCGGGAAGAGCTTGCGCGCGGCCAGGTCGCCGGTGGCGCCAAAGATGACCAGATCAATCATGGAAGTCTCCGAAGGAGGGAAGGCGAAATCGGCCTGGAGTCTGGGATTTAGAGCTTGGTTACCGCGTGACCGCCGAACATCTTGCGCATGATGGCCAGGAGGCGCTCATCGTAGTCCTCAGGGTCTTGGCTCTCAAAACGGGTGTACAGCGACTGGGTGATCACCGGGATCGGCACCCCCAGCTCGATCGCCTCCAACACCGTCCAGCGGCCCTCGCCAGAGTCCTCCACCACCGGGGCAATGCGCTCTAGGCTCTGGTCACTGGCCAGGTACTGCGCGGTGAGGTCCAAGAGCCAACTGCGGATCACCGTACCGTAGCGCCAGGCCTCGGTGAGCGCGGCCAGGTCCACGTTCAGGTCTCGTTTATGGTGAATCAGGTTCAAGCCCTCGGCCAGGGCCTGCATCATGCCGTACTCGATGCCGTTGTGCACCATCTTGGTGAAATGCCCGGCTCCTACGGGCCCGGCCCGCAGCCAGCCCTTGTCTGGAGCCGGGGCTAGGGCTTTCATGAGGGGCTCGAGCCGCCCCTCCACGGCTTCCGGGCTGCCATACATCAGCCCGTAGCCATTCTCTAAGCCCCATACCCCACCCGAAACCCCCACATCGGCAAACTGGATTCCCTTCTCCGCCAGGGCTGCCGCCCGGCGCTGGGAGTCCTTGTAATAGGCGTTCCCGCCATCAATGAGCAGATCCCCTGGGGCCAGAAGGGTGCTGAGCGTGTTCAGCGTGGCTTCGGTGATCTCACCGGCTGGAAGCATCAGCCAGACGGTGCGCGGGGCTGAGAGCTGCCCCACCAGTTCGGACAGACTGGCGGCGGCCACCAATCCCTCCGCGGCTAAAGCCTGGGCTGCGGTGGGGTTGTGGTCATAGCCCACCACCCGGAACCCCGAGCGCATCAAGCGCCGCGCCATATTGCCGCCCATGCGGCCCAATCCGATAAAGGCAATCTCCATGCTGCTTAGTCTAAACCGCTCCCAGGTTGAAACGGTAATCTGCAAGACCGGTTGGGGCCAGTAAGATAGAGCCGTGGATGTCTACGAGATCCTCAAGTTTCTGCCTCACCGCTACCCTTTCCTGCTTATAGATCGGGTGCTCGAGGCCGATGAGAAGCGCTTCCGAGCCCTCAAGAACGTCACCGTTAACGAGCCCCATTTCCAGGGGCATTTCCCTGGATACCCGATCATGCCTGGAGTGTTGATCCTGGAAGCCATGGCGCAGGCCGCGGTGGCAGTAGTGGTCAAGCAACCCGAGGCCAAGCCGGGAGGGCTGGTGTTTTTGGTCGGGGTCGAGGACGCCCGCTTCAAGAAGCCGGTGCTGCCGGGGGATACGCTCATTCTGGAAGGGGAGCTCCTCAACTATCGCCGGGGCATTGGCAAGGTCAAGGTTGAGGCCAGAGTGGAAGGTGAGCTGCGGGCTGAGGCCCAGCTTACCTTCGTTCTGCGCGGGGAGACCTGGCTCGAGGTAGGCCCAGGCACAGTGCTGCGCGAGGGGGTCACCGCCCACCGGGCCACCCGGCTGGATCAGCCCACCCGAATTGGCGCGGGGGCTTACCTGATGGGCTACGTTCACGTAGGGCATGACTGCCAGGTGGGGGACGGAGTGATTCTCACCCAAGGGGTCGGGCTTTCTGGCCACTGCCAGGTGGGGCCTCATGCCATCATCGGGGGGCAGGCCGGGTTGCATCAGTTTGTGCGGGTAGGGGCCTGGGCCATGGTGGGCGGGGCCAGCAAGGTGAGCCGCGATGTGCTTCCTTTCACCCTGGCCGACGGCAATCCCGCCCGCCATTACCGGCTCAACACCGTGGGGTTACGCCGGGCAGGAATCAACGGCGAGCGCTACCGGGTGCTCGAGGCCGCGTTCCGTCGCCTGCGGGAGGGCAGAAGCCTGGAAGAGCTGCCCGAGACCGAGGAGCTGCGTCTGCTGCGGGAATTCCTCCAGGCCCCCTCCAAGCGCCAGCTTTCAGGGTTTGTGCGCGCTGAGGCTCGGCTCGAGGGGTAGCCCAAGGTGTCCAAACCCGAAGAACTCCTGCTGCTCACCAACGGCCCCGGAGAGCTTTCAACCTGGGTGCCGCCGGTGCTTTCACGGCTGCGCGGGGCCCTTCCTGGGGCCAGGATCGAGCTGTTTTTGATTCGGGATCAGTTTGCGGCGGGCACCGAGGGCCGACGGGCCCGATCCTTAGGCCTGGATGCGGTTTCCGGTCGGACCGGGCTGCTTGCGCGGATGGCTCGAGGCCCTTCGGCCCGGCGCGGGGTGGTGCTGATGCTGGGGGGAGCCCCCCGGGATGCCGTGGGTTTGGGCCGGGCCACCGGTTATCCGGCTTTTTCCTATAGCTTTGATCCCAAGGCCTGGCATCCGGGCCTGCGGGGATTTTTGGTGGACTCCGAGCGTACCCGGGCTCAGGCGGTGGCCCGGGGCGCCGAGCCGGGCCGGGTGCAGGTGGTGGGCAACCTGGTGGTGGACGCAATTGGAGAAGCCGATGAAGGAGCCCCGGATTTGGCCGGGAACCTGGTGCTGTTGCTCCCCAGCAGCCGGCCCTTCGCGGCACGGTATCTGCTGGGGTTTATGCTGGCGGTGGCGGAGCAGATGGCGGCGGTGCGCCCTGAGCTGAGGTTTGCCTGGCTCAAGAGCGGGCTGCTCCCCCCAGCGGTGCTCGAGGAGGCGGTCTCAGGCCGTTGGGCTCGAGAGCTGGGCGGGGTGGGGGGGCGGCTCGAGGGGGCTCGGCTGTACAGCGCGAACGGTCTGGAGGTTGCTGTGCTGGACGAACCCCAACGCTACGCGGCCATGCGCCGGGCCAGGGTCGCCCTGACCATTCCCGGTACCAACACCCTCGAGCTGGCCCTGGCCCAGCTGCCCTCGGTGGTGCTGCTGCCCCTGCACAAGCCCGAGCTGATCCCGCTCGAGGGCTTCTGGCACTGGCTGTTCCTGCTGCCTGGGGGGCGCTACCTCAAGCAGGGGTTTGTGCGCCGCCTCGAGCCCAGGATTCCCTACCTGGCCCTGCCCAACCAGTGGTTGGGGGAGAGGGTTTTCCCCGAGTTGCGCGGGGTTTTTGGCCCAGAGCGGGTGGCCCAGGCTGCGCTGGAGCTGCTTCAGGCAGACCAACAAGCCGCGATTAGGGCCAGGCTGAGTGGGCTCGAGGCCCAGCCAGGGGCGGATAATCTGGTGAGGTATGTGCTGGAAAATGCCTCCTCTTGACCCTTGGCCCTGCAAAGCGCAGGCGGATGGTTCCCGCGCCTGCTTTCCTGGTTAGCCCTCATGACCCTTTTGGCCCTCCTCCGCCCTTTCTGGCCCCAGATCGCGCTGGCCCTGGGACTTTCACTGCTGCCGGCCCTGGCCCAGGCCTGGCTGCCGGGGGTGGTGGTCAAACCCCTGTTTGACCGAGTCCTGGCGGGGCAGTATGGGCAGTTGGGGGAGATCCTGCGCAACGGGGGCGGGTTGCTGCTCTTGCTGCTGCTGGGGGGGTATGCCCATGAGGCTTTCATGGGCTACCTCTCGGTACGGGTTCCGGCAACCCTGCGGGAGCGGGTGTTTCACCGCTTGCTCAGGGCCGATCTGGCGGCGCTGACCCGCTCGGCGGGGGGGTTGGCGGGGCGGGTACTCTCGGATGTGCGCGAGCTCGAGAGCTTTGTCTTCTACGGCCTGGGAACCCTGCTTTTCCAGGGGGTTACCCTGCTGGTGCTGCTGGGGCAGTTGCTGCTGCGCTACACCGAGCTGACCGTCTACCTGCTGCTGGCCCTGCCGCCTCTGGTGCTGCTCCTGGGCTGGATAGGTAGGGTGGTGACCGGGTATAGCAGCCGAACGCAGGCGGCCCTCGAGCGCCTGGCAGCCCGGATGTCCGAGGGGTTTGGGCGGCTCGAGCTGATCCGCGCCTTACGGCTGGAGGCCTTCGCGGCGGCGCGTTTTGCTGAAGCCAACCGGGCTGGGTATCGCTTGGGGCGGGCGAGGGCCTTGTCGGGGGCCCTCAATCTGCCTTTGGGCCAGCTTTCGACCGCGCTCCTGCTGGGGCTTTTGCTGTTTTTGGGGGTGGGGCAGGTGCAGCGGGGGGCGATGTCCACCGGGGACCTCACCGCCTTTTTGACCCTGTTGGCCCTGGCCATCACCCCGATCCAAACCCTGAGCCGGGCCGGGGTGCTTTATGCCCAGGGCGAAGGGGCGGCCCAGCGGGTTGCGGAGCTGCTGGCCTTGCCCAGCGCCCATCCCTCCGGCCAGCTCAAAAAAGACCCCCTCGAGGGGCGGCTCGAGCTGCGCCGGGTGCGCTTTGCCTACGGGGGCCAGGAGGTGCTGCAAGGGGTGAGCCTGAGCCTGGATCCGGGTTCCTTTACCGCACTGGTGGGGCCTTCGGGCTCGGGCAAGAGCACCTTGCTGCGCTTGCTCCTGGGGCTTTACTCCCCCCAGGGGGGAGAGGTTGTGCTGGACGGGGAACCGCTCTCCGCCTATGACCCCGACTGGCTGCGCACCCAGGTGGCTTGGGTGCCCCAGGAGCCTTTGCTGTTTGAAGGACCGGTGGCCGAAAACCTGCGGGCGCTGGCCCCAGGTGCGGGTGAGGCCGCGATGCAAGAGGCCTTAGCGCGGGTGGGGCTGAGCGGGGAAATTGGCCTTTCCACCTGGGTAGGGGAAGACGGTGGGGGGTTTTCTACCGGGCAGCGGCAGCGTTTGGCTATAGCCGCGGCCCTGTTGCGCGAGGCCCGGGTGCTCCTGCTCGATGAGGTCACCAGCGCCCTCGACCGCAACAGCGAGGCCCAGGTGATCGCTGCGCTCGAGGCGGTTCGGGCTGGGCGCACCCTGGTGGTGGTGGCCCACCGCCTCTCCACGGTGCGCCACGCTGACCGGATTGTGGTGCTGGAGGGCGGGCGGGTGGTGGAGTCGGGCACCCATGCCGAGCTGATGGACCGCCAGGGGCTCTACGCGGAGCTATGGAATGCAGGGTGAGGGCCTCCGGGTTGACGTAGGGGCCATGGCATACGACGATAGTTCCCATGCAGGAATACCTGAACCGGGCTCGAGGGGGACGGGTGGTGCAAACCCCCTTTTTGGATGCGGAAGCCCTGGACGAGCTGCGCCGCAGGGCTAAGGAGGAGGGGCTGCACTTTGAAAGCTTCGGCGGATTGCCGATGGCCGAGCGCCAGGTTGCGATGCTCTTTCCCCAGAACATCCCCGCCGTCTCCGACCCGACCAAGGTGGCCTTCATCCGCTTCGAGGGTGACCTCGAGGCCCTCGAGGATCGCCTGCGCACGCTCTTAGAGCCCGGCGCGATGGGGGATCTTGAGGAAATGGCTGAGGGGTTTCTCCTGGTGACCACCCCAAAGGGGCTCAAGCTTTTGCAAGAAGCTGGGCTCGAGGTGCGCGAGGCCCTGCCGGAAGAGCGGCCTAAGTCCCGTGAACGTACCCGCAGCGTGGTGGTGCCGAGCTTGCGGGTGGATGTGGTGGGGGCTAAGGGGTTTGGGGTTTCGCGCACCTACTTTGCCCAGGGGGTCAAGGCCGGAAAGGTCCGGCTGCGCGGGAAAACCGCCTCGGTCAAGGATGAGTTGACGGAGGGGGACACCCTGATGGCCGAGGGGCTGGGCACCCTGCGGGTTCGGCGGGTGCTGGGCCAGACCAAACGGGGCAACGCGAAGCTCGAGCTAGAGGTACAGCGCTAGGCCAGCGCCTGACCCGCTTGCAGGGCTTCGGCCTTGTCCACCACGTATTCGGCGAAGGGCATGGAGGCCGTCCAGGCTGGGGAGATGGCGTTGAGCACGTGCAGCCCTTCCTGATTGCCCTCGAGCAAAAAGTCCATGACCAGCTTCTTGTCCTGGTGGTCGTAGAGCTGGGCCCGGATGCCGGGGCGGCCCCAGGTGGTGTACTGCTCCGGATGCACCCCCTCGAGCAGGGCCGAGGCCAGTTGGACCAAGTAGGCCCGGGAGTATTTGCGCAGCTCCTCGAGGGCCAAGCCGCGAAACCCGAAGTCGTTGCGGAAGAACAGGACCGCCTCGTCGCGCAGGATCGAGAGGGTTTCAGCCAGATCGAAGCCCTCAAGGCCGCTGTAGTTCTCGCGCCAGAAGGCCGGGATCGCGGTAGGACCGATCTTGGCGTGGCCATTTACGGTAACCGTGAAATGTACCCCCAGAAAGGTGTTGCGCAGATCCGGGACGGGATAGATGTTGGTGCGCAGGGCGCCTACTGGCTCAGAGCTGTAGAGGTAGAGCCCTTTGAAGGGCAGGATGCGGTAGCGCTGGCCCACCCCGAAATCGTGGGCCACCTGGTCGGCATGGAGCCCAGCCGCATTGATCACGAACCCCGCTTCGATCACCTCATGAGGGGTGAGGATGCTCCTTCCCCGGCGGCCTTGATAGGGGCTATTCAACAGGAGGTCAATCCCCTGCTCCCTACACTCCTGGGCTATGGCCGCCATGCACTCCTGGGGGTCTACGGTGGCGGTGTGGGGCGACCACAGCGCGAGTTCGGTGGTTTTGACCCTCGGTTCGATCCCCTTGGCCTCCTGCACGGAGATCAGATGGGTCTCCACCCCATTGAGATCACCGCGCCGCTTGAGCTCCTGGAGCCCCTTGACCTCCGCTTCGTTCTTGGCCACGACCAGCTTGCCGCATTCGTTGAGCCGAAGCCCGCGCTCGCGCACAAAGGCCTTCCAGCGGGCATTGCCGTCGCGGGTGAAGCGGGCCTTGAGGCTGTCGGCGGTGTAGTAAAACCCGGCGTGGAGTACCCCCGAGTTGCGCCCTGAGCCATGTTGAGCCAGCTCCTTTTCCTTTTCCAGAACACTGATTTTGGCCTGGGGATGGCGTTTTTTTAGCTCGAGGGCGATGGTGAGCCCTACAATTCCCCCGCCGATGATGAGGTAATCGGTGGTTTTCATGCCCAGAACGATTGTAGCCGGAAGGGGCCGGGGTTGGGGGTTATGGGCCCGAATCGGGGGCTACCGGGGCTCGAGCTCAGCCCGAAGGTGCTCGATGGCCTCGGGGTTTTCCAGCGCGCTCACATCGCCTTGGATCTGTCCCTCGGTCATCAGGTCGCGCAGCAAGCGGCGCATGATCTTGCCGCTGCGGGTGCGGGGAAGGGTTGAGCTGATGATGACCCGCTGGGGCTTGGCGTAGCTGCCCACGGCCCGGGCAATCTGCTCCGCTAGCTCAGCCTCGAGCTGGCTCGATTTCTCCTGACCGGAGCGCAAGATCACGAAGGCCAGCGGGACCGTACCCTTGACCGGATCGGGGATTCCCACCACTGCGGCCTCGCTGACGGTGGGATGGTTGGTCAGGGCGGCTTCTAGCTCCATGGTCCCGATGCGGTGTCCGGCCACATTGATCACGTCGTCTACCCGGCTGGTTACCCAGAGCTGTCCATCCTGGTCAAAGGCCGCGGCATCCGCGGAAAAGTAGCGCCCAGGAAAGCGGCTGAAGTAGGTCTCGAGGTAGCGCTGGGGGTTGCCCCAGATGGTCCGGGCCAGCGAAGGGAAGGGCTCTTTGAGCGTGAGGTATCCCAGTTCCCCGGGTCCTACCGGGAGGCCCTGTTCATCCACGATCTCCGGCACGTAGCCCGGTAGGGCCGGTCCGCAGGAACCGGGTTTGGTAGGGCTCAGGCCCACCAGCGCCGAGGCCCAAGCGGTGCCGGTCTCGGTCTGGCCGTAGGTGTTGTTGACAAAGATATGCCCCCCTCCCAGCTTGTCCTTGGTCCAGTAGAAGGTATCGGGGTCCAGCGGTTCACCCACCAGCGAGATCAGCTCGAGGTTTTCGGTGTGCGCAATCCAGCGGTCTCCAGCCCGCCTTAGCATGCGCAGCAGGGTGGGGGCGGTGAACACCTTATTCACCTGGTAACGCCCCAAGATCTCGTAGAACCGCCCAGGGTCGGGGATATCCGGCGCCCCCTCGTAGGCCACTAGGGTGGCGCCGTGGGCCAGCCCGCCCACCAAGGCGAAGATGGGGAAGGTCAGCCAGCCTACGTCGGCGGTACACCAGTACACATCTTGAGGCTGGAGGTTCAGGGCCCACTTAACGTTGGCATAAGCCCCGGTAAGAAAGCCAATTCCTGAGTGAACCAGGCCTTTGGGCTTGGAGGTGGTGCCGGAGGTGTAGATGATAAAGCCGGGCTCGTTGGCCTCGAGGGGCTCCGCGGGGAACTCTGGCCCAAACCCCTTGATGAACTCAGGGTAGAGCACATCGCGGCCCGGGGTCATCGGTACCTCGCGGCCCAAGCGGGGCACGACCACTACCTTTTCCACCGAGGAAATGCCGTGTACGGCTTGATCCAGGGTCTCCTTGAGCGGTACCACCTTGCCTCGGCGTAAGCTCCCGTCTGCAACCACCACCAAGCGGGGTTGGGAGTCCTCGAGCCGGTCCCGCACCGCTTCCGCCGAGAACCCCGCAAAGCTCACGCTGTAAATCGCTCCAATCCGGTAGCAGGCCTGGATCACAGCGAAAGCCTCGGGGATGTTGGACAGATAGACCGCTACCCGGTCGCCCTTGGCGATGCCCATAGCTCGCATTGCGGCTGCAAAGCGGTTGACCTCGGCGCTGAGCTGCCGATAGGTCCAAACCTCGCGGAACCCATCTTCACGCTCGTAGAAGACCGCCACCTTGTTGGCGTGCTGGGCCAGGTGCCGATCCACACAGTTCACCGAGACGTTGCTTAGCCCTCCTGCAAAGTAACGAAAGTTGCCCAGGGTGCCCTCGAGGGTGCGGTTCCAGCTCGAGGCCCACCACAGCTCCTCGGCAATCCCCTCCCAATATGCAACCGGGTCCTGCCGCGCGGACTCGATCAGGCGGCTGGCCTCGAGGGGGCTCAGTGGGGCTTGCTGGGCAAGGCGGGGGGTGGGGGGCACCAGGGGTTTGTCCTTGAACACCGCTGCTTCTGCCATATTCCTCCTCCTGGAGGCAGATGCCTTGAGACTTGTTCCCAACTATACTCCTGCCCGCCCTAGGGGAGCACCTCGAGGGGGGATTGGGCTTGAACCCTGAGCTAAACTCTTTTACACTACGGCGGTGGTAGGGCTTCAAAGCCCTCTGCCGAGCCTGGCTATGTAGCTCAGTTGGTTAGAGCACACGACTCATAATCGTGGTGTCGGCGGTTCAAATCCGCCCATAGCCACCAAGTCCAGGACGAAGAAAACCGGGGTAAAAGCCCCGGTTTTCGCGTTCTAACGGCAACCATCAGCTTTAATGCGACCTGGGGTCATTCAGCCGTGCGTGCGGCCCTAGGAGCGCTACCATGAAGACAATGCTCGATGACCGTCACCTCAACCCCCTGCGCCTGGCCCTGCTGGCTATCATCGCCGGCTACTTCGCCTGGCTCTGGTTCCATCCCCCGGCTACCCCAGCCAGCTCGGCCCCGGTCCTCCAGAAGCCCACACAGACCACCTCGCGTCCATCCCAGCCGGCCACCCTAGCCAGCTGCCCCGCCCACATCCTGGAGGTAGGGGCCAGCACGCACGAGGTGCGCCTCAAGATTGATGGGGCCGCCGATCGCATCCTGGTATACACCGCCGCCGGGCCGGTGACCGCCTCCACCGAGACCGCCGGGAGTGCGGGGGAGTACCGGGTGCTGCTCCCGGCCCCCCCTCAGGCGGTGCAGCTCGACAACTGTCCGCCGCTTAACCTACCCTAGTGGTCTGGTAACCAATATTCCGGCATAATAATTCCATGAAACAAGCCAGTACCAGCAGGGTACACCTGAGCGCCGAAGAACGTGAGCACTTGGAGCAGATGGTCAAGAAGATGGCGTGCGGGGCA
>NZ_QWLB01000018.1 GCF_003574355.1 Meiothermus granaticius NBRC 107808 | reverse complement strand
GCAGAACTTGGAGCCACCGCAGGGGGGCTGGGTGGGGTTGAGGGAGCCTCCGCGCTCGGGGGATTCGCCGGAGCCGGCTCCTGCGGGGCGGCTGGGGAGGCTACTCCCCCCAGCGAGAGCACAACCTGCCCACTCTTCACCTCGTCACCGGGTTTGATTAGGACCTTCTCAACCGTCCCCCCTTCCGGGGCGGGAACTTCCATCACGGCCTTATCGGTCTCTAGCTCCAGAAAGGGCTGTCCGGCCTCGAGGGTATCCCCCTCCTTCACCAACACACCCACCACCACCGCTGAGGCCACATTGTCGCCCAGGTCGGGAAGTTTAAGTTCAGTCGCCATAATACTCCTATCGTAGGTCACAGGTCTCGAGTCTCAGCGCTTGTGGGCGGGCTCCCGTTCGGGGTCAATGCCCAGTTTCTTGAGGGCCTCTGCCGCAGCTTTAGGCTCTATCTTACCGTTCTGGGCAAGCGCCGAAAGCGCGGTGGCGGTGACGAAATTGCGATCCACCTCAAAGAAGTCCCGCAGGGCTTTGCGGGTATCGCTGCGTCCAAAGCCATCGGTACCCAAGGTGTGAATGGGCTGATTCAAGTAACCCGAAAGCAGATCCGGCAGGGCTTTCATGTAGTCTGAAGCCGCCACGATAGGACCCTCGACCCCCTCCAAAGCCTGGGCGATGAAGGGCTTCTTGGGGGGTTTGGTGGGGTGTAGGCGGTTCCAGCGGGCGGTCTCGAGCGCGTCGTAGTAAAGCGACTTATAGCTGGTCACGCTCCACACATCGGCCGCGACCCCATAGGTCTCCAGCAGCTTGGCGGCCTCGAGCACCTCGTTCAAGATGGTCCCAGAGCCCAGAAGCTGCACCCTGGCCTTGGGCCGCTTGAGCCCTGACCTCGAGAAGCGGTAGATCCCCTTCAAAATGCCCTCCCGAACCTGCTCACGGGGCTCGGGCATGGCCGGCTGGAGGTAGTTTTCGTTCATCAGGGTGAGGTAGTAAAACACATCCTCCCCCTCCTTGTACATGCGCCGCATCCCGTCTTCCAGGATCACCGCCAGCTCGTAGGCAAAGGCCGGGTCATAGGCCCGCAGATTGGGAACCGACAGAGCCAGGACGTGGGAGTGTCCGTCTTCGTGCTGCAACCCCTCCCCGTTGAGGGTGGTGCGCCCCGCGGTGCCGCCCAGCAAAAAGCCCTTGGTGCGCTGGTCTCCTGCGGCCCAGATCAGGTCTCCAACCCGCTGGAGCCCAAACATGGAGTAGTAGATATAGAAGGGAATGGTGGGGATCCCCCAGTGGGCATAGGCGGTGCCCGCCGCGATAAAGCTAGCGGTAGCTCCAGCCTCGTTGATACCCTCCTGCAAAAGCTGGCCGGTACGGGACTCGCGGTAGACGGTGACCGTTCCAGCATCTACCGGCTGGTAGAGCTGGCCTTTGGGGCTGTAGATCCCCACCGTAGAGATCACGCCTTCCATACCGAAGGTTCGGGCCTCGTCAGGGACGATGGGAACGATGTACTGGCCCACCTCAGGGTGGCGCACCAGCTTGGTCAACATCCGCACAAAGGCCATGGTGGTGGAGATTTCCCGTTCCCCCGAGCCCGCGTAAAACTCCTCGAAGAAGGTCGCATCCGGGGTGTTCAAGCGAGGATACTGGGGCTTGCGCTCGGGAATTAGCCCCCCTAAGGCCTGGCGGCGCTCGAGCATGTACTTCACCTCCGGCGAGTCAGGGCCGGGGTGGTAGAAGGGGGTCTTCTCGAGGTCCTCGTCCGAGACAGGGATACCCAGGAAGTCCCGGGCCTCCCGCAGGTCCTCGAGGTTCAGCTTCTTGACCTGATGGGCTACGTTCTTGGCCTGGGCCGTAGGCCCTAGCCCATACCCTTTAACGGTGCGGGCGATGATGGCGGTGGGGCTGCCCCGGTGCTCGAGGGCCATCTTATAGGCCGCATACACCTTCTGCTTGTCGTGGCCCCCGCGGGAAAGGGTAAGGATCTCGAGCTGCTCGTCGCTGTAGCCCTCGATGAGCTTCTGCAACGCAGGGGTGTTGAAGAAATGCTCGCGCAGTTCCTTGGCTCCATAAGCGGCGTAACGCTGAGACTCGCCGTCTACCAAGGACTCAAAGCGCTCAATCAGCACCCCTTCGGTGTCCTTGGCCAGCAGCTCATCCCAAGCACTCCCCCACACCACTTTGATCACGTTCCAGCCATTGCCCCGGTAGATGCGCTCGAGCTCCTGAATCACCTTGGAGTTGCCGCGCACCGGCCCATCCAGGCGCTGAAGGTTGGCATTGATCACAAAGACCAGGTTGTCTAATTCCTCGGTGGCCGCAACCCTCAACCCCCCCAGGGTCTCGACCTCGTCCTGCTCACCGTCCCCCAAAAAGGCCCAGACCTTCGCGCTGCTCTTGGGTTTGAGCCCCCGGTCTTCCAGGTACCGCATGAAGCGGGCCTGATAAATCGCCTGCAGCGGGCCAAGCCCCATCGAGACGGTCGGGAACTCCCAGTAATCGGGCATCAGCCAGGGGTGGGGGTAGCTGGTTACCACCCGCCCAGGGCCCGGGGTGAGATCGCGGCGGAACTTGGCCAGGTCATCGGCGCTGAAGCGGCCCTCCAGGAAGCTGCGGGCATATACCCCCGGCGACATGTGCCCCTGGTAGAACACCAGGTCGCGGTCCATCCCGGCCCCCAGCCCCCGGAAGAAGTGGTTGAACCCCATCTCCATCAGCTCCGCAATCGAGGCGTAGGTGGAGATATGCCCACCGATGCCCTCCACCTTCTTGTTGGCTTGCTGCACGATGGCGATGGTGTTCCAGCGGAGGATGTTGGCGATGCGCTGCTCGAGCTCGAGATCGCCTGGATACTCGGGCTGATGGTCGGCGGGGATGGTGTTGATGTAGGGGGTATGCAGCTTATAGGGGAGCTGTACCCCGTGCTGGTAGGCGTAGCGCTCTAAGCTCTCCAGCAAGGCCACCACCCGGTCCCGCCCTGCGCTGCGCAGGACGTACTCGAGCGATTCCAGCCACTCTTTGTTCTCTAAGTCCTCCAAGCGAACCTGCTCCTCTGCCGAAAGGTTGGCCCGCGCCTCTATGAGCTCTAGGTCTTTGATCATGGTCGCTCCCATCCTCTCAATCTCGCAGCTTTGGGGTGGATTCCTTGGTCGTGCGCAGGCTGAACACCCCCACCCCAATCTAGCCCTGCTATCCACCCCTATTAAACCAGCCAACCCTCATGACAAAGGTGTGCAGATGGGTTTTTTACAAAGCGTAAAAAACTTTTATCAAATGAATATTCACTAGAGCCAAAACCTTGATCACAACAGGGAAAAAGGCTTTTTCAACTGGACCCTCGAGCCCCGTGGCTCCAGAGGGGTTTAGGGCCCCAGCTTGCGCTTGAGGTACAGCAGCAAATCCTCGATGGACGTCCGTAGGGCCCGCTGCTCACGCAAAATGGCCTCAATGCGGTCCTCCGGCGAAGACAGGGTGAGGGTTTTGAAGATCAGGTTGGTGTTGCCACAGCGGGGGCAAGGGATGGTGGGCGGGGTTGAGGTGGGGGCGTAAAAAATGCGGGTGTTGTCCCGGGTGCACAGCATGTACTTAGCCCCAGCGGCCTCACCCCGGCGGATGCTCCCCGCCAGTTCCCGGGCTTCTTCCGGCGCATACCCCAAGAAGAAATCCCCTCCTACCTCCTCAATCGAGGGCAGGGCCTCCCGGGTGGCCGTAAGGTCTGCTTTGAGGCCGCGCGGAGCGGTCCAGGAGATGCCGTTCCACTTGAAGTGCCGCAGGTGGCGTTTGCGGTTTTTGTCCTCAATCTCGACGATCAGCGTGACCTCAGGATCTTTGGGGTAGTAGTACAACCGCACCGCCCCCACGCCCTCGAGCGCGGGGTCGGGGGGCATGGTGTATGAAAGCGGCCCATCGTATTTGAGGCGGGAGGAGTACCCCACCAAGTTTTGCAGATCGTACAGGGTCAGGCCCGGATGCTCGAAATCGCCTTCTAAGAAGGCCCGAATCTTGGCAAAGGCTTGCTCGAGGCCCACATCTACCATGCTCATCCCCTTAGGCTATCCTTCCCACGTTACAGTACCGTTATACCTGAAAGCGGGCTGAGGTAAGGGTACCAAAAGCGGCCCAGGACTCCTAGCCCACACCCCCAGGCCCAAGAGAAATTCGCTCTGGAATGGAGCAAGCCGGGCTGGGTTGCCGGGGGTTGGGCTCAGCCGTGTATGCTCTTGAGGCATGTTGCTGCACCCTGGAAGCACCGAGTTTCCGCCCCCCCCAGCCCTCTACCCCCAGGAGGGCCCGCTGGTCCTCGAGGTCGGTTTTGGCGATGGGCGTTTCACCAGCCAGATCGCACAGCAGCACCCCGAATGGAACATCCTAGGGGTCGAGCGGTCGGCGGGCTCGGTGAGCCGGGCCCTCCGGCGCTTCCGCCGCGAGGGCCTTCGCAACGTGCGGGTTTACCACGGCGAGGCCACCTTCGCCCTTCGGAATTTGGTGGCCCCAGGCCGATTGTATCGGGTCTACGTCAATTTCCCCGACCCCTGGCCCAAGGCCAAACACGAGGAGCACCGGCTATTGCAGCGTGCCTTTTTCCGCCGCTTGTCCACCCGCTTGCAGGACAGCGGGGCCTTGTGGCTCACCACCGACCACCTCGAGTACTGGCAGTTCGCCCAGAATGAGGCCCAGGCCAGCGGGCTGTTTGCGGTAGAGACCCCCCCTCCCCCTGAATCCCACCTGCGGACCAAATACGCCCTGAAGTGGAAAACCCAAGGCCGCAGCTTTTATCACGCCGTGTTTAGCAAAATAGGCCAGGACCCCACCCCCTGGCCCCCGCTGGAGAGGTACCCCATGCCCCATGCCCTGATGCAAGGAACCCTGCCCCAGATCGCAGTCTTCGAAAAAGCCGTGGTCCGCTTTGAAGGCGGTACGGCGGTGCTGACCGAGGTGGCCCGGACGCTAGAGGGCGGCTACTACTTCCTCACCCATGTCTCCGAAGAAGACCTCGTGCAAGACCTGCTCCTGGAAGCCCGGCCCAGCAGCCATGGGTTCTATGTGGGCCTCAGCCGCTTCGGAGCCCCCTTGAGTACGCTGGGGGTCAAGGCGGCGGTGGAGTGGCTGGTGGGCTGGCTCGAGGCCCAGGGCCTTCAGACCCTGCAGCGCTCGTATTGAAGCCCCTACATCCCCGCTGGCCTCTGCCCTCAGCGGCCTGGGTGAAAACGCTCTAATCTACTAAGCGCTTATGATGGTGCCAATGCAGCCCGTGCTCGAGGCCCTCCACTCCGGCGACTACGACACCGCCTTCGAACTCCTGGTGCGCACCCTCGCGGTGGGCCAGGGCGAGGCGGCGGGGGAAGCCGCACTGCTCCTGGCTGAGGCCTACTCGCTGTACGGTGAGGGGGGGGTGGAAGGGGCCCACCGAGCCCTCGAGGAAGGGCTGGCCAGCCTACCCGGCTTAGACACACGCCCCCGCTATCGCTCGATCCTGGGGGAGCTACGGGCTTTGGAGGGGGCCCCCGAGGAGGAGGTGCGGGCCATCCTTCCCTCCACCACGGACCCCCAGTCCCTCTATCACCAGGCCCAAGCCCTCATGTATCTGGGGCTGCCCGAGGAGGCTCTGGGCATTCTCAATCAGCCCCTCGAGCTGCCGGCCTTTCTGGCCTGGCGGGCCCAGACCCTCAGGGGAAAAGCCTACGAACGCCTGGGGAAAACCCAGGAAGCGGCGCAGGCTTACCGGGCAGCAGCCGAGGGAGCCCTGGGCCTCGAGCGCTACTGGAACCTGGTGGATGCAGCCGCCATGTTTGTTGAAGGGGGGTATGGCGCGGAGGCCTTGGAGGCCCTCGAGCTGGCCCAAGAAACCCTGCCTGAGCTCGAAGACCCCGAGGACGCCGCCACCCGTTACTACCTGATCGCCCGGGCCCAGCTGCTGCTGGGCAACCCCAGCCTGGCCCTGGAGGCCATCCAAAACTCGCTCAAAGCCGAGCGCGAGGGGGCCGAGCCGGCTCATGGCACCCCCTTGGTCCAGGGCCAGGCCCTGATGCAGCTGGGGCACCCCAGAGAAGCCATTGCCGCCTTTCGAGAGGCCGTGCGCCGAGGAGAGGATTCGGATAAGAGCTACGCCCTGCATGAGCTTTCGGTAGCCCACCTGGAATCGGGGGAGCTGGCCGAGGCGGAGGCGGTGCTACGCGAGGTGGTCCGGGACCCCGAGTACGGCTACCTGGGGGAAGCTTGGGGGGATCTGGCCGAGGTGCTGTACCAGTTGGGGCGGTACGACGAGGCCCGGCGGGCGGCCCAGGAGGCCATCTCCCAGAACGCCTTGAGCGCCGGGCACCTGATCCTGGGCAACCTAGCCTATGACCTCTTGCACCTCGAGGAGGCCCTGGAACACTACACCCTGGCCGCTGAAAAAGCTCCGGAAGGGAGCCGCGACTGGGTCACCGCTCAGCAGATGGCCATAGACACCTTGGCCCAGCTCGGGTTCCGCCGCCCAGAGGAGATCGTGGCCCGGGCCGAGGCCGTGCTGCCTTACCTGCCCCCCAACGACGAGTGGTTCCAAACCCTAAACCGCTATCTGGAGCGCGCCCGCAGCCTGATGGGGGGCAATCGCACCCTCAACTAACCTTTCGGTTCCTGGGGCATCTTGCCGGGCTCAAGCCCCTTTGGGCGGGCGGTATTGAGAGGGATAGTCTACGATCTTGTCCCATTCATCGGCGGCGCTTCTCGCGACGAATACGATCAGCTCCTCCTCGCCGATGTTAAACACCTCATGGGGCACCCCGGGCTTGATGTAGATGAAGTCTCCGGCGTGATTGATCACCTCCCGCTGGAGCCCTTCCCCAAAGGTGTGCTTGACCGTGCCCTGAAGGATGAAGAGCATCACCTCGAACCCCTCGTGAATGTGGGCGTAGGCCACAGCTCCTGGGGGCACCGTGGCCACGTTAATCGAGAGGGCTTGGGCCCCCACGTTTTTCGCCGACATCCCCTGCTTGTAGAGAATGCCGTTCCAGCCGCGCGAATCACCGCCCCCACGGATCACCGTGAGCCCCCCCAGATCCTCAACGATCCCAGGGTCAATGTGTCCGGTTCCCTTGGTTTGCTCTGGCATACCCCGATGTTACCGTTCTCTGTTCCAAGCTGCAAAAGCCCAGGGTAGGGACATCCCCCATCCGGTTTGGCCCTAAGCTGGGGCATAGGTGATCCCATGGCCCGCTACATCCCCCCGCCCACCCCGCAGTATGCCCTCGAGTCCGGCCCCATCTTGCTCAAGGATGGACGCACAGCCACGCTGCGCCCGGCTACCGAGGCCGACCGGCCCAAGCTGGTGGAGTTCCTGGCTCGGCTTTCGCCCCAAGCCCGGGCTTTCCGCTTCTTCTCCGAGATCCACCCCGAAACCGCCGCCGATCTGCTCCTCCGCCGCACCCCGGGGGAGGACAAGGTGGCCCTGCTGGTGCTGACTGGGGATCCCGAGCGGATCATTGCCAGCGGAGAATACGTGCAGGAGGGACCCGGCTCGACTTCGGCGGAGGTAGCTTTTCTGGTTGAGGACAGCTTTCAGGGCAAGGGGCTGGGCTCCTTGCTGCTGGAGCGGCTAGCCCTGATCGGGGTGCGGCGGGGCATCCGCCGATTCCACGCCTTCACCCTGGCTGAAAACCGCGCGATGCTCGAGGTTTTCCGGGCCAGTGGCTATACCCTCCATTCCCGCCGCGAATCGGGCGAGGTCGAGGTGAGCTTCGATATTGAACCCACCCCCGACAGCCTGGCCCGCTTTGAGCTGCGCGAACGGGTAGCCACGGTGGCCAGTTTGGAGCCGCTGTTTCGCCCCCGGGGGGTAGCGGTGGTAGGGGCCAGCCGCGACCCCCAAAGCGTGGGCTACAGGGTCTTGGAAAACCTGGTGCTCAACCGCTTCCAGGGCCCGGTGTATCCGGTCAATCCAGCCGCCGCCGAGACCCCCGGCGAGGTTCCGGTGGTGGGTTCGATGCTGGCCTATACCGGAATCGAGAAGGTACCGGGGCCGGTGGACCTGGCCATCCTGACCACCCCCAGAGAGAAGGTGCTCGAGGCTGCCGGGAGCTGTGGGCGGCACGGAGTGCGGGCGGTGATGGTGCTCACCACCGATATGGAACCGGAACAGATCCGGGCCCTGACCGCCCTCTGCCATGGTTACGGCATGCGGCTGCTGGGCCCCGGCTCGCTGGGGTTGATCGTCAATCACCCGGAGGTGCAGCTGTGCGCCGGGCTCAGCCCCACCCTACCCCCCAAGGGCCGCATCGCCCTGAGCAGCCAGAGCGGAGCGGTGGGGCTGGCCACGGTGGAGTATGCCCGCGAGAGCGGACTGGGGCTGTCCAGCTTCGTCAGCTTGGGCGCCAAGACCGATATCTCATCCAATGACCTCCTGCAGTACTGGGAGGAAGACCCCAACACTGGGCTGATCCTGCTGTACCTCGAGTCCTTCGGTAACCCCCGCCGCTTTGCCCGGCTGGCCCGGCGGGTGGGACGCAAGAAGCCCATTTTGGTGGTACGCCCTGGGCAGGATCCCCTGGTGGAGACCCTGTTCAAACAGACCGGGGTAATCCGGGCCCAGAGCCTCGAGGAGCTCTTTGATATCGCCGCGCTTTTGGCCCATCAACCCCTGCCCAAAGGCCCCAAAGTCGCCCTCATCACCAACGCCTATGGTCCGGCCATGCTGGCCGCCGAGGCCATGCGCGAGGAGGGCCTGGAGGCCCATGTGCGTGATCTGCGCTCGAGAGCCACCGCCCATGACTACCTGACGGCCTTGCGGGAGCTGGTGGGGCAGGGATACCAGGCCTTTATCGTGCTTTTTGTGCCCCTGGGGTATGCCAGCCCCGAAGAGATCGGCGAGACCCTGCGCCTGGGGTTTGGTGAGCTGCGGCAGGCTGGGGAAGGCGCTCCCGTACTGGCTTGCTTCATGAGCCCCAACCGACCTCGAGTCAGCATCGGGGCCGAACAGATTCCTTCCTACCGCTTTCCTGAATCCGCGGGGCGGGCCCTGGCCGCTGCTCTGGCCTACTCGAGGTGGCTCTCTGCACCGGAGGGGGAAATCCCCCAGCACGAGGTGCAGGAGGAAGCAGCCCGGGCTGCAGTGGGGCGCTGGCATGGCCCCCTGCAACCGCACCAAACCGCCGAATTGCTGCGGTACTTCGGCCTCGAGCTGGCTCCAGAACCCAAGCGGGGTATCCCGCTGATGATCCGGGTACGCCACGATCCCCTCTTTGGCCCGGTGCTCTCACTGGCCCTGACCCGGCTCCCCTTAGGCGACCAAATCCTGGGGATGCACATCACCCCCCTGACCGACCAGGCCGCCCTCGAGCTGCTGGCCCCGCTCCGGGGGAAGGTTGAGACGAATTCCTTCCAGGACTTGCTGCTGCGGGTCTCGAGGTTGGTTGAGGAACTGCCCGAGATCACCGGGCTCGAGCTTCACCTGGTGGCCGGGCCCAAAACCACCACCCTCTATGCGGCAGAGGCCAGCCTGAAGCCCTGAACCCCCCTGGGCCGGTCAACGCCACTCTGCCGCGATGGCGTTTCCCACAGCTTTTCGCAGCTCAATGATCCCCGTCTCGCGCTGGCGGCTGGGGTGAACCCGATTGGTCAGCAGCACCCAGGCATACCGGCGTCCGAAGTCCAACCACACCCCAGTCCCGGTAAAACCGGTGTGCCCAAGGGTCTGAGGGCTGCACAGGCTCCCCCCGCTGAACCCTGGGGTGGGAATCTGCCAACCCAAGGCCCGCTCGGGGTGCTGGGGACGGCGCAGGGCCTCGAGGCCAGCTGGGGAGAGAACCCGACCCCCCATCAGGCTTTGCGCATAGGCCAGAATGGCCTGCAGCGAGCCAAACAGCCCCGCATGCCCGGTCGCCCCACCGAGGGCAAAGCAGTTTTCATCGTGGACCTCTCCCTGCAAAACCCGCCCACGCCAGGGATCTCGCTCGGTAGCCGCACACTCCAGGGGGTTCTTGGGATTGAACACCAGGCCAGGGGGCAGATCAAACTCAGGGAGCGGCTTTCCCCGAACCCGCTCCAGCACCAACCCCAGGAGAATGTAACCGATATCCGAGTACAGGGGTTCCCCTGGGGGCTTTAGGCTCCAACGGTGCTGCAGTACCCGATGCTTGAGGGTGTTGGGCTCGCCCCCCCAGGTGTAGATCGGCTCCCAGGCGGGGAGGCCGCCAACATGGGCCAGAAGCTGGTGCAAGGTGCGTTGGGGCAGCTCCGAACCCTGCATCCAGGCCATCTCCGGTAGGAACCTCGAGAGGGGATCGTCGAGGTCGGCCAGACCCTCCTCCACCAGCTTCAGCACCTGGGGCACGGTGAACAGCACCTTGGTCAGGCTGGCCAGGTCGAAGAGGGTCTCGGGGGTAATGGGGTCGGGGTTGTCCAGGTGCTTAACCCCCGCACAATACACCTCCGCAACCCCCTCCAGGCCGATCACCCCCAGGGCCGCACCGGGGATTTGCCCACGATCCACCGCCTCCTGTACCCGTTGAGCCGCACGTTGCAGCATAGCTAGAGGCCAGTCTAGCCCATACGGTAGAGTTGGGGGCAATGAGGGTTCTAGGCTTGATGTCGGGAACTTCGGTGGACGGGGTGGACCTGGTCTTGGCCGAGCTGGAAGGCCGCCCTCCCCAGCTCCAGTGGCAGGTTTTGGCTCACCGGGAAACCCGCTTTCCCCTGGAGCTGCGCACGCGGCTGATCGCGGCCCTTAAAAACCAGGCCGGGGCTCGAGAAATTGCCCTGCTGCACCATGAGCTTGGGCGTTTCTACGCGGAGGCGGCCCGGGAGTTCAAGGGCCAGGCCGAGCTGGTGGCCAGCCACGGGCAGACCCTTTGGCATGAACCCCCTCTGACCACCCTTCAGATCGGTGAGGCGGCCTATCTGGCCGAAACCCTGGACGCCCCCGTGGTCTGCGATTTCCGCCCCTCCGACCTCGCCCTTGGCGGCGAGGCGGCCCCTTTAGTCCCCTATCCCGACCTGCTGCTCTACGGGGAACCAGGCCTCAACCGGGCTATCCACAACCTCGGTGGGATTTCAAACCTGACCTACCTGCCCGGCAGCCTCGAGCCGGCGGAGGTGCTGGCGTTTGATACCGGGCCGGGCAACGCTCTTTTGGACGAAGCCGCGGCCCGGCTGGGCCTGACCCACGATGCGGGGGGCAGAATCGCGGCCTCGGGTCGGAGCGACACCGCGCGGGTGGAACGCTGGCTCACACACCCCTACTTCACGCGCAAACCACCCAAATCTACCGGGCGTGAGGTGTGGAACCTAGAGGCCTTCGACGAAGACGCCGCCCTCCCGCCGCAGCATCTCCTGGCCACGCTGACCGAGTTCACCGCCCAGAGCATCCGCCAAGCCTACGAGCACTTCGTGCTTCCGCTGGGGCTGGACGAGGTCTGGGTGGCCGGGGGCGGGGCCTATAACACCACGCTGATGGACCAGCTTCGCGCCGCGCTGCCGGTTCCGGTCTACACCTTTGAGGAGCGGGGCTACGACAGCAAGGTGCGCGAGGCCTTGGCCTTCGCGGTGCTGGGGTATCTGCGATACCTGGAGCTGCCCAATGTGCTGCACCAGGTCACCGGTGCCCGCAAGGACGCCATCGCCGGGAAGCTCTTGCTGCCGGCCCGTTAGAGTGCTCTTCACCTATAAAGCCATGTCCTGGACAGAACCGTGGCCGCCGGTAGGGGCGGCCACGTCGGTGAAGAGCGCGATAGGGAACCGCCAGGCGCGTTTATGGGTGAGGCTACAGCGGGGGGGTAAACCGCCCGTCAATCGCAGTCCAGCCACCATCCACAAAGACAATGGTGCCGGTGATGTAGCTGGCAGCTCTCGAGGCCAAAAACGCCACCACCCCTCCGACCTCTTCGGGCTTGCCCCAGCGCCGCAAGATGCTGCGTTCAGCGTAAGCCTTGTACCAATCGGGTTGGTTCTTGATGGGCGCGGTGAGCGGGGTGTCAATCACCCCAGGACCGATCGCATTGGCCCGGACCCCTTTGGGGCCCAGCTCGACCGCCAAGCCTCGGATCAGCTGCACCGTTCCCGCCTTAGTCATGGCGTATACGGCCTGCCCAGGCTCCACCACCAACGAGCGGATCGAGGAAAAGGCGATCAAGGAGCCCGAGCCCTGTTCGGCCATCACCCGCCCGGCCTCGGTGAGCAGGTTGAAGGTGCCCTTGAGGTTAACGCTGACCACCCGATCAAACTCTTCCTCCGTATAGTTCAAAACGGGCTTGCGCACGTTGATGCTGGGGGTAGTGACCGCCACATCCAGCCGCCCATAGCGCTGCACGACATCCGCGATCAGGGCTTTGACCGCTTTGGTCTCGGTCAGGTTAATCACATGGGCCTCGGCGGTACCGCCGCCTGACTCAATTCGGCCCGCGGTCTGGGCCGCAGCCTCGGCCTTCAGATCGGCCACGACCACCGTGGCCCCTTGTGCGGCCAGAGCCTCGGCAGAAGCCTGCCCAATCCCCGAACCCCCACCCACCACCAGCGCCACCTGACCGTCCAAACGAAAGATGTCTTGATATCCCATACCCCTCTCCTCCACTTACCGTTTCCCCCTGGGGTCCAACCAGTCCCGCAAGCCATCCCCCAGGAGATTAAAGCCCAGCACCGCCAGACCGATCGCAACCCCCGGCCAAACCACCGGCCACGGCGAGAGCTCTTGATAGCTTTGAGCCTCGCGCAGCATCCGGCCCCAACTGGCAGTGGGGGGCTGCGTGCCCAACCCCAAGTAGCTGAGCGCGGCCTCGGCCAGAATTGAGGCCGCAAAGGCCAGGCTGGCCTGCACCACCAGTGGCCCCAGGATGTTGGGCAACACATGGCGCAGCAGAATTCGAAAATTGCCCATGCCCAGGGCCCGGGCCGCCTCGAGATAAGGCTGAGCCTTTACCGAGAGCACCCCGGCCCGCGCCACCCGGGCAAAAGCCGGAACTGCCGCCAACCCGATGGCCATCATCGAGGTGGTCGCTCCTGGGGTAAAGATGGCCCCCAGCAAGAGGGCGATGAGCAGGGCCGGCAGGGCGTAGAGGGTCTCGAGCAGCACGCTCAGGAGCTGATCCAGCCATCCCCCGAAAAACCCCGCCAGTACCCCTAAGGCCAACCCGATCAGCAACCCAATCCCCACCGCGACCAGCCCCACGTAGAGGGCATTCTGGGCCCCAGCCAGCACCCGGGCCAGGGTATCGCGCCCCAGGATGTCGGTGCCCAAAGGATGAACCACCGAGAAGGCCACCAAGCGGTCGGGTGAGGTGGCGTTGGGGTCTTTAGGGTTGAGCCAACTTGCCACCACCATCAGCAAGATCCCCAGCACAATTACCCCCCCCACCCGCAGCGAAGGGGTCAGCCTGCGCCACCAGGAGGCCCTGGTAGGACTTGGTCTTTGTCCTGCGCCGTTTGCGGTCATTGGTAGCTCACCCTCGGGTCCAACAAGCCATAGAGCAAATCCACCAGCAGGTTAAGCCCCACGATGAAAGCCGCCAGGGTGAGCACCACCCCCTGCACCAACGGGAAATCCCGGGCACTGATCGCCGTTAGGGACAACGCCCCCAGGCCAGGGATCCCGAAGACCGTCTCAACGATGACCGCCGCGATGAGAAGCTGGGCAAACTCGAGCCCCAGCACCGTGACCACCGGCAGCGCCGCATTGCGCAGGGCATGCTTGTAAAGCACCACCCGCTCCGAAAGCCCTTTAGCCCTAGCGGTGCGCACGTAGTCTTGATGCAAAACCTCCAGGATGCTCCCCCGCACCATGCGCACCAGCAGCGAGGCCCGGGCCAGGGTGATGGTGAGCACCGGGAGCACCATCGCGGCCAAGGCTTGGGCCGGAACCCGCCAGCCCCCGATGGGAAAGCTCGAGGGCAGGGGGAGCTTAAGCCAAACGATAAACACATAAATCAGCATCAGCCCTACCCAAAATGAGGGCAGCACGATGCCCAGCAGGGCTCCCACGGAGATGCCCACATCCACCCAGGTTCCAGACCGGCGCGCCGCCAAAATGCCCAGCGGCACGCTCACCAACGTGGCCAACAGCAGCGAAAAGGCCACGATGGGCAAGGTGATGAGCAAGCGGCTGCCGATCAGCTTGGAAACCGGCAGGTTGTAGCGGATGCTCTGCCCCAGGTCTCCCCGCACCGCGCCCCCCAACCAGTGTAGGTAGCGCTCGAGGGGCGGCTTATCCAGACCCAAACGGGCCTCGAGGGCGGCTACGGCTTCTGGGGTGGCGTTGATCCCCAGAATGGTGGTGGCCGGATTGCCCGGAATGAGAAGCAGGGCTCCAAACACCAACAAGGTGGCGAGCCATAGGGTGACCAGCGCAAGGAAGAGGCGACGAAGGGCGTAGGCGAGCATGGGCAGATTTTGAATGCCCTAGGCCGCCGAGGGGCTGCGGCGGCCTAGGGCCTCAGGGTTTGGGTTAGGGCTTTTTCCACACCTCGGCCACCAGGATGCCCGAGGTCAGGGCGCTGGCGGGCCAGTTCTGTACATCCGCACGATACGCCCCCAAGGTGGGCAGGGTCATGGTCCACACGCTGACCGCATCCTCGGTGATCTGGCGCTGCATGGCTTCCAAGGCCTCGCAGGCTTTGGCCTGATTGGGGGCGCGGAGATACTGGGTATAGAGGTCTTGGGTTTTCTTGCTGTTATAGCGCCAGTAGTACTTGGGATTGGCGTAGGTGGCGGTGTCGTTGGCCTCTACATGCCCGATGATGGTCATCTGGTAATCGGCGCCCAAGAACACCTTTTGAATCCAGGTGGCGAAGTCAATGACCTGAATGTTGGCCTGGATGACCCCTAGCTTGTTGAGCTGGGCCACCAAGGCCTCCCCAATCCGCCGCTCATAGGGAAATTCGGCGGCGATGTTGAAGGTGAACTTGAGAGGATTCTGGGCGGTATACCCGGCCTGAGCCAGCAGGGCCTTGGCCTGGTCGGGATCGTATTTGTAGTAATTGCTGAGATCCACGTAGCAGGCTTCCCCCGGAGAGCGCATGGAACCGATCTTGGTGCCATAGCCAAGCATGGCCCCTTGAATCAGCTCGTCTTTGTTCACCGCGAACTCTATGGCCTTGCGCACCCGGATGTCGTTGAAGGGGGCCCTCGAGTTGTTCATGCTGGCCACCGCCTCCGCGGTAGAGGGGCCGCTGAACACCTTGAAGTTGGGGTCTTTTTGCAGCACCACTGCGTTCTCCGGCAGCAAGCTGTAGGCGATGACGTCAATATCCCCCGCCCGCAAGGCCGCGAGCTGGGCATCCCCATCGCCCAGGAAGCGGAAGTTGACCCGGTCGAGGTAGGGCAGGCCCTGAATGTAGTAGTCCGGGTTGCGCTCGAGCCGCACCGCTACCCCGCGCTCCCAGGCCGCAAACTTAAAGGGCCCCGTGCCGATGGGCTTGACCCGCATGTCCTCTAGCTTGGCCCCTTTGGGGGTGATCAGCGACTCGGGCAGGCTCAGGATGAAGAGGAAATCGTTGTTGGGCTGTCGCAGTTGGAACACCACGGTGGAAGGGTCTTTAGCCGTGATGCTCTCGATATCTCGGTAAAAGTCCGGGCGGGCGTGGCCCGAGACTTTCTGATCGGGGTTTTTGGCCCGGTTGAACTTGGCCACCACATCGGAAGCGTCAAAGGACGAGCCGTCGTGGAACTTGACCCCTTTACGCAGGGTGAAGGTGTAGGTAAGGCCGCTGGGCGAGACCACCCAGCGCTCGGCCAACGAGGGCACGATCTGCCCTTTGTTGTTGCGCTTGACCAGTCCCTGCAGCACGTTGTCGTAGACCACCCGGGCAATATCTGCCCCAGGGGTTTGGGTGGGGTCCCAGGCCGTGGGCTCGGTCTGGAGCGCCACCGTCAGGGTTCCCCCCCGGGTCTGGGCGAATCCCAGGGAAAGGGAGAGCAGCAAAAGCCCAATCAGCAGTTTTTTCATCGGTTCCTCCGTGGTAGACATAATCTACCTTAGACAGGGATCAGGGGCAATGTGCCCAACCGCCCCATTGCGGCCTCTAGCCTTCGGCCTCGAGCATCAACACCGCGGCGGCGGCATACAGGCGGGCCGAGGCCACGAGCTCCTCTAAGCCGACGAACTCATCGGCCTGGTGGGGCACCGTTCGCTCCCCAGGCCCAATGGTCACCACCGGGAGCCCGGCCCAGGCCCACAAAAAGGTGCCATCGGTGGCCCCAGGAACCCCGCCATACTCCAGCGGCATCTCCAGCATCGAAAGGGCCTGCTCCACCGCGCGGACGACCGTAGTTTCCCGGGCGGTCTCGGTGGCGGGGCGGTCTTCAAACACCTCGAGTTCCCCCCTCACACCGTTTTCGAGGCTGGCGGTCAGCAGGGCCCGCAGTTGCGCCTCGAGCGCGCGGTGGTCCTGGCCGGGATTGGTGCGCACATCAAGCCCCACCTGTACCTTGTCGGGGATCAGATTGAACTGCCCCTCTCCCGCGCTGGCTTGGAACACCGTAGGGGTGATCCAGGGCAACCCCAGATACTCATGCTGGCTCTGGGCCTGGAGCTGCGATTGGAGCTCGGTCAGCCCCGCAACAAACCTCGAGGCCGAGGGGACCGGATTGGCCCCCGCATAGGGCATCGCCCCATGGGCCATCCGTCCCTGAAACCGCACCCAGATGCGCATGGCGCCTTTTTGCCACAGGCATACCTGGTTCTCCTCCGGTTCGCAGATGATGGCCCCGGCGAATCCCTGGGCATAGCCCGCCCGGATAAAGGCCTTGACCCCACTCATCAGGCCCTCTTCATCACAACAAATGCACAAGCGCAGGGTCTTGGAGGGCTCTCCCAGCACCTTCTGAACCGCCTGCGCCGCAGCGATGGCCGCCGCCAATCCCCCTTTCATGTCACAGCTTCCGCGCCCATAGAGCCTGCCCTCGACAATTCGGGCTTCATAGGGCGGAATCGTCCATTGGTCGAGGCTGCCGTGATGCACCACATCGGTATGGCCCTCCAAAATTAAGCCCCCAGGCCCTGTTCCCAGGTCGGCAATCAGGTTGGGGCGACCGGGAGCCACCTCCTGTACCACGGTGTGAAACCCTCGCTCGCGCAGGTAGGTCTCGAGAAAAGCCACCATCCCCGCCTCACCGGGGCCAGGATAATAGCTCTCAATCTGCACCAGCTTCTGGGTTAGGCGCACGAGTTCTTCGGTATCTACCGCATCAGCGGCTTGGCGAGCCCGTAGGTTTGGGGTCATCCTCATCTCCTTGTAGGGTGGAATTAGCCGTTTTTAGCGTCAGCAGGGGCCAAGGAGCCCCCTATGCCGGGTTCATCCGTACCGGTCGCGATAGGACATCAGCCCTCCAGCCGAGGTGGCCTTCAACACCCCGTGGATCAGGGCTCGAGCAAAAACATCGGCCGCAACCGCTCCCAAAAAGCTCAGCTCGGCCGGGGTCTCGAGGGGAACCTGTCCGGTGGCCAGGGAAAAAATCACATCCCCATCGAACATGGTATGGGCCGGGATCACCGCTCGAGCAATCCCATCATGGGCCATCATGGCCACTTTCTGGGCCTGGGCTTTGCTCAGCCGGGCGTTGGTGGCCACAACCCCGATCACGGTGTTGCGAGGCTGTAAGGGCGGGTGGACAAACAGGTCGGCATAGCTGGGAACAGAAAGGGGCTGGGGGGCTCGGCTGAGCTGGAACTCCCCCTCGAGCTCGAGAAAACGTCCATACAGCTCCCCCGTCACGGGATCATGGCTGCGCCCGTGGGCGTTGGCCGCAACCAGGGCCCCTACGATCAGCCCCCCCTCCAGCACCGCGCTGGCCGTACCCAGCCCCCCCTTTAGACCGCCGTTACGGGCCCCGGTCCCGGCCCCCACATTGCCCTGAGGGACCGGGCCCCCCGACAGGGCTTGGGCCGCCTTATACCCCCATTCCGCCGTAGGGCGCACCTCGGGGCTACCCACCAGCAGATCAAAAAGCACCGCAGCCGGAACGATGGGCACCACCGTGGGGGTGCTCAGCTCGGCAATCGGGTGCCCTAGGGCGCGCTCCTCGAGCCAGCGCACCACACCGGTCGCGGCCTCGAGGCCATAGGCGCTGCCCCCGGAAAGCACGATGGCCTGGACACGCTCAATCAGGTTGACCGGGTTCAAAAGATCGGTTTCCCGCGTACCGGGCGCACTGCCTCGCACGTCTACCCCAGCCACCGCCCCCCCTTCGGGGAAAATCACCGTGGTACCGGTGAGGTGGAGGGGGTCGGTGTGGTGTCCTACCTGGATTCCGGGCACGTCGGTGATGGCATTGAAAGGACCAGGCTTCATGTTCAGGCCCAGCATAACACCCCTCTCCCTGCGGAGAGGGGTGAGAGGAGCGCGGCTCAGGCGGCTTTCGGGCGGCTGACAAAGCGCACGATGAAGTACACCACCGCCGCCACGATCAGGATCGGCACCAAGAACTTGAGGATGACCCAGACGATGCCGGCCAAACCCTTCAGCACCGCCCCCAAAAAGGTGAACAGCCACCCTCCAACCCACAGCACCACCAGCACTGCAACCGCGATCAGCAGGCCCAGCACAATCCACTCGAGGATGTCCTGTAGGGAACGCTCGTTCATAAGGCCAGAATAGCACACCCCACATGAGTAAGGGCCACCGGATAAATCTTCTTGAAGGCTCAGTGGGCCCGAGCGGGCTCGGCTAAAATAGGACTCGGTGGAGCGCTATGCGGTAAGCGAGGGGTTGGTGGTGGGGCGTAAACCGCTGCCGGCAGGAGATGTCATCCTGTCCTTTGTGGGGCCGGAAGGGGCCGCGCAGGCGGTGGCACGCAAGGCCCTGCGCCCCACCGGGCGCAGCGGGCGACTCTCGCTGTTTCACCACCTGCGCTACCAGGTTTACCAAAAACCCGGCAATGACCTACCCACCCTTACCCAGGCCGAGCTGGTGGGCCGCCTCGAGGGTCTAGAGGCCCCCAACCGCTTTCCCTATGCGGCTTTCTTGGCTGAGCTGACGTACCGCCTGGCCTCGCCGGAGGTGGCCGGACGGCTGTGGCCGCTGCTGATCTCGGGGTTGAAGGGGGTAGCCAAGCACAGCAACCCCCGATTGGTGAGCGTCTGGGCTGGCTGGCGGATCCTCAAGGCCGCAGGCCTGGGGGCGGATTTGGGCGGGGAGGGGGAGCATCTGCTGGACGGCCAACGAACCACACAGGGCGGGGTATACCTGGGCCTGGAGGGGCTCGAGGCCCTGGCGGCGGTGCTGCGGCTGCCGGGGGGGGAGGCCATCGGGGTGCTGGAGGCCGGAGCCCCCCTCGATCGGCTGTGGCAGGCCTTGCTAGCCCACACCCGCTATACCGTGGGGGAGCTGGGCTCGGCTGGGCTTTTGGCCAATTCTCATCGTGCGGAATGAGAATGACCCGGATGTCGCTCCTTGCCCTGCTCGGTTCCGCCGCGGCGATGCTGGGTCTCCTGGCTGTCCTGATCTCCCCGACCCGCCCCAGCCCAGGCCTATCCAATGACCAGACCCTTCGGGTGCTCCTATCGTATAGGCTAGGGGCCTCAGATTTCGAAAGCCAGCACGTATTTCCCAGCCTCGAGCTAACCCCCCTAAACGAGCCCCTGAGCCTCAAAAGCGGCCCTGATGCCCAACATCTAAGCCTGGCCCTCTCCGCCCTGCCCCAGCGCCCCCTGCGCTTCACCGTGCAAAACGGGAGCATCGTGGCTGCGGTGGATGGGCAAGTCTACCCTTTGGGCTCGGTGGTCCTGCTTCAGGCCGTGCTTCCCGAAACCGCTGGAATCATCCGCTACCGCATCACCTCGACCACCCGCGGCACCCCTCCTGCCAACCCAGAGTACCCCGGCCGGCTCTGGCTCCGGGCCTTCAACACCGGGCTTCTGATGGTCAACGAGGTGGGGATGGAAGAGTATCTAAAGCGCGTGGTGCCCAGCGAGATGCCGCCCTTCTTCCATCCCCAGGCGCTGGCTGCCCAGGCCGTAGCGGCCCGCACCTACGCCTACAGCCGGATGGCGGCTGGCCCGGAGAACAACTTCTGGAAGCAGTTCGGGGCCGATGTGGACGACTCGGTGAGCGAGCAGCTCTACAACGCCACCCCTACTCACCCCGCTACCGATGCGGCAATTGCGGCCAGCCGGGGGCAGATCCTGACCTATGGCGGGCAGCCGATTCAGGCTTACTTCTTCTCTACCAGCCCCGGCAGCACCGCTCCGCTCGAGGAGGTCTGGCCGGACCGGAACCCTCAGCCCTACCTCAAGGCCCAGGCCCAGGCCAGCCCGGTCCCTGGGGCCATCCAGGGCGAGGCCGCCGCACTGGCCTTCTTCAAAAACTGGAACCGCCAGGGCTACTACGATGGGGAATCGTCCCTGTTCCGCTGGAAGGTCAGCCTAAGCCGAGGGGAGCTCGAGGCCATCCTCTCCAAAACCCTGCCCGCCATCGCTAAAGCCTCCCCGGAATTCGTCGAGACCCCCGAAGGAGCCCTGTCGCCCAATACCCCAGATTTCAAGCTAGGCACCCTGCAGAAGCTGATCGTGCAAGGCCGCACTCTAGGAGGGTTTGTGACCGGGCTCGAGGTGCAGACCAGCAGCGGGCGCTACCTGGTACGGCGCGAGTCCAATATCCGCAGCCTCATCCGACCCACCAAGGCCCTGACCGGTGGCCCAGATATCGGGCTCGAGCGCAGCAACGGAACCCAAAGCCTCAACTTCCCCACACTGCCCAGCGCGGCCTTCGCCCTGGAGGAGGAGCGCGATGGGAATGGCGGTTTGCAGCGGGTCACCTTCTGGGGCGGTGGCTATGGCCATGGGGTGGGAATGAGCCAGTTTGGAGCCAATTACCTGGGGAAGATGGGGCGCAGCTACCCACAGATTCTGACCCACTTCTACCCAGGCTCGAGCCTGACCTCTCTTCCCTCGATTCCCGCTCTCAATGTCCCGCGCTAAAGAAAAGACCGCAGAACTTCACTGCGGTCTTTGAGACGAGCCGGGCTCGAGCTTTAGCTGGATGGGCTCTTGCGATTGAACAACACCCCCAGTTTGGGCAGCAAAAAGTAGTCTAGCCCAATATAGCCCGCCGTACGCCAAGCCAGCACTAGCCAGGTGGCCACGATAAACATCCAAGGATTGGTGCTGACGGTACCCGCCAACAAATAGGCCGCGTTCATCAGTCCGGCAAAAAATGCCGCGATACCGGTGAGAAAGCCCAGGATAAGCGCAATACCCACAGCGATCTCACCCAAAGTGACCAGGTAACTGAACAGCGTTGCATTGGGAAGGGCCACATTTTGAATAAACCAGGCATACCAGCCGCTCACATCGGGGTGATCCCCAGTGGTCTTCTTCAGCGCCCCACTCAAAAACCCGGTTACCGCGACCCCCGCCTTACTCCCTACCCAAACCCCGGCGGGGTTGGTCAGCTTTTCCCAGCCTGCAGACAGCCATAGATATCCGACGTATACCCGCAAAACCAGCCACAAGGGGGATAGCCAGGCGTCTGCGAACAGATATTGGGACAATCTAGGTTCGGGGATGTGGACATTGGTGTTAAATCTTGCCTTTGCCATAACCGCCTCCCTTAAGACCAAGCTATGCCGGTCACAGGGAAAACAACAGGGTTATTTGTACCCGCATGTGCGCGGCTATTGCCGTCTCAGTGGCAGGGCCAGAGCCACCCCCAGCAAGCAAAAGGCTGTGCACAGGAGCAGCGCCGCCTGCACCCCGAAGAAGTGCGAAGCCCCACCGATCAGCAACCCTCCCAGCGGCGTGCTTCCCAGCAGCAGGAGTTGATACACACTGCTCACCCGCCCGCGCAGCTCGTTGGGGGCCTCGAGCTGAAGCAGGTTGTTGGCCTGGGTGGAAAAGAACACCCCGGTCAGGCCCAGCCCCAGCAGCAACAGGCTGCTGGCCAGATACGAGGAAGAAAGCGAGAGCACCCCCAGCACCCCGCTGAAAAGGGCCGAGGCCAAGAGCAGGCGGCCTAACCGGGGCTGCCCACCATAGAGGGTCAGCAAAGCCCCTATCAACGAACCAAACCCCAGCAGCGAGCCCAGGCCGCCATACTCGGCGCTCTTGTCCTGCAGGTGCAGCACATATCCGCCGATCAGCGGCAGAATCACCGTGAAGTTGTAACCGAAGGTACCGATAAACGCCACCAACAGGGTGAGGCGGCGCAGCTCGGGATGGCGCCAAAGGTAGCTGAGCCCCTCCCGCAGCTCGCTCCAGAGCTGCACCCGACCTTCCCGGCGCAGGACCGGCAGGCCCCGCAGGTCCATCAAGCGCAATCCCCACAACACCGCCAGAAAGCTCAGGGCATTCAGCCAGAACATCGCCGCCAAGCCCAATGGGCCGATCAAAAGACCGGCCAAGGCCGGGCCGAGCACCCTCGAGCCATTGAAAGCCGCCGAGTTCAGGGCCAGGGCGTTGGCCCGGCGCTCGGAGTCCACCAGGTTGGCGACGAAAGCCCGGCGCACCGGCTGGCTCACCGCATTCACCGTACCCTGCAAAAAAACCAGCAGGTAAATCTGCCAAAGCTGGATGTGTCCCCAGCTCACCAGGGCCGCAAAGACCGCCGCGAGCAGCATGGCCAGGGCCTGGGTCCAGAAAATCAATCGGTAGCGGTCGGTGCGGTCCGCCCATACCCCACTCACCAGCACAAAGAGCATCGAGGGCAGAAACTGAAACACCGAGACCAGCCCCACCGCGGCAGGACTATCGGCGATGCGCAGCACCAACAGGGCCTGGGCGGTGGTCTGCATCCAGGTGCCGGTGAGCGAGACCAGCTGGCCCCAGAAGTAGAGGCGGTAGTTGCGCACCTCGAGGGAACGAAATCCAGAACGGAATGCCGATAGTGCCGCCCAGGCCATTTCTTTCAGCCTAGGGCTCCCCGATAAAGAGATTGTGAAGGCGGGCCTAAATCCTGCCCGCTCATCTAACGCATTCCCACATTCCCATCGCAAATCCGTCGTACAATCAGGGCATGAGCACCCCCCGGCCTAAGCACGCCTGGATGCGCGAAACCTATGCCAAAAGCCTGGAGAAGATGCCTGAGCGGAAGGTCACCCACACCACCCTCTCCGGTATCGCTCCCGACCCGCTGTACACCCCCGAAGACCTCGAGGGCTTCAACTACCAAGAAAAGCTGGGCTATCCCGGCGAGTACCCCTACACCCGCGGGGTCTATGGCTCGATGTACCGCTCGAGGCTCTGGACCATGCGCATGTTCGCTGGGTTTGGCAGCGCTGAGCAGACCAACGAGCGCTTCAAAAAGCTCCTGGCCGCAGGGCAGACCGGGCTCTCCACCGCCTTTGACCTGCCCACCCTGATGGGCTACGACTCCGACCATCCCCTGGCCAAAGGCGAGGTCGGCAAATGCGGGGTAGCGGTAAGCAGCCTGGCCGATATGGAAATCCTGTTCGAGGGGATCAACCTCGAGCAGGTCACCACCTCCATGACCATCAACTCCCCGGCCAACGCCCTCTGGGCCATGTATCTGGCCGCGGGCCAGAAGCGCGGCTACGACTGGAAGAAAATGGGCGGCACCATCCAAAACGACATCCTGAAGGAGTTCATCGCCCAGAAGGAGTTCATCTTCCCCCCGGAGCCCTCGGTCAAGCTGGTGATTGATACCTTCGAATGGGGACCTAAACACGTACCCAAGTGGAACTTCGTCTCGGTCTCGGGGTATCACATCCGCGAGGCCGGGAGCACCGCAGTACAGGAGCTGGCCTTTACCCTGGCCGATGGGCTCGAGTACATAGAGTGGGCCCTCAAGCGCGGCCTAGATATAGACGAGTTTGCCCCCCGCATCTCCTTCTTCTTCAACGCCCACAACGACTTCTTCGAGGAAATCGCCAAGTTCCGTGCGGCCCGGCGCATCTGGGCTCGAGAGCTGCGCGAGCGCTATGGGGCCCAAAATCCCCAGAGCTGGATGCTGCGCACCCACGCCCAGACCGCTGGGGTCTCGCTCACCGCGCAGCAGCCGCTGATCAACATCTCGCGGGTGGCCATTCAGGCCCTGGCCGCGGTGCTGGGCGGCACCAACAGCCTGCACACCGACGCCTACGATGAGGCCCTGGCCCTGCCCACCGAGGACTCCGCCAAGATCGCCCTGCGCACCCAGCAGATCATTGCCTATGAATCGGGGGTAACCCATACTGCCGACCCCTTGGCTGGGTCCTATTACGTGGAGTGGCTGACCGATCAGATGGAAGCCCAGGCCATGCAGATTATCTCGGACATCCGTCGGATGGGCGGGGTGGTGCGGGCGATTGAGGAGGGCTACTTCCTGCGGGAGATCGCCGAGGCCAGCTACCGCTATCAGCAGGAGCTCGAGCGCGGGGAACGCATTGTGGTGGGGGTGAATGCCTTCCAGGAGGAAGGGGTGCAGGTTCCCATTCAGCTGATTGACCCCGAGGTCGAGCGGGTACAGGATGCCCGCCTGGCCCAGGTACGGCGCGAGCGGGACCCGGTAGCGGCCGCCGCTGCGCTGGAGGGCCTGCGCCAAGCCGCCAAGGAGGGGCGCAACACCATGCCGCACTTCGTGGAGTGCGCGCTGGCCTACTGCACCCTGGGCGAGATGATGGACGAGCTGCGCGCGGTGTATGGGGTGTATGAGGAGCCGGTGCTGGTCTGAGGGTCCTTTGGCCGTCGTAAACTACGGGGTGTGAGAGTCCGGTTTCGCTACTTCGATACCCAAAGCGGCAACCTGCCCTTTGCCCTGTATGTCCCCCAGGGCCGAGCCCCAGCCTTGGGCTGGCCGCTCATCCTGTTCCTGCACGGCTCGGGGGAGCGGGGGCAAGACGGCAAAAAGCAAGCGGGGGTGGGCCTGGGCCCGGCCATTCGGGAGAACCCCCAGGATTGGCCCGCCATCGTGCTGATGCCGCAGTGTCCGGAGGGGCTGAGCTGGGGGGGAAGCGTGCTCGAGGCCGTTTATGCCCTCCTCACCGAGGTCGAACGGGAGGCCCGAACCGATCGCCACCGGGTTTACCTGACCGGCCTCTCGATGGGGGGGCATGGGGCCTGGAACATGGCCATGCGCTACCCCGATAAGTTCGCGGCCATCGCCCCCATCTGCGGGGCTGCGGACCCGTTCGGGGTGATGTCCACCCTGGGGGGGATGCCGGTCTGGAACTTTCACGGCGACGCCGACCCGGTGGTGCCGGTGGAGTTCAGCCGGGTGCTACAGCAGGCCCTGGAAAAAGTGGGCAACGAAGTGCACCGCTTCACGGAGTACAAAGGCGTAGACCACAACGCCTGGGACCGGGCTTACCGGGAGCCCGAGTTCATCCGGTGGCTGTTTGCGCAAAAGAAATAGGCCCGCTCAGGCCGATTGCAAAATGGGGATCTCGGCCAAAGAGGTGATGGGCAGTTTGCTGCTGCCCTGGTGAAAAGCCGCCAGCCGGGCCACCACCGTAGCTCCCGCCCGGGTGGCCACCTTCTCGAGCGCCATCATGGTTCCACCCGAAGAGACCACATCAAAGACCAGGGCCACCTTCTGCCCCAGAAGCCGCTCAGCCTGGCGGCTGTCCAGCCAAAGGGTCTCGGAAACCCCTAAGGTGAGCGACTCCACCTCCTGGATGATGGGGTTTTGCATGTAGGGACGGCGCTTACGCCGCACCACAATGTAGGGCTTTCCACTGAGGGCACTCATCACATGGGCCAGCACGATGGGGCTGGTCTCGAGCGTCAAGAGGATATCGGTCTCAGCGGGCAAGTGCTTGACCAGGGCTTCAGCCGCTGCCTGCACAAGCTCGACATCTCCCATCAGCTCGACCAGGGGGATATGCACCCCCGGCAGGGTTTCAACAACCGGCACATGGCGGGTAATTTTACCGACGGTGATCGGGTAGGTTTCCATCTGCTCCGCTCCTTTTTAGGTTTCAGCTTACCTCAGAAGCCATGAGGGGGCGATGAGCCGGCGCTTGATCTTCACTCCGGCTTGAACAGCGGCAGATGCCCCAAGGCCGTCACATCCTGGCGCGGCGACCCCTCCGTAAACACCGCCAATACCGCACCTACCGTGCCTCCCACTTCCTCGATCAGCTCGGAGAGACCCTTGAGGGTGCTGCCGGTGGAGACCACATCGTCCACAATGGCCACCTTCCGGCCCCGAATTAGGGCGATGTCGGGGCCGTCCAAAACCAGCAGCTGGGGCCGGCCGGTGGTAATGCTGATAACGGTGCGTGAGACCGGGTTGATCATGTAGGGCTTCTCGGTTTTGCGGGCCACCACATAGGGGAGCCCCGAGACCCGGCTCAGGGCATGGGCCAACGGAACCGCCTTGACCTCTGGCGTGACCAGGGTCTCAATACCGGCAGGCATGGCTTTGGCCAGGGCTTCCGCGGCCGCTTCGACCACCTGGGTATCGCCCAGCATGTTGAATAGGGCTACCGCCACATCGGGGCCAACCTGTACCACCGGAAGATCCCGGTGCACCCCCGCGATTTCAACGGAATGGGTTCTCACGCACTGTAGTGTATAGGAAAGTGGGCCACTGCCAAGAGCGCGGGCGGCTCCTCAAACGAATCCCACACTCTGTGCGTATACTCGGCGTATGGTGGGGGCCAAAATTGAGAGCATGGGCATGAACCCGGGCAGCGGGGATTTGCTTGTGATCCTCAAGGCCGAGACCGGCAAGGTTCTGCCGGTCGTGATTGGGGCATTGGAGACGCAAAACATCATGGTCTCCCTCTCCGGTGAGAAGCCGCCGCGCCCGCTGGGACCGGATCTGTTCGTCAACACCCTCGAGCTCCTGGGGGTGCGGGTGCTGCGGTTGGAGATTGTCGAGCTGAAAGGGGGCACCTTTTACGGGCGGTTGGTGCTCGAGGAGCGCGGTCTGGAATACGAGGTGGACTGCCGCCCCTCCGATGGCATGGCCATCGCCCTGCGGGCCGGGGCTGCGATTTTGGTGGACGAAAAGGTTTTGGACGAGGCCGGCATTGACGAAACCTTGCTCAAGCAAGGCAAGACCCCACCCCAGGCTTAGGGTGCATCCCCGCTTTCTAGGAGCGTAACACGGTGAAATTTAATCTCGGTTTAGGGCTTGTGATGGTGATGCTGTGGGGGCTGGCCTCGGCCCAGCGCTTGGCGGCCATAGGGGACTGGGGGGCTGAATCGGCCCATCGGTCGCAGATTGCCGCCTCGATGAGGGCGGCCCATGCGGCCAAACCCTTTGAGGCCCTCCTCACTTTGGGGGACAATTTTTATCCCAGCGGTCAGCCCGTTCAGCGCTATGTGGATGAGCTGCCCAAGGTGCGCATCTATCCCGTTTTCGGCAACCACGATGTCCCCGCGCTCGAGGCCCAGTTCCGGCTCTTTGGAGTGGATCGCACCTACTACACGGTACGGCTGGGAAACCTGGAGATTTTTGTGCTTTACTCCGAACACTTTGACCCCACGCAAAAGCGCTGGCTCGAGGAAGCCCTGGCCGCTTCTACCGCACCCTGGAAGGTCGTTGCCCTGCATCGTCCCCTCTATTCCTCCGGGATGCACGGGGGCAGCCGCTCCTTGCGCCAGGCCCTCGAACCCCTGCTCAGCCAATATAAGGTGCGCCTGGTGCTATCCGGGCATGACCACGATTACGAGCGCAGCGCGGTTAGGGGAATCACCTATATCGTCTCAGGGGGCGGGGGAGCCAGCCTCCGAGGCTTCAAGCGCATCCACGCACACAGCCAGGTCCACCAGGAAACCCCCAACTACCTGGGGCTCGAGGCCACCCCCACTCAGCTCACGGTTACAGCCTACAACGAGGCCAACCTCCCCATAGACCAGGTCGTGCTCAAAAACTAGGGCTATACCTCAACCCTCCGAGAGCAGGTGCACGTGCACATGAAACACCTCCTGCCCCCCCTTTTCCCCCACATGGGCATACATCCGATACCCCTCCAGCCCCAGCTGGCGGGCGATGCGGTTGGTGGTGCGATACAGCGCCCCCAGCTTGCGCTCACCTTCTTCGGTATCGGGGTAGTCGGAAAATCGAGGGATGTGTTCTTTGGGAATGACCAGCAGATGAACCGGCATCTTGGGGCGAATGTCGTGAAACGCCAGAAACCCCTCATCCTCGTATACCCGTCGTGCCGGCAGTTCACCCCGCACGATGCGACAAAACACGCAGTCCTCAGCCAGCATGGCCCGACTATACCAACGGGGTAGACTGGGGTCTACAAGTTGGCTTTTATGAACCCACCCCCTAAACCGACCACCGTCCCCCTCTCGAGCCGAGCCCTATGGACGGGGATTTTTCTAATTCTCATCTCCACCTGGGCGGTGATGGCCGAAGGGGTGCGGCCTTTTGCCCTGGCTCCTGGTCTGGTCGGGCTGGGGATTGCCAGCCTGGGCATTGTGGCCCAGCGCAACCCCAGGCTCGAGCCGCAGGCTTTGCGGATCGCACTGGGGCTGGCCCTCCTGGCCCTGCTGGGCTCACTGCCGGGGATCCCCGGCTTCTGGGTTCTGCTGCGCGGAGGGACCTTGGCCCAGCCGGTCGCCGCCCTGACTCAGTTCGCCACGGTCTTCATCTGCTTGGCCTTTCTGGTACGGGGCTATCTGGCCCGCACCAAAGGCCCCCGAGAAGGGGGCTAATCCCCAGCCACCGGGGCGGGGAGCCGGGTCGGGGCCTCTTTGAGCCCTTCCACACGCCCTAGCAGGGTAAATTTCTCCACCCCTTCTACCCGCACCCACACGGTCTGACCGACCTGAGCGGTTCCCTCGGCCTCGAGCTCGAAATACTCTGGGGTATGACCGTAGAACCTACCCCCCCGGAAGCTCTCCACCAAAACCTCCACCCGGCCCCCCAGCTTGGGGCGCATGCGGTCTTCGGCCAAGCGGTGGGCCAGGGCGGTGAGCTCGCGGTTGCGGCGTTTGCGCACCTCGAGGGGCACCTGCGGCAACGAGGCCGCGCGGGTCTTGGGGCGCGGGGTATAGGTGAAGACGTGAACCCGGCTGGGGCGCAGTTCCTCTAGAAAGTCCAGGGTTTGGCGGTGCTCCTCCTCGGTTTCGGTGGGCAGCCCCGCGATCACATCGGTGGTGAGGGCAAACCCAGGGATTCGGGCATAGGCCTTTTTCACCAAATCCCGGTAATGCTCCCGGTCATAGCGGCGGCCCATCAGGGCCAACAAGCGCTCCGAGCCGGTCTGCAAGCTGAGGTGAAGGTGGGGCCGCACCTGCGGGGCAAACCGCCCCAGCACCTCGAGCAGATCCTCGCCGGTGTCCTCTGGCTCAATCGAGGAGAGTCGGACCTTGGCCCCCATCCGCGCCAACGCCTCGACCAGCCCCGCGATGCCGCGCGGGTGGCCCCGATAAGAGCCCAGCCGCACCCCGGTGAGCACAATTTCTTGCACCCCGGAGCGCAGCAAAGCCTCGGCCTCCTGCAGGGCGCTCTGGTGCTCGCGGTGCCGCTCCCGCCCCCGCAGCCGAGGGATCACACAGTAAGCGCAGCCCGCATTGCAGCCATCCTGCACCTTGACAAAAGCCCGCACGTAGTTGTTGAGCAGACCCCGCTCCCCTGCCCCCCAAAACTCGTTGGGAGGGGTGGTCAGCGGGTCTGCAGGAAGGCCAAAGTGGCTCAGGATGATCCCCGGCAACTCAGCCTTGCGGCGATTAGGAACCACTACATCGGCCCCGAGCTCGGCCAGCAGGGTGGGCTCGAGCTCGGCATAACAACCCGTCACCACAACGAAGGCCTGGGGGTTGGCCCGCCGGGCCCGGCGCACCTCCTTGCGGGCATCGGACTCGGCGCTGGTGGTCACCGCGCAGGTGTTGATCACCACCAGGTCCGCGCCCTCCTCCAGGGCCACCACCTGGGGCTCTAAGGGCTGAAGCAGCCCCACCAGCGCGTCCGATTCAACCTGATTAACCTTGCACCCCAGCGTCTTGACCGCAAGCCGCATAACACCGAATTCTCCGGGGTTACCGGCCCGACGTCAAGGGGAGCGGTTGGGGGCTATTGCCGAATTTCAATCTTGCGGCCCTGGGGTTGTTGCTGCGGGGCCTTCATGCTGATCTCGAGCACCCCGTCCTTGAAGCTGGCCTGGATCTCGTCCGGGTTCACGCCGTCCGGCAGGGGAATGCTCCGATAAAACGAGCCGTAGCTGCGCTCACTGCGGTAGAAGCCTTGCTCCTGCCGCTCCTGCTCTTGTTTGCGCTCGCCCTGGAGCACCAGGGTGTCCCCTACTACCTGCACCTCGAGGTCCTCTTTTTTCATCCCCGGCAGATCCGCTTGGACCACCAGCTGGTCCCCGCGCTGGAACATCTCAATTTGAGGCTGCCACATCCCCTGCATTCCAGCCGCGCTCCAAGGGCTAAGCCCCCCGCGGCCAAAAAAGTTCTCGAACATCCGGTCCATCTCCTCGCTCATCCGCCGCATCAGGCTGAACGGATTGGCGTTCCAGTTGTTGCGGCGGGACAAGGTAGAAGACTGCCCACTCGAGGTTTGAAGCGCGTTGCTCTGGGCTTGCCGGTTGCTCTCTTGCGTAGCCATAGCTTCCCTCCTCTACACAAAGCTCAACAAAGCCTCTTTTGCCTACGGGGAAATCCCCGCTGGATGAGGTTATACCCACACCCAACTCTGTTTTAAAACCCCCTGCTGAGGCTCACCTGAAGGCGCCCCTCCCCCCCAGGGGGCTTAGCGCTCCCAGCGAATCGAGAGGTCCTCGCGCCCCGCCAGCGCCTTGTTCAAGAGTTCAATCAGGGCGGGATCAGCCCCCGCCTCCTTCCAGGTCTGCACCAGATCGGCATTGATGTAGTAATCGTGGTCGTCTAGGGATTCCTCTTCCATCTGCTCCTCGAGGAAGCGCAGCTGATCTTCGCTGATCTCGCCCAGATGCTCACGGGTATCGGCATTGAAAAGTTGAACCATGCCTCCGATTCTAGCAAACCGCTTGGTGCCCCTTAGAGGTCCGGGAAGAGTGCTCTATATTCTCCGTTTGAACGGTAGTATACCCGCATGGAGCTCGAGCCCCTTATCCTCAACAACCGCCGGTGGGCCGCGCGGATGCGGGAACGCGACCCCAGCTTTTTCAAGCGGCTCCTAGAGCAGCAAACCCCGGAGTATTTCTGGATTGGCTGCTCAGATAGCCGGGTTCCAGCCAATGAAATTGTGGATTTACTGCCCGGTGAGATGTTCGTCCACCGCAACGTGGCCAATGTGGTGGTGCACTCCGATCTCAACTGCTTATCGGCGATGCAATTTGCGGTGGATGTGCTCAAGGTACGGCATATCATCGTCACCGGCCACTACGGCTGCGGGGGGGTACGCGCCGCCCTGCTGGGGCTGCGCATGGGGATGATCGATAACTGGCTGCGCCATGTTCAGGATGTGCTGCACAAGCACCGCCCAGAGGTGTTGGCCCTGGAGACCGAGGCCGAGCGGGTGGCGCGGCTGTGCGAGTTGAACGTGATCGAACAGGTGACCAACGTCTGCCAGACCACGGTGGTGCAGGACGCCTGGGCTCGAGGGCAAAAACTCACCATACACGGCTGGGTTTATAGCCTGGAAGACGGCCACCTAAAGGCCCTGCATCCTGAAGTGAGGCAGCCCGAGGAGCTCGAGCCCGCCTATCGGGCGGCTTTGGCTAAGGGGCCAGCTGGCCCTTGACGCCAGCCGCAGCGCTCGATAATATTTAGTTTGCGTCTGCGGGCCGGAATGGCGGAATTGGTAGACGCGCATGATTCAGGGTCATGTGCCCGCAAGGGTGTGCAGGTTCAAGTCCTGTTTCCGGCACCAAACAGCGCCCCCGATGCACGGGGGCGCCGTTTCTTTGGGCCTATGCCCGCACGGGTATAAAGCTAGGCTGCCCGAGTCTAGGGGTGCGGTGGACAACAGGCGTACACTTCTAGCATGTTTCAGGGGAAGGTGGTGTTGGTCACTGGGGCGGCTCGAGGCATCGGGCGGGCCATTGCCGAGGCGTTCGCCCATGAAGGGGCTCTGCTGGTGCTGTGCGATTGGTCAGCTGAAGGGGCCGAGGTGGCCAAACAGTTGGGGGGGCTTTTCGTCTACGCCGATATCGCTCAACCCTATGGGCGCGAACGCCTGATCCACGAAGCCCTGCGGCAGTGGGGTGCAGTTCATGTGCTGGTCAACAATGCTGCAATATCTGCCCCTGGTTCCGCCCTCAGGGTGAAGCTCGAGGAGTGGGCCCGCGTCCTAGAGGTAAACCTCACCGCCCCGATGCATCTTTCAGCCCTGGCTGCACGGGAGATGGCCAAGGCGGGCGGGGGTTCAATCGTCAACCTTGCAAGCGTACAGGGCCTCTTCGCGGAGCAAAACAACGCGGCCTATACCGCCTCTAAAGGCGGCTTGATCAACCTAACCCGCTCCCTGGCCCTGGATCTGGCCCCGCTCAACGTCCGGGTCAACGCGGTGGCGCCCGGAGCCATCGCTACCGAAAGCCTGTTGCAGGCCCTCGAGCTCTCGGAGGCTCCGGAGCAAACCCGCGCCGACTGGGAAGACCTGCACGCCCTGCGCCGCTTGGGCAAACCCGAGGAGGTGGCCCAGGCGGTGCTGTTCCTGGCCTCAGAACGGGCCAGCTTTATTACCGGGGCCATCCTGCCCGTAGACGGCGGGATGACCGCCAGCTTTGGCATGGCCGGACGACCCGTGTGAAAGCCGCAGAATTGATTTCTGCGACAGCGGCTGCAAGGGGGTTTAGTCTTCGGCGTTGAGGAGCAGCTGAGCCGCTACCGCTTTCTGGTCCCCGGAGCGGTTGGCCCAGTGTTTGAGCAGCTGGTCTCTCGCATCGTTTACCACCTGTTGCAAGCGGCTCAACTCCGTGCGGGAGAACCCCTGGTTGCTTTGCAAAGCCACCGGCTTGAGCGAGAACTTGGCCACATGCCCTTCGTGTTTTACGTAGATATAGGGGGACTCCTGCGTGTAGCCGGAGTTCACGAAAAATCGGTATTGTCCCGAGCGGTGCAGCGTAATCATTTACCCTCCAAATCCGTGACCTATAAACATAAACTCGAGCATGGATGTAACGTTAATCAGGATAGCACGACCCCAAAGGGCCAACATGAGACGCAATACTTACGTGCAGGAGGGCAACCGGGCTAGATGAGAAGCGGGCCCGGTCTGGCGTAACGCCCAGCGGGGTCCGGGCCAGCTTCCTAGATTGAAACCCGTCGCTCGGCGTCTCCGGTAATTCCAAAAGCGGCCCAGTAATAGGGGTTGGGATAGGCCTTCCGCAGGGTTTGTTGGGCGGTGCGCAGGGCGCTCGAGACCGTAGCCCCCGCCTGAAGGTGGCGATAAAACTCGGCCATAAGGAGGGCGGTCACCTCATCCCTGACCGGCCACAGACTGGCCACCAGACAGGGGGCTCCCGCGAAGAGAAACCCCCGGGCCAGCCCCAACAGCTCATCCCCTCCCACCGGGGTGGACACCCCGGTCTCGCAGGCCGAGAGCACCACCAGCTCGGCCCGCAGGCGCAGGCGATACAGGTCTCGAGCCGTCAGCCAACCATCGGAAAGCCGCAAGCCGGAGAACATCGGGTTATCGGGGCGAAACGCCCCGTGCGTGGCCAAGTGCAGCACCTGGGCCGTCTCGGCCTGATCAAAGAAGTGGCCCATCGAGGCCGCGGCCCCGGTGAACTTATGGGCCTGCCGGGCAATACGGGCGATGGCCTCGACCTCCTCGGTCGCCTGCGGCAGACCCTCCAGCGGCACCCCAAAGGCCACCAGTGGTCCCTTGGGGCTCCCCTTCCGCCTGCGCCACAGGGTATAAAGGGCTGCGCTGGGGGCCAGGGAAACCTCGGCCTGATCCAACAAATAGCCCCTCTCCCCCAACAAGGCAGCAAAGGGGACTCGGTGGAGGAGCCCGTGGGGCACCACCAGCAACGACCTCCCCTCGAGGCTCAGGTTCAGCGGCTCGAGCAACAGCCGGTGCAGGGCCCGGAGTTGCTCGTTTACCGAGGCCTGCAGCACCTCTTCGCCGTAGATTTGCGCGAACGGCTCCCCCTGGGCCACCCGGTGGAGAAAGAACTCCAACCGTTCGAGCGCCTGGGTGATTTCCGCCAATGAGCCCAGCTCTCGCACCCCCCGCAGCGCCTGCCCCTCCAGAACAAACGCCACCAACCCTCGAGCGGTGCTGAAATATTCCAGCAGCACCATGTCCGGCGGGCACACCTTCTGAAACTCCTCCAGTCCAATCTGGGAGAGCGGTGCTAATCCAGATCGGCCCTGTCGCTCGAGCTCGCGCAGCAGCCGCAGCACCCGATTCTCGGCTTCTGCCACGCGGGCCTGGCGGTCACGGTCGAAGGCACCTTCCGCCAAAAGCAGGCGGTCTAGCCAGCTCCGGGCCTGGGCCAACTCCTGCTCCAGCCGCTCATTTTGGGCTTCCTGGGGCTCCTCTTGTTCACCGCGAGCCGCCAGCAGTTCCACCAAGGCCCGCGACTTGGCCCGCTCCGCGTACTCAAAAGCCTCCACGTCGCGGTGGGCGTCCAGCAGCAGGTCTACCAGGTTGGCGTAGGCATCGAGCTTATCGCCCAGGTAGGCGGTGCGGAACTCATCCACCCCCAGCCCAGAGCGCACCCCCTCGAGCAAGGCGATCGCCTGCTTGAAATGGGCCTCAGCCGCCTCGGGGTCAGCGGGCAGGGCCGCCCGCCCCAAGAGGCCTTCGAGCCGAATCTGTAGGCCGGGCACCTCCAGCCCCGACAGCAGCGCGGTGGCCTCCTCCAGGGCCAGGCGGGCCCGACTGGGGTTGCCCATTTCCAGCAGGGACTCGGCCATAATGCTGAGCCCCAGGGCCTTGGCCGAAGGCATCTCGGTCAGGTCTGCCGCTGCTCGAGCGCTGCCCAGCACCGCGGCCTCGAGCGCCGACCAGTCCCCGTTCCGTCCCTCCTGCAAGCGCAAATTGGCGATGTAAACCCCAGTTAGGGCAGCTTGCAACCGATTGCCCAAGCGCTTCCACAAGCCCTCCGCCTGCTCCAGGCGGGCTCGAGCCGGGCCCAGGCGGTGGGCTTTGGCTTGGGCCAAGCCCAAAACCACCAGGGCTTCGGCCTGCTCGAGCCCCATCCTGCGCTGGGCAAAGGTCTCCACCAGCTCTTCGGCCAACCGCTCGGCTTCATCCAGCAGGTTGAGCTCGAGATAGGTACGGGCCTCCTCGAGCCCCGCAAACACCGCATCCGGATGGGCCTGGTCCCCATAGGTCTGGCGCACCCGGTCCAGCAGCCCCAAGGCAACGGTCAGCCGCCCCTCCTTGCGGTACAACAGGGCCAGGTTCAAGCTGGTGCCCGCCTCGAGCTGGACCTGGCCCCGCCGGCGGAAGATCTCCAGCGCGGTCTCAAACTCACCCACCGCTTCGCTCAGGCGATCTTGTTGCTGGTAGAGCTGACCCAGGTTGCTGTGGGCCTTGGCCACCCCGAGTTCGTCTCCGATGGCCAGGAGCCCCTCGAGCGCCCCCCGCAATGCCGCTTCAGCCTCCGGTATACGCCCCAGTCGGGAAAGGATGATGCCCAGGTTAATCCCCACGTTTGCCGCATCGCGCAGCAAGCCCAGGCGCAAAAACACCTCCCGGGTCTGCTCCGCCAACTCCCTCGCCCCGCTCAGATCCCCCATCATGGCCAAGGCTTGAACCTGGCGTACGGCGGCCCGGGCGGCTTCCTCGTTCAAACCCAGGGCGGTGAACCTGGCCCTGGCTTGCTCGTAGTGTGGGATGGCCGCGGTGAAATCACCCCGCACCGTGAGCCCCAGGGCCAAGGCCCATTCCCCCAGGGGCTGTGCCCGGGGATCGTCCACATACACCGCTGCCTCTGCCGCCCGCTCCCCGGCCAGGAGGGCCAGGGCGCTGTCGGTATCCTTGTAGCGGTCTACCTGGGCTTTAAGGGCCTCGATCAGGCCAATATCCGGCGGGTGTGCGGCAAGGTATTCAGCCCGGGCCTGGGGTTCGGGCTCGGTCAACAAAAACTGTACGGCGGTCTCGGGATGCATCGGGCGATTGCGTCCATTCCACAATCAAGCCGCGGAGTCTTCAAGCCCCAGTTCATTCTTGAGCCGCAACAGCAGCTCAACCAGGCCCGGATCGAAGCGCGAGCCCGCGCTCACCTCCACCTGCCTCAGGGCCTCTTCCAATGGCAGCGGGTGCCCTCGAGCCGGGCGCAGCAGCTTGACCAGCTCGCTGGCCAGGGCCAAGATGCGGGCGGTTTTAGGGATATGCTCCCCCTTCACCCCCGGCATACTGTGGCCATCCCAACGGGCGCCCAGGAAGCTCAAGATGCGGGCCGCAGCCCGTTGCTCCCCCTCGGAAAGCTCGAGGGGTTCTATTTCCTGCTGCTTCTGCTCCAACACAAAGCAGGCCGCCATGAGGGCTTCCAGCTCCTCCGGCAGCAGCCCGGCGGCATAACCCAGCCGCCGGGCCACTCGAGCCAGCGGGGTGCTGAGCACCTGCAGGACGCTGGCCCGCCCCTGCGGCAGGGCAAAAAGGGGGGTTTGGGTGCGGCGCATGGCCTTGTCCCGGTACATGGCATCATCGGCCTCGCGCCAGAGCTGGTTTAACTCGGTGACGTCTTGGAGCACCGCGTATCCCAGGCTGGCCCGTAAATACTCGCTATCCGAGACGCGAACCTCCTCGAAGAGCGCCCGGTAGCGTTCCGCCGTACGGGCAGGGTTTAGGCTCTGGGGCCCTTCGATAATTAGGGCAAACTCATCCCCCCCCAGCCGGTAGGCCCGGTCCCCCGCTCGAGCCTTGGCCCGCAGGGCCCCACCCAGCCGGATCAGCACGTGGTCCGCATGAACGTGGCCATAGGTGTCGTTGATGCCCTTAAAGCCATCCAGGTCCAAGAGCACCAACACCACCGTACGACCGTAGTTTTTAGCGGAGAGATGAGCCAGATCGCGCTCGAAGGCCCGACGGTTGCCCAGCCCGGTGAGGGGATCGGTGTAGGCTGCCCAGGCCAGCTCGCGCTGCAGGGTCCACTCGCGCCGCACCACCCCGATGGCCGCTGCCATATCCAGCAGCAGCGCCTGGGTCTGGGCATCCGGCAACCAGGGGGTACGGGTGCTGAAGAGCAGGAGCGCCGCTCCCTCTTGAGTTTCGCGCTGAATGGGCAGGAGAAACAGGCTGCGCAACCCGGCCTTGACCAGCTCGGCCTGGTGGCCAGGATACAGCTCATAGTGGGGAATACTGACCTGTTCCCCCCGCTGGGCCAGCTTGACCAACTGCGGCCCGATTGCCGCTTCTACCGGAACCCCGGCCCCCCATCCCGCCTGGGCCAGGCTGCGCACCCCCTCCTCCAACAACACCAACCGCGCCCCCTCCGCCCCAGAAAGCCGGGTGATCTCCTCGAGAGCGTCCTGAAGGGTGACCTCGAGGGCCTGTTCACGGGGGGCCCGCAGCAAGGCGTTGATGGCCGCGAGCCACAGGGCTTGTCGCTCGGCCCGTTCGCGCAAATGGAACTCCCGCAACACCGGCCCCGCCTGGCCCAGGTACTCAGCCGCCCACCCGCGGGCCTCGGGGCCCAAGGCCCGGGCCTCCAAAGCCCAAAGCTGCACCACCACCCAAACCTCGTCTTCGGCGGTTATGGGCAGAGTAAGTACCGCGCCAGACCGGTTCACCTGGCTCAACCCTGGCGGCAGGCGTTCTCCCAGCAGCACCCGCAGAGGGTGCGGTTCCTCCTCCTGCAAGCTGGACTCAGGCCAGCCTTGGCTGCCGTACCGACCGCGCAAAGCCGCCTCGCTGACCCCTTCGAGCCCCCGCACCAATCCGGCCGGTAACCCTTCAGCGGCCACCAGCTGAAAGCGCCGATGGCCATCCTTAACCCACAGCAAGGCCTGCTCGACCCCCTTTAGGCCGTGCAGGAGCCCCGCCAATACCCGAGCGTGCAGGGCTTCGCTGGTGCGCGAGGCCAGTAGGCTTTGCAGCCACTCGAGGCCAATCCCCCCACTGGGGGGGCGGTTGAGCCGGAGCGGGCGTCGAGGCGGGGTAGAAGGCATGGCTATCCTGCTTGAAACTGCTCAGGAAAACAACAGGGGGCCAACCCCCTTGTTCTGGCTCGAGATTGTACCCGCCCCCAGGAACGGCGGAAAGACAGAACCCTCTGGTCTATCCAAGTATGTGCAATCCACTCCGGGCACCCGGCTGCGGTTCCTAACGCATGCGCAGCCCCATACTGCATTAGCTTATACCCGGCGGTATGAAATCCCTGATGATCCGGTAAAGGGTAAAGCCGGCGAGCTCCCTTCACACCCCCGGATCAGAACACCTCGAGGCCCTCCACTTTGAAGGTCTCTCCCCCCAAGCTGAACTCCAGCGCGTAATCCCCCTGATCCTTGAGCTCGAGGCGGAACCCGCCGTAATCGCTCACCGGGCTCGAGGCCACCGGGGCCCCACTGGAGTCCAACAGGGTCAGGGTGCGCACCTTGGGCTGCTTGGACTCGGTGATCACCTGCCCCAGCAACACCGCACCGCTCCCCTCGAGCTTGAGCGAGAGATCGAGGTACACCCCCCCAGCCTTATAAAGCTTTGACCACGAAGCGCTCAGCCCCGAGCCCCGCAACCCCTTCTGGGCACTGCGCGAATCCATAATCAAAATCGCTTCTTTAGCAGCAGCCACGGGCCTTAGCATATCGGCTCTCCCCTGCTTGTGGCATCTTTAGTTAGGGCCTGGGTGCTCCTCACGCTCCACCGTCCTCGCATGCGCTCTTTCCTGTTGTCAGGATAGTCGGCAAAAGCCTTGTGCCATGCGCAAATGACCGTTACGTAAGGGGTGACGATCTTAATCCAAGACCCCTTCTGGAAGGCCAAAGGGTCCGCCGTTATTTGCGCTATAAGGCTGCTGCTCGCAGCAAACAGGGGTAACGTAACCCCGTAACCCAGAGGCTGCGGTTATACTGCACACCTCGAGCTGGCCTTGGGGCAGGCATCGGCGGGGGCTACCAGAGGGTGGTCAGCCAGGGCAGGGGGCTCAGCAAACCCTCCGCATAGGCCACCCCCACCAGGTTGCCCCAGTAGCGGCGCAGGGCCCGCCTGGCCTCCACCCCGCTGGGCCCTACCGTCTCAGAGACCGGCTCACCTTCAAACTGGCTTTGGTAGGCCAGCACCGCAGCCTGCCAGGCCTCAATATGCGCGGATACATCCACGGCAAGGGTGGGGATTGCCGGGTAGTTGCCGGGGTAAAACAGCAACCGGCTGACCTTGTGGGGGGGGCCCTCTACCGGGGCTTTGCGCAGCCCCGCGTCGTGAACCGCCGCAGCGCCCAGACGGCTCGCCCCCAAATGATCTGGATGGCGGTCGGAAGCATGGGGGATCAGCAAAACCCTGGGCCGCAGTTCACGTAAACAGCGGGCCAGGCTTCCCCGCGCCTCGAGACCATCGCTCACCGCCCCATCAGTAAGCGCTAGGTTGCCTCGGTAGTCCAGAGCCAAAACCGCCGACGCGGCTCGTACCTCCTCAGCGCGGGTCTCCACCGTACCCTTAGAGCCTAGCTCCCCCCGGGTCAAGTCGAGGATGCCCGTGCTCAAGCCCTCGCTTTTGGCTCGAGCCAGCAGTCCGCCGCAGCCCAGCTCGCCGTCATCGGGGTGAGGGGCAATTACCAGTAAGTCCAGTTGCGTTGCCTTCACCCTAAGGGTTATACCAAAATCGAAATTCGGCGGTTCTCCCTCAGGGGAACGGGCTCTACCCGCCCGGAAGGGCGATTTCTAAACACACCTTCCCGCGAAAACGCGCTATGGTAGTGAATATGTCAAGCATCACCGCTAACCCGGCCCAAGTCGCCGAGATCGAGCAGCTTGTCCAAGAGGGGAATCGGCTTCAGGAGCGGCTCAGCGAGTTGGGCGGCACCTTGCGACAAGTGGCGGCCCAGCTCGAGGGGGGCGTACCTTCCTCTACCGGGATCGCCGCCAGCATCATCGAGGTTTCCAAGGCCTTTGAGACCTGGCACCAACGCGCCCAGCAGGCCCTGGGTGGGCAGGCGGTGGAAGCGGTGCTGCCTAAAGTCATCGAGTCCCTGCACGCCCAACGGCGCCACCTGGAGGAAGCGGCCCTGCGACAGCAAGCCCTGGGGGTGCTCGAGCAGATCAGCAGCCTGACCTACCGCGGTTCCGAAGAGTTTTTACCTCTTTCCACGGTGCAGTTTGACGCACTGGGAATGTTGCGCGCGGTCAAGGAACAACCCGTCCTTGACGATACCGCCAAAGCCCTAGTCGCCGGGACCCATCCGTTCAACCACCTGCTGCGGCTGGTCAGCGACAAAAGCATGAGCAATGAGGAGTGGCAGGCCACCTATCAGGCGGTGGGACAGCAGTTCGGCATGGATTTGGCGGTGGCGGTGGCCCGCGGCTTCGTTTATCTGCCCGAGGCCTAGGTCTCGAGCCGCTGGAGCAATCCGAGGGCTACTGGGCGGCTTTCTCCCCAAACCGCCGCTCGTTGCCCTTTTGCAGGCGGCGGATGTTCTCGCGGTGGGTCCAGAAGATCAGTGCGGCCAAGGCCACCAAGGTTAGCACCTGCCATAGCGGCCGGCCCAATGCCAGGCTGACCACCACCGCCGCAATGCTTCCCACCAGGCTTCCGGCTGAGATGTAGCGGGTCAGGGCCATGGTCGCAACCCCCACCACCATCACACACAGGGCCACCACCGGGTCCAAAAACAGCAAGGTGCCCAGGCTGGTCGCTACGCCTTTCCCGCCCCGCAGCCCTAGAAAAATTGAGTAGTTGTGCCCCAGTACCGCTGCCAGGGCTACTCCCCCGAGCATCAGCCCCTCGAGACCAAACAGCCGAGCCAGCAACACCGCAATCCCCCCCTTGAATATGTCGAAGGCTGCCACCAGCAGCGCGGGCCAATTGCCTAGGGTGCGCTGAATGTTGGTGGCTCCGGTGTTGCCCGAGCCCACCTTCTGGATGTCTATGCCGTGATAACGCGCCACCCAAACCCCAGCCGGAATGCTGCCGAAGAGGTAGGCCAGAAGCAGGATGAGCCCATGGGTCAAGTCCACGCTGGTATTGTACGTTCCAGGCTTGATGGGGGGTTTGGGCCCAATCACCAAACCCACCCCAAAGACCCTGCCTTTGGGGCCCTACTTCCTTCGCAGCACCTTGGGGGTGGTCAACACCAACCGCACCACCCCCTGTACCCGCATCTCCTCACACTCGAGCAGGCGAAACACCGGCCCGCGGGGATTCCAGGACTTGAGCACCTGCCCATCCTCCCCGTCCGACCACACCTTGAGCACCCCCCCCTCGTAATTGCTGGCCAGACAGCGCACCCACACCACCACCACATCGCCCAGCTCGGGGCGGCGACCCCGCTCCGCAATCACCAAGGCCCCAGGGGGAATCCCGGTGATCTCCTCGGAAACCATTGAATCCCCCTCCACCCGAAGGGCAAACAGACGATCCAAGCGGGTACCCTTGGGCAAAAAGGCCCCATCCACCCGCACGCGGTGGGCCGGATTCTCGTACAGCTCGATTGCCCTCATCCCCGCTGAAACCGTTCCCAGCAGCGGGATTTCCAAGGCGGGAATGTAAGGCTGGGGGGTGCTAAGCGAGCGGGGCTCGAGGGCCTCTCCCAAATCCAGCTCGAGCCCCGTCGCGTGCACAAACTCACCCCAAGACCACTCCAGCGCCTTCAAAAGGGCCTTGAGTTTGGCCGCCCCCAGATCGAGGGTGGGGTGCAGTAGGCCTCGCTCGAGCCGGCTGACCTCCGTTTGATTGAGCAGCGCGGCCTCGCGCGCCACCTCGGCCTGGGATTTGTCCAGGCCTTGCCGCCGCTCGCGCAGGGCCATCGCCCAGTCTGGGATCCTGCTCATGTCCTCTTTTCCAGAGTAAATCATTTTGACTCACATTGGATGGGCAGTTTAGTCAGCTTGACTCAAAATGGATTACCCTGTAACATTTTACATTATACATATTCTGTTTTTAGCAGAATCAATCCCACAATCCCCCCAGGAAGCCTTATGGACACTGGTACCCCCCTCTGGTCGGTTTTTGTTTCGGCGGCCCTGCTGGCCCTGAGTGGGGCGGTGCTGCGGGTGTTGATGGAGAGCGTGCGCAGCGAAGCCTGGAAAAGGGCCCTGCAGGTGCTCTCCAGCGCCTTCTGGGGAGGGCTGGCGGCCATCTTTCTGGCGTCCTGGCTCAAGGTGGAGCGTTCCGGGTTGCTGGCCGCCGCTGTACTTCTCGGCTGGGTGGGGTACCAGGCCGTGCTCGAGGCCCTGCTCAAGGGAATTTCCAGTCGAATCGGAGCCAAGGAAGGGGAGAAAAAATAACCGCTAGGGGAACAGCGCAGGGCCCAATTTGTAGGTCTGCTCGCCCTTTCCAAAGGCCCAGGGAGCCTAAGATAGGGCTCATGGAACTCGGCTACTCCTTCTGCCCCAACGATACCTTCATCTTCTACGCCCTGGCTCACGCCAAAGTGCAGGCCCCGTTCGCCGTGCAGGAAACCCTCGAGGACGTAGAAACCCTCAACCGTTGGGCCAAGGAGGGCCGCCTACCCTTAACCAAGATCAGCTACGCGGCTTACGGGCGAATACGCGAGCACTATGTGGCCTTGCGCTCCGGCGGAGCCTTGGGGCGGGGTGTAGGCCCCCTTCTGGTCGCCCGGCAGCCTCTGGATACGCTGGAGCGCCGCCGGATTGCCATACCTGGGCAGAACACCACCGCGTTCCTACTGCTCTCCCTGTATACCCAGGGGTTCATCCCGGTGGAATTGCGCTACGACCAGATCATGCCGGCTGTGGAGCAGGGCGCCGTGGAAGCCGGGTTGATCATCCATGAATCGCGCTTCACCTACCCCCAGCACGGTCTGGTCAAGGTGATGGATCTGGGCGAGTGGTGGGAGGGCCTGACCGGGCTGCCTTTGCCGCTGGGGGCGATTCTGGCCCGGCGTGACTTGGGGGAAGCCACCATCCGCGCTGCCGATCAGGCTGTACGAGAAAGCCTCGAGTATGCCTACGCTCACCCCGAAGAAACCGTAGCCTACATCAAGCAGCACGCCCTAGAGCTCGAGGACGAGGTGATCTGGGCCCACATCCACACCTACGTCAACGAGTTCTCGCTGGATGTGGGCCAAGAGGGGGAGCGGGCTGTGACCGAGCTGTTCCGCCGGGCCGAGGCCAAAGGACTGCTGCCGACCTCCTCACAGCCCATCTTCCTCCCCCCCCCTGTGCTCCGCTCGTAATCGGGTCAGGCTCGAGGCTGGGGGTATCCATCTCGCTCCAGCACCTTTGCGGCAATTTCACGGCGCAGCCCTACCAAATCCGCCGGCTCATGCTTGGTCAGACGGCGGGCCGCCGAGGCCATCAGGCGCATATCGTCGCCCTCGGCCAGCCGCGGCAGGATGGAAAGGGCCGCCGCCTGGGCACGATCTTGGGCTTGATAGAGGTAAAGCCGGGCCATGCTCGCATAGACCCCCTCACCAAGCCGCCGGGCACGCAATAAAGCGCTCTCAGCAGCGTACACATCAATCAGAACATCCGCGGCTACCGCCAATACCTCCTGCTCCTCCTCCACCTTCTGCGCAAACTTCAAGGCAGCCAGGCCCAAGATCGCCAGGGCCAGCTTCTTCAGGCCCTCCAAAGCAGCCATCTCTTTATCCTCGGGCTCCTCGAAAGAGGGCTCCAAGAGCTCCTTTTGCAGCTTCATGGCGGCATCGAAGAGCGGCAGCTCGCCCTTCATGGCCCGGCGCAGCAACATTCCGGGGATCAGGAGGCGGTTGATCTCGTTGGTACCCTCGAAGATACGGTTGATGCGGCTGTCGCGGTAAGCCCGCTCGATTTCGTACTCAGCTGAATAACCATACCCGCCGTGAATCTGCACCCCCTCGTCCACCACGTAGTCCAGCACCTCCGAGCCCAGTACCTTGATGATGCTGGCCTCTACCGCATACTCCTCGATCCCCTTGAGCACCGCTTCCGCCGCATTGGCCTTATCCAGACCCGCCAGGGCCTCATCAATCAAGCCCATGGTGCGGTAAACCGCGCTCTCACCGGCAAAAATGCGGGTGGCCATCTCGGCCAGCTTTTGCTGGATCAGGCCGAAATTGGCGATGGGCTGCCCGAAGGCCACGCGCTCTTTGGCATACTTAGCCGAGAGGGCCAGGGCCCCCTTGGCCCCGCCAATGGCCCCCGCTCCTAACTTGTAGCGCCCCACGTTGAGCACGTTAAAGGCGATTTTGTGCCCCTTACCCAGCTCGCCCAGCACATTCTCCACCGGCACCTTCACGTCTTCCAGAAAGACCTGGCGGGTGCTCGAGGCCTTGATGCCCATCTTCTTTTCCTCCCCACCAAAGCGCAGGCCGGGGGTATCGCGCTCGACCAGGAAAGCGGTCAGGCCCTCCTTGGTTTTGGCAAACACAGTGAAGAGATGGGCAAAGCCCGCGTTGGAAATCCACATCTTGGTGCCGTTCAGGATGTAGTGCTTTCCATCCTCGGAAAGCTCGGCGCGGGTCTTGGCCCCCATGGCATCGGAACCGGACTGCGGCTCGGTCAGGCAGTAAGCGGCGATCAGCTCGCCCGAGACCAGCTTGGCCAGGTATTTGTCTTTCTGGGCCTTGGTGCCCCAGTAGACCAGCGGCAAGAGGCCAATGCTAGTCTGGACCCCATAGGAAACGCTGAAACCGCCGGTGGGCGAAAGTCCTTCGGCAATCACCGTGCTGACTGTTTTGGGCAGATCCAGGCCGCCATACTCCTCCGAGACCTCAACCCCCAGGAGGCCCAGCTCGCCGCACTTTTTGAGCAGGGGGAGGTTGTGCTCGAGCCCCCCATGCTCCAGCGCCTCCGCCACAGGCCGGTACTCTTTCTCTACGAACTGCCGCACCGTCTCCTGAATCATGCGGGTGGTGTCGTCGAAGTCCTCGGGGGTGAAGAGGTGGGAGCTGGGCTCGAGAATCCAGCCTCCCCCTTTATGTGCGGATTTCCGATCTGCAATCATGCTAACCCCTCCCTTAAAATCTTGTACTGAGTCAAAGTTTAGCAGATGCCTGGGGTGAGGGTCAATGCAGGGCCCGAGGCCTCAGGAAGAGCGTCCAAGCGAGGCTCTATTAGGAAGGCTTGACCACCAACCAAGCCCCCGCCAACAGCAGGAGCAACCCCAGCAACCGGCTCAAGTCCATCGGCTTAACCGGGGTCTCGAGCCAGCCAAAATGCCCCACCACCGCTGCCGCCGCCAGCTGGGCCACCACGAAGAGCACTACGGTTCCCGCAATGCCGATGCGGGGGGTGGCGTAGCTGAGGGCCATCACGATGCTGACCCCCAGCGCCCCGCCCAGCCAGCCATACCAGGGCACCCCGCGCCAATCGGCCAGACGCCCACCCGACACCAACAAAATGCTTCCCGAAAACAGCAGCCCCACCAGATGAACCACAAAGGCTGCCCCCAACAATCCGATGCGGTTGGCCAGCAAGGCGTTGAGGGGTCCCTGGATTCCGGCAAATAGTCCCACCAGGAGTACGGTCATCGCGATAAACACAAACGCATTCATACCTGTTCAGAATACCGTTTGGTGCACTATCTGTGCGGCTCAGCACACTGGACGGCGGGGTTGGGCCTATACTAAACTTTGACTTGGTATAAAAATATGCCCAGGTAGCTCAGGAGGCCAAATGCGAATCAAGAAGGTAGGTGTGGTGGGTTCGGGCACGATGGGTGGCGCGATAGCGGCATTGGCGGCCTCCGCAGGGGTGCCGGTGGTCATGCTGGATATACCGGGCCAGGAGGACAAGCTCGAGCTGGTCAAAAAGGGCCTCGAGCGCCAGCTAGGGAGCAAGCCCGCGAGCTTCATGGACAAAGGGCGGGCGGCCCTCATCGAGCTGGGCACCACCGATGAATTGGAAAAACTGAAAGACTGCGACTGGATCGTGGAGGTCATCATCGAGAAGCCCGAGCCCAAGCAGGCCCTGTTTGCGCGGCTCGAGGCCCTGGGTACTAAGGCCATCGTGAGTTCCAACACCTCCGGCATTCCCATGAAAACCCTTCTGGAGGGCCGGGGAGAGGCCTTCCGCAAGCGCTTCCTGGGCACACACTTTTTTGCCCCGGTGCGCTACCTGCACCTTTTAGAGCTGATCCCCACCCCCGACACCGACCCGGCGGTACTGGAAGCCATGCGCCAGTTTGGCGAGCGCATTCTGGGCAAGGGCACGGTCCTCTGCAAGGACGCGCCCGGCTTCATCGCCAACCGGCTAGGGGTGTTCGGCATGACCCAGGCCATGCGCCTGATGATGTCCGAGGGCCTCACCATTGACGAAGTAGATGCCCTCACCGGCCCGCTGGTAGGCCGCCCCAAGAGCGCTACCTTCCGCACCGGCGACATCTCCGGCCTGGATGTGCTGAAGCTGGTCTCCACCGAGCTGGCCCATACCACCGGCGAAGACTTCGCCATGCCCGACTGGGTGGAAAACCTGATTGCCCAGAACCACCTGGGCGACAAGACCGGCGCGGGCTTCTACAAGAAGGTGGGGAAGGACATCTTCACCTACGACTACCAGACCGGCGAGTACAAGCCCCAGCAAAAGCTGCGCCTGGACGAGATTGGGGCCATCAAGGACCTGCCCCTGAACGAGCGGCTCCAGAAGGTGGGCGAGCTGCCCGGCAAGTACGGCGCCTTTGCCCGCAAGCTGTTTTTGATTAACGCGCACTATGCCCTCCTGAAAGCCCCCGAGATTGCCTACGACATTGTCTCGGTAGACCGGGCCCTGGAGTGGGGGTTTGCCTGGGAGCAGGGGCCTTTCAAGAACATGGACGCGGTGGGCCTGGACTATCTGCGCCGGGGCTTTGCCGAGCTGGGCCTGAGCGAGCCGGAGCTCCTCAAGAAGGCCCAGGGTCGTTTTTATAAGGACGGCACCTACCTGGACTTCGACGGCCAGTACCACCCCATCCCGCCCGAGGAAGGGGTCATCCGGCTGGCGCCGGTCAAAAGTGCAGGCCGCACACCTTTAGAAGGCAAGGAGTACGCCCTGCTCGACCTGGGCGACGGGGTGGCCCTCTTCGAGAACCGCGCCAAGATGGGCACCTGGGGCGAGGGCTCCATCGGTGGACTGCATAAGGCCCTGGACTGGGTGGAGGCCCAGGGCTACGCCGGGCTGGTGATTGGGCACGAAGACCCCCGCACCTTCAGCGCCGGGGCCAATCTGGCCCTGGTCTTGATGGCGGCCCGGGAAGGGGCCTGGGACGACCTCGAGCTGGCCACCCGCCGCTTCCAGCAGACCTCCATGCGTCTGCGCCGGGCCCCCTTCCCGGTGGTGGCCGCGCCCTTTGGCCTCACCCTGGGGGGCGGGGCCGAGTTCAGCCTGCACAGCAGCGCCATTCAGGCCCACGCCGAGCTGTATATGGGCCTGGTCGAGACCGGCGTGGGGTTGCTGCCTGGTGGAGGGGGCACCAAAGAGATGCTCTTCCGCTTTACCCGCGAGCTTTCCGGGTACAGCTCGGACATAGACCTGTTTGAAGGGGTCAAACGGGCCTTCCAGATGATCATGCTGGCCCAGACCTCCACCAGCGCCCTCGAGGCCCGCAACATGGGCTTCCTGCGCCAGGGCGACGGCATCAGCATGAACCGCGACCGGCTGATTGCCGATGCCAAGCGGCGGGTGCTCTTTATGGCCCCCGACTTCGTATCCCAGCCCCCCCTGAAAATCCGGGCCCTGGGGGCCGAGGGCCTGGGCAACCTGCGCTACGCCCTCTGGCAGTTCCAGGAGGCCCGGCAGGCCAGCGCGCACGATGTGCTGATCGGCAACCACGTGGCCTACGTGCTCTGCGGCGGCGACGGGCCTGCCCGCGAGGTGACCGAGCAGGACATTCTGGATCTGGAGCGCGAGGGCTTCCTGAAGCTGCTGGGCACCCAGAAAACCCAGGAGCGCATCGCCCACACCCTGAAGACCGGGAAACCGCTGAGGAACTAGCCGTGGGGCAGGACATGGTGTGGGTATCCGTCTCCAACGACCGGACGACAGAGCACTTGCGGCTGGACGCCGGGCCCGCCGGGTTTCGAGCCAACGGCCTGGTGGTCGGGCGGTTCGATGGCCTGCCGCTGCGCCTCCGCTACACCCTGGACATCGCCGATGACTGGACTGTGGGCTCGCTGAGGGCCGACCTCGAGGGGGGCGCAGGGCTAGATCTCGACAGTGACCGGCGGGGGAACTGGCACGGCACTGACGGGATGCAATTGGAAACCCTCGAGGGCTGCCTGGACGTTGACATTCAGGCGACCCCGTTTACCAACACCCTCCCCATCCGCAGGCTTGGACTCGAGGTGGGGGGTTCCAGGGAAATCTCGGTGGTTTATATCCCTATGCCCTCGCTGGTGCCCCGCCGGGCACAGCAAAAGTACACCCGTCTTGGCCCGGATAAGTACCTCTTCGAGGGCCTCGAGACGGGGTTTCGGGCGGTTCTGCAGGTGGACGACCAGGGCTTGGTGCTCGAGTACACTGGTTTGTTCAGGCGCGTGTGAGGGCGATTTATGCGACATTTCGTTGCGCTCGGGGATAGCTTCACCCAAGGTACCGGGGATCCGGTAGAGGGCCTGGAGCTGCGCTCTGCTCACGACTGGCTGGCTCTGTGGCTGAAAGCGGCCAACCCGGGGATGCGGTACACCAATCTGGCGGCGTACGGCCTGCGTTCCTGGGAAATCCGCGAGCAGCAGATGAGCCGAGGGCTTTCCCTGCAGCCCGATTTCATCAGTCTGATCGGACCGGGAAACGACGCCCTGCGCGGTCCCTTCAGTGCCGAACGACTGCGGGCCGAGCTAACCCTGATGTTTGGGGCTTTCAGGAGCATCGGGGCTCAGATCTTTACCGCCACCACCCCGGATTTTACCCTGCGGCTGGATCTGCCTGAGGGCGTAGCCCGGCGGCTGCGCCGGAACCTCGAGGCCACCAATGCCCTCCTGCGCGATCTAGCGGCCCAGTATGAGGCAATCCTATACGAGTTTTGGCAAGGTCCGCTGGACCGCGACCCGGCCATCTGGAGCGAGGACGGGGTGCATCCCAATGCACGGGGCTACCTGGCAATCGCCCAGGATGTCGCTCCCTTGCTGAGGCAACAGGGGCTCGAGCTGTCCCCCCCTGCCGATGTTTTGAAACAAGGAGTCTACCCATGAAAGAAGCTGTGATCGTGAGCGCCGTGCGTAGCGCTGTGGCTCGAGGCAAATCCGATGGGGCCTTGGCCAATGTCCATCCCATTGACCTTTCGGCCACGGTGATGAAGGCGGCGGTGGAAAAGGTGGGGCTGGACCCGGCCCTCCTCGAGGACATCCAGTGGGGCTGCGCCATGCCCGAGGCCGGTCAGGGCCTCAACGTAGCCCGGCTCTCCATGCTGCGGGCCGGATTCCCAGTGGAGGTCACTGGAGCCACCATCAACCGCTTTTGCTCCTCGGGTCTGCAAAGTGTGGCCTATGCGGCTCAGGCCATCATGTCCGGCATGAACGAGGTGGTGCTGGCCGGAGGCGTGGAGATGATGAGTCAGGTGCCCATGTCGGGCTACCATACCCAGCTCCACCCCGAACTGACCGAGGCCTACATCGGCATGGGCTTTACCGCCGAGCGGGTGGCCGAGCGCTGGGGGGTCAGCCGCGCCGATCAGGACGCCTGGGCCCTGCGCAGCCACCAGAAGGCGCTGGAGGCCCAGGCCAGGGGCGCTTTTGAGGGGCAGATTGTGCCCATCCCGGTCCAGAAGGTCTCCTGGAAAGGGGCTAAAAAGCAGGTCGAGGAGTTCCTGTTCGCCAAAGACGAACTGCCCAGGGCCGACACCAGCCTAGAACGCCTGGCCAAGCTCAAGCCAGCCTTCAAGGAGGGCGGCACCGTGACGGCAGGGAATGCCTCGCCTTACTCCGACGGCGCTGCCGCGCTGCTGGTGATGAGCGCCGAGAAAGCCCAGGCGCTGGGTCTGAAGCCGCTGGCCCGCTTCGTCTCCTTTGCAACCGGCGGGGTGAATCCCGACATCATGGGCGTGGGGCCCATCAAGGCCGTGCCCAAGGCTCTGGCCAAAGCCGGTATCGGGATGGACAACCTCGAGCTCATCGAGTTCAACGAGGCCTTTGCCGCCCAGGTGCTGGCGGTGATGGGAGAGCTCCAGATGAACCCCGAGAAGGTCAACGTCAACGGAGGGGCCATTGCCCTGGGGCACCCCCTGGGTGCGACGGGGGCCAAGCTCACCACCCAGCTCATCCACGAACTCGCAAAGCGCGGCGGCGGGTTGGGGATGGTGACCATGTGCATTGGCGGTGGGATGGGCGCGGCGGGGGTTTTTGAGGTATACCCGCAGGCCTAGTCCACCGGAGCGGGCTACCCGATCTTGTTGCCCTTTTCGTCGTAGCGATAAAATCCACGCCCGCTTTTGCGTCCCAGAAGCCCTGCCTGCACCATCTTGCGCAACAGCGGCGAAGGGCGGTATTTATCGTCGCCTAGGCCCTGGTGCAGCACCTCCATCACGCTCAAGCAGGTGTCCAGGCCGATGAAGTCAGCCAGGGTTAGCGGCCCCATGGGGTGGTTCATCCCCAGCTTCATGATGGTGTCAATGGCCTCCGGCTCGCCCACGCCCTCCATCACGCACTGTATGGCCTCGTTGAGCATCGGCAGCAGGATGCGGTTGGCCACAAAACCGGGGTAATCGTTGACCTCAACCGGGGTTTTGCCCATCCTCCGCGCCGCAGCCACCACAGCCGCCGAGGTCTCCTGGCTGGTCAAGTAGCCGCGGATCACCTCGACCAGCTCCATCAGGGGCACCGGGTTCATGAAGTGCATACCGATAAAGCGCTCCGGACGGCCCGTCGCTGCTGCCAAGCGGGTGATGGGGATGGAGGAGGTGTTGGAGGCCAAGAGGGCCTGGGGCTTCAGTAGGGCATCCAGCTCGCGCAACAGCTCGAGCTTGGTCGGCTCGTGCTCCACGATGGCCTCAACCACCAAGTCGCAGTCGGCCAGGTCCCGCAGTTCCAGCGTGGGGTGAATCCGCGAGAGGGCCCCATCGTGGGCGGATTGATCCAGCTTCCCCTTTTCCAAGAGCTTGCCCAGGCTCCGCCGAATGCCCGCCAGGCCGCGCTCGAGGTAGCCCTGCTCGAGGTCGCGGAGCACCACCTCGTACCCTGCCTGCGCGGCCACCTGAGCGATTCCTGAACCCATCTGCCCTGCTCCCACCACCCCAATCTTGCGAATTTCCATGGTTATCAGTCTACCCTTCCCACCCACCCCCGACGCACTTCACCCTGTCTAAATCAAGGCGGCAGTACGATAGGGCTCTGAATGCAGCCTCAAGACCTGCCCCCTCTGCCCGAACAACCCGGGGTCTACCTCTGGAAAACCGGGGAGACCATCCTCTACGTGGGCAAGGCCAAAAGCCTCAAGGCCAGGGTCAGCAGCTACTTTCACGCCGAAGGGAAATCTGCTCGAGTGGCCCACGAAGCCGACCGCCTCGATTTCATTGTGGTGCGCGATGAGGTGGAGGCCCTGCTCCTAGAGGCCAACCTGATCAAGCAATACCGCCCTCGGTACAACGTCTTGATGAAGGACGACAAGCACTACCCCTTCCTCAAGCTCACCCAGGAGGAATGGCCCATGCTGCTCATCGTGCGTCGGGTTCAAAACGACGGTGCGCGCTACTGGGGCCCCTTCCCCGATGGCGGGGCGGTGCGGCGAATCAAGCGGCTGGTGGATCGGGTGTTCAAGCTGCGCAAGAACTCAGGAATCCCCTTCAAGAAGCGGCGCTTCCCCTGCCTTAACTACTCGATGGGGCGCTGTTTCGCCCCCTGTGTGAGCAAGGCCGAGCCCGACCTCTATGCCCAAGAGGTGCAAAAGGTTGCCGACCTACTCGATGGAAACGTGGAGCGGCTCTTCGAGGGCCTTCAGGCCCAGATGCAGGAAGCGGCTCGAGCCCAGGATTTCGAGCGGGCCGCCGAGATCCGGGATCAGATTGCCGCAGTACGCAGCTTTTTTGGCACCAACCAACAGGCTTACGACGTAGAGCTGGGGGACCTGGACTTCATAGGGTTTGCCCGGGCCGGGGATTACGCCATGCTCCAGCATTACCAGATGCGCGGCGGGCAGATGCTGGGGCGGATTTCGCGCTTTGTGGAGGGGGTTAAGGAAGCCAGCGACCCAGAACTGTTGGAGGCCTTCCTGCGCGACTACTACCTCGAGGCCACCCCCCTACCCCCGTTGGTGCTGCTGCCGTTCGAGCTCGAGGCCGAGGCCGCCTTCTCGGAGTTCCTCAGCCGTAAAGGCCGCAAGGTCGAGGTGCGGGTGCCCCAGCGGGGGGACAAAACCCGCCTGGTCGAGCTCGCCCAGAGCAATGCCCAGACTGCGCTCGAGGCCGAGCTCAAGCTCCAAGAGCGGCGCGGCAACCACCCCGGCCTCAAGGGGCTGATGGATGTGCTGGGGCTCTCACGCAGCCCCTACCGTATCGAAGGTTACGATATCTCCAACCTGATGGGTGAAAGCGCGGTCGGGAGCATCACCGTTTTCGAGGGGGGGCGGCCCAAAAAGGCGGAGTACCGCCGGATCAAGATCAAAGGGTTGAAGGGCCAGCCTGATGATTTCTTCTCCATGGAGCAAACCGTGGCTCGGCGCTTCAGCGGGAGCCTGGCCGAGAACCTGCCCATCCCGGACTTGCTGTTAATTGATGGTGGGCTTGGACAGGTGCGGGCCGCACAAAAGGGCTTACGGGCCGCGGGATTGGAAATCCCGCTGGTGGGGCTGGCCAAGCGCGAGGAGACCCTGATTCTGCCCGACGGCCAGACAATTGCCCTGCCCCTAACCCACCCTGCCTTGCAGCTGCTGATCTATGTGCGCGACGAAACCCATAACAACGGCCTGCAGTTCCACCGCAAGCTGCGCAACGCCAAAACCCTCAAGAGCATCTTCGACGACATCCCGGGTATCGGCCCCGCCCGTAAGAAAGCCCTGCTGCACCACTTCTCGACCCTCGAGGAGCTTCGGGCCATGAGCGTGGAGGAACTGGCCAGACTGCCCGGCCTGGATCGGCGCAGCGCTCAAGCCGTGCTCAAAGCCCTCAACCAAGCTCCCGTAGCGCTTGGAACCCCCGAAACTCAATACCCCTGATCCCGGCTCACGGTGTTCAGGAGCGGTTCCCCCCGCACATACCGCCCCACCTGCTCCACCACCAGGCGGAACCCCCGCTCAAAGAGCTTATGGGTCGAGCCGGCCATATGCGGGGTGAAAAACACCCCCGGCAACGACCACAGCGGATGCCCCTCAGGAAGCGGCTCCGGATCGGTCACATCCGAGATCAGGCGAATCCGGTGCGCTCGGACCGCCTCCACCAGGGCGTCCTGATCCACGGTCTTGCCCCGGCCAGCGTTGACATATAGCGAACCGGGTTTCATCTGGGCTACCAGCTCGGCCCCAAACAGGCCCTCGGTCTGCGGGGTGTAGGGCAGCAGATTGATGACCACATCGGCTTGGGGCAGCAAGTTGGGTAACTCCGTAAGGGCCCAGACCCCCTCCCTGGCCGTTCTGGCCACCCTAAGGAAGTGAACCCCAAAGGCCTCGAGCCTGCGCTCGGTGGCCCGCGCAATTGAGCCATAGCCCAAGAACAGTACGGTAGAGCCCTCGAGGTCGTCCACCCACTGGTAGGCCCACCTTCCCTCGCGCTGCGCGTCGCGGAACTCGGGAAACTTTTTTACCGCCCCCAATATGGCCCCCACGATCCACTCCGCAACCGGGGTATCGTGCACCCCTGCGGCATCACAAAGGGTGATGTGGGGGGGCATCTTGGGCAGAATCCAGTCCACCCCAGCGGTCAGGGTTTGCACTACCCTCAGGGCCGCCAGTTGAGGCAGCACCGTGAAAAAGTGCTTGGCCCCACCGTAGGGCGCAACCGCAAACTCCGCCCGCAGGGCCTGCTCGGGGAGCGGGCCCTCTTTAGGTAGGTAGGCGATTTCGACGGACTGGGGTAAGCCTTGCAGATACCGGGCTTCGGTTCCTTCGGGAACGAGCAGAATCATGAATTACAGTGTACCGCCCGCGCCCAACGGCTCCCTAAGCCACCCCCTCCCACTGTTCCTTGGTGATCTCCATCGGAACAAACTCGGGTTTGGGGGTGAAGCCAAAGTTGAAGCGCAAGGGGGGGGGAGGAGAGGACACAAAACGGAACCCGGCTTTCTCGAAAGCCCGCTGGGCCCGCAGGTTATGCCTGTAGGTACGCAGCTTAACCTTGTGCAACCCCATTTTGGTAAAGGCATAGGCCAACACAGCCCTGACCGCATCGGTGCCGTAACCCTGCCCCCAACGATCCTTGGCCCCGATCAGGATGCCTAAGGTGGCCTCGTTGCGCGAGAGCTCATACAGCTCGACCGTGCCCAGCCACTCCCCCTTCTCATCCAGGATGCCGAAACCCAGGCGATCCCCGCGCGCGACCTCCCCCATCACCACCCGCTTGAACAACCAGACCGGCATCTTGAGGGGACGGCTACCGTTCCACTCCGCAATCTCCGGATCGCGGAAGCACTCGTAAAAACGTCGCCACTCCTCTTCGGTCAGGGTTTCGGTGAAGGGTTTGAGCGTGACCCGCCCACAGCGAGGCCAGGTGTCAGAGATCACCACAGCTTCAGCATAGCGCGAAACCCCGGGCAGGGTGTAGGGTAACACAAATCCCCAAACTCTCCCCTTCCTACTCTTTCAGACCGCCTGTTTAGGGGTATAGGCCCAGCAGCGAGCGGGCCTCGAGCACCCGGGTTGCCGCCACGATATAGGCTGCGGTACGCAGCGAGACCTTTTTATCCTGGGCCACCTGCCAGACCGCCTCGAGGCTTTGGCGCATCAGGCGCTCGAGCCGGGCGTTGATCTCGGCTTCGGTCCAGAAAAAGCTGTTGAAATCCTGTACCCACTCGAAATAGCTCACCGTGACCCCACCGGCATTGGCGATCACATCGGGAACCACAATGACCCCGCGCTCGTTCAGGATGTCGTCCGCCGCAGGAACGGTTGGGCCATTGGCCCCCTCCACTACGATCTTGGCCTGTACTTGCCAAGCATTCTTCTCGGTGATCTGCTTCTCGAGGGCCGCCGGAACCAAAAACTCGCAGGGTACGGTGAGCACCTCCGAAGCGGGGATGGCCTCGGCCTTGGGATAGCCCTTGACCCCCCCCAGGCTGGCCACATGCTGGAGCAGGTCATGGGGGTCAATGCCCCCATCGTTGCGTACCGCCCCGGTCACATCGGAGACCGCTACCACCTTGGCCCCGGCCTCGTGAAAGATGCGGGCAGCGGCATTGCCCACATTGCCAAAGCCCTGCACCACCACCCGGCTGCCCTCCACCGGCAGCCCTATTTTCTCGGCGGCTACAGCAGCAGCCACGAATACCCCGCGCCCGGTGGCGTCTTGGCGGCCCAGCGAGCCCCCCACCGCAATGGGCTTTCCGGTCACCACCCCTGGGGTGGTACGGCCCACGTTCATGGAGTAGGTGTCCATCATCCAGGCCATCTCCCGCGCCCCAGAACCCACGTCGGGGGCGGGAATATCCTTGTCTGGCCCGATGATCAGTCCGATCTCTGAGGTATAGCGCCGGGTCAGGCGCTCGAGCTCTCCTGGGCTGAGCTTACGCGGATCCACTCGAATCCCACCCTTACCCCCGCCGTAGGGCAATCCCACCGCAGCATTTTTGATGGTCATCCAGGCGGAAAGGGCCATCACTTCCGAGAGGGTTACATCCTGATGGAAGCGTACCCCGCCCTTGGCCGGGCCGCGAAAGGTGTTGTGATGCACCCGGTATCCCTCAAAGTGCAGCACCGCGCCATCATCGGTGTGAATGGGCACATCTACGATCAGGATGCGCTTGGGACGTTTGAGGTCTTCAACCCAGTAGGCCAGCTTGCCCAGATAGGGGGTTACCCGATCTACCTGGGCCAGGTAAATCTCCCAGGGGCCGATGGTCTCGCTCGAGAGGTATGAAAGGGGTTCAGATTTCATTGGGGGCCTCCACAGGGCATTGGAGATACGCGGGCGGTATGCGGTTGCCTAGGGTCACGGGCGGGCATCCAGAGCGTGTGCCCTACCTTCATGGATATACCCCCCGCAGTCGGTTGGCCTCGTTGATGCGCTCCAAAGCCAGCGCGTAGGCTCCATCGCGAAGCCTTCCCCCCAGCGGCTCAGCCCGCTCGAGCACCGCCCGCATCGAGGCGTGAATGTACTCGCGCAGCCGGGTCTGCACCTCGGTCGCATCAAAGTAGAACATCGAGAGGTCTTGCACCCACTCGAGATAGCTCATCACCAGCCCTCCGCCATTGGCCAGCACATCGGGGATGATGTGGATTCCACGGTAGTGCAAAAGGGTTTCAGCCTCAGGCGTAATCGCCCCATTGGCCCCTTCCACCACCACCGAGGCCCCCACCTCCTCCGCGTTCTCAGCGTCAATGGCCCCCTCGACCGCAGCGGGCACCAGGTAGTCCACCTTGAGCCGGAGCAGTTCGGCGTTGGAAATCGGCTGGGCCGGGAAACCCTCGAGGCTGCCGTGGAGGGCGTAATGCGCCTCGAGGGCGCTCACCTCCAGGCCGCTGGGGTCGTAGACTCCGCCCTTGCTGGTAGAGACGGCAACCACCTTCAAGCCCTCCTTGAGGGCATAGCGAGCCACCGCACTCCCCACCTGGCCAAAGCCTTGAATCGCCACCGTAGCCCCTTGGATGGGGGCTCCATAATGGTGGGCCAGATCGGTCAGAACATAGACCAACCCCTGACCCCCTCCTTCGTCTCGAGCGGCCACCCCCCCCACTTGGATCGGTTTGCCGGTCACCGCGCTCAGCATGGTCTGACCCTTGTTCATGGTGAAGGTGTCTTGAAACCAAGCCATGATGCGCATGTTGGTCCCCACGTCGGGGGCCAGGATGTCCTCATCCGGGCCAATCAGCTCGATCAGCTCGGCCACATAGCGGCGAGAGAGCCGCTCGAGCTCGCGGTTGCCCAGGCTGCGGGGGTCCACCGCCACCCCCCCAGCCGAACCGCCGAACGGCAGGTTGTACACCGCCGCCTTAAGGGTCATCCAAGCCGCCATCCCACAGGTCTGACCCAAGGTGACCTCGGGGTGGAAGCGCACCCCGCCCAAGGCCGGGCCTCGGGCGATATCGTGGATCACCCGATACGCGGTGAAATGGCGCACCGCGCCATCGTCCATCTTCACCGGAAGGGAGAGCCCCACCATCCGCTTGGGATGGGTGAGGTAGCTGGCAGTAGCCGGGTGGATATGGGCCACTTTTAGGGTGGTCTCGAGGCGGCTCAAAAAGCTCTCCCACAGCCGGGCTTCGCCGGGGGGACGGTACGCAGTTTTCAGCATGAAATCACCGCTGAAAGTATACCTTGACCCCCGTTACCGCCGCGAGTCCAGACCCGCTTTACCCGAGAGTTCGGGCCTCAGCTCAAGCGCACCAGTTCCCGCTTAGCCAGGGCCTCGAGCTGGTCTCGAGCCGCGGAGCGAGGCAGCTCCCGTAAAGCCCCAATGGCCTGCTCCACCCGCTCGGCGATTGCCTGGATCACCTCTTCCGCAGCCTTGGACTGTTGGGCCAGCTCCTGCAAGCGGCGAACATCTCCCTCCTCGCGCCCCCGCCGCCGGAAAATGGCCCCCACCTCTTCCGGGTATGCCTCCAGCAAGCGCAGGGTAATGCGGGTGACCTTACCCTCCCGCACATCGCCCCCCGCCGGTTTCCCCAACACCTCCGAAGAACCCATCAGATCGAGGTAATCGTCGCGCATCTGGAAGGCCTGACCATACAGGGCGCCAAAACGAGCCAGCGCCTCACGGTGGGCCAGCGGGGCCTCGGCCAACACCGCCGCCCCTTCACAGGCCAACTGCATCAGCGCAGCGGTCTTCCCGTGGATGATCCGTTCGTAGTTTGCTAGGGAATACTCCCCCAGGGCCGCGACCTGAAACTGGAGCACCTCTCCCTCGGAGAGCATCCGGGCCGCCTCAGCACACAGGGCCACCAGTTCTAGATTGCCAATCTGGGCCAATAAGGCCATCTGCCTCGAGAGCAGATAGTCCCCCGAAAGCACCGAGACGGCATTGCCATATTTACGAAACGCTGCCTCTCGGCCCCGCCGGGTCTCGGCGTCGTCGATCAGGTCGTCATGGAGGAGCGAGGCCGAGTGAATTAGCTCGACCGCCAAGGCCAGCTCGAGGGCATGGGGCACCTCTCCCAAAGCAGCAGAGGCCAAAAACACCAGCCGAGGCCGCACCCGCTTGCCACCCGCCGTTACCAAATCCTCTTCAATCAGGCCGATGAACTCCACCTCAGACTTCACCACTTTGCGCAGCCGCTCCTCAAAAGCAGCAAGGAACGATTCCAGGTCTTGGGTGAAGTCTTTCACGCTCATGGCTAAAGAGAAGTATACCCCAGAGCCCTCAAAGGCTCTGGGGCGTATCACAGGATTGATCCGTTAGTAGAGGGTGATGGGAGTAGGCAAGGTAACGGTCGTCACCTGACCACTGTCGCTCACAACCTCATAGCTCTCCACTTTTATAGAGTCACGGGCAGGTATACCGCTGGCTTGAGCATAGCTGAGGGTTTGGGTCACTACGCAGGGATCGCTATCTGGGGCCTGCTCCTGAGCATCTGCCGGGCAAGGCCTTACTTCAGCTCCCGGAATAGTCCCGCCCCCCACCAAATTAAGGCTGTTGATGGTCCCACCCGGACTCCCCGCTAAATTCCTAATGTAGTAGGTAACCGAAAGACCCACCAGCACAGGCTGACCATTTGCATCGGTGCCATATTGAGGGGTAGAAGTCCCAGCCGAGATTCTTAGGCTCGGCACGTTAAACCTGGGGGTAAAGTTCCCACAACTCACCAGCATGCCAAGGCCAAACATTACGGCCACAAGTTTGATTGGCTTCATCCGATCATCTCCTCTCTCCATTTGGGGTTGAGCACGAAGAACGACAACCTGCTGAGCCCTGCTAAGAAGTCCACGTTCTCCACTGCCACCTCTTTGGGGACCTCCAGAACCACCGGTGCAAAGTTCAGGATGCCCTTTATTCCCGACTCTACCAGACGATGGGCAACCGCTTGGGCCGAATCAGCAGGAACCGCCAAAAGGCCGAACTCGATGCGCCGTTCGGCCACTGCCCGGGGCAGATTATCCATGCCTTCGACGTGCATGCCCCGAAAGGTCATGTGGTACTTGGAGGGGTCGCGGTCAAAGAGACCCCGCAAATCAAAAATTTCGCTGAAGCCGGGATAATCCGCAATGGCTTGACCCAGCCTTCCCATCCCCACGATGGCCAGGCCCCACTTGCGGTTGAGGCCCAAGATCTGGCGCAGCTCACGGCGCAGAATCTGCACGGTATACCCCACCCCGCGCGTGCCGTAACTGCCAAAGTAGGAAAGATCTTTGCGCACCTGAAAAGCCGTGACCTGGGCCTCTTCCGCCAGTTGTTCGGAGGAGGTCCGGTTGACCCCTCGAACCTCTAGATCCTCGAGGATACGCAAATACGTCACTAGGCGCGAGATTGCAGCACTGGGCACCTTAGCCATCTAACGAACCTCCAAAACTTCCAGGCCCCTAGCCTGGAGGGCGGCCTTAGCCGGAGCCACATCGTCTAGGGGCCCGACCCGAACTTTGATCAGGCCGCTCTCCTCGACCAACACAGGGGCATAGCCCGCCTCTCTAACCTTCGCCAGCACAGGAGCGGCGCTCTCGCGGCTTCTATAGGCCCCCACCTGGAGAAAACGCCCCCCACTGGGCTGGCCCTGAGTGGGGGCCGGTGGGTTGGTGGGTTGAGCGGGGACCGGCATGGCCGCGACCTTGGGGGAGTATTGGCCCAATCCTCCGGCCACCGCCTGGGCCCGGGCTGGGTCGGCGTAGGGCCCCACCCAGACTCGGGTGTAGCCTGCGGAGGTCTCGAGGCCCACCGGATATCCACGACCCCGCAAGTTTGCCGCCAAGCGGTTGGCGTTGGCCGGGTCCGAAAAGGAACCCACCACCACCCGCCAGGCCCCGCCCCGATCTGCCCCTACCGAGACCGCAGGTGCTTGGGGCGAATTCGACTGAGATGGCTGAGGCTGGGCCGTGGTTCGGTCGGTCACCTTGGGGGGAGCGGGTACTGGCTTGGCGGCAGACGGGGCGGGTTCGGGGCTGCTGGGAATCACCGTGACCACGGGTTCGGAATCCGCCCCAAGGCCCGGCTCAGGCTGAGGGCGCGGTTTGGGGGTCACGGGGGCGGGGGTTGCCGGCTGCGGCTTGGTTGCTTGAGGCTTCGTAGACGGCTGGGCCGGTTCAGTCTTGGGGGGGGAGAGCGGAGCGGTCTGCCCTCCCTGAAACGCCGTGAGTGGGTTCACCCCGGTGAGGAAAAACACCACCCCAGCCATGATGACGGCGACCAACAAAAAGATCAGCGCGTCAAGCCAGTTCGCTCTTAGCCATCCCATGCCCCAATCTTACAGGCTCCTCAGCAGGGGCTCATTAGCGCAGCAGGTCGCGCGCCGGGGCGTAGCCCAGGTCTGCCGAGCGCTGCCAGGCTCGCTTGGCCTCGGCGTCTCGAGACAGCGCCTTGAGCGCCAAACCCAGGTTGTACCAGGCCACCGCGTTCTTGGGGTCAAGGGTCACCGCCTGCGAGAGCACCTTCTCCGCGTCCGAGTAGCGGCTGGAGGCATAGAGGGCGGCCCCTAGGTTGGCGGCATTGGTCGCATTGGGCTCGAGGCTGTTGGCTCGGTCCAGGCTGATGACCGCAGCGTTGTAGTCCTTGAGGGCAAACTGGGCACGGCCCAGCAGACTCCAGGCCTCAGCCCGGTCCGCCTTGAGGTTGACCGCCTGGGTCAGAACCCCTACCGCATCGCTGTAACGCCGCAGGTTATAGGCGGCCTTGCCCCGCAGGATTAGGGCCTCGAGCAGGTCTGCCCCCTGGCTGTTTTGCGCGGCAAGCTCAGCGAAGCGTCCCGATTCAGCGTACTGGCCCAGCCGGTCGTAGGCCGTCGCCAGGCCCAGCAGCACTTTAGGCTCATCTGGGTTTTGGGCATAGGCGTTCTGGAAAGACTCGATGGCCCCCTTGGGGTTGCCGCTTTGCAGGCGGGAAAGCCCCAGGTTGTACTGGGCCATCCACAGCTTGGGATCAAGGGTTACCGCCTGAACCAGCGTAGCCTGCTGCTCCTTGCCCTGTTGTAGGCTGGATTTCTTGAGCAGGAGCTGAGCTTTGGCCGAGTTGTCCTTGGCCACCTCGAGCCCCCGGTCAATCTCCCGCAGGGCCCGCTGCGGAAGCCCTTGGGCCACATAGATGTCCGCGATTTGCGAGATGGCCCCCACATTGGCGGGGTCTGCGGCCAAGATCTCGTACAGCACCGGCAAAGCCTCCAGGCCCTTGCCCGACTTAACCAGGCTGTCCGCCAGCAGGGCCATCATGTCCGGGTCTTTGGGCAGGGCTTTCAGGCCCTCCTGCAAAACCGTCGCGGCAGTATCGTACTGCCCCTGAGTGCGCAGGGCTTTGGCATCCCCGATGTAGGCCGGCTTGAGGTCAGCCCCGCTGAGGTTGGCCTTGCTCCCTACTTCTATGGCCTTGGCAAAAGCAGCCGCAGCCTCTGGGGCTTGCCCCTGGCGATCCCGCACCACCCCGAGGTTAAACCAACCCTCAAAACGGTTGGGATCGAGAACCGTAAGCTGGGTGAACTCGAACGCAGCCCCCTTCAGGTCCCCCTGGCGGTACAGGGCCAGTCCCAGACCGAAGTGAGCGCTGTAGCTGGAAAAATCTTTGGCGATCACCGCCTCGAAGCCCTCAACCGCCTCGGCCAAACGGCCCGCGTCCAGCGCAGCTTGCGCCTTCTGCAACACCGGATCGGTGGCGACCTGGGCCGCAGCGGGCTGCGCAGCCTGCCCGTTTTGCTGTGCGAGCGAAAGCGAGAAAGCCAGGAGGGCTGCTCCCAAGAGTCGTTTCATACCGTTTCCCCCACGTAAAATCTGCATTCCGGGGTCATTCTAGCACGCAGGGAAACCCCTCCCCAGGGCAAATGAACAAGTGCGCTCGAGCCCCGACCAGGCGCACCGTCACGGGGCAGCCCTTTCAAGAGGAGAAAGCCAACCGCGCACAGCGCTTGATCCAAAGCACTTCCGCTCTCGCGGTCGCAGGGGTCCTTCTGGGGTCAGTCGTGGCTGCAAAGGCAATCCAGACCACAAATGCAGGGGCGATAAAGGCTAGTTTTCCCCAGATTGTATGCAAGTATACCAGCCGAGCCTAGCGCGTAGGAAGGTTTTTTTCAGCGGGTATTGCCTAGGATTGGCAGATGGGAGGTGGGAGCCTCACCTGCCTGAAGGAGGATAAACTCGGCATGAGCAAAACGCCCATTACGGTTGCCTACGGAGACGGCATCGGCCCGGAGATTATGAGCGCGGTACTGCAAATTCTGGAGGCTGCCGGAGCTCAGGTCACCCCTGAAGTCATCGAGATTGGGGAGAGTGTCTACTTAAGGGGACACACCAGCGGCATTGAAGATTCCGCCTGGGAAAGCCTACGGCGTACCAAGGTCTTTCTCAAAGCCCCCATCACCACCCCCCAGGGCGGGGGTTATAAGAGCCTTAACGTCACGGTACGAAAGACCCTTGGGCTTTATGCCAATGTGCGCCCGGTGCAGTCTTACGAACCCTTTGTCACCACCAAGCACAAGTCCATAGATTTGGTGATCGTGCGCGAAAACGAGGAAGACCTCTACGCAGGAATTGAGCATCAGCAGACCAACGAGGTGGTCCAGTGCTTGAAGCTCATATCCCGCCCCGGAACCGAGCGGATCGTGCGCTATGCCCTCGAGTTCGCCCGACGCAACGGACGAAAAAAGGTTACCTGCATTACCAAAGACAACATCATGAAGCTCACCGATGGCCTCTTTCACCGTGTGTTTGACGAGCTGGGGGCCGAGTACCCCGAGCTGGTCAAAGAGCACATGATCGTAGACATCGGGGCGGCCCGGCTCGCCGAGATGCCCGAGCGCTTTGACGTGATTCTGGCCCCTAACCTCTATGGGGATATCCTCTCCGACATCGCCGCGGAGGTGGCCGGCTCGGTGGGGCTGGCGGGCTCGGCCAACGTGGGCGATGAGGTGGCGATGTTTGAGGCGGTGCATGGATCGGCTCCGGATATCGCGGGTAAGGGCATCGCCAACCCCTCCGGGCTTCTCCAGGGGGCGATCCTGATGCTGGTGCACATTGGTCAGCCGGAGGTGGCCGCACGGATCAAGAACGCCTGGCTGAAGACCCTCGAGGAGGGCATCCACACCGCGGATATTTACGACGAGCGGGTCAGTGTGCAAAAGGTGGGAACCCAGGAGTTTGCCCGAGCGGTCATTGAGCGCCTGGGGCAGGAACCGGACCGGCTGCGCCCGGCCCGGTTTGGCAAGCCCAGCCCCGAGCCCATGGTGCCCCGGGTAGAACGCAAACCCGCGGCCCAAAAGGAGCTGGTGGGGGTGGATGTGTTCGTGGATTGGAAGGGGCAGAAGCCGGAGGAGCTGGCCGCGCAGCTTCAACCCCTGGCGACCAACAACCTCGAGCTGGTCATGATCACCAACCGTGGGGTGAAAGTCTGGCCGGGCGGGTTCCCCGAGACCTTTCGCACCGACCATTGGCGGGGCCGCTTTATGGGCCAGGGGGTGCGGCACGCCGATGTGGTAGCCCTGCTGACTCGAGTGGCCGAGGCCGGCCTGGACTTCATCAAAACCGAGAACCTCTATACCTTTGATGGGAAGCCTGGGTACTCTCTGGGCCAGGGGCAGTAACCGCCCAGCCGGCGATCACCCCCTAGAACCGGGGTCAGAAGCCCCCCATGCAAGCTTTGGCAACCTCTGGGCCTCTACCGGGCCCAGAGCTGTTTTAGGCGGAGCCTGGCCCAGCACCCTCACCGCTGCTTGACCTTACGGGGCGTTTCCCCTAATATACGAGAGTTCTACACCAACGGTGTGGACGCGGCGCAGGGTGGAGCAGTCTGGTAGCTCGTCGGGCTCATAACCCGAAGGTCACAGGTTCAAATCCTGTCCCTGCAACCAAGCGATTAGGGCCCGGGGGTTCCCGGGCCCTAGATTTTACTTACCCGCCCTAAGGCCTGGCTGGGGGTTCGGGCACCTATGGCGTAGAGGGCTACCCGCAGCTCCCATAGGAACTGCTCGAGCCAAGCCACGACCGCTTGAGGCCCCTCGAGGGCTGGTCTTAGCAGTGGCCGGGCCACCGCTACCACCTGGGCTCCGAGCGCCAGGGCAATGGCCGCCTGGGTCCCGGTGCGCAGCCCGCCTGAAGCAATGAGCGGGGTCTGGGGCAGGGCTGTGCGGCATTCCAGCAAGGCCTGAGCGGTGGGGATGCCGATCTCGACCAGCTCAGGGTGCACCACCCGTCCCCGGTGCACGATCTCCTCCACCTTGGCCCAGGAGGTACCCCCCGCTCCCGCCACATCTAAGGCCGCCAACGGGAGGCCCTCGAGTTGCCGGGCCACCTCCCCGCTGAAACCGTGCCCCACCTCTTTGAGCAGGAGCGGGAAGGGAAGCTGGGGCAGCAGCCCCCGCAGCGCGCCCAGGAGCCCGCGAAAATCGGTGTCCCCTCCCTGCTGTAAGGCCTCTTGCAGGGGATTGGCATGCAGGGCCAAGGCATCCGCCCCCACCGCAGACACCGCATCCAGCAAGTGCGCGAGGCCATATCCCTTGTTGAGCTGCACCAGCCCCAGATTGCCGATCAGCAGGGCGGTTGGGGCTACCTCGCGCACCTGAAACGAGCGTGCGGCCTGGGGGTGCTCGAGCATCACCCGCTGGCTGCCCAGCATCATCCCCACCCCCAGCCGCTCTGCGGCCTCGGCCAGGGCCCGGTTAATCCGCCCGCCGAACTCTTCCCCTCCGGTCATCGCGCCGATCAGGAAAGGGGCCTTTAGCTGCTTCCCAAGAAACTCCGTGGAGAGATCCACCTCCTCCAGGGAGATTTCCGGCAAGGCCTGGTAGCGCAAGCGGTAACGCTCGAGGCCGGTGGTCACCCGCTGGTACTCCACCGCTTCGTTCAGGCAGACCTCGAGGTGTTTGCGCTTACGGGTTTGGAGGTTGGGCGAATCCACGACCAGCGGATTGTACGCCAGGAAGCCCCCCCAGAATGCAGCCCGGACTATCCCGCCCGCCGCCCCTCCTGGCGGCCACGGTTCTGTCTTGAAATCCGACGGCTCAAAATAGGGGAAAAACGCCCTATGATGGGCATCATGGAAGCGCGCACCCTCGAGCTGGTGTTTCCCGAACACGCCAACCCCGGTGGTAACGCCTTCGGCGGCTTCGTCTTGGGGCTGATGGACAAGGTGGGCTCCTACGCGGCCATCCGCCGCGCCCGCAAGCGCTGCGTGACCGTGCGGGTGGGCGAGGTGGTGTTTGAGGTTCCGATCCGGGTGGGGGATTTGCTGGAGATTGTGGCCCGGGTGGTGCGGGTGGGGCGCACCTCATTGACCGTAGAGGTCGAGGTTTACCGAGAAAACCTCAAAGAGAGCAAAACCCTGGCCACCCGAGGCAACCTGACCTATGTGGCCGTGGACGAGCAGGGAAAACCCGTTGAGGTAGGGGAGCCGGCAGCGGAAAAAGAGCCCGGCCTATAGGCGTACGATCGTGCACTTTGCGCCTATCCTCCAGGCGGTCGGTACGACCGTGCGCTTTGCGCATATCCTCAAAGGACTAGGGCAGCAGGGCCTCGAGCCCCTCCAGGTTCTCCACAGTCCAATCCGGCGATGGGGCGTGGGTCTCGGCAGGGGCCCCCGTACGGTTGCACCAGGCGGTGCCGAAGCCAAAGCCCTTGGCCCCGCCCACATCCCAGCCATTGGCCGAGACAAAAACGATCTCACTGGGGATCGCGAAGAAGGCCTGGATCGCCAGGTCATAGGCTTTTGGGCTGGGCTTGTACACCCCCACCAGGTCCACGCTCAAGATGTGGCTGAGGTAGGGCCCCAGGTTGTTGTGCACCACCACCCCCTCGAGCATCGCCTCCGTGCCGTTGGAGAGCAGGGCCAGTGGATAGCGCTCGGCCAGGCGGAGCAGGCTGGCCCGCACCTCGGGGAAGGTTGGAAGCCTCAGGTAAGCGTCCATGAGCTGCTCGAGCTGAGATTCCTCCGCCGCAAGGTTCAGGGCCTGGAGGGTATAGGACAGGGATAAGCGCGTCACCGACCAGAAGTCTTGGTAACGCCCCATCAGCGAGAGCCACCAGGAATACTCGAGCTGCTTCCTGCGCCAGGTCTTGCTCACCGCCGAGCCCTTACCGGGGTACAGCTCATCCGCCAGCAGGGCGAGGCGACCCAGGTCAAAAAGCGTCCCATAGGCATCGAAAACCACCGCTTTGAGCATCGCCCTCCAATGTATCAGCCCCATCTGGCTCGGAGCAATGATAGGCCGCTGATCTCAACCCTTCCGAGGGCCCAGGCTTTGCAACCACAGGGCCCCCCGTGGCGCCAGGGTCAGCAGGGGCCTGGGAGCAGGGTCGCCGTGCAGGGCCTCGAGCGGGCCGAGCAGCGCAAGCGCCGCTTCCAGGACCAAGTGGGCAAAATGCATCCCCAAGCAGGTTCGCTCCCCCGCGCCAAAGGGCAGATACCCCCAGGCCGGGATCCGGCCTGTGAAGCGCGAAGGGTCGAACTCGAGGGGCCGGGGCCACAGCCGGGGGTCTCGGTGGGTCAGGTAGGGGCTGTAGAGCACCAGACTGCCCTTGGCAAAACGGTGGGGGCCAAACTCAAACCCCTGTGCAGCGCGTCGGCTGCCCACAAACCCTGGCGGGTAGAGCCGCAGGGTCTCCTTGATCAGCAGGGAATGCCCCTGGGGGGTATGCCACTCGGGGTAACGGGCCGCATGCCAAGCCGCCCAGGCCAAGGTGTGGGCGGTGGTGTCATAGCCAGCCGCCAGCCCCACCCGCACCTCCTCGAGCGGCAAGTGTGCGGCCATGCCGTGGCCCTCGGTCTGCAGCCGCAGGATCCGTCGCCGAGCCTGGGCGAAGCGCAGTGGACGCGGTAGCAGGGGGGCGGGAAAGGGATGGTCAAGGGGGGCTAGAAAATGGGCCAGCGCCCGCAAGGGAAAGCGTCCATCGAAGTAGAGCAGGTTCAGCGCGGTGAGGGCCACCTTTGAGGCCCAGGCCCGGGCCTCAAAGGTTCCGGGCGGGGATAACGGTGCCAAGGCCTCGAGCAGTCGTTCCCGCAAACCCGCCACCGCCTTGGCGTGAAACCCTGGGTCGAGGCGCTGCCGCTGGGGCCGGTGCTGAGGGGGGTCGGTGGTGATGATCCCCCCGGCCAGATATGGGGTGAAGGCGGACAGGCTACCCCGCGAGCGGAAGGTCTCCAGGTCGCTCAAGACCAGGCGGTTCCAGGCCGGGCTATACCCCACCACCGTAGGCCAGCCCAGGCGCAATCCAAACACCGGGCCCAGGGCCGCCCCCTCCTCGAGTAGGCCCAGCCCCCCCTGGGCCCAACGCGGCAGATGCCCAAAGCGGGTGGGGTAGCCACTGGGCTCCGGTGGGGTCAGGGGTTCCAT
>NZ_QWLB01000017.1 GCF_003574355.1 Meiothermus granaticius NBRC 107808 | reverse complement strand
GGGCTGGTGCTCCTGGGGGTGGGGGCCCGCCTCCTGACCATCGGGGCGGTGGAGCTGGCCCGGGCCTTCGGGGTTCCCGAACTCATCATTGGTCTGACCATCGTGGCCCTGGGCACCAGCCTCCCGGAGGTGGCCGCCTCCATCATGGCGGCCCTGCGCCGCGAGCCGGACATTGCGCTGGGCAACATCGTGGGCTCCAATGTCTTCAACATCCTGGGCATCCTGGGCATTACCGCCCTGGTGCAGCCCATTGGCCTGCCCTGGGAGAGCATCCAGCGGGATATGTGGGTGATGCTCGGGGCCAGCGTGCTCCTGTGGCCTTTTCTGGTCACCGGGTCTAGGCTAGGGCGCAGGGAGGGGGGCGTTTTTCTGGGGTTGTACGTGCTCTATGTGGCCCTTCTCATCCGAGTGGCCTAATGTGCGGTGGGCTGCCAGGTGCGGGACAGCCAGGCCAGGACTCGGGCCAAACTCGCCTCCTAGGCCACCGAGGCGGGCATTTTCATAGATAGCGTATAGTGTAATCCGCCCAAAATACCCTTTGACACTCCCACGGCTAAAGCACGTGGGATTCTTGCTTCACGGAGCCGTGCCGCAACTGCTGGCGCGGTCTTACAGGCTCTCCACAAGCGTTTTGCGTGTTGGTATGCCCTACCACCACGGGGACGATCCCCTCTCGGGACGGGCTTTGCCCGTACACCAGGGGAATCGTGCGGATTCCCTCAGCCCGGATGTTCCGGGCCGCATTCAGGTCTCGGTCATGCACTGCCCCACACCCGCAGGTCCAAACCTTATCCGAAAGGGTCAGGTTCGCGTTAATAGACCCACACTCCCGGCACAGCCTGCTGCTGGGGAAGTAGCGATCAATCACGGCGAGATGTTTTCGGTGCCAGACCGTTTTGTACTCCACTTGCCTACGAAACTCGCCCAACGCAGCATCCATGACCGACCTGGACAGCTTGGTTCTCGCCATCCCTTTGAGACTCAGGTCTTCAATGCACAGCCCGTCGTAGCGGGTCACGAGGTTTGTGGTGAGCTTGTGCAGCCAGTCTTGGCGCTGGTTACGCACCTTAGCGTGTACCCGGCTCAGCCGCCGTCTGGCCTTCTCGCAGTTCTTGCTGCCCTTCTGCTTGCGAGAAAGCGCCTTGCTGGCCTTTTTAAGCCTGCACTCTCCCGCCCGGTAGAACTTAGGAGGTGCTATACGAGTCCCATCACTCAAAACAGCAAAGTCCTTAAGCCCGAGGTCTATGCCCACCACCTTTTCGGGGTTTGCGGGTGGGAGAGCAACGTCGGGCATCTCAAATTCGGCGGTGAGGGTGACGTACCAATGCCCCTCAGCGTCTCGCTTGAAGGTGGCCCCTTTGATGGTGCAATCAATTGGCTGGTTCTGGCGAATCCTGACCCAACCAACCTTGGGAACATACACCCTGGAGTCTTCGACTTTGACCCGCTGGGGTATACGAAAGCGCGGCTCGTCTTTCTTCCTACTCTTGAACCTTGGGAACCTGGCCCGTTTGCCAAAAAAGGCTTGGTAGGCCCGGTCAAGGTCTTTCAGGGCTTGTTGCAAAAGCTGGCTGTCCACCGCTTTGAGCCACGCCGTTTCAGGCTGCTTTTTCAGCGCCGTCAGTTCTGCCCCGAGTTGGGCCATCGGCAAGCTCTGCTTGGTGGCCTCGTACACCTCCTTGCGCCGTGCCAAGCCCCAGTTCCAGACCCACCGCCTAGCCCCCGCCATGCGCTCCAAAGCCTCACCTTGAACTTGGGTGGGTTCCATGCGGAAGCGGTAGACCTTGCGGTGAGTCATCAGTCCCTCGTTTTTTGGGCCGCGATGTACTGCTCTACGGTCTTGCTGCTCGACATACCCGCTGTGGACACCAAAAAGCTCCTTGTCCACAGCGCGGGAAGGCGTATCAGGTGGGGGTACTCCTTGCGGAGAACGCGAGAGGTGTACCCCTTGAGGCGGTGCATTACTTGGGACGGGGCCATGTCGGGGTCTACCGAAATGAACAGATGTACGTGGTCGGGCATGATTTCCAAAGCAATGATTTCCCACCCAAGCTCGGTAGCCTTCTCCCGCAGAAGCTCTTTCAGCCGCTCACCCAACGCACCCACCAGCACCTTTCGGCGACGCTTAGGACACCACACGAAGTGGTATCGCAGCAGCGAGACGGAGGTGTTGTTGTGTTTGTAGGGCGTTGGCACTACCACAGTATTGCACATCTGCCACCCACCATGTTTTGTAGCCCAAAACCGGGCGCACGTGGGGAGCTGCAAAGCCCACGTCTTTCAAGCGTGGGATGTAGCAGCTCCCCACACCCCCTTTCTGTAAGCGCTCTCCATTGGTTACGGGAATCCTCGAGGCCCTTTATGATGGGGTTGCGCTAGCGGAAATTCCCCAGGTAAGCTTCGATGTGCTGGGGCTCTACCCGGTAAAGTCGGCCCAGGTTTTCCGGGGTCAGCCAGGTCTGCGGGCTGCCCTGTCCCAGTACGCTGCCCTCGCCGACCAGGAGCACCTGGTCGGCTACCCGTCGGGCGTGCTCGGGCTGATGGGTACTGAGAAAAACAGCCTTGCCTTGGTCTCGCAGGGCCTCGAGCTGGGCCAGCACCCGGAGCTGGTTGCCAAAGTCCAGGTTGGAGGTGGGCTCGTCCAGCACCAGCACCTGGGCTTCCTGGGCCAAAGCCCGGGCCAGCAAAGCAAGCTGCCGCTCACCCCCGCTCACCTCGGTGTAGGGCTTTTCGGCCAGGTGCGGAATGCCCATCTGCTCGAGGGCCGCCTGGGCTATCCGGCGGTCGGCCTGGCTGGGCAGCGCAAAGACCCCTAGGTGGGCGGTGCGGCCCATCAGCACCACCTCTTCCACCGTGAAGGCAAAGAGGCCCTGGTGGGCCTGGGGCACATAGGCCAGTGTGCGGGCCAGGGCCACCCGGCTCCACTCGCGCAAGGGCTGGCGGCCCAGCCAGACCTGGCCCCAAAGGGGCGGCAGATGACCCAGCAGGGTGCGGATCAGGGTGGTCTTGCCGCTGCCGTTGGGCCCCAGCAGCACCGCCACCTGACCGCTCTCCAGGCGGAGGTTGATGCTGCGGAGAACCGCCCGGCCCCGGTGGCCTACCGTAAGGTCGGAGAGTTCGAGCACTACGACCTCCCCCCTCGCATCAGCAGGGCCAGAAAGACCGGAACCCCCACCGCTGCGGTCAGAATGCCCAGAGGAATCTCGATTAATGCCGCCGTGCGGGCCAGGGTATCGGCCACCAGCAAAAAAAGCCCCCCCAGAACCATCGCCACCGGCAATAAGCGCGAGAGTTCGGGGCCCACCAGCAGCCGCGCCGCATGCGGCACCACCAGGCCCACCCAGCCGATGATGCCCGTCACCGCCACCGCCGCCGAGGTCATCAGGGTGGCCGCCACGATCAAGACCAGCCTTAGCCGACCCACATGAACCCCCAGTGAGGCGGCTTCCTCGTCGGGCAGGCTCAGCAGGTTGATGCGCCAGCGCAGCAAAATTAGGGGGATCAGCCCAAGCCCTACCAGGCCCGTCAAGAGCGGCAGTTCCTTGCTGGTGACCCCATTGAGCCCGCCCATCAACCAGAAGGTGATGGAGGGTAGCTGCACGCTGGGGTCGGCGAGTACCTTGATGAGCGAGGTGCCGGAGGAGAAAAGCGTGCCCACCGCCACCCCGGTCAGCACCAGCACCAGCACGGGGTCATGCCGCCGCACCGCCTGGGCCATGAAATAGACCAACCCCACCGCCAGCATCCCACCAACAAAGGCCAGCCCCTGGATGAGCAGGATGGGCAGCGAGAGCAGAATGGCCAGCGAGGCCCCAAACCCGGCTCCTGCCGCCGCCCCCAGGATGTCCGGGGCGACCAGGGGGTTGCGAAACATGCCTTGATAGGCCACCCCTGCCGCGGCCAGCGCGGCCCCCACCACAATGGCGGCTAGAATGCGCGGCAGGCGCACATTCCAGACTACCGTTTGGGCGTTTTCGCTGCCCTGGCGCAGTAGAGCCTGGACAACCTCGGGCACCGAGAGGCTGAACTTACCTACCGAAAGCGCCAGCAAGACGCCTAAGAGCAACAAAAGTAGCAAGCCCAGGAAAACGCTGGGCGGCTTCATAGGGTCTTGAGGATGACCTCGAGCTGTGCCGCGCTGGGCTCCTGCCCATAGAACAGTCGGTAAAAGAGCCGGGTCTCGGCTCGCCAGTCAATGGGCTCGGCCCCGGCGTTGAGCCGGCGCACCAGCCAGCGCAGGCCGATCAGCCGGTTGACGCCCGGTGGTCCATCCAACCAACCGAAAGGCAGGCTGGGCAGCAGGTAGACCTGTTTGTTCTGCACCGCCCGCAGCCGGCCCCACAGGGGGTCGGTCTGGGTGAGCTGGAAAAACTGTGCGTCTTGGGTAAGGATGATGTCCGGCTGCCAGGAAAGAAGCTGTTCAAACGAGACCCGGGTCAGCCCGCCCCGTCCTGCCGCTGCGGCCACGTTGGCCCCGCCGGCTACCTCGATGACCTCCACGTTGATGGAGCCCTCGAGGCCCGTCTCGAGACCGGTAGCCGTGCGAGCCAGATAGACCCGTGGCCTGCGACCCCCAGCCCGGAAGCGGGCGGCTTCGGCCAGCGAGGCCCGGGCATAGGCGGCCAGCCGCTGGGCTCGCTCCTGCACGCCCAGCAGTTCACCCAACTCCAGTAGCTGCTGCACGCTCTCAGTCAGCCGCCCATCTACCAGGGCATAGGGGATACCGGTCTGCTGGCTGATCCGCTCCGCCGAGGAGAGGTAGGTGGCATCCACCGTGCCCACATCCAGAATCAGATCGGGCTTCAGGCTCAGGAGGGTCTCCACCGAGACGGTGGCCGAGCTGCCCACCAGCCGCCCGAACACCGGCAGATCTCGCACCACGGGAAGCACAAACTCCCGGGCCGGCGCACTGAGCTGGGTGGGCCAGCCCAGCATCCGCTCGGGGGTGAGCACATAGGCCATGACCGCTGAGGGAGGTCCAGCTACAAAAATCCTCCGTATCGGCGAGCGCAGCGGAGGCCCAAAGAGCCGGGTCAACCGGTTGCTTTGGGCCTTTGCGCCTCCCTTCAAGAAGGGGAGCGCAGCCAGAAAGGCTAGAAAGGTACGCCGACGCATGGGCATCATCTTCACCTCGAGCTTTAAGTAGTCACAATGTAACTATGCGACCTCGAGATGTCAATCTGGCCCAGATTCAGGCCTTTGGGGTTGAGGTAGAACAGGGCTGAGGAGCTCGAGCCATGCGACTGGGCTATCCCTGCGAAAACCTGACCCTGCGTGCCACCACCAACCACACCCTGCGCCTGGCCTCGCTCTCGGAAGAAAGAGTGAGTGCCAAGGCCGAGGCGAACTTTCATGACCTGGAGCGCATTCTTCGCTGGAATCCGCAAGCCGGCTTTGCCCTCTTCCGCCTGGGCCAACAGCTCATCCCGTTTGCCTCGCACCCCCAGTTCCCCTACAGCTGGGAAGCCGCGCATAAGGAGGCGCTGGCCCACCTGGGGGAGCTGGCCCAAAGCTTGGGGCAGCGGCTCTCCATGCATCCCGGGCAGTACGTGAACCCCGCCAGCCCTGAGCGCCGGGTCGTGGAGCGCTCCCTGGCCGAGCTGCGCTACTCGGCGCGGGTCCTGAGCCTGGTCGGGGCCCAGGACGGGGTATTGGTTCTTCACCTGGGGGGGGCTTATGGCGCCCCGGAGGGCGCTTTGCGGCGCTTCGTGGAAAACCTCCGGGGGGAGCGGGAGGTGCTGCGCTATCTGGCCCTCGAGAACGACGAGCGCCTCTGGTCAGTCGAGGGGGTGTTGCGGGCCGCCGAGCCGCTCGAGGTACCGGTTGTGGTGGACGCCCTTCATCACGCCCTGAACCCAGGAAGGCTAAGCCTCCCAGAGGCCCTCCGCCTGGCTTTTCCCACCTGGCGGCACCGGCCCAAGGTGCACCTGTCCAGTCAAGACCCCGCTAAGCGCCCTGGAGCCCATGCCTTCCAGATCGCCCCTGAAGACCTGGAGCGCTTGCTCGAGGCCCTCCCAGCTCCGGCAGACCTCATGATCGAGGCCAAGGGAAAAGAGCTGGGGGTGCCCCTCGAGACCCGCCGGGCCCTCCTGGCCTCTCCGTCTGGAGCGGAATCCCCGGTTTAGGGCGGCCCTATCATCCCCAGAGCGGGATGCTTGAAGGGCCAGAGGCAACCCCTGACCTTCTCCTGACAGGGGCTGCTTAGGTTCAGCGCGGGAGAAGGCATGTTGAGAATCTTAGTCCCTTCGATGGTCGTAGCGCTCAGCCTGGGAATAGCCCAGGGGCAAGGCAACCTGACCCTATACACCTCCGAGGTCTTGAGCGATGTAAACGCCTTGGTCCAGGCTTTTCAAGCGGAAAACCCGGGGGTGCGGGTTCAGGTTTTCCGTTCGGGAACCGGCGAGGTGGTCGCCAAACTGCGGGCCGAGCTCGAGGCTGGCAACCCGCAACCCGATCTTCTGTGGGTCGCCAATGAGGCCTACTTTCAGGAGCTGGCCGGGCGCAACCTCCTGCGCCGCATTCCACCTACGGTAACCGGTTTTCCCATTCAGTATGCCTACCGCGGGGGGCAGTACTACGAGGTGCGGCTGCTCTACAACATCATCGCGGTCAACCCGCAAAAGGTCTCCGAGGCACCTGCCTCCTGGCGGGACCTGCTCAAACCGGCCTACCGTAACCTGCTGGCCATGCCCGACCCCAATTTTTCGGGGGCTGCGCTGGCCACGCTCGGGACCCTCTCGGAGCGGCTGGGGTTCGGCTATTTTGAGGCCCTGAAGGCCAATGGCCTGGCAGTGGAGCAGTCCAACCCGGTGCTGCAGCAGAAACTCTCCCGCGGGGAGTACGGTCTGGCCATCACCACCGACTTTGGGGTAAGGCAAGAGATCGCCAAGGGGGCACCGCTGCGGGTGATTTACCCCAAGGACGGCCCCATCCTGGTGCCTACCCCGATAGGGGTGGCCTCCTGGAGCAAAAACCCCGGTCTGGCCTCGAGCTTCGTGAACTTTCTCCTCTCCCCCAGGGCCCAGGCCCTGTTTGCGGAGCGGGGCTACCACCCGGTCATGCCCGGGGCACCAAGGCCTATGGGTGCTCCGGAAAAGGTGGTGGGGCTCAAGGCCCAGGCTGCGGATGAGGCCATCCTGGCTCGATTCAACGCCCTCTTTGGCCTGAGGAAATGAGGACCCTCGCTATGAATCGCTTCGTGTTGCCGTGGATCGCGGGGTTTATTTTTCTCCTGGGTACAGCCCTGGCCCAAAAGGATCAGATCACCCTTTATGTGGCCGGGGCCCAGCTGCCCGACGTAGAGGCTCTGGTCCGGGGGTTCAACCGGAAGCATCCGGAAATCACGGTGCAGGTCTTCCGCTCAGGGGCCGGCGAGGTGGTCGCCAAGTTGCGGGCCGAGCTCGAGGCCGGCAATCCACAACCCGATCTGGTCTGGTTGGTCGGGGAGGGCTTTTTCCGTGAGCTGAGCCAAAAGAACCTCCTGAGGCGGGTGCCGCCCACCTTCTCGGGACTGGCAGCCCAGTACGTGTACGAAGGGGGCCGTTACTACGAGGTGCGCCTGCTGCACAGCATCATCGCGGTCAACACGCGCCGGGTGAGCACCCTGCCCACGTCCTGGAGGGACCTGACCCAGGACCGCTTCAAAAATCAAGTGGTGATGGCCGATCCGAACTTCTCTGGACCGGCCTTGGTGGCCCTGGGCTTCCTTTCGGATCGCCTGGGCTTGGGCTACTTCGAGGCCTTGAAGGCCAATGGCCTGGCGGTGGAGCAGTCCAACCCGGTGCTGCAGCAGAAACTCTCCCGCGGGGAGTACGGCCTGGCCATCACCAACGACTACGGGGTGCGCCAGGAGATTGCCAAGGGAGCGCCGCTGACCATCGTGTACCCTCGAGACGGCGCCATCCTAGCGCCAACCCCCATCGGCATTCCTACCTGGAGCAAGCGGCCTGATTTGGCCGAGAAGTTCCTCCGCTTCCTGCTGTCAGAAGAAGGCCAGCGGATCTTCGTCGAACGGGGATACTATCCGGTGATTTCCGGTATTCCGGGCCCTGCCGGCGCACCGGCGCGCCTGCCCAGCCTGCGCGGTCAAGAGGCTTCCTCTGAGGTGCTGGAGCGGTTTAACAGCCTGTTTGGCCTGCGGCGATGAGGATTGCGGGCCCACTCTTCGGCGGACTCGCGGCCCTGCTCTTGCTGGCCCCTCTGCTGGCCCTGTTGTTGCGGGGTTTGGCCCATCTTGCAGGAAGCTTTGGCGACTGGGATGTGGCCCTCACCAGCCTGCTGCTGGCCGGGGGCGGGACCCTGCTGAGCCTTTTGGCCGGGCTGGGCCTGGCCTATCTGTCCATCGTGGGGGGCGCGGGGCGGTGGCTGGAAGGGCTGATCCTGCTCTCCTACCTGGTACCCCCGTTTGTGACCGGGATTGGCCTGCTGTTCACCCTGCAGACGTTTGGCCTCAAGGCCTACGGGGTTCCGGGGATCCTGCTGGCCTGGCTGCTGCACTACACGCCCCTGGCCTACTTGCTCCTCAAGCCTCAGCTGCGCTCGGTGCTGCTCCTGCTGCATGCGGCGGAAGTCCATGGGGTCAGGGGGATCCGGCGGCTGAAGGTCCTCTTCCCTCCCCTGGCACCGGCCCTGCTGGTCGCAGGGGGTACGGTGTACATCGCCCTGCTGGGCAACTTCGGAGTCCCGGCGGTGCTGGGCGTTCCCGATCGGGTCTATGTGCTCCCCACGTTGGCCTATGCCCGGCTGACCAGTTCCCTATCGCCGGACCCTCTGGGTCAAGCCGCGGCGCTGGCGCTCTGGCTGGGGCTGCTGGCCCTGCCCGCCCTGTTGCTGGGTCAGGCCCCGATGGTGGAAGCCGCGGCGGAGCGGGAACGGGAGCCGCGCCTTTGGGCTCGAGGCCTGCTCCTGGGGTATGGGCTGGCGGCCCTGGGGCTCAGTACCCTGGGTTTACTGCGTGAGGCCCTGCAGAATCCCTATTCCGGGGCCTTGGAACCGGCCTTTCGGGCGGCCTGGGAGCTCCCGCTGGTGCGGCAGGGGCTGCAGAACTCGCTTCTCCTGGCCGGGGTGACCACTGTCCTGCTGGTAACCCTGGCCCTGGCGCTCCGACCCTTTCCTGGCCTCCTGCGATCCCTCCGGGGGTTGCTCGACGTCTACTACCTGCTCCCCGGTACCCTCCTGGGCATCGGGCTGATCCTGCTGCTGGCCCCCACCCCCCTGTATGGCACCCCCTGGCTGCTGCTGCTGGCCTACCTGTTGCACCTTTCCCCCCTGGCCCTACGGGCTTTGGAAAGCGGGGCCAGGGTGGAAGGCCTGGTGCTGGCCGCGCGCACCCATGGACTGGCTGCGCCCCGCGCCTGGCTGCGGGTGGGCTACCCCCCTCTGCTGGCACCCGCCTTTGCCGCAGGATTCCTCATCTTTCCCCTGGCCCTCTCCGAGCTCACCCTTTCCGCACTGCTCTATGCGCCGGGGGCGGAAACCCTGGGGGTGGCGGTTCTCTCGGCCCTCAACGGTGGGCTCTACCGCGAGGCTGCCGCCATAGGGTTGGCGCTCATGGGGTTTTCGGCCTTAGCCCTGCTGGGGAGGCGATGATGCTGGGCTTGGTTTCCCTCACCAAACGCTTTCCGGGGGGGCAAGGGGTCCTGGAGGTCAGTCTGGAGGTTGCCAAAGGCGAGGTCTTTGCCCTCCTGGGGGCCTCGGGCAGCGGCAAGAGCACCCTGCTCAACCTGGCCGCTGGTCTCTTACCCCCCGATCAGGGGCAGGTGTTTATCGCGGGCCAGGACGTCACCCGGCTGGCCCCTGAGCGCCGCAGGGTGGGGTATGTGTTCCAGGATCTGCGCCTGTGGCCCCACCTCAGCGCCCTCGAGCACCTGCTGCTGGTGATGCCCAGGCCCGACCGGAAGCGGGCGCTGGACCTCTTGGAGCAGACCGGCCTGCTCGAGCATGCCGCCAAACGCCCCGGCCAGCTCTCCGGGGGGCAGCGACAGCGGGTCGCGCTGGCCCGTGCCCTGGCCCGAGAACCCCAGGTCATCCTGCTAGATGAGCCCTACAGCGCCCTGGACCCGGTGCTGCGCGAGCGGCTCAGGCTGGACGTGCGCACCGTGCTGAAAGAGGCGGGGGTGACCGCCCTTCACGTCACCCACGATCCAGAGGAGGCCATGCTCTTGGCCGACCGAGTGGGGGTGATGAGCCGGGGGCGGCTGGTGCAGGTCGGAACCCCTGAGGCGGTCTACTGGCACCCCACCAATCTGGAGAGCTTCCTGGCCTTTGGCCGGGCCAACCTCCTCTACCGCGACGGGGAGGCACTGGCCTTCCGACAGGAATGGGTGCGCGAAGGGGGGGAGCTCGAGGGGCGGGTGCTCGAGCGGCGGAGCTTGCGGGGGGAGGTCATCTGCCGGGTCCAGCTCCCCTGGGGGGAGGCCTGGGTATGCTTGGAGCGCAATCCTGGGGAAACCGTTCGCCTCGATTTGCAACCCCTGCTGCGCTACCCGGCCCAGCCCTAGGGCGCGGATCCCGCGGCGTCCGGGCCGGTATATAGGCTCGCGGGGTGCTCGAGCAGCCCCTTCAGGGTTTGCAAGAACAGGGCCACCTCCACCCCGTCTAAAGCCCGGTGATCGGCACTGACGGTGAGCCGCAGGGTTTTGGCGATCCGAATCGCCGCGTTTTCGGCCACCACTTCCTCCTGCACCGCCCCGATGGCCAGAATGGCCACATTGGGCGGGAGGATGATGGCGCTGAACTCCTCCACCCCGAACATTCCCAGGTTGGAGAGGCAAAAGGTCGCCCCCTGGACATCCTCGGAGCGGGCGCGGCCCACGCTGGCCCTGGCGCGAATCTCGCGCACCCTGGAGGAGATCTGGGCCGGGGAGAGGGTATCGGCGTCCCGCACCACGCTGGTGACCAGGCCTTCCGGGGTGGCCGTCAGGACTCCAATGTGAATCTGCGGCAGAAGCTCGAGCCCCCCCTCCCGCACCACCGCATTCAGCCGGGGGTGCTTTCGCAGGGCCAGGGCCACCGCCTTGATCAATAGGTCATTGAGGGTGAGGTGAAGGCCTCCGGAACGCTCGTTCTCCAGGGTGCGCACAAAGGCGGTCAGGTCGGCTCTGGCCCGAACATAAAAGTGGGGGATCTCCTGCTTGGACTGGTGGGTGGTCCTGGCAGCAGCGGCCTGTATGCGGCTGAACGGCAGGAACTGACCGGGATCCGCTATCCGGGCGGTTGGGGCTGGGCCCTGCGCGGTCGCTGCGGCGGTTTGCTTGACATCCTCGGTGGTGATCCGCCCATGGGGGCCGGTACCCACGATCCGGCGCAGGTCAAGGCCCAGTTGCCGTGCCAGGTGGCGGGCCGCGGGCGAGGCCTTGGGCCGACCGGGGACGGGTTTTGCAGCAGCAGGGAGGGGGCTCGAGGGGGGTTTAGGCACGGTGAGGGAGGGCGCCGCTTGGCGGTCCGGCTCCGGCCCTAAAGGAGGGTTCTCCACCGGTTTAGAAGCCCCCAGGGGCCGAACCCGGGCGATGGGCTGGCCCACCTTTACGGTCTGGCCCGGCGGCACCAGGTGCTCCTCCAGGACGAAGTCCTCCAGGGCCGGCATCTCGGCCACAATCTTGTCGGTGCCGATCTCAGCGACCACCTCCCCCCGGCGGACCGTCTCGCCGGGCTGTTTCAGCCAGGCCATCAGCTCCCCCTCCTCCATGGTCTCCCCCAGCCGGGGCAGTGCCAGGAGTTTCAGCGCAACCTCCTCCATACCCTTACCCCCGCCTCCGAAGCAGCCTGCGAGCAGCGCGTGCGATGCGGTCGGGGCTGGGCACGCTGCCCGCCTCGAGGGGAGGCGAGACCGGGATGGGGATATCCTCCCCACTCAGGCGCAGGATGGGCTCCTCGAGGTAATCGAAGCAGGCCTCTTGGATCAGGGCCGACAGCTCGGCGCTGGCCCCCGCCGTGAGGGTGTCTTCGGTGACGATGAGGGCCCGCCCGGTTCGCCGAACCGACTGGGCAAGGGTCTCGAGGTCGAGGGGGTTGAGGGTGCGCAGGTCCAGGACCTCCGCTTCGATGCCCTCGGCGGCGAGTTCATCGGCTGCCTGAAGGCAGTGGTGGAGCTGCCGGGAGTAGGTGACCAGGGTCAGGTGCTGGCCAGGTCGGCGAGATACGGCCACGCCCATCGGAGGGGCCTGATCCTGCAGAACCCCCTTGCTGGCATAGAGGGCTTTGTGTTCTAGAAAAACCACCGGGTCGGGGGAGTGGATGGCCTGGCGCAGCAGGAAGTAGGCATCGCTGACGGTAGCGGGCAGGGCCACGCGCAGCCCAGGGGTATGCCAGAACAGGGCCTCGAGGCTCTGGCTGTGCTGGGCGCCGCTGCTTCGCCCGGTTCCCATGGTCGCCCGCAGCACCATGGGGACACCGATCTGCCCACCGAACATGTAGCGGATCTTGGCGGCCTGGTTGGCGATCTGATCCATGGCCAGGTAGGCAAAGTCCACATACATCAGTTCGGCGATGGGCCGCAACCCGGTCATGGCCGCCCCGATGGCGGTTCCCACAATGGCCGCCTCGCTGATGGGGGTATCGAGCACCCGGGCCTCGCCAAACTCCTCGAGCAACCCCTTCGAAACCCCATAAGCCCCCCCATAGCGCCCCACCTCCTCCCCGATCAAGATCACCCTGGGGTCTGCGCGCATCTCCTGCCGGATGGCCTCCCGCAAGGCCGCTCGGTACTCGATCTCCTGGCCGAAGGCAACCGATTGGGGCTCTGGTACCGGTGAGGTCACAGAGCACCTCCCAGCACCCGGTTCAGCCGCTCCTCCACAGGGACGGGCGGGGGTGAGGAGGGGTCATAAACGTCTTCGAACATGGTGGAAAGGCCGGGCCATTCCGATTGTTTGGCAAAGGACTCCGCTGCGTCCATCTCGAGGTTGGCGGCCTGCCAAAAGGCTTCATACTCGGTCTCGGTCAATAATCCCTCCCCGATCAGGAGGTTCTTCTGGTTGAGAATTGGGTCGCGCTTGCGGCCCTCGGCTTCTTCGGCGGGATCGCGGTAGGGGGATTTGTCCTTGCGGGCGTGGCCGTAGAATCGGTAGCCGTTAGCCACGATGAACCCAGCCCCCTGGCCGGCCCGGGCCCGCTCGATAAGGGCGCTCGCCGCGATCCATACCCGTTCGGGCTGGGTTGCGTCCACCTCCACGGCCTCCAGACCAAAGCCTCGAGCCCTCCCGGCAAAGTCCAGCGTGGCACTGGCCCGGTCTATGCGGGTACCCATCCCGTACTGGTTGTTGATCGCGGCAAAGACCACCGGCAGCTTCCACAGGGCAGCCAGGTTCATGCTCTCAAAACAAATGCCCTGCTGCATCGCGCCATCGCCAAAAAAGGCCACGCTCACCGAACCCTGCCCGAGGGTTTTGCTGGCCAGTCCCGCCCCTACCACCGCCGGAATTCCCCCTCCCACGATGGCATTGGCCCCAAGGTGACCCAGGCTCATATCGGCGATGTGCATGCTGCCCCCCTTGCCGCGACAGTAGCCGGTGATCTTGCCCGCGATCTCGGCCATCATCCGCTGGGTATCGCCCCCTCGGGCCACAAAAATTCCATGGCCCCGGTGGTGGGTGGTGAAGGTATCCCCCGGCTGCATGGCCAGGGCAATTCCGGCCGCAGCCCCCTCCTCTCCAACCGAGAGGTGAAGCATAGAGCCCGCCGTCTCGCCCCTTAGAAACAGCTCCCCCACCCTCTCCTCAAAAGCCCGGATCCGGATCATGGTACGCAATAACTCCAGACGTGTGGCCACTGGAATGGTTTCACTCATGGATGCACCTCGAGATCAAAACACTCCGGCAGGCCTAAAGTTCTGCGGCCAGCCGGGCCTGCTGGTGCAGGGTATCCTTCAAGCCCTGGTAGGTTGCCCGATAGGCCGAAAGCAGCGGTTGATAGGCCTCGTGCTTGCGCCAATCGGGCTCGACGATCCGGGTAAAGCTCACCATCTGCTCGGCGGCCTCGGGAATGGTGGGATACACCCCCACCCCTACCGCCGCCAGAATCGCGCTGCCCAGCGCGGCCACATCGGGAACCCGGGTTAACTGGATGGGAATCCCGCTCACATCGGCGTGGATCTGCATCCAGAGCTCGCTTCGGGTGGCTCCACCCCCCAGAATGAACTCGCTCGGGGAGTAGCCCGCCTGGCGCATGGTGGCCAGGATCTCCTCGGTGCCGTAGGCCACCCCCTCGATGACCGCACGGAACAGATGTTCGGGGCCGTGTTTTAGAGTTAGACCCGAGATCACCCCCCGGCTATCCGGGTCGGTGTGGGGGGTGCGGTTGCCCTGGAAATGCTCCAGCACCACCAGCCCTTCAGCGCCCGGCGGAAGGGCGGCGGCCTTCTCGTTGAGCGGGGCATAATCGGGCTCTCCCAGCAGGCGGCGCAACCATGCGATCACGCTCCCGGTGCTGGTCTGGCCGCCCTCTACGGTGTGCAAGCCCTGCACCACGGCGTCTGGGTAGCTGCCCCAGAGCCCCCGGGTGTGGAGGGGTTGGTCGGACAGGCCCAGATGGAGATGGCTCGAGCCAGTGATCAGGGCCAGCCTGCCGGGCCGCACCACCCCCAGCCCCACCATCGCAACGAAGGCATCCGCCCCCCCCTGAACCACCGGGGTGCCTTGGGGCAGGCCGAGGTGTTCAGCGGCCTCGCGGGTGAGGGGTCCAATCCTCTGCCCCATGGGCAAGACTTCCCCCGGAAACTTCTCTAGAACCTCTTCCAGGCCGATCTTTTCATACAAGGAGCGCTGGAACCCTCCCCGGGAGCGGTCGTAGTACCAACGAATCGAGGTGTTGTTGAGGCTACCCACCATCCGGCCCGTGAGCTTGTGGTTGAGGTAGTCCTGGTATTCGCAGATGTAGGTAGCGGCCCGGAAGTGGTGCGGTTCACGCTCGAGCAACCAGAGCGCTTTCGGCGCCATCCACTCCGCACTGACCGGGCCGTAGCCATTGACCCTTAGCGCAGCATCCCCGCTGGCCGCGATGCGGGCGGCCTGATCCCCGCTGCGCACATCCATCCAGATCAACGCCGGCCGCAGGGGATATCCCTTGGCGTCCAGTGCCACCACGCTGCAACAGGTGGTGTCCAGGGCGATCGCAGCAATCTCCTCCGGGCGTACCCGAGCCTCGGACACCGCCCCACGCACGCTCTGGCCCAGGGCCTCCCACCAGTCCTGGGGGTTTTGCTCGGCCCAGGAGGGCCGGGGAAACTCGGTCTTGTAGGCCCTCGCCGCGAAGGCTAGGGGGTTACCCTTGGGATCAAACACCCCAGCCCGCAGGCTTTCGGTTCCTCCGTCTATGCCGATGAAGTACTGGCCCATCGCACCTACCTCAAAGGATCAGGCTCGAGTCGAGCCCGGCTCGCTGGGCTCCGCACCCAGCACCGCCTCCAGGGCGGCCACAAACAACACCGTACCGGGATCGGGCTGGCCCTCGGTGCGCTCTCCCACCCAGTTGGCCCGGCCCACCCGCGAGCGCAGGGGAATGGCTGCGTCGCGGCCTCGGCGGGCGGCCTCGAGGGCTTTCTGGCCGGCAACCTCCGGCCCCTCCCCGGCCGCAATGGCCGCGCTGAAGGCCTCCGCAGCAGGGTGCAGCGCATCCAGGATGGTCTTGTCCCCGGGCTGGGCCTTGCCCCGCTCCTGAATGCCCTGGCTGGCTGCCAGCAACATCCGGGCCAGGTCGGGGGCATCCAGCAGGGCTTTACCCTGCACCTCTTTGCCCGCCCGCATGAAGGCGGTCGCAACCAGGGCGCCCATGGTAGAGGGCGCGGCTCGGTTGTAGGCCATCCCGGCCTGAGCCAGCCACTTGCCCAGGTCGGCCGGGGGTGGATTGGCCGCCAGGAACTCCAATAGCCCCGTCGCACCCTTCTCTGCGGTAAGCCCGGAATCCCCGTCGCCCATCGCCGCATCCAGGGCGTTGAGCCGGTCGCGCAGGGCGACCAACCGATGGGCCGCGCGGGTCAGGGCATCTGCGATTGCTGTACCGGTAAAGTCCATATCGGCGGTCCTACCTCCTGGCTAAACCCTGAAGAAAGGGGTGTGGGCAGGGTGATCGAGCAGCGGAATCAGCTCATCGTCGAGTTTGAAGAGGGTAATGCTGGCCCCGGGCATCTCCATGCTGGTGGCAAACTCGCCGATAAAAGGGCGATGGATCGAGACACCCTGATCGGCCAGCAGCTGGTGCACCCGCCGGTAGAGGATGTATAGCTCCTCCAGGGGGGTGGCGCCCAGCCCGTTGACCATTACCGCAACCCGATCCCCGGAGTTCAGGGGCATATCCGCGGTGATGGTGGCCAGGATTTGCTCGGCAATCTGGTCGGCGGTCTCGAGCTTCCCCCGCCGAACCCCCGGTTCCCCATGAATCCCCATGCCCAGCTCCATCTCATCCTCGCCCAGGGTGAATCCGGGTTTGCCCACCGTGGGCAGGATGCACGGCCCCAGCGCCACCCCCATGGTGCGGGTATTGGCCAGGGTCCTCTGGGCTACCGCCTCCACCTCGTCCAGCGAGCCCCCCTGGTCGGCCTTGGCCCCGGCGGTTTTGAAGGCGAATACCATGCCCGCCACCCCGCGCCGGGTCTCAGCCCGCTCGGCTGGGGCGCTGGCCACGTCATCTTTGACCAGAACCGTGCGCACCTCTATGTCCTCCATGGAGGCCATCTCGGTGGCCATGTCAAAGTTCATGATGTCCCCACCGTAGTTGCCGTAGATGTAGAGCACCCCCTTGCCGCCGTGAATCTGACGGGTAACCGCTAGCATCTGATCGGCGCTGGGGCTTTGGAACACGTCGCCAATGGCGCAGCCATCGAGCATGCCCCGGCCCACATAGCCCAAGAAGACCGGCAGATGCCCCGAGCCGCCCCCGGTGGCCAGGGCCACCTTCCCCTGTACCGGGGCGTCCGCCCGCACCAGACAGCGCAGGTCACCTCCCGTATAGCCCAGCATCCCAGGGTGGGCTGCGTAGAGGCCCTCGAGCATCTCGTCTACGAAGCGCTTGGGGTCGTTCAGGATCTTTTTCATCAGGCCTCCTCATGGGAACCTAGGCTCCGCTGTTGCCGCTGTGGCTCACCTAGGCGCCAATCCTTTCTTTTGGCAATTCGTGCCCCTTGCCTCTTGCCATTTAACCGACGCCCTTATAGTATCTGAGTTAAACGATTTAAAGAAGTCCTGCGTGCTCTTTGAGGAGACCTGTGGGTAGCTGGCTGACCGATAAACACATCCGTTTTCTGTGGGTTGCCAACCTCATCATCCTGGGGGGGGCGGCGCTGGTCTCGAGGGGGCAGTTTCTGGATCCCTACAACTTCCAGAGCATGGCCAAGCAACTCCCCGAGATTGCCCTGCTGGCCATGGCGGTGATGCTGGCCATGATCTCCGGAGGCGGGGGGATTGACCTCTCGGTGGTGGGGATTGCCAACCTCTCGGCCATCACTGCTGGAATCGTGGCCAAGTCGGTGGCGGCGGGTCAGGGTCAGGGGCTCGAGTTCACCCTGGTTTTTGTGGCCACGGCCCTCCTGGTGGGCACCCTGTGCGGCCTGATCAACGGCTTGCTGATCGCCCGGGCCGGTTTTGCCCCCATCCTCGCTACCCTGGGGACCCAGCTGGTGTTCGTGGGGCTGGGGGTGGCCCTCTCGGGGGGTCCGGCGGTCTCGCTGGGCTATGTCGAACCCTTCGTGGAGCTCGGGAATGGTTCACTGCTGGGCCTCCCGGTGCCCTTTCTAATCTTCGCCGGGGTGGTCGGTTTGGTGTCTTGGATCCTGACCCGTACCCGCTTTGGTTTCCGGCTCTACCTCACCGGCACCAACGCCAAGGCTGCCTACTTCACCGGCATCAAAACCCCGACCATACTGATCTCCACCTACACCCTGGGCGGCATTCTGGCCTCTATTGCCGGTATCCTCATCGCCAGCGGCGCCAGCAGCGCCAAATGGGACTACGGCAGCTCCTATCTGCTCATCGCCATCCTGATCGCGGTGATGGGGGGGATCAACCCCGAGGGGGGGAGCGGCAAGATGCTGGGTCTGGTCCTCGCTGCGGTAGCGCTCCAGATGCTCTCCTCGGCGCTGAACCTGCTCGGGCTGTCCAACTTCCTCAAGGATTTCACCTGGGGATTGCTGCTGATCCTCAGCATCATCTTTACCAGCAGCTGGACACGATTTAGCTTTTCGCCTGGGCGAAAAGGCCCTTCTTAGGGGGTCATAGCGGTTTCTGGAATCCCCTCGAGCCTGATCTCGAGTGATTCAAATGGAGGGAAGCATGAAGCGTAAAACACTCTGGATTGCAGCAGGTTTGGCCGCGCTGGCAGTGGGGGTTACGGGCCTCGTACTGGCGCAAAAGAAGTACACCATCGTCACGGTGGTGAAAATCACCGGGATCAACTGGTTTAATCGCATGGAAGAGGGCGTGAAAGAGTACGCCAAGGAGACCGGCAACAACGCCTACCAAACCGGCCCGGCCCAGGCCGATGCGGCCCAGCAGCTCAAACTGATCCAGGATCTGGTGGCCAAAAAGCCCGATGCGATCGCGGTAGTTCCCTTTGACCCGGCGGTGCTCGAGCCGGTGCTCAAGCAGGCCCTCGAGCGGGGCATCAAGGTCATCACCCACGAAGCCGACAACCAGGTCAACACCCTCTATGACATCGAGGCCTTCGACAACGTAGCCTTCGGGGCCCGGCTCAACGAGCGCCTGGCCAAGTGCATGGGCTACAGCGGGAAGTGGACGGTGTTCGTGGGCTCCTTGGGTTCGAAAACCCACAACCAGTGGGCTGATGGGGGCATTGCCAACGCCAAGAAGTACAGCGGGATGCAGCTCGTAGACGCCAAGCAGGAGACCGCCGACGATGCCGAGAAGGCCTACCAAAAGGCCAAGGAAATCCTCAAGAAATACCCCGACATCAAAGGCTTCCAGGGCAGCGCCTCCACCGATGTGGCCGGGATCGGGCGGGCCATCGAGGAGGCAGGGTTGAACGATAAGGTATGCGTCTTCGGGACCAGCCTGCCCAGCATCGCCGGCAAATACATCGAGACCGGCGCGGTGGACGGGATCGGGTTCTGGGATCCCAAGGATGCCGGAATCGTGATGAACAAGGTGGCCCAGATGGTTCTGGAGGGCAAAAAGATCACCGATGGAATGAACCTGGGGGTCAAAGGTTACGAGAAGGTCAGCGTGACCAAAGGCCCGGGCCAGGGATTCATCATCCGCGGAAACGCTTTCGTAGACGTGGACAAGAGCAACCTCAAGGACTATAACTTCTAGCCTTTTTGGCAAGGCCGGGGCCCTAGCCCCGGCCTTGCCCCCCGACCCATAGGGGCCGCTACACTTTATGACCGCTAGCCCGCAAAACGACCATCAGCCCCTCAAGCCCGGTACGGAGTTTCTGCGGCTGGAAGGGATCACCAAGGCCTTCGGTGGGGTCAAAGCCCTGCAGGGGGTGAGCCTCAGCGTGCGGGCCGGGGAGATTTATCATCTGCTGGGGGAAAACGGCTCGGGGAAAAGCACCCTGATCAAGATCATCTCCGGAGCCCAGCCCCCCGATGGTGGAACCCTGTATGTGCGGGGAGTGCCCTATTCCCGGCTAACCGCCCTGCAGTCCCTCGAGGTCGGCATCGAGACCGTGTATCAAGACCTCTCGCTGTTTCCCAATCTGAGCGTGGCCGAGAACGTGGCCCTGAGCGCCCAGCTGGTACAGCAAGGAGGACGCCTGGCCCGGCCCCTGAACTGGAAAGCCCTGCGCCAGACGGCTGAAGCGGCGCTCAGGCGGGTGGGGCTGCGGGATGATTCGGTTTTCCTGGAGACTCCGGTGGCCGACCTGCCCATCGCGGTGCGCCAACTCGTGGCCATTGCCCGGGGAATTGCCACCAAAGCCACCCTGGTGATCATGGACGAACCCACCGCAGCCCTCACCCAAAAAGAGGTGGAGAACCTCATCGGGATCGTTTCTGACCTGCGCAAAGACGGGGTCAGCGTGTTGTTTGTGAGCCACAAGCTCGACGAGGTGTTCAGCATCGGCGGGAATCTGCTCATCCTGCGCGATGGGCAAAAAGTGGCCGAGGGTGAGCTCAAGGACTACACCAAGTCCCAGGTGGCCTACCTGATGACCGGCAAAGCCCTGGACCAGACCCGATACCGCTCCAGCGCTCCGCAAAAGGAGGGGTTGCTAGAGGTACGCGAGCTCGGTCGAAAAGGGGGGTTCGAAGGGGTTTCGTTTGCCCTGCAGAAGGGGGAGGTGCTGGGCATCACCGGCCTGCTCGACTCAGGCCGCAACGAGCTGGCCCTGGCTCTGGCTGGGGTGCGCCCAGCAGAGCGGGGTGAGATTCGCCTGGAGGGCCGCAGCATCCAGATCAAAAACCCCAGCGATGCCCTCCGGCTGGGCCTGGCGTATGTCCCGGAAGACCGCCTCACAGAAGGGCTATTTCTACAAAAGCCGATCCGTGAAAACATCATGGTCTCCATCCTGGATGAGCTGCTCCGGGGCTACCAGCTTGACTTTGCGGCCAGCAATGAAAAGGCCTGGGAGATGGTGAAAAACCTGCACATCGCCACCCCCAACGTGATGATCCCGGTGCAGTCCCTCTCAGGCGGCAACCAGCAGCGGGTGATGGTGGCCCGCTGGCTGGCCACCGAGCCCAAGGTACTGATACTGAACGGACCCACCATGGGGGTGGATGTGGGCTCAAAAGACGCCCTCTACCGCATCATCCAGAACCTCTCGAGCCAGGGCCTGGGCGTGATCATCGTGGGCGACGACCTGCCGGAGCTGCTGCAGAACTGCGACCGCATCCTGGTGATGCGCAGGGGGCGGTTGGCCCGGGAGTTTATGGTTCCAGACCTAAGCGAGGAAACCTTGACCAAGGAGCTGTTATCCGAGACAAGCACCTTATGAATATGCCTATACACCGAGGTTCCCCGTGGCCCTGACGTCCCCACCTCAGACTCGATCCCCTTTCTCGGTCTGGCAGGCGCTGGTCCAGCGACCAGAACTCCTCACCCTGACGCTGGTGCTGCTCCTGGCCCTGGTTATCGGGCTGATCAACCCCGTGTTTTTCACCCCGCAGAGCCTCTTCGACCTTCTGCGGGCCTCCACCGTGACTGGAATCTTCGCCCTGGGGGTATTGCTGGTTCTGGCTGCTGGGGGCATCGATGTGTCGTTTACGGCGATCGCCGCATTTTGTCTGTACACCACCACGCTCCTGGTGCTGAATGTCGCGCCCGATGCACCCTTCGCCCTGCCGCTGTTGATCTCGATCGGCTTTGGGCTGTTGCTGGGGTTGCTGAACGGCCTGATCGTCCACCGATTCCGGGCCCCTTCGCTGATCGTGACCATTGGAACCCAGTACATGATCCGTGGGTTTCTGCTGGCCTTTATCGGTACCAAACACATCATGAACATCCCTGAGGGCATGGACCGCTTTGGCCGCTGGAGCCTATTCCAGTTCACCACCGCCGAAGGGGCTCGGGCCTCGCTTCCGGTGGCATTTTTGCTGCTGGTGGCGGTGGCCCTCCTGACTTGGTGGATCTTAAGCCGCACCTTGCTGGGCCGGGCCATCTACGCCGTAGGGGGTAGCGTGCCCATCGCGGAGCGCCTCGGCATTCCTGTCCGCAGCGTATACCTGTTTGTCTTCGGGTACGCCGGGCTGCTGGCCGGGCTGGGCGGGCTGGTTCACGCCTCGCTCAACCAGCTGGCCAACCCCTTTGACCTGGTGGGCACCGAGCTGGATGTGATTGCAGCGGTGGTGTTGGGCGGGGCCCGGGTGACCGGCGGCACCGGGACGGTGATCGGAACCCTCCTGGGAGTGGTTCTGGTGGTCATGATCAACAACAGCCTGATCCTGATCGGCGTACCCAGCACCTGGCAGAAGGTGGTGATCGGCGCCATCATCCTCCTGGCCAGCGGGGTCTTCTCGAGGCGTAAGCTGGCCTGAGCAGCCCGCGTCTTAACCTTCAAGCAACCCTGAACCAGCACCGTTTGAGGTAGCCCATGGAATACCGCAGACTTGGCAATTCCGGACTCATCGTCAGCGCGCTCTCGCTGGGCAGCATGCAGTTTGGTAAAGGCATGAACATGGGCTCGCTGGACCAGAAGGCCACCAGCGAGATGGTTAAATTCGCCCTGGAGCGGGGGGTGAACTTTTTTGACACCGCCGATGTGTACTCCCGGGGCGAGTCCGAGACCCTGCTTGGGAACGCACTGAAAGGCATCCGCGAGGAAATTGTGCTGGCCACCAAGGTTCGGCTGCCCATGAGCGATACCAATTTCAACCGCTCTGGCAGCACCCGCGTCAACATCCTGCGGGGGCTCGAGTCCAGCCTGCGTCGGCTCCAAACCGATTACCTTGACCTCTACCAGGTTCACGGCTGGGACTCCAACACCCCGCTGGAGGAGACCCTCACCACCCTGGATGACCTCGTTCGGCGAGGAATGGTGCGCTACATCGGCTTCTCCAACTATATGGCCTGGCAGGCCGCCACCGCGCTAGGGATTCAGCGCCAGCGAGGTCTCGAGCCCTTTGTCACCGCGCAGATGTACTACAGCCTGGTGGGGCGAGACCTGGAGCACGAATTCATCTCCTTTGCCCAGTACCACAACCTCGGCATCCTGGTCTGGAGCGCCCTGGCCGGTGGGTTTCTGAGCGGCAAGTATACCCAGCCCGGCAAAGCCAGCCCAGGCACCCGCTTTGCCGAGGCCGGACAGTTCGTGCCCTTCGACTGGCGGCGCAGCCAGCCGGTGCTGCGGGCCCTGCGCAAGGTGGCCGAGCGCCACGGGGTTTCGATGGCCAGGGTGGCCTATGCCTGGACCGTTCGCCAGCCCATGGTGAGCAGTGTGATCGTGGCTGCGCGCAAGCTCGAGCACCTCGAGGACAACCTACAGGCCATCCACCTCAAGCTCTCGGAGGCCGATCTCCGCCTGCTCCAGCGGGCCAGCGATCCCGGTACCCCTTATCCCAAGTGGATGGTGCTTCAGCTCGATCAAGCCGAGGACCCACGGCCCAAGGTGCTCGAGCCGGAGCGCTTTGCAAAAGGTGGGCCCTGGGAAGACCTGCGCTTCAGGAAACCTTGAGCTAAACCTGGAGCGCCCTATTTGCTAATACGCTATGAGCTACCGAATTCTCGATCAGCACAGTGCCCTGGAGTATATTCGCTCCCACCCCCAGGCCCCGGAGCACCTCAACCTACAGGCCGAGCTGGTGGGTGAGGAGATCGGGGACGGCAACCTGAACCGGGTGTTTCGGGTTTTTGAAAAGGGCAACCGGGACCGGAGTTTGCTCTTGAAGCAAGGCATCCCCTATCTGCGGGTCGCCGGAGAGTCCTGGCCCCTCAGCCCTGAGCGCGCGCGGATGGAGGCCCAGGCCCTGGAGCAGCAGTACCGGCTGGTGGGCGATCTGGTGCCCAAACCTTACTGGTTCGACCCCGAGCTAGCCCTCAACGCAATGCAAGACCTGTGGCGGCATCAGGTGCTGCGCCGACCGATGGTGGAGCGAACGCGCTACGCGAACCTGGGGGAGACCATCGGGCGATTTTTGGCGCTCACCCTGTTCGGAACCTCCGACTTCGGGATGGAGCCCAAGGCCAAGAAGGCGCTCTCAGGGCGGTTTGTCAACGCTGAGCTATGCGAAATTACCGAGGACCTTGTCCTGACCGAGCCGTTTGAGCCAAAGCTACTGGGCGGTAAGACCAACCGCAATCGTTTCAACCCCCTGATTGCCGACGACCTCGAGCGGCTGCAGGCCGACACCGAGCTGCGCCTCGAGGTGGCAAGGCTCAAGCACCGCTTCATGAGCAGTGCCCAGGCCATGCTGCACGGCGATCTACACACAGGCTCGATCATGGCCACCCCACCCGATGCCGGGGGGAAGGCAGAGATTCGGGTCATTGACCCCGAGTTCGCCTTTTACGGACCGATGGGGTTCGACCTGGGGATGTTTGTGGCCAACCTCTTTTTGAACGCTGCAGCCCAGCAAGCCCATGCCCCCGACCCCGAAGAACGCGGTGCCTACCGAAAATACCTGTACACCCAGGCCGAGCGGTGCTGGGAAACGTTTGAAGTGGAGATGCGGCAGCAGTTTGCAAACGTGCAGGACATTTCCTGGTCCTCAAAAGCCTTTCAAGACCGCTTCCTGCTCGAGACCCTCCAGGATGCCTGTGGATATGCCGGCTGCGAGATGGTCCGTCGCACCGTGGGGTTTGCGCACGTCTACGACCTCGAGTCCATCCCCAACCCTGAGCTCCGGGCCGAGGCCGAGCGGCTTTCGCTGGCTTTGGGTCAGGAGTTAATCAAGATCTCCGGTAAAACCTCGAACTTTACCGAGCTGATGGACCTGGTGCGGACCACGATCCCCGAGGGGCCTTCCTCCAGCTCGGGCTGAGGCTCGAGCTATCGCTCACCCGGGTGATCGGCTAATGGAGGAACCGAAGGGCCGCCTGGAGAATGTCCACAGCTTGATGGGTAGCGATGTCCCCCATCGGAGGATGTCGAGAAACCCTCCCGACCACGGTCGGGAGGGTTTTGTGTGCTGCACAGGGCCTTTCTTGGCGGGCCGTGAAGGATTCGAACCTCCGACACCTCGTTTTGGAGACGAGTGCTCTACCGGGCTGAGCTAACGGCCCACAGTTTGCGATAAACATCGCGTTTTTCGGGTTCGCTTCAACCCGCAAAGGCCAGTTTAGTCTGAGGCCGCGCTTCAGTCAAGCCGGGGCTGGGCCTCACCCTGGGCCAGGGGAGCAGGGTAGAATGCTCCAGCATGCTTCTCAGCGGAAACGTATGGACCATGACCGAGTTGGGCCAGGCCGAGGCGGTCTACCTCGAGGGAAACCGTATCGCTGCGGTAGGCGGCTTGGAAGACCTCCGCACACGATACCCCGGGACCAGATCCGTCCGGTTGGAGCGCATTACCCCAGGGCTGCATGATGCCCACACCCATCCGCTGCAATGGGGGGAGGCCCTGGGGCTGCTGGACCTGGCGGGGGTCAACGATCCTCGTGAAGCGGCCCAACGGGTCGCGGCCCAAGTCCGGGAAATCCCACCGGGGGCGTGGATTCGTGGGGTGGGATACCTCTTCGAGGGCTACCCCAGCTCGGAGCTGCTGGACCAGGCTGCCCCCCACCACCCGGTGTTCCTGCGCAGCCGGGACCTGCACTCGGGCTGGGCCAACCGGCAGGCCATGGAAGCAGCAGGCCTCAGCGCCCGGACCCCTGACCCCCCTGGGGGGGCTCTGGTGCGGGATTCCGGCGGAAACCCCAGCGGATACCTGCTCGAGCACGCCCAGGATTTGCTGCTGGGGGCGACGCCCAAACCGGGGCTGGCGGAGCTCGAGCGCGGCCTGCGCGACCTGGCGGCTCGAGGCTATACCGCCACCCACCACATGGGCTCCTGCCCGCTCGAGCTGGCCGAGCGCCTGGCCCGCAGCGATCAGCTCCCCCTGCGGCTGTGGTGGGCCCTGGACAAAGAAGCCTGGCGGGGGGTAGAGCCGGGGTGGCGGGGAGAGCGGCTGGAGGTTGCGGCGGTTAAGTTTTTTGTGGACGGGGCCCTGGGATCGCGCACGGCCTGGATGGTCGAGCCCTACCCCGATGGTAGCCACGGGATGCCGCTGGATCCCCTGGAGTTCATTCACCGCGAGGGGGCAGAGGCCCTGCGACAGGGCTTTGGGGTGGTGGTGCACGCCATCGGCACCCAGGCGGTGCGCGGGCTGCTAGACGTGTTCAGCGGGTTGGCTCCGCTGGCCACCGGGCGGCCCCTGCGGATGGAACACGTTCAGCACGTCCGGGATGAGGATCTGCCCCGCTTCAGGGGGTTGCCCCTGGCCCTCTCCTTGCAACCCATGCACGCCTTGGAGGATGCAGCCCTGGTGCGCCACCACCTCCCTGGGCGGGAGCACGAGGCCTTCCGGCTGCGCGACCTGTGGGCCACGGGCTTACCCCTTGCGTTTGGTTCAGACGCGCCGGTAGCCAAGCCCGAGGTTCTGGACAATCTGCAGGCCGCACTGCACCCTCCCCTGGGCAATGGGCAGGCCCTGAGCCTCGAGCAGGCCCTCTGGGCCCATACCCGCGGAGCCGCTCTGGCAGCGGGCTGGAACCAACAAGGCTGGATCCGACCGGGAGCCCCCGCAGACCTCACCCTGTGGGAAGGGGGGAAACCGGTGGGCCGGGTGCTGGCTGGGCAGCTCGAGCTGTCCTGAATCTCCGCGATCTCAATCCCCTACCGAGGAGACCTGCTGTGCCTGGGCTCCTTCTGGAGCGCTGGGTTCAGGCTGGGGGCGGCGCAGGAAAAAGGTCAGGAACAAGGCGACCACCGCTACGCAGGTCGCCAGTCCAAAGGCGGCCTGTAGCCCCGCAGTCTGGGCCACTTCGGGCGGAGCTACCCCGCGCAACGCGGCAGAGCGAACCGTCCACACCGTTATCAACAGGGCGGTCCCCACCGCTCCAGCCACCATTTGCAGGGTGCTCAGGATCGCGCTGCCATGGGGATAGAGTGGGCCAGGGAGCGGGTTGAGGGCGGTGGTCATGACCGGGGTGAAGAGCAAGGCCAAACCCAGGCTTAGGATCAGGTGCAGGAGCAGCAATGTCCCGATGCCCGTGCCCTCCCCTACGGTACTGAAGCCCCATAGCGTACCCACCAGCAGCATGGCCCCTGGCACCGCCAGCGGCAAGGGGCCGTAGCGGTCAAACAGCTTCCCTACGGTAGGGGCCGCCAACCCCATCAGAAGGCCGCCGGGAAGGAGCAGAAGCCCGGTTTGAAGCGAGCCCAGGCCGCGAATGCTCTGCAGGTAGATCGGCAGCAGGATGGCCCCACCAAACAGCGCCATCATGGCGATCAGGATCACCCCTAGCCCCAAGCTGAACATGGGATAGCGAAAGGGCCGCAGCTCGAGGAGCGCCGCACCCCGCTGCGCGAGGCCATTCTGTCGCAGGACAAACACCAGCAGACCGACCCCACCCCCCAGCAGTGCAGCCCATACCTGGGGGCTGCTCCAGCCCCCCAAATTCCCCACGCTGCTGAAGCCATACACCAGACTCCCAAACCCAAGCACGGAGAGCCCCACCGAGGGTAGGTCCAGATAAGCCGGTCTAACCTCCCCCACATTGACCAGTCGCCGCACCCCGTAGGCCAGCACCACCAGGGCCACCGGTACCACAAAGAGAAACAGGTAGCGCCAGGGCAGCACCTCGAGGATCAGCCCCGAGAGGGTCGGGCCGGTGGCCGGAGCCACCGAGATCACGATGCTGACCATGCCCAAAACTCCCCCTCGGTGAGCAGCAGGAACCAGGGCCAGGATGGTGGTGATCAGCAGCGGCAGCATCAGCGCGGTACCGCTGGCCTGCACTACCCGCCCGAACAGGAGGGGCCCGAAGCCCTGGGCCAGTCCGGCCATCAGGGTGCCCAGCACAAATAACCCCATGGCAGCAATGAACACCGTTCGGGTGCTGAAGCGTTGGAGGATAAACCCGGTGGTGGGGATGACCACCGCCATGGTCAGCATGAAAGCCGTAGCCAGCCATTGCACCGTGGTGGCCTGAAGGTTGAGCTCCTGCATCAATCGGGGCAGGGCCACATTCAGAAGGGTCTCGTTGAGGATAACCACAAATGCGGCAAACAGCAGGACCAAAATGATGCCCCGGTCACGTCCGGGGAGTACGTACGCTTGGAGGTTAGAGGGGGCAGGCATGCGATATCCTCTGGGGGCTACAGGGGGCACATTGCAGGGGAAGGCCGTTGGGGGTTCTTCTCCCTGCAGGCTTGGGGCTTCTGGGGGTCACTGGCTCCATCGGGGGCTTAATTTATCTAATACATATTTATCTTCATTCTTATGATTTTAGCATAAGACTCTCCCTGCTGCAACCTGAGAGGGCCGGCCGCCCTCCTCGAGACCTCACCCTCGCTTCATCGCCTCGTGGGATACATGCCCCTGATATCCCCCCAAGGAGGGAGCTTTTGAACCACTTACGCCAACAAGCCCAGGAAATTTTGCAGGCCAATGACCGGGGTGGGTTCACCGTCCCCACCGCAGGTCTGTACCCGTTTCAGTGGTTGTGGGACGCCGGGTTCACCGCGCTCGGCTGGATGCGCTTTGATGAGCAGCGGGCCTGGAGGGAGCTCGAGACCCTCTTCCAGGGCCAGTGGCCGAATGGGATGCTCCCGCACATCGTTTTCCATCGGCCCGAAGCCAGCTATTTCCCCGGGCCAGAGCGCTGGGGAACCCCTCAGGCCTCCCCCCCGACCTCCGGCATCACCCAGCCCCCGGTGCTGGCCAGCTTCGTGCGGCGCATGCTGGAAGGGGCCAGGGATAGGGCGCTGGCAGAGGAAAAGGCTCGAGCCCTCTATCCCAAGCTTCTGGCCTATCACCGCTGGTTCAAGCGCGCGCGGGACCCCGAAGACACCGGCCTAATGGCCTGCTATCACCCCTGGGAGACCGGGGCTGACAACAGCCCGGCCTGGGACGAAGCCCTGGCTCAGGTGCCCGTAGACCCCGACCTACCGCCCTATACCCGGCGCGATACCGGCCATGTAGACCCCAGCCAGCGCCCGCGCCAAGAGGAGTACGACCGCTACCTGTCGCTGCTCGAGGTCTACAAGCGCGATGGCTATGACCCGCTGCGTCTGTACACCCAGTGCCCCTTCCGGGTGGCCAGCTTGCTGATTGACTGTGTGTTGCACCGGGCCAACCGGGATTTGCGGGCGCTTTCCCAGCGGTTCGGCTTTGGCCATGAGGCCGAGATCACCGGCTGGTTATCCCGCAGTGCACCGGCCATAGAAGCCCTCTGGGACGAGCAGGCCGGCCTTTACTTCAACCGCGACCTCATTCAAAACGGGCCCATCCGAGTTGGGGTCTCGGCCTCTTTTCTGCCGCTGTACGCCGGAAGCAGCAGCCCCCAACGGGCTGAACGCCTGGCCCAAACCCTGAGGTCCTGGGCCCAGCAGGTGCGCTACCTGGTCCCCAGCACCGACCCCTCGAGCCCCCGCTTCGAGCCTCAGCGCTACTGGCGCGGGCCGGTATGGGCCGTGCTGAACCGCCTGATCGCCTGGGGGCTGGAGGAGTATGGCCAGACCGAGCTGGCGGAACGCCTCCGGCAGGACACGCTGGCCCTGGTCCGGGCTTCCGGGTTTAGCGAGTACTACCACCCCCGGACCGGGGCCGGGCTGGGTGGGGGGGCGTTCTCCTGGACCGCGGCCGTGTTCCTGGACTGGGCGGAGTAGCTCACCCCCTTCGCCCTAGCCCGCGCGCAGCATCAGGATTCCGACCAAAACCGCACCCACCAGCGCGGTCAGCACCGCCGCCCGGCGGGTCTTGCGCAGGAAAAGCGAAAGGGCAAACCCCGTGAGCGCGATCAGGAGCAAGAACCCTCCCGACAGATCAATGACCCACGCCCAGGCCGCTCCCGAGTCACGCCCCCGGTGCAGGTCGTCCAGCACCGCCACCGGGCCCTGGCGCACCACCCGCAGCACATAGCTACCGTCTTTCATCTGGATGGAGGCATCCGCGGCATAAGCGGGGGCCCGGAAGCTCAGCGAGGCCTGTTGGGCATCGCTGCGGTGCTCGCTCACACTGCCCTTGAGGCCGTACTTGGCCCGCAGGGTCTCGGCGGTGCGCAGCCAGTCCACCCGCCCATCGCTCTGCCAGCCCGCCGGCAGGGTACCGGTATAGGTTTGCTGGGTCTCCGCGCTGCCGAAGGTCCACTCCGGGTGGTTGAGGGCGATACCGGTGGCCGCAAAAAAGAGCACCACCAGCAGGCTTACCATCGAGGCGTAGAGGTGCACCCCCCTCGCCAGGGTATATAACCGGGCACGGGTCTCACCCCAGCCCCTCTGGGTGCGGGGCCTGGCCTTATTTACCATAGGTGAGGGTCACCCCCTTCAGCTCCCCGTCCTCGGGGTAGGTCTTGCTCAGGGGGGCCGTACCCAGGGACAGCTTTTCCCGGAACAGCTCGTAAGGCCCATGTTCACGGGCCATCTCGATACACACGTAGTAATCGCCCTGGCCCACCGTGTTGCCCTTTTCGTCCTTGAGGTCCCAGCTCAGGGTATAGCGCCCAGGGAACCGGGTAGGGCCCGAGACCGCAACGGGGATGCTGGTGTTTTCCCCGGCCCAGCGCACCAACTCACGCAGGTAGCGCGGTCTGGACTCCTCAAACCACAGGGCCAGCTGGCGCACGGGTAAGCCCTGGGCGTTCTCGATCCACACCGCCACATAGGGCGGGCGGTAACGCCCTCCGGGTGGGGCTACGATCTCAAAGCTGATGTCCAGCTTCATCCCGGCAGGGAGCTTAGGGGCTTGGGCCAGGCTGCGCCCAGCCCAGAGGGTCAGGGCCAGGCCGGACACCCGATAGATGAAGGCTCTACGGCTGATACGGGTTTGCTTCATAAGGCTTCCTCCAGGGCTTGGAACTGAGGGTTGGAGTGCAGGGCTCCCGAGCGGCTCACGATCAAACCGGCCACCCCTAGCTGCTCGGCTAACCGCAGGCTTTCCTGGGGATCGAGCACACAAAACACCGTGGCCAGAACATCCGCTGTGGCGGCATCCCCGGCCACTACAGTGGCCTGGGCCACCCCCTGCACCGGCTGCGCCCTGCGCGGATCAAAGAGGTGCGGCCCACGCTGGGTATGACCGCTGGTCGCCACCCCCTGGTTGCGGATGCGAATCTGGGCCAGGGCCGGGGCGTTGTCGGCGCTCGAGAAGGGGGAGGTGATGGCCACCGGCATCCCCTGCGGCCCACGGTGGCTGAGGTCTCCCCCGAGGTTCACACAAGCCCCCTGCACCCCCTCTACCCCCATTGCGGCAGCGCAGGCCAGATCGGCGATGCGCCCCTTGGCCAGGGCGTTGAAGTTCAGCTCGAGGGGGGTGCGCTTGTGAGGGGTCTCCCCTTTCCAGGTCCACAGCGGGGCACCAAGGGCCTTTAAGAGGGCTTCTCGCTGCTCTTCAGGGGGGTCAGGGTTCTGGCGGTAAAGCCTCTGCACCGCCTCAACGCCGGGGTTAAACGCCCCAGCGGTGTGCTCCTGCCAACGCTCAGCCTCCCGCAGCAACTCGGCCAGGTCCGGGGAAACGGCCTCGGTAAGGCCCTCCTGCCAGCGGTTGAGCTCACTGTCCGGGCGGTAGCGGCTGTAGAGGCCCTCAAGCCGTTCTATCTCTGCCAGGGCACGCCGCTCGGCTTCGCGCGCCGCCTGGGGCTCAGCCAGAAAGTGCAGCTCGAGGGCTGTTCCCAGCACCCCCTCATAGCGGATGCGCCGCCAGCGGAAGCGATTCTGGGATAAAAAGCCGGGGAAGGATCTAAGCATCAAGCGCTCTCCAGACTCGGGGACAAGGTACACACCCAGGGTTATGGCCGGGTTAAGAGAGAGGCCCTGAGGCGCCCCAAGCCTTGCCCTACCCGCACCGCAGTGATGATGCTGGCGATCACCCAGAGATCACCCAGGAGCCGAGGCAAGGCTTGCCAAGGATGGGCGGTGCCACGCCCGCCCAAGGGGGCCTGCAGCGTCCGGAGGGCCGGATCGTGCCGCCCCCCCACCAACGGGAGCCCCCCTGCGTGATACAGCCCGGCCCCGGCCACGATCAAAACCCCGATGAACAGCAGGGTGGGAATCCACTTGCGCCCCATACGGCCCCCCTACTGGGCTTCCCTCGAGTTGGCATAGATCGCCGTCCTGGTCGCACCCTGGGAGGCCCCAAGGTACTTGTTCCAGAGGTTCACCACCCACTGCCAGTTGAGGGCCAGGTGCAGGCCCATCAGCACCAGGAGGCCGTTGCCGAAAAGCTTGTGAAGCCCCATCAGGATGCGGTTCCCTTCAGCATGGGCAAACACCACCTTAGAGACCAATACCCCCGTCACCCCAGCCCCGATAAACGCCGCCAGCAGGGCCAGGTTGACCGCGTAGAGTACTCGAGTCCGGCCCGGCAGCCCGCCCAGGAGCTTTTGGCCAACGCTAACCATCCATTTCCAGCCCAGCAGCAGGTGCACCAGCACCACCGCTCCCAAACCCAGCCCCATCCACTCATGCACGGCCTGGCCGGTAAAACGGGGCTGGAAGGCCAACAAAAAGGCCACCCCCAGTACGCTGTCCACCAGGATTTGGATTTTCAGTCTTCTCTGCGCGCTCACGGGCGTCCTCCTCTGCAATACAGTCTGGCCCGACACGGTTATGTCCACATTTAGCCATTGTGAAGCGCGTGTGAAGCCCAGGCAGATCCCTCTACCCAGCGCCGCCCCACCCCTCCTCAAGGAGGGGGGTTGGGACTACCAGGGTCATTCCACCAAGGGTAAGACCAGCCGGAACTCCGCCCCGCCCTCTGGGCGATTGGCCGCAGAAACCCGCCCACCATGCAGCTCTACCAGGGCCTTGACGATGGCCAGACCCAGCCCGCTGCCCCCGGTGGCCCTCGAGCGCGAGCCTTCGGCTCGGTAGAAGCGGTCAAATACCTTGCTCAGGGCTGCCGGTGGGATGCCGGGTCCGGTGTCGCCCACCCGGATGAAGGCATGGTTGGGGTCTCCCTCCACGACCACCTGCACCCTGCCCCCCCTGGGGGTATAGGTCAGGGCGTTGGCCAGGAGGTTGCCCAGCACCTGGTGCAGGCGATCCGGGTCCCCTCTAATGCTGAGTGGCCGCGCGGGCAGCTCGAGCGTCAGCTGCACCCCCTGGGCCTCTGCCGCAGGGCGGAAACCGGCGACTACCCGCTCGAGCAGGGGCCGCAGGTCGAGGCGTTCTTTGTGCAGGGTCAGCCGCCCGGCCTCGCTCAGGGAAAGGGTGCGCAGGTCCTCGACCAGTCGGGCCATCAGCTGCGCGGTGTCGTGCAGGCTGTTGACCTCCTCGGGGCTGCAGGGGATCAGGTCATCCTGAATGGCCTCGAGGCGGCTTTGCATCACGGCGATGGGGGTGCGCAGCTCATGGGCGATATCGGCGATCATGGCCCGGCGTTCCCCCTCGAGCCGCTCCAGCTCCTCCGCCATGCGGTTGAAGTTGTGGGCCATCTGGGCGGTCTCCTGGCTGCTCCCGAGGTTTCCAATGCGCACCCCCCGGTGCCCCGAAGCCATCTGGTCGGTGGCCTCAGAAACCGCGTGGATCGGGCGGGCCAGCCGCCGGGCAAAGGCCAGGGCCAGGCCCAGGCCCAACAACAAGGCCACCCCACCGGCCTCGGCCTGGGTGGTCAGGAGCTGGCCAATAAAGCCCCCTTCGCGCCGGTCCCCCTCGGATTCCGCCGAGACCTCCACCCCCTGAGGGGGGAGGGTCGAAGCCGAGGAGGCCGGGGCCGAGGCCGCCGGCAAAACTCGGTAGGTGCGCAGCTCGCCCTTCGCGGTGGGCTCGAGCACCACCCGCACCTCCCCCTGGGCCTGAACTTCCTGGTTCACCAACTGGGAGACCTTGCGGGGCAGCGGCCCGGTGCCCCCGTCTTGCAGGAGGGCCCGCACCTCCTCGGGCAGATCGCGAAAGTGCCGCCAGCTCCCGTAGGCGTTGATGCTAAAGGTCAGCAGGCTGGTCAGCCCCACGGCCAGCAGGATCAGCAGGGCCAGCTGCACCTCGAGCCGCCGGACCCAGTTCAGGGCTCGATCCATAGGCGATAACCCACCCCCCGCACCGTTTCCAGGAGCCCAGGCGCCCCGGCCTCCTCGAGCTTTCGGCGCAGGTTCTTCATGTGCACATCAATGGTGCGCCCCAGCGCATCAGACTCGGGAAGGGCCACCGCCAGCAGCTCCTCCCGGGTGAAAGCCCGTCGGGGGGCTGAGGCCATGGCCTCCAAGAGGCGGAACTCGGCCAGGGTCAGGTCCAGGCGTGCCCCCTGCACCCTGACCATCACCTCCTCGGGGTCCACCTCGAGCGGCCCACAGCGCAGGATGGCCCGGGCCGACTCCCCCCCGCCGCTCCGCCGCAGCACCGCCTTGACCCGGGCCACCACCTCGCGCGGGCTGAAGGGCTTGGTCACGTAGTCATCGGCCCCCAGCTCCAGCCCCAGCAGCTTGTCCAGATCTTCGGCCCGGGCCGTGACCAGGATGACCGGGGTGTTGCCCTCGCTGCGGATGCGGCGCAGCACCTCGAGCCCATCCAGCTCCGGCAGCATGAGGTCTAAGAGCACCAGATCGGGCTTGAGCGCCCGGTAAAGCTCCAGCGCCCGCCTTCCGTCCCCCGCTCGTTCGGTGCGGTAACCCTCGTGGCGCAGGTAGAGCTCGAGGGTCTCGGCCAGCTTGGGCTCATCCTCAACCACCAGCACGGCTTTTTGTAGGTTTCCCCGGAGCTGGGTCATGCCACTATAATGCAGACGTTTCATGAAGGGGGCAAGTCGCGTTTCTGACATCTTTCCCGTCGCCTCGCTGCGGCGAGGCAAGAACCGGTACATCCGGAGGTCATTTCTTTAAGGCAGGAGCTTGGTCGTGCAGAAACGGCGATTCCCCCCAGGGAAAGTGCTGCCCCAGGGTCTCGAGATCCACCTTTCCCTCGTACTGCTCATACACCTCGAGCAATACATCGGTCAGGGCCTCTTCGCCCAGATCGGTAATCTCACGCACCTCGAGCTTTTCCCCGGTGCGGGGGTCGCGGGCGATGAGGTATTCGTGATACATAGTTACCCCGAGTGCCGGTAGTTTAGCACCTTTTCGTAGGGAAAACACAGCCCCAACCGCTGGGCTTCGGGTGGGCAGGGGGGCGGGAGTAAGCGCGGATTCTCCTGCACCCCAAAGCACCACAGCAGTACGCTGAGCGAATAGGTCCGCAGCTTGTCGAGGTCTGCTCCGTATTCCTGCGGCGGTGCGCCGATTTCCATCGTGTGCCAGTACATCGAACAGCAGCAGACCCCGCACTAAAACCAAAACCCAAGGACGGCTGCGCCGTCCGCACTATCCTTCCCTCCCAACGGCGGGGCTTGTCGCGCACCGGGGTCAAATTAGTTGACCAACAATGGTCATAACATTTATTATCGGAGGTAGCTAGAGGAATTCAAGATGCCCAAAACTGCTGATTGGAACAAAAAGCTCGTCAATATTGCCGAGGCTAAGGCCCAGCTTTCAAGGTTAGTGGAGCGGGTCGAGCGGGGGGAGGTCGTCTTTATCGGACGGTATGGTCGAGTAGTGGCCAAGCTGGTACCACCCGAAGCCGCTCCCAGACCCCGACGGGTGCCGGGGGTCTGGAAGGGGCAGATCTGGATGGCGTCGGACTTTGACGAGCCCAACGCCGAGATATCCCGGATGATGGAGGAAGGTTCGATTGAACCTGTTGCTCGATAGCCACATCGTGTTGTGGTGGTTTTCCAACGATGAAAGGCTAACTCCCAATGCCCGCCGGTTGATCGAGCAGGCTGACGAAGTCTTTGTAAGTGCCGCAACCACCTGGGAGCTCGCGGTGAAGACTTCGCTTGGAAGGTTACGAATGCCGGAGGGTTTTCTGGAGGTAGTGGTGGAACAGGGGTTCAGCCATCTGCCCATTACAGAGGTGCACGCCCTCGCCGTACAGAGTCTGCCCTGGTATCATCGCGATCCTTTTGACCGCATCCTGCTTGCACAGGCCATTGTTGAGGGGCTGGGTCTGCTAAGTATGGATAAAGCCATGGCTCCATATGGGAAGTTCGTAATGGGATATTAGACAACTCGTCATTTCTGTGAGGATTCGGCGTCGCGGTGCTGAGCCGGGCCTCGAGGTCTGGCGGGTGGGGGGTCAGGCCCACTGAGCCGGGTACAGCTCGGCCGCGTTGGTGTACAGAATCCGCTCGGCAGCCCACCCGGCTTCCGCCGGGCTCAGGTCGCCATCGGCTACGGTGCGGTCTAAGACCTCCGCCAGCACCCGACGCCCCCAGCGGGCCGCCAGCCAGAACAGCTCCGGGGTGCGCTGGGCATCGGTGGAAAACAGCACCTTGCTGATCGGGGCCAGGTGCAGGGCTTCGTGCAGGGCGGTGCGCATCCCATGAACGCTGGTATAGGGAATGGTCAGGCCCAGGTCAAGGTATACCCCGGGGTACACGCTGGCCAGGTACCCCGCCTGGCGCACAAAGGGGTAGGTGTGCAGAAGTGCGACCTTCAACCCCCTGAAGCGGGGCTCCTCGAAAATGGCCCGCAGGTGGAGCGGGTTGGCCCGCCGCAGGTCAAGGTCGGGGTCGCCGTAACCGGTGTGAAACTGCACCGGCAACCCGGTCTTGGTTGCGACCTCCAAGGCCTTCCAGAGGGCTGCGTCGAGGAGGGTCTTTTCGGTCAGCTTGGGCACTTCATCGGGCTTCAGGCTGCGCTTGAGCGCGGCGTAGCATCGCTCCACCTCAGGGCCCGGCGGGGTCACCTCGAGGCCCGAGCGGTAGGCGATGATGCTCTTGAACCCGGCCAGCCCCGGAGCGGCTTCGTACAGCAAGTCCACAAAGGCCCGCTCGAGGCTGAAGTAGCTGTCGTGCGCGGGAATCAGCTGGGCCAGCTCGGTCTCCAGGCGCAGGATGCGCCGCACCGGTACCCCGGCCAAGGCCCCGCTCTCCTCCACCCCCATCAGCCGGTCCGGCCAGACCCCATCGTCGATCAGCCAGCGGGTGATGTTGGCCTGAGCAAACATCCGGCGGCTGAGCTCCGTGTATTCCCAGCCCTGCCGGGCTTCCTGCAGGCTCTGGGCCGAGGGCTCACAGCCGTAAAACTCGGCCAGGTCCCGCAGGCTGCGGCGGAAGAACAGGTTGTCCGGCACAAAACGGGCCAGCATCTGGGGGTCATAGGCCTCGCTGAAGTAGGGCTCGAGCGGGGCCGAACGCCAGATTTCCTCGCGAAACAGGGCGTGGGCGTGGTGATCGTAGATGGGGATATGCGATAGCTCCACCGCTCCTCCTAGTAGCGCTCGGCCAGCAAGTTCACTTCCTCCTCGAGGCTCAGGTCCTTGAGGGCTTCCCACTCCATCTCCTTCACCGCGATATAGGCCCTGGCCCGCGCCAACCCCAAAGACTCCAGCAGCACCGCATCCTCCTTCAAGGCCTCCAGGGCCTGAGCCAGGCTCGAGGGCAGCGGGTCAATCCCCAGCTGCTTCTGCTCCTGGGGCGAGAGCGAGCCTGGGTCTACGGCCACCTCCGGGGGCAGGGGGAGTTCGCGCTTCAGGCCGTCCAGGCCCGCGGCCAGCACCGCCCCCAGGGCAAGGTAGGGGTTGGCGCTGGCATCCGAGGCCTTGAGCTCGAAGCGGGTCGCGCCCGCAGGGCCCCGCGTCACCCGCAGGGCGGCCTCGCGGTTGGCGTAGCCCCAGGCCCGGAAGGCCCCCGCCCAAAAATGGGGACGGATTCGCCGGAAGGAGTTGGGCGTGGGGATGGTGAGGGCGGCCAGGCCGGGCAGGTGGGCCAGCACCCCGGCCAAGAAGTGCTGACCGGTGGGGCTCAGCCCGGTGGGGTGGGCCGGATCCCCCAAAGCGTTCTCCTCCCCTCGCCACAGGCTCAGGTTGAGGTGGCAGCCGCTTCCGGCGGCATTCTCAAACACCTTGGGCAGAAAACTGGCCACCAGGCCATGCCTCGAGGCCACCCCCCGCACGGTCTCGCGGTAGACGATCTGCTGGTCCGCAGCCCCCAGGGCATCGCTGTAGCGGATCGAGAGCTCCTGCTGGCCGGGGCCTGATTCTGGGTAGTAGAACTCGGGCTGCAACCCCTGAGCCAGCAGGGCCTGGGTCAGCTCGCGCAGGAACCCCTGCTGGAGGTTCATGGCCCCGGTTGCAGCAAACACGCTGCGGTCGGCGGGGCGATACCCCTCCTCGGTCAGCCGCAGGAGAAAAAACTCGTTCTCGAAGGCCGCATTGGCCCTCAGGCCCGCCTCCGCCAGGGCCGCGACCTGTCCGCGCAAGTACTCGCGCGGGCAGTACTCCCAGGCCCGGCCTTCAACCCGCATATCCCCCATGACCTGGGCCTGTCCAGGCGCGTAGGGCAGCAGCTTGAGGGTGGTCCAGTCGGGCACCAGTTGGGTCTCGCCCACCGGGCCCAGGCCGCTGTTCTTGGCTACCGCGTCATACATCACCGGGAGGGCCTGCTGGGCCGCCGAGATGCCCACGCCCTGCGGCAGGCCATCCGCCAGCAGGCTCACGTGCGCGGCCTTTCCCCGGATCAGGTTGGCGTGATCGCACCACAGGATGCGCACCCACTCAACCCCGGCTTGCTCGAGCTTTTCACGTAGGGTCTCCATCTGCCACCCCGCTTTAGGCCAGCCGCTCGGTCACCTCGGCGAGGAACTCCCGAAACGCCCCATTCAGGGCCCGGATCATCGGATCGTTGGGATATTCCTGGCCGTCTTCATACCGCAGGTACAGGGCCCGGTTGAACTCGAGGCCAAACCCCCAGACCGGTTTTGCTCGAGCCGGATCGCTGTAGCGCTGGCTGAGCGGGTCGCTGGCCCAGGGCTCCCCCAGGGCGATGGCCTCGGCAGGCTGGCCACGCAGCAGCGCGGAGAAATGCTTCCGGGCCAAGCCCAGCACCTCCAGAGCCAGCTTCTGGGGCAGGCTGGGGGAGGCCGAGAGGGGGCGGCCCTCCGCGTCGGTACCCGCCATCAGGCAGATCCCCGGCCGGGGTTTTCCGGCGTCAGGGCCGATGGCCGGGCCGGTAGGCTGCATGGAGTGGCCGTTGACCAGAAGCCGAACCTCATGGGTTCCCAGCACCCGCTCGATCTCCGCGTGAAAGCTGTCCCAGTAGCGCCGCAGCCGCTCCTCTCGCTCCGGCTCGCTCAGGGTAAACCCCGCGGGATACAGGGGACGCTCCTCAAAATCGGTGAGCTTGATCACCCCGTTGTTCCCGCCCTCATCGCGCTGGCGGTTGAGGTCCACCACAAAGCGGCTGTAGGGGGCCTGTAGGGTATGGGCCTCGGGGGCGTGAAACAGCACCTCGGTATAGGGGTCGCCCTCGCGAAAGAGCCACTCGAGCCGGGCCTGGCGCTCGGGGGCCTCATAAAAGCGCTCCCCCAGCATCTGGGCTAAGACCTCGGCGGGAACCTGGGCGGAACTGTGGGGGGTGATAACCAAAGCAGGGATTCTCATAGGGGAAAAGCGGTGCCCTCCTTAAACTCCTCCAAGACGATACAGGTCTCCACTCGGCCGACCACCTGCTGGCTTTCGGAAAAGCGCCGCAGGAAGTCCCGCAGGGCCACATGGTCACGCACGGCCACCTTGAGCAGGGCGTCATCCGAACCGGTCAGGGTGTAACATTCCAGCACCTCCGGCAGCCCCTCCACCGCTCTGCGCAGGGCCGGGAGGTTGGCTGCTTCGAGGTTGTCCTTGAAGGTCAACTTGAGAAAGCACAACAGGTCCAGGCCCAGTTTGCCCCGGTCCAGAATCCCTACCGTGCGGCGGATATACCCCTCAGTGTGAAGCTTGTGCAACCGCTTGTGTACCCCTGCCGGCGAAAGCCCTACGGCCTGAGCCAGTTCAGCACGGGAGGTATGTGCATTTTGTTGCAGCAATCCCAGCAGCTTGCGATCAGTCTCGTCCATAGGGTTTGGTTTCTACTCTGCCTTATTGGGTAGAGGGATGTCAACCAGGTAGGGGGCTTCAGGTAAACCCCATTCACCCGTATTGCGAAATTTGCAAAAGCAATGATACATTGTGGGCCATATCTTTCTGGTCGCGCTTTAACCCGCTTTGGCTTCACCCGCTGGGCCCCTCGGAGAGAACGTTTCCTCACTTGAATCCTTATGCTCGAGACCCATGACCTCACCAAGAGCTTCAAGGGGCTGATGGCCCTCAAGCGCCACCACCTGCGGGTGGGTCCGGGCGAGATCGTGGGGGTGATCGGCCCCAACGGTTCGGGCAAGAGCACCCTGTTCAACCTGATCAGCGGCTTCCTGCGGCCCAGCCAGGGCGGGGTGCGGTTTGAAGGGCACGAGATCAGCCGGCTGGCCCCGGCCACCATCGCCCGGCTGGGGATCGCCCGCACCTTTCAGGGCACCCGCCTGTTCAAGAACCTCAGCGTGCTGGAGAACGTGCGGGCCGGGGCGCAGCTGCGCTACCCGGTGAACCTGGTCGAGGCCGTGAGCGGGTGGGGGCGGGCCCGCGCCCACCAGACCGCCAGCGAGGGGCGAGCCTGGGGGCTGCTCGAGCTGGTGGGGCTGGCCGAGGTGGCCGCACAGCCCGCGGGCAGCCTGCCCTACGGCAACCAGCGGCGGTTGGAGATCGCCCGGGCCCTGGCCACCGGGCCCAAGCTGCTGATGATGGATGAGCCCGCAGCCGGGCTCGATTCCCACGAAACCGCGGCCCTGCTCCAGCTAATCCGGCGCATACGCGACCAGTTCGAGCTGGCGGTGATCCTCATCGAGCACGATATGGATCTGGTGATGAACCTCTGCGAGCGCATCCAAGTCTTGGCCTACGGCGAGACCATCGCCGAGGGCACCCCCGCCGAGGTGCAGGCCGACCCCAGGGTGCGGGAGGCCTATCTGGGAGGGGTGGCGTGAAGGCCCTCGAGCTGCAGGGTCTCGAGGTCGCCTACGGGGCGGTGCGGGCCCTCAAAGGGGTGAGCCTGGAGGTGTATCCGGGCGAGGTGGTGACGCTCTTGGGGGCTAACGGCGCCGGCAAGAGCACCACCTTGCGGGCCATCTCCGGCCTGGTACGCCCGCGCGCAGGAAGCATCTCGTTCATGGGGGAGCCCCTGACCCGGCTGAGCCCGGTTCAGATCGTGCGCCGCGGCATTGCCCACTGCCCCGAGGGGCGGCGGGTCTTCGCCGGGCTCTCGGTGCACGAAAACCTGCTGCTGGGGGCCAGCGGGCGCAGGGATAGGGGCATCGGGGAAGACATCCAGCGGATGTTCGGGCTTTTTCCGATCCTGCTCGAGCGCCGCAATCAGGCCGCGGGGACGTTGTCGGGGGGTGAACAACAGATGCTGGCCCTGGCCCGGGCCCTGATGAGCCGCCCCAAGCTGCTCCTGCTGGACGAGCCCAGCCTGGGGCTGGCCCCCCTGGTGGTGCGCAGCATCTTCGGCACCCTGAAGGCGCTCAAGGCCGCGGGGACCACCATTCTCCTGGTGGAGCAGAACGTGAACCTCGCCCTGGAGCTGGCCGACCGGGCCTACGTGCTGCGTACCGGGCAGGTCGCGCTGGAGGGCCAGGCCAAAGAGCTGCAGGGCGACGAGCGGGTGGCCCGGGCCTATCTGGGCGGAGCGGCGTGAGGAGGCCGGTAACCGGACATGAGTGACCTTGAATACGTGCTGCAGCAGCTCATCAATGCCCTCTCCATCGGCAGCCTCTACGCCCTGGTGGCGGTGGGGCTCTCGATCATCTTCAGCCTGCTGCGCCTGACCAACTTCGCCCACGGCGACATGATGATGGTGGGGGCTTTTGCCACCCTCTTTGCCCAGCTGGCAGGGCTGGGCTTTCTGCCAGCGGTGGGGGTGGGCATCCTGGTCTCGGCCCTGGCTGGGGTGATCATCGAGCGGGTGGCCTACCGTCCGGTGCGGGGTGCACCGGATGTGACCATGCTGCTGACCTCGGTGGCCCTGACCTACATCCTGGAAAACCTGGGGATCTTGCTCTTCAGCTCGAGCCCGCGCAACTTCCCCCTGCCCGACTGGATGAACCATCTCTACAGCTTTGCCGACGGGCGGATCACCTTCAACAACATCAACCTGCTGACCCTCGGGGTCACCCTGCTGGCCCTGCTGTTTTTGAACTGGTTCGTGCGGCGCACCCAGGTGGGGCTGGGGATGCGGGCCGCGGCCGAGGACCTTACCGCCGCTCATCTGGTGGGCCTGGACGTGAACCGGGTCATCGTGGTGGCCTTCGTGCTGGCCTCGGCTTTCGCTGGGGTGGCCGGGGTCTTATGGGCCGCTCAGGCTGGGGTGGTGGAGCCACAGATGGGCTTCACCCCTCTGCTCAAGGCCTTCGTAGCCGCGATCATCGGGGGGTTTGGCTCGATTCCGGGGGCCATCGTGGGCGGGTTTGTGCTGGGGGCGCTCGAGGTGTTGATCCAGTCCCTGCCGGGAGACTGGGGGCTCTCGCCCTACCGCGATGCCCTGGTCTTCGCCCTGCTGATCGCCTTTTTGTTGTTCCGCCCTGGGGGCATCCTGGGGGTTCGGCAGGAGGTCAAGCTGTGAAGTACGCCCGCCTGGTGGTGGCGCTCGCTCTGATCGGGCTTTTAGCCGGGCTGGGCCCGCACGTCCTGCCGGAGTACTGGGTGCGGGTGTTGATCGTGCTGGGGATCAACATCATTCTGGTCTCGAGCCTGGGCCTTTCCAACGGCTTCACCGGGGTGTTCTCGCTGGGACATCCGGGGTTTGTGGCCCTGGGGGCTTATGTTTCGGGGATCCTGACCCTCGAGCTGACCAAAAAAGGGGCATACCTGCCGGACCTGCCGGGGTTTCTGGCCGGGGTGCAGCTCCCCTTCTTGCCGGCCACATTGATCGCCGGGGTGTTTTGCGCGCTGGTGGCGGTGGTGATCGGCATCCCCCTGATGCGGCTCTCGGGGAACTATGTCTCGGTGGCCACCCTGGGCTTCTTGGTGATCGTCAATGTGGTGCTGGTCAACGCGGAACAGTTCACCCGGGGCTCGCGCACCTTTACCGGTATCCCCCCCTACACCGATCTCGGATGGGTGGCCGGCTGGGCGGTGGTGACACTCCTGGTGCTCTCGAGGGTGGCTTACTCCCCGCTGGGGCGGGCCATGCGGGCCACCCGCGATGACCCCATCGCGGCCCAGGCGGTGGGAATCCACATCCTGCCCGCCCGGCTGATGGCCTTCGCCCTGGGGGCTTTCTTCGCCGGGGTGGGCGGGGCCTTGTATGGGCACTACCTGGTCTCCTTTTCCCCGGCCACCTTTTACGTGGCCATGCTGGTCCAGCAGCTCACCATGCTGGTGTTGGGCGGTCAGGCCAGCCTGACCGGGGCGGTGGTGGGGGTCAGCGCCATCACCCTGCTCTCGGAGGTGCTGCGCAACCTCGAGCGCGGGTTCAGCCTGGGAAGCCTGCAGGTCCCGGCGGTGTTTGGCGCCAGCCAGATCGCCCTGGGCTTCATCTTCATCCTGGTGATGGTCTACCGCCCCCAGGGGCTGTTGGGGGATCGGGAGTTACCGCTGGTGACCGGGGGCCGGGTGGCCAAAGGGGCCGGGCCCGTGTATAAAGATACGGTCGGAGGAGGAAGGACATGAAGAAATTGGGGGTAGTGCTTGGCAGTCTGGTGCTGGTCTCGTTGGGGCTGGCCCAAGGAACCATCAAGATCGGCAACGCCTACAATCAGACCGGCAGCATGAGCTCGCTCGACGTCCCGGCCTCCAACGGGGCCAAGCTGGCGGTCAAGGAGATCAACGCCGCCGGTGGGGTGCTGGGGATGAAGCTCGAGCTGGTCTCCTACGACGGCAAAACCGATCCCGCCACCATCACCAACATGGCCACCCAGATGATCAACTCGGACAAAGTGGTGGCCATCGCCGGATTCACCGATTCGGACTCCGCCCTGGCCCTGGGCCCCATCGCCCAGAAGGCCGGGATCCCCTTCGTTACCGCCGGGGCCACCTCGCCGCAGCTCCCCGAGCAAATCGGCAGCGAAATGTTCCTGGCCTGCTTCGGGGACAATGTCCAGGCCGCGGTCGGGGCTGAGTTCGTCTACAAGAACCTCAAGGGGAAAACCGCCTACCTGGTTTGGGACAAGAGCACCGAGTACACTACCTTGCTGGGCAAGTACTTCAAGGACGCCTACGCCAAGCTGGGCGGCAAGCTGCTGGGGGAGGAAACCTACAAGTCGGGGGACAAGAACTTCTCGGCCCAGATCACCAAGATCAAGGCCCTGCCCCAGAAGCCCGATGTGCTCTACATTGCCGCGATGCCCGACGATATCGGGACGGTGGTCAAGCAGTTCCGGCAGGCCGGGCTGACCCAGCCCATCGTGGGTGGGGACGGCTACGACACCCCGCTGCTGGTGGAGGTGGGGGGGAAAGCGGCGGACAACGTCTACTTCACCACCCATGCTCTAATGGACGCCCAGAAGGGCACCCCCGAGGTCAAGAAGTTCATTGCGGCCTATAAGAAGGAATACGGCAAAGACCCCGAGAACGCCTTTGCGGCCCTCGGATACGACACCATCTACCTGCTGGCGGACGCGATCAAGCGGGCCGGCGCCCCCGACCCGGCCAAGATCACCGCGGCCCTCATGCAGACCAAGGGCCTCAAGACCGTGACCGGAAGCATCACCTTCGCCGGGACCGGTAGCCGGGTACCGCAGAAAGCGGTCACGGTGGTCGCGGTCAAGGATCTCAAGCTCAACCTGGCCGCCACCCTGGCCCCAAGCTACATCCCCAAACCCTGAGACTGGACCGATCTCGAATCTCTACGGGGAGCCCTCTGGGCTTCCCGTAACCACAGCGGAGCAACCATGAATCTGTGGGAACTCTATACCCAGCACCTCAAACCCGCCATCTTCACCGACCTCACCCACACCTTCTTTCCCGGGCAGCCCAAGTTTCCGGCGCTGCCCGACGAGGAGCAGGGCCACTTCTGCCGCCTCGAGGACGGCGCCCTCTTCGACATCCAGCAGTACAGCTTCGTGGGGCAGTGGGGCACCCATGTAGACCCGCCCCTGCACATGGTGCCGGGCGGACGCAGCATAGATAGGCTCGAGGTTCGCGAAACCCTGCTGCCGCTGGTGGTGGTGAACGTGGCCGACAAAGCCGCCCGCGACCCCGACTACTGCATCGGCATGGCCGACCTCGAGGCTTGGGAGGCTCAGTATGGGCCAATCCCCTCAGGCTCGCTGGTGGCCATGCGCACCGACTGGTCCAAGCGCTGGCCCGACCCCGTCGCCATGGCCAACCGCGACGCCCAGGGCATTCAGCACTTCCCCGGGTGGAGCCTGGAGGTGCTGCGGTTTTTGCTGGAGGTTCGCCAGGTCACGGCGGTGGGCCACGAGACCACCGATACCGACGGCGGGCTGGCCTGTAGCCGCGAGGACAGCACCTGGGCGCTGGAAAAGTACATCCTGGCCCAGGACCGTTGGCAGGTCGAGCTGCTCACCAACCTGGACCAGGTGCCCGAGGCCGGAGCGCTGGTGATGGTGGCCTGGCCCAAACCCAAAGGGGGCAGTGGGTTTCCCGCCCGGGTGGTGGCCATCCACCAGGCCGGCTGATCCGCGATTGTCCTAGCTCAAATCCCCAAAATGTACCTATACAATCTCCGGCCCGGTCTCATATAGTTGCAGGCGACGCCACAAGCCAGCGCTTCCCATAGCCTGAAGGGGGCTTCTCCACATCAATTTCGCTGCGCGCTTGCGGCCAAGGAGGGACGGATGAGCAAGGACGATTCTTCGGCTCACCACGATGACGTGAAGCGGCTGCACGAGTTGGGCTATGCCCAGGTGCTGCGCCGGCAGATGAAGTCGTTCTCCAACTTCGCGGTCTCCTTCACCATCATCTCGGTGCTGTCGGGCTGCTTGACCCTGTTTGGCTACGGCATGAACACCGGGGGGCCCGTGGTGATGACCCTGGGCTGGCCGCTGGTGGGGCTGCTGGTCACTTTTGTAGGCCTGGCCATGGCGGAGGTGTGCTCGAGCTATCCCACCGCCGGGGGGCTGTACTTCTGGTCGGCCAAGCTGGCCCGCAAGAACCCCGCGGCCTGGAGCTGGTTCACCGGCTGGTTCAACCTGCTGGGCGAGGTGGCGGTGACCGCGGGGATTGATTTTGGGCTGGCCTACTCCATCGGGGCCCTGCTTTATCTGACCACCGGCCTCAACCCCACCCCACCGGTCATCATCATCATCTACGGGATCGTGTTGCTCATCCACGCCCTGCTCAACACCAAAGGAATTCGCCTGGTGGCCTTGCTCAACGACGTCAGCGTGTGGTGGCATGTGCTGGGGGTGATCATCATCGTGGCCGCGGTGATGATCGGGGCCCCCCACCTGAACTCCCCCAGCTGGGTGTTCACCCACTTCGTCAACAATACCGGGTTTAGCGGCTTCGGTGCGGGGCTCTACGTGTTCTTGCTGGGGCTGCTCCTGGCCCAGTACACCTTCACTGGCTACGACGCCTCGGCCCACATGGCCGAGGAGACCGTCAACGCCGCGGTGGCCGCGCCCAAAGGCATCGTCAACTCCATTCTGGTCTCGCTGGTGGCGGGCTGGGTGCTGCTGATCGGGTTGAACTTCGCCATCCAGGACTATAAGGCCGTGCTGGACACGGCCACCGGGGTGCCCCCGGTGCAGATTTTCCTTGATTCGGTGGGGAAAACCGGCGGAATTTTGCTCCTGTTGATCGTGATCGGGGCTCAGTTCTTCTGCGGCATGTCCAGCGTCACCGCCAACAGCCGGATGCTCTACGCCTTCTCGCGCGATGGGGCGGTGCCGGGGTCCCAGTGGTGGCACAAGATCAACCCCAAGACCCGCACCCCTACCAACTCCATCTGGTTCTGCGTGGTGTTCTCCTTCATCCTGGGCCTGCCCTACCTCTGGAATGCCACCGCCTATGCCGCGGTGACCTCCATCGCGGTGATCGGTCTGTACATCGCCTACATCATCCCGGTCTTCCTGCGGGTCCGGGCCGGGGACAGCTTCCAGCGCGGCCCCTGGCACCTGGGGCGCTGGAGCCAGCCGGTGGGATGGATCGCGGTGATCTGGGTGGCGTTCATCTCGGTGCTGTTTTGCTTGCCACAGGTTAGCCCGATCACCTGGAGCAGCTTCAACTACGCCCCCGTCGCGGTGGCGGTGGTTCTGGCCTTCTCGGGGGGCTGGTGGCTGATCTCAGCCCGCCACTGGTTCAAAGGGCCCAAAGTGCAGGGCAACCCGGCCGAGCTCGCCGCCATGGAGCGCGAGCTCGAGAGCTTAGGAAAAGCCGCTCCAGCCGGCTCGAGCGCGGATTGAAGGTCTGGGGATGCTCGAGCCCAAACCCCGCCCCGACCTGAAGCTCAACCGGCGCCACAGCCAGGCCCTGTACCGCCAGATTGCCGAGCAGATCAAGACCCGCATCGCCAGTGGGGAGCTGCCTGGGGGGGCCCGCCTGCCGCCCATCCGCGCCCTGGCCGCGGAGCTGGGTGTAACCCGGCTGACCGTGCAAAACGCCTACCGCGAGCTCCAGGCGGAGGGCCTAATTGAGGCCACGGTGGGGCGAGGGACCTTCGTGGGGCCGGAAACCCACCCCTCCCTGCTGCACCTGCACCTGGGAGAACAGCTCACCCCCAAAGGGGTTTTGCACGATGTGCACAAGGTGCAGCAGGTGCGTGGGGTGCGCAACCTGGCCCTGGCCAGCCCCGATCCCCATCTCTTCCCCACCGAGGAGTTCTGGGCCAGCCTGGAAGCGCTGCACCCCCAGGGCAGCGAGCTGTTTCAGTATGGGCCGCTGGTCGGGGATCCCCACCTGCGCCTGGCCATCTCCGAGCTGCTGGCCCAGCGGGGTCTGGAGGCCCCGGCGGAAGAGGTGCTGATCACGGTGGGAGGATTGCAGGGGCTGGCCCTGATCGCCCGGGTGCTCTGCCAGCCTGGGGACGAGGTCATCATCGAGCAGCCCACCTACTTGGGCTTTCTCAACATCCTGCACACCCTGAAGCTGCGCCCCCTCCCGGTACCGCTGGACGAGGAAGGCCCCTCCCTGCCGCACCTCGAGGCCCTGCTGAAGAAGCATCGGCCTCGCTTTTACTACACCGTTCCCAACTTCCATAACCCCACCGGGATTCGCTTCTCCCCCCAGCGGCGCCAGGCCCTGGTGGAGCTGGCCGCCCGGCATGGCCTGACCCTGGTCGAGGACGATACCTACGCCCAGCTGTCTTACGATGCCCCCCCACCCGCCCCGCTCCGGGCCCTGGATTCCTCTGGGAATGTGCTCTACCTCTCCAGTTTCTCCAAGGTGCTGATGCCGGGTCTGCGGATCGGTTTTGTCTTAGCCCCACCCGCGCTGCTGGAGGGGTTGCTGGCCCTGCACAGCGCCTCGGATATCTGTGGCCCGCCCCTGCTCTTGCAGCGGGCCACCGCCCGGTTCATCCAACAGGGGGGCCTCGAGCGCCACCTGCGGAAGGTCCTGCCCATCTACCGCGAGCGCCGGGGGGCCCTGCTGGATGCACTCCGAGCCCATATGCCCCGGGTGGCGCGGTGGACCCGCCCGCAGGGGGGGTTCTCCTGCTGGCTCAGCCTGCCCGCCTACTTCCCCCCAGGAGCGCTCTATCAAGCCGCCCTGCACCGGGGGGTGGCCCTCACCCCCGGGGAGGCCTTTCTCACCCAGACCCAAGACCGCACCCACATGCGGCTATGCTTTGGCTACCAAGGGAGCGAGGCCCTGCGCGAAGGGGTGGCGCAGCTCGCCCAGCTCATCCAGGAACAAGCCACCCGGCTCGCCCAACGAGCCCCTATTGCGGAGGTGCTATGAGTCAGCAATCCGGCCCCCAGCCCCAAGGTCTGCTCAGCCTTGAGGCCCTCGCCCAGCAGGTGGAAGAAGGGGCGATCGAAACGGTGATCGCCGCCTTCCCCGACCACTACGGTCGCCTGCTGGGAAAACGCTTCGAGGCCGAGTACTTCCTACAGGAGGTAGCCGGCCACGGCACCCACGGCTGTGACTACCTTCTCACCACCGATATGGAGATGAACCCGGTGCCGGGTTACCGCTTCGCCAGCTGGGAGCTGGGGTACGGGGATTTCCACCTGGTCCCCGACCTCTCCACCCTGCGCCTGGCCAGTTGGCTCGAGCGCAGCGCCATCGTGCTGTGCGACGTGGAGCGGGAGCAGACTGGGGGGGTCAGCATCGCCCCGCGCTCTCTCCTCAAGGCGCAGGTGCAGCGCGCCGCAGAGCTGGGCTACCGGGCACTCGCAGCCTCTGAGCTGGAGTACTACCTCTTCACCACCTCCTACCGGGAAGCCCACGCCCAGGGATATCAGGGGCTAAAGCCCGCCGGATGGTACATCGAGGACTACCACTTGCTGCAGGGCAGTCGGGTGGAAGACTACACCGCGGCGGTGCGGCGAAACCTCAAGCGCTCGGGGATCCCGGTGGAGAACTCCAAGGGGGAGTGGGGGCTGGGCCAGCACGAGATCAACGTGCGCTACGCCGAGGTGCTGGAGATGGCCGACCGGCATGTGCTGTACAAGCAGTGCATGAAGGAAATCGCCGACCAGATGGGGGTCTCGGTGACCTTCATGGCCAAGTTCACCCACGGCCAGGCCGGCTCGAGCAGCCACCTACACCTGAGCTTGTGGCTCCCTGGGGGGAGTGCTTTTGCCGGGGAGGGGGCCGAGGGCTCAGAGGTGTTCCGCTGGTTTCTGGCCGGCTGGATTGCCCACACGGAGGAGTTCATGCCCTTTTACGCCCCCACGGTCAACTCGTACAAGCGTTACGAGGATGGCTCCTGGGCGCCCACCCGGCTGGCCTGGAGTCACGATAACCGCACGGCCGGTTTCCGGGTGGTGGGCCAGGGGCAGAGCCTGCGTATCGAGTGCCGCATCCCTGGGGCCGACTGCAACCCCTACCTGGCCTTCACCGCAGCCCTGGCCTCCGGCCTGGACGGCATCCGCCGGCGGCTCGAGCCCCCCCCCGCCTTCCGGGGGGACATCTACGCCGCTCAACATCTACCGCGGGTTCCCTATACGCTAGGAGAGGCCAGCGAGCGCTTCGCCCAGAGTGCATTTGTGCGCGAGGTGCTGGGCAGCGAGGTGCAGGAGCACTACGCTCACTTTTTCCGCAGCGAGTGGCAAGCCTATAACCGGGCGGTCAGCGACTGGGAACGCCAGCGCTACTTCGAGCGGATCTAGAGGAAAGGAGTCTTATGCGACTGAAGGATAAGGTGGCCCTGATCACCGGGGTAGGCAGTGGGATTGGCCGCGAATCGGCCCTGTTGTTCGCCCAGGAAGGGGCCAAGGTAGTGGGGGTAGACCTCAATCCGGAAGCCGGGGAAAAGACCCGACAAGAGATCCTCCAGGCCGGAGGGCAGGCCCTCTTCGTCCAGGCCGATGTCTCTCGGGCGGCCGAGGCCGAGCGCATGGTAAAGGCCGCCGAAGAGGGCTTTGGCCGCCTGGACATCCTGTTCAACAATGCCGGCATCTCCCACGCCCAGGACGACGACGCCATCCACACCACCGAGGAGGTGTGGGACCTGACCTTTCAGGTCAACGTCAAGGGGGTGTTCCTGGGGTGCAAATACGGCATCCCGGCCCTGCGGCGGGCCGGGGGAGGCTCGGTGATCAACACCGCTTCGTTCGTGGCCCTGCTGGGAGCCGCCACCCCACAGCTGGCCTATACCGCCAGCAAAGGGGCGGTGCTGGCCATGAGCCGGGAGCTGGCGGTGATTCACGCTCGAGAGGGCATCCGGGTCAATGCCCTTTGCCCCGGCCCGCTAGAGACCGAGCTGCTGATGAAATACCTCAACACCCCGGAAAAACGCCAGCGCCGCCTGGTGCATATCCCCATGGGCCGGTTCGGCCAGGCCAAGGAAATCGCCCGGGCAGCCCTCTATCTGGCCTCGGACGAGTCCTCCTTCGTCACCGGGAGCACCTTCTTGGTGGATGGGGGCATCACCGCAGCCTACGTAACCCCGGAGTGAGGCCATGGCGGAAACCCAAGTCACCCTTACCCCCGTAGATGGCAGCGTGTACGTGGAACGACCCATAGCCACCCCAGCCGAGGTCGAGCGTTGTCTCGAGGCCGCCGTACAGGCCCAGCGGCACTGGCGAACGGTCTCCTTGAGCGAGCGGGCCGAGATCTGCACCCGGATGGTGGAGGCCCTGACCCGGCGGGTGGACCAGCTGGCCCTCGAGCTCACCTGGCAAATGGGCCGCCCCATCCGCTACACCCCCAAGGAGATTGTGGGGGGCTTCGCTGAGCGGGCCCGCTACATGATCGCCGCCGCCTATACCGCCCTGGCCGACGTGCCCACCGATCCCAAAGAGGGCTTCGTGCGGTTCATCCGGCGGGAGCCCCTGGGGGTGGTGCTGGTGCTGGCCCCCTGGAACTACCCCTACCTGACCTCGGTCAACTCGGTGATCCCCGCCATCATGGCCGGCAACAGCGTGGTGCTCAAACACTCGGCCCAGACCCCTCTGGTGGCCGAGCGCTACGCCGAGGCCTTCGCGGAAGCCGGCCTGCCCGAAGGGGTGTTCCAGTACCTCTACCTGAGCCACCCGCAGGTGGCCCAGGTCATCGCCGATCCGCGCATTGCCTTCGTGGCCTTTACCGGCTCGGTCGAGGGGGGACGGGCCGTGCAGCAGGCCGCCAGCCACCGCTTCATCGGGCTCGGCCTCGAGCTCGGCGGCAAGGACCCCGCCTATGTGCGGGCGGACGCCGATCTGAACTTCACCCTGGAAAACCTGGTGGACGGCGCGATGTTCAACTCCGGGCAGAGCTGTTGTGGGGTGAAGCGCATCTACGTCCATCAGCGCCATTTCAAGGAGTTCGTGGAGGGGTTTGTGGCCCTCACCCTGCAGTATCGGCTAGGCAACCCCCTGGACCCCCAGACCACCTTGGGTCCGGTGGTGCGGAGCAGCGCAGCCGAGGCGATCCGGGCCCAGGTGGCCGAGGCGGTGAGCCAGGGGGCCCAGGCCCTCATTGACCCCCGGCACTTCCCCGCGGATGCGCCGGGTACGGCTTACCTCGCCCCGCAGGTACTCACCGGGGTAGACCACCGGATGCGGGTCATGCGCGAGGAGACCTTCGGCCCGGTGGTGGGAATCATGCCGGTGGCCGGGGACGCGGAGGCCCTCGAGCTGATGAACGACTCCGCATACGGCCTCACCGCTTCGATCTGGAGCCAAGACCTCGAGGCGGCCCTGCGCTTAGGGGAGCAGCTCGAGACCGGGACCTGCTTCCAAAACCGCTGCGACTACCTGGACCCCGCCCTGGCCTGGACCGGGGTGAAGGATTCCGGCAAAGGATGCACCCTCTCGGTGGTGGGGTATGAGCAGCTAACCCGCCCCAAGTCTTTCCATATGCGTGCGGTCAAACCCTGACCCCCGGCCATGCCGGTACTCTAGTGAAGGGCCGATAGGCCCCCGGCCGTGCCGGTACTCAAGTAGGAGGTCTGCGGTGCGTTTGCTGGCGTTTCTGGCGATGATGATGACCATGGCCCTGGCCGGACCCAACCCCCTCGAGGCCCTGCTGCAGCAGGGCCCGATCCCCGCTCCAGGGAAGCCGGCGTTCCCGGCCCACGTGGGGGTGCTGGTGATGGAGGCCCAGAGCGGTCAGGTGCTGTTCCAATCACGGGCCGACGAGGCCTATGTCCCCGCCTCCAACCTGAAGCTCTTCTCCACCAGTGCAGCCCTGTATACGCTGGGGCCCAGCTTCCGCTTCGAGACCTCGGCCCTGGCCTCCGGGCTGGCCGACGGAAGGGTGGCCCGGCTGACCCTCAAGGGCACAGGGGATCCCACCCTGACCCTGGGCGGGGCGGCCAACTCGCTCGAGGCCCTGGCCCGGGCGCTGGCGGCCAAGGGGCTGCGGGAGGTGGCCGAGCTCCGGGTGGATGACTTCGCGTTCGACTGGCCCCGCTGGGGCAACGGCTGGATGTGGGACGACAGCGAGTACCCCATGGGGGCGCTCTTCTTGGACGGTGAGGGGGCTCCCTACGGCGAGATGGTCAAGGAGAAAGAGGCCCTGGCCAAGGGAGAAGAGCCTAACCCGACCCTGATCACCGACCCCAAGGTCTACCCGCTCCAGGTGGGGGCGTTGTTCAAGGCCCAGCTCGAGCGGGCCGGGATCAAGGTAGCCAGCCTGATCCGGGCCAGAGCCGAACCCACCGATAAACCCCTGGCCAGCGTCTCCTCCCGGCCGCTCGCGGAAATCGTGACGGAGGCCAACAAGTGGAGCGTCAACATCTACGCCGAACAGCTCTACGCCCGGCTGGGGTTGGGGAGCGACGGCACCCCCAGCACCCCCCAGCGCTCCGCCGCGGCCCTCGCGGAGTTCCTCAAGAAAGCCGGGCTCGAGCCCGAAGGCTGGCGCATTCGCGACGGCTCCGGGCTCTCGCGCTACAACCTGGTCACCCCGCGGCAGGTCGCCACCCTGCTGCGCTATGTCTACCTCAACCCCCTGGGGACCCCCTCGAGCCCGGCGGAGGCCTATGCTGAGCGGACCAACCCCCTGATCCGCAGCCTGCCCCTGGCTGGCACCGGGGAGGCCACCCCGGAGGCCCAGAATGCCGGCGGAACCCTGCGCAACCGCCTGGTGGGCTCGGGTCTGGAGGTCTGGGCCAAGACCGGCAGCATGACCGGGATTGCCTCGCTCTCGGGCTACCTGCGGGCCCGCTCCGGCAGGGTGCTCATCTTCTCGCTGCTGATGGACAACTACCCCGGCCCCCTGGGGGATCTACGCAACCTACAGGACGCCCTGATCAAGGCCATGGCCGAGGCCTATTGAGCCGTGGTCCGGTCCCACCGGCCGATCAGATCCTCGAGAGGGCCTTGTCGCTGACAAAGGGGTGCAGCCCGAACTGGCGGGCCCGGCGGCGGGCGAAGGCCTCCAGGGCCGGGGTGTCGGCGTAGTCCAGGGCAAAGAGCTCGAGGTCGGTCTGAATGAGCTCCTGGGCCAAGCGGGCGTGATCCTCGAGGATCGGCGGGGGCCAGGCCTCGTAGCGGCCCTCCCGGGTCCAGGCCACGGAAAACGACTCAAAGAGGTGGCCGTCCACGAACTCCACCAGCCGGGGCATCAAGGTGAAGCCCCGGTTGGCCATCAGGTAGGCCGGAGCGGTGGCCTCGCGCAGCAGGGCCACCAGCATCAGCACGTGAGGGGCCTCCTCGGGAAACACCTCGGCAATGTCCAAAGTATCCAGGAACAACCCCTGAAAGCCCTTGCTCAGAGCGCTCTGGGCTTGGTTGAGCACATGGTTCACCCAACCCGGATGGCTGGCCCAGACATAGGCCCCGCCCCAGTCCGGGTTGCGCTCGGGGCGCTGCCAGGGGGCCGGGGGACCGGTATCCTCGCTGAGGCTTAGATAGGCGATCGGGGAACTGCCCTGGCGGTTGAGCCAGGCCAGCTCCGCCGCCGAGTAGAACTCGGGCTGCAACACCACCCGCTGATAGCGGGCCAGTTTGGGAAGCTCGCCCGCCCCATAGTAGAGCGCAATGGGCTGGGCTGAAGAGATAGCGTCCATGGGCGTTTATCCCTCAGGAGGTCGCCCGGGCAGCGGCCACCCCGCTCCAGAGGTATTCCACCGAGTTCCGCAGGCTGTAGACCGGCTTCCAGCCCAGCTCCTGGGCAATGCGGGTGATATCGGCTTGAATCCAGCTGACCCCCGCCGACCGGGCCGGAGCGGCCCTCCCCTCCCGAATCTCGCCCTGAAACCCCGCCACCGCCGCCAGGATCTGGATCAACTCGCGGTTTTGCACCGCCCGTCCACTGCCCACATTGAGGATGGCGGAGGGAGGGCGCAGGGCCAGCACCGCATCCACCACCGCCCGGGCCACATCCCGCACATCCACGTAATCGCGGTAGGCCCCCAGCGGGCCCATCTCGATATAGTCCCGGCCTGAGGCCCGGGCCTCCACCATCTGAGCCGCGGCCCGGCCCAGCATGTTCTCCACCCCCATCCCGGCCCCAATCGGGTTGAACACCCGCAGCACCACCCCATCCAGCCGCCCCTCGGCTTTGGCCAGGGCCACCAGCTGGGTGCTGGCCAAACGGGTAATGCCGTAGATGCTCACCGGCCGAGGGGGGGATTCCTCATTAGCCGCCAGCCCAGGGGTTACCGAGCCGTACTCCCCGGCTGAGCCCAGCTTGACCAGCCGGGCACCGGGGGTAGCCACCTGCATGGCTTCCAGCAGCTTGGCCACCAGCAGTATGTTCGCCTCGACCAGGTAGGGCCCGCTCCCCACCAGGCTGCCCACCGCACCCACCACCGCATCGGGCCGGGTCTCCCGCAGGATGGCCTCGAGCTCTGCGGCAGAGCCAGAGATCAGGTCGTGCTGAATCCAGGCCTCCGCCCCCACCGGACGGTTTCGGCGGCCCAGACAGATCACCGTCTCGACCCGTGGGTCCCCCCGCAGGGCCTGGTGGATGTGGCGCCCGAGAAACCCGGAAGCCCCCAGCAATAGCACCCTGGCCATGGCTCAGTCGCTGGCGACCTGGATGAGCTGGTCGGGCAGCAGGCGGGGGCGCAGTTGGTCGAACACCCGGTTGGCCTCGTCGTAGTCGTCCGGACGTCCAATATCCAGCCAGTAGCCGCCAAACTCAAAAGCCGCAGGCTGTTTGCCCTGAGCCAGCAGATCCAGCACCAACTGGTCGAAGCCGAAGGGCTGACCGGGGGTATAGGGCTCGAGGGTTTTGCGGCTGAGGGCGTAGATCCCCATGCTCACCGCGTAGGAGAGGGTCGGCTTCTCGGTGAACTGCACGATGTGCCGATCGTGGGTCTCGAGCACCCCAAAATCAATCTTGACATCACGCCGATAGGTGGCCACGGTCAGCGGATCCCCGCTGCGCATATGGCTGCGCATGAAGTCGGCGTAGTTGAGATCGGTGAGCACATCGCCGTTCATCACCAGGAAATGCTCGGGGAGGTAGTCGAGGAACCCTAGAAGCGGCCCGATGGTGCCCAGTGGGGTGGTCTCTTCCGCGTAGGTGACCTCGAGGCCCCACTTGGAGCCATCCCCCACAAAGGCCCGAATTAGGGAGCCCAGGTGACCGATGGCCAGGGTCACCGTACCGAAGCCGTGTTGGCGCAGCTGCCGCAGCACAATGTCGAGGATGGCGTATTCGTTACCAATGGGAACCAGGGGTTTGGGGAATGCAGTGGTATAGGGCCGCAGTCGAACCCCTTTCCCGCCCGCCAAAATTACCGCGTGCATAATAACCTCCTTGAGTGCTGACCTCGATTGCCAACGCTTCCCCCAAGCCCCTCAGGGCCCCGAATGAAAGGGAAGCGACCAGCCAAAACCATGCCCTCACCCCCTAGCGGTACTGCGCCACCTCACCGAGGCTGACCCGCAGCCCCCACAGCACCGCGCCAAAGAGCGCCAGGGTGCTGAGGAGATAGCTGAGGGCGGGCGGAAACAACCAAATGAGGGAGCCGTACAGCAGCAGCCCACCCCCCACGCTGAGGAGCACCCAGGCCGTACGTCCCCGCGCCAACAAGAGGAAGTTGATGAAAAAGGCCCCGGCCAAGGCCAGGTGGGCCATCAGCATGGTCACCCCTTCGGGAGTCAGCTGACCCAGCCAGGCCAAGCCCAAGCCTGCCGCAACCGAGGCCAGCCCCACCGCCAGTAGGGCGGTCCCTAAGGTCTGCAGCAATACCCTCCGCTCCCCCAGAACAAACTCCGACATTCGGCGGGTCCTGCGCAAGATCTCCACCGAACCCTCGCGGAAGCGCCGGGCCTGCCACTCCAGTACCCCCATGCACAGTATCAGCGGCAAAAGGCTCAGGCTGCGGTCGAGGCCGGAGAGCATGTAGCGGGCGGTACCCAGGAGAACCAGAGCAGCCGAAAGGGCGCCATACAGCAGGAAGGGCAGGGCCGCCCGGAAATCCCCCGGTTTGAGGGTGGGGGTGTACCGGCTCGAGCGGGGGGTTTTTGCCAGGGCATACCCCGCCGCCATCAGCACTAAAAAGAGCGCGCTGAGCGTAGCCCCAAGCGCAAGCTCGCGGCTGGCCTGGGGCAGCCCCACCAGCAGATACCAGCCGTTCACCAGCACCCCAGGCAGCAGACCCAGCAACAGCCAGAGCTCGAGGCCGTAGATCAAGAGCACCGAGGCCGCCATCTGGTAGGCCATCTGGCCGGTGGCCAGGAATACCACCTGGGGGTTCACCCCCAGGAGGTGAACCAGGGGCAGGGCCAGCGCTGCAACCACCAGTACGCCCAACAGGGATAGCCGGGCCAGCAGCCGGGCGGCTTCCTCCCGCAGCCCTCGGCCAATCTGGCGGTAGGCCAGCCAGCTCAGCGCCAGCCCCCAGGCCCAGCCCACCGCCGTGCTGAGCACCAGCCCGACCAGCAAGCCCCAGACCCCCAGGGTGAGGGAGAGGGCCGGATAGGCCAGGGCCGGCAGCACAAACAGCGGCCCATGGGACAGCTCGCGCAGGGTACGCCAGCGCCCGCTCGAGCCGTCCCGGGCCATTTTGGGCTTGAGTCGGCGAGGAACCCTGCGGTAGAGCTCCTCGGCCAGACTGAATACATCCGGGAAGCCGTACTCATCCCGGGCGATGCGATCGGTAATGCCCCCGCTTTCCAGGGCGGCGGCAACCTGCAGTGAATCCACCGCACCGGTACAGGCTGCGTCAAACTGCCGGGCCAGGCGCTGCAGCGGGCTCTGGGCGCGGCGCTCCGGCCCCGTGTAGGCCGAGGTAGAGGGGGGCGAGGTCGGGTGAAACTCGCTGCGCTGGCTCACGGGATCCGCACCCCCTCGAGCCGAGCCGGGGCCGGTTCGATCAGGAGATCCTCCTCGGGCAGGCCAGGGCCCACCAAGGCCTCTTCGTAGGCCTCACGGTACGCCTCGATCGAGCGCTCCAAGGTGAACCGCTCGAGCACCCGCTCCCGGGCCTGCGCCCCCAGTTGCCGGCGTAGCTCAGGATTGCCCAGCAGCTCCGCACAAGCCGTGGCGATGGCCTGAATGTCCCGCGGGGGCACCACGATACCGGCCTCCCCCACCCCCTCCGATACCCCCCCCACATTGGTCGAGACCGTAGCCCGACCGCAGGCCATGGCCTCGATAACGGTGTAGGGAAAGCCCTCGGAGATGCTGCTGAGCACCACCACCTGACCGGCCCGGTAGGCCTCGGCCGGGTGCTGCACCCGGCCCTCAAAGCGCACCGCCTCTCCCAGGCCCAGCTCCGCGATCAGGTTCAAACAGCTCTGGTAATAGGCCTCATTGCCCACCGGTACCGGGCCGAAGATCCGCAGGCGGGCCTTGGGAAGCTTCTCTCGCACCAGGGCAAAGCTGCGGATGAGGGTGTGGAGGTCTTTGAGGGGGTCAATCCGCCCCATGAAAACGATGGTGGGATCCTGGGGCTCCTCCTCCGTAGGCAGGAACTCCTGGGGGTCTACACCGTTGTACATGGTGCGAAGCTGGGCCGCCCGGGCTCCGTTGTGGAGCTGCCAGCGGCGGTTGTAGCGCGAGTGAGGGGCGATGATGTCCGCCACCTGATAGGCCGCGCTGTTGAGCAGGCGGAAAAAGTTCAGCAGCAGCATCTTCACCCCATAGGGCAAGGGGTCGTGCAGGTAGCTCAGGTAACGCTCGCGCAGGTAGATGCCGTGCTCGGAGAGCACAAAGGGGGTGGAGTAGGTCCACTTGGCCGCCATCCCGATCATGGTGCTCAGCCCGCTCATGGCGGAATGGACCAGATCCACCCTCAGCGGGGGATGGGACAGGGGGCGCAGCAGGTGCTCGAGGAAATCCGAGACCATCAGGGCATCGGCCAGGGTCAGGATGGGCTTAGCCTTGGCCCCAGGGGCCTCGAGGTCCTCGTCCATCTCGCTGCTGTGCCAGAGGTCCATCAGCCGCTCCACAGAGGCGTTGGAAAGCAGGGCAGCGGCCAGATCGGCCTCCTGGGCATAGCGGAACAGGGCGTGCAGGGAGTTTAGAAAGGGGTTGTAGATCCCCACCGGGCGGTGCTCCAGCACCTGATCCGGTCGAACCAAGCTGCGCAGGAAGGTCAGGTGCACCTGTTCGAACCAGGCCGGAGGAGACTCACCCCGGCGGGGGCGCGGCACCGGTTCAAAACCCCAGAGGGGCAGGTTGGTGACCTCCAGCAGGTTGGGCGGGGGCTTCCAGATGCTCCGCTCGAGGCCATTCACGCTCACCGCCACCACCTGAAACTGGTGATCCGGCATCCCCTCGATGAGCTGATGGCACCACACGCTCACCCCTCCGGTGTAGTAGGGGTAGGTTCCCTCGGTGACAAGTGCGATCTTCATGGATCAGGCCTAACTTGATGAGGTCCTGGCCGATACCAAAGGCAAGGCTTGGGCTACTCCCCGTCCGAAGGAGGCGAGTCGGGGGGGTCGGGCAGGGCCTGCAGGTTTACATCCCCGAGGTCGCCGCTGAGGGTCGCCACATAGGCCGCCGGGGTCAGGGTAACGGTCTGACCCGCAGCCAGGGACAGCCTGGAGATGGTGTTGCCGTTGTAGGTCTCGCTCGAGATCCCCGGCCCGGTTGCGGTAGCCCCGCTCAGGTATAGCGTCCCGGCCGCAGTCGAGCTGACCGTGACCCGGCCCAGGGCCCGGTCCCAGACCGCCTTGGTGGCCGGGAGGGTGCTGAAGTGGCTGGTACGATTGGCCACATAGGCTCCCAGGCTGGGCCAGGCCAGGTCCTTCAGGCTGGCCTTGAAATAGGTGGCGTACTTGCCCACCAGCGCATCCAGCCAGTCAAACAGCAGGTTCCGGCTGGGGCTCGAGCTGTACTGGCGCAGGTTGGCGATGTGGAAGGTGTGCGAGTACACCGAGCCGCTGGCCAGATGGTTCAGCGCCAGGGTGGTCTCGGCGTCAATGATCTGGGGGTAGGTCAGGTCCTGCGGCCAGTAGCGGAACTGCCCTCCTGCACAGGTTCCGTTGGGACCAAAGAAGCAGTTGTAGATGCTGGTCTCCTCATCCGGGGTGGTGGCCAGGTAAGCGATGTTGGTCGGCCAATCCGGAACCACCAGCAGGCTGGGCTTCATGGGGTGGTAGATCCCGCAGTTGAAGCAGTCGGGCTGATGGCTCCGAAACGACATGTTCCCGTGCAGATACTTGACCCCATAGAGGGCCGCCTCGTTCAGCAAATCGGGGTTCGAGGCCATGAGGCCGAAATCGGTGGGGGGGTCAAGGTCGTTGTGGCAGTCGGGGTTGTAGACCCCCAGGCCGGAGTATTCCCCGGTCTTGAGCACGGTGCGGTTGGTGAGGTTGAGCCCCAGGGAGGTGGCCACCGTGACGTTCTGCCGAATCTCGGTGCGGACCTGGGCCGCGGTGATGCTCGGGCAGGTGGGATCCCCTGGGTAATTCTGCATCTTGGGGTGGCTAAAGGTGTGGTTGATCCAGCGGAAATCGTTGCGCAAGCAGCGGCTGGTGCTGGTGAGGGGATCGGGGCTGGCCAGGGTCAGGTTGCAGCCGGTAGCCCCTGAAACCCCGTTGGCCGGGGCGGTTAGATCCGCTCCTTCGCCGTTGTAGGCCAGGTTGAGCATGAACGAGGGCAGCACCGCTTTGTACTTGGTGACCAGGGAGCGCTGGAGCTGATAGGTGCTGAAGGCGTCCGAGGCGGACATGCGGAATCCATCCGGAACGTAGGTTCCATCGGGGTTTCGCTCGTCCGCGCTGTTGAACCAGTCATCCACGTCCACGTGCAGGTAGTGCTTGCGCTCCCCCAAAAACACCCCCTTGCTGGCCCAGCGGATCAGGCTGTAGGTCAGCAGGTTGGCCTGTAGCAGGTACTGGTTGGTGGTAAAGGTCAAGGCCAGCCGCTCCCGGCCATCGCTGGAGGGGCTGAGCACCCCGAGGATGCTGCCCCCGGAGGTCAGCAGCGCGGTAGCGGTACACCCCGGGGCCAGGCTGTCCCGGTAGACGTAGGAGTAGGTGATGGGGATGAGAACGTTGGCCTTGAGCTCGCCAAACACCTTGGCCCCCGCGGCGGTCAGGCTGGCGTTCAGGGGCGTGCCGCTGACCCCCCCCTCGCTCACCGCCCGCAGGCAATAGTCCTCGGGGAAGGTGCCATAGGAGGTATACAGCGAGACCTGGCGCACCTTGTAGTTGCGCTCGTAGTCCCACAGCACATTCCACTCGGTTCCATCAAAAGCGCTCAGGAAGTTGCCCGAGTCGTCCTGGTAAAGCAGCGAGTTGTTGGTGAGCAGAACCGCGCTGTACTTCCCCGAACCGTCGCTGTCTACCAGGAGATCCGGGGTGAGCGGGGTTTCCCGGGCCAGCAACACATCGTAGGGAGCCCCTACCTGGTCCAAAATGGCCTTCCAGGTGGGCAGGCCGAAATCGTTGGCATCGTTGGCGATTACCAAGAACCTGAGCTGTACCTGATCGCCTAGGCCCAGGGGCCGCACCCCCATCTTGAGCGGAACCGGACCCTCCTTTTGCGGCAGGGGGCCAGGAATTTGCGGCTGGGGCAGGGCGGGCTGGCCAGGGATGACCTGCCCGGTGTTTTGGTTGTTGCTGGGGTTGGAGCGGGGGGTTTGCTGAAGCCCGGAACACCCTACCAACCCCAAGACCAGGATGCCCAGCAGGAATGTACGCTTGCCCTCGAGTGAACCCATCACTTCCTCCTCAATGTCAACTGCGGCTAGGTGCGATTGAGATCAAAAAATCGTGCGGTATCTGGGCGAATCGGCGGATTGTGCTGGCGGTTCCAAGGGTCAATTTAGCACCAATACACGATCCTAATGCGTTACTAATCCGTTACTTACTCGTTAAACCGTGGGGTGAGTTGGCAACGGTTTGAAGGCAAATTGCGGTTTTCACCCTGGCCATAAGCCTTGGAGGCTATAACGCCTCGAATTGTCGGTTCCCTTTCAGCCTTTCAAACAGGTGCTGCTGTCCTGGAGGGCATTATTTTGCCCTTCCGGGGAGGATAGACTTGACCCCGGGGCGCGGCTACAATTTCTGGGGTATCGGCGGACATTGCTGGGTATAGGCTTTGAGCACCATTCGGTTCGGGCTCGAGGAGGGAAACGATGAACTCAGGGGAGCATTCAGGCGAATTTCAGCGGGTCGGCGTGATCGGGATGGGCTATGTGGGGCTCACCCTGGCCGCCGCGCTGGCCCGGCGGGGCTTCAAGGTCTACGGGGTGGATACCCAGCCCCGGGTGCTGGAATCTCTGGCCGCGGGCAAGCCGCATATCTTCGAGCCGGGGATTGACGAGGTCTACCAAAACCTCACCGGGCAGACCCTCTTCGCCGGGGCTGAGCTGCCGGCTGAGGGGGTGGATGTAGCCATTATCTGTGTGTCCACCCCGGTGCAGATGGATACCCATACCCCCTATCTGGAGAACCTGCGCAAGGCCGCCCAGCACGTGGCGCAGCGCTGCAGCCCGGACACGCTGGTGGTGGTGCGGAGCACCGTACCGGTCGGGGCCAGCCGGGCCATCGTGCTGCCGGAGCTCGAGGCGGCCTGGGGTCAGGGCAATGTGCGGCTGATCATGGCCCCGGAGCGCACCATTCAGGGCCAGGCCCTGCGGGAGCTGGAAGAGCTGCCTCAGGTGGTGGGGGGGCTGGACCGGCGGAGCCTCGAGCTGGGCTTGGCCTTCTTCGGGCGGCTGGCCCGGCAACTGGTCCCGGTCTCCCAGCTCGAGACCGCCGAGCTGGTCAAGCTGGCCAACAACTGCCACACCGACCTGATCTACTCGTTTGGCAACGAGATCGCCCTGCTGGCCGAGCGCTGGCACCTCGACCCCCTCGAGGTGATCCGGGCCACCAACCTGGACTACCCCCGCCCCGACCTGGCCAAGCCCGGCTACGTGGGTGGAGGGTGTCTGTCCAAAGACCCCTATATCCTGATCAGCGCGGCCCGTTCAGTGGGGTATGAGCCCTTCCTGGTGGGCCAAGCCCGGGCCCTCAACGAGTACCTACCGGTGCATGTGGCCGAGCAGTTGGTGGCGATGATTCGCGAACTGCGCGGGAGTACCGAGGGGGCTCGGCTGGCGGTGCTGGGCTGGGCCTACAAGGGCTGGCCCCCCACCGACGATATGCGCGGCACCCCCATCGCCGAGATGATGCCGCTGTTCCGGGCGGCAGGCCTCGAGGTGCGGGGCCACGACTACCTGGTTCGCAGCGAGGTCATCCAGCAGTATGGCGGCCTCCCGATGTCGGTCGAGGAGGCCTTTGAGGGCGCGGACGCGGTGCTGCTGATCACCAACCACCCCAGCTACGCCCAGCTCGAGCTCTCCTCCTTGCTGCCCCGGCTGCGCCGCCCTGGACTCATCTATGACTCCTGGCGCATCCTGGACGGTAAGGCCGTACAGGCCGCCGGGCTGCGGTATGCCGGGCTAGGGTATGTGGCCCAGTCCGAGCCGGAACTGGTGGCTTAGGGGGCGGCCATGAGCAAAATCTTGATCCTCGGGGGGGCCGGGTTTATCGGGTTTCACCTCTCGCATCGCCTGGCTGAGGCCGGAGATGAGCTGGTGTTGGTGGACGACTTCTCCCGTGGTCGGCTCGACACCGAGCTCGAGGCCCTTCTGGCCCGGCCCAACGTTCGCTTCCATACCGCCGACCTGACCGACCCCAAGGCCTTCGAGGCGCTGGGCCAGGCCTATGACCAGGTGTACCTGCTGGCCGCGGTGGTCGGGGTTCGCAACGTGGAGAAGGATCCCTGGAAGGTGGTGCGGGTCAATACCCAGGTGGTGATGAACACCCTCGAGTGGATGCCCCCCACGGCCAAGCTCTTCTTTGCCAGCACCAGCGAAGCCTACGCCGGGGCCTTCATGGCCGGGATCGCCCAGATCCCCACCGCCGAGGATGTGCCCTTGGTCATCCAGGATGTGACCTCGCCGCGGTTCACCTACGGGGCCAGCAAGTTGCTGGGCGAGGTGGCCACCATCCACGCCGCCAAGGCTCGAGGCTTCCGCTATGTGATCGGGCGCTTTCATAACGTCTACGGCCCGCGGATGGGCGCCGATCACGTCATCCCCGAGCTAGCCCTGCGGGCCATGCGCCGGGAGAACCCCTTCAAGGTCTACGGCACCGACCAGTCCCGGGCCTTCTGCTACATCGACGACGCCACCTTGGCCATGAGCCTGCTGATGGAGCGCCCCGTGGCGGACAACCAGATCGTTCACATCGGCAACGACGCCCAGGAGACCAATATCCGCGACCTGACCGAACTGGTGCTGCGGGTAGCCGAGTTTCACCCGACCCTGGCCCCTCAGCCAGCCCCGGCCGGAGCGGTCAACCGCCGCTGCCCGGACATCACCAAGCTGCGCCGCCTGACCGGGTTCGCTCCTCAGGTTTCGCTCGAGGACGGGGTGAGGCGAACCTTTGCCTGGTATCAGCGCTGGCTGGCTGGGCCAACGGCGTAACCCGGCCCCTCAGGGCTGGCGGAGTTGGCCCAGAAGCTGCTCGAGCTGGGCCCGATTCACCGGCCCCAGGTGGCGGGCTTTGATCTGCCCATCCGAACCGATCAGCAAGGTGGTGGGCAGCCCGCTGACCTGAAAGGCCTGCTGGAGCCCTGCGTTGTCCAGAAAAACCCGCGCCGAAAGCCCGGTCTGTTGCAGGAAGCCCTGCACCGTCCCGGGGTCTTCCCCCGCGTTCAGGAGCACGATGGGGTAGCCCTTCTGCTGGTACTCGGCCAGGAGGGGCATCTCGGCTCGGCAGGGAGGGCACCAGCTGGCCCAGAGGTTCACCAGCATGGGCTTGGGCAGGTCTGCAAAGCGCACCTCGCTGGGGCGGGTCTGGCCGGGCTCGAGGTACTGCAGCACCTGGGTCTCGAGGGCAGGTTTGCTGGCCGATGGGGCCGGACGGGTAAGACCATACTGCACCCCTAGCGGCAAGAAGGCCACGGCCAGCGAGGCCACCCCCGGAACCAGCAGGCGCGTTGCTTCCCGCTTGAGCAAGAAGAGCGCTGCTATGGCCCCGGCGGGGAACCCCACCCACCAGTTCCAGCCCCCGCTGCGGAGGTCCAGGACCCCGAGCAGGGCAGCCAAGGCACTGGGCCAGGTGGACAGGTGTTCCACGGCGTAGCCCCCTCGAGCCGCCAGCACCGCAACCAGCAGTACCCACCAGGCCTTGCCCTCCACCCCCCGGCGCGCAGCCAACCCGGTAAATACCAGCAAGCCCAGAAGGAGGGCCAGATTCGGCCAGCTCAGGGCCAGGGGGCCCAGCAACAGGGCATCCGGGGTCAGTCTCATCGGCCCCACACCATCCCTAGGAGCAGCGCCAGGGCCAGCCAGGGCATCAGGGTGCACGGGGAGAAGCCGCGGAGCCGGCAAGACAGCCACCCTTGAAGCTTCTGCCGCCAAAGGGGAACCGCGCGATCGCTCGAAGGGGAGCGGTCGCGAATGAGTCGAGGTGGGGGCATCTTCATAGCCGGGGGCTATTATATCCCTACGGGGTATTTTAAGCAAAGCCCCCCAACCCAGGCCTGACCGGCCCCAGCGATACCCCCCACATACCCCAAAAAGCTGTCGATCTTAAGTTTAGTTTGTTCAGTGTTGACTGAATCTACCGAACAAAGTAGGCTCGAGCTGTGTCCGAGGGCCTGCACCAATACGTGGAGGAGTTTGCCCTGAGGTATGAATCCGCCGGGCTGCCCCGTACGGCTGGGCGCATCCTGGGCTGGCTGATGGTCTGCGATCCACCGGAGCAGAGCGCGGCGCAGCTGGCCACCGAACTGGGGGCGAGCAAAGCCTCGATCAGCACCATGACCCGCATGCTCGCCCAGTTTTCCCTGATCGAGCGGGTATCGAGGCGAGGCAGCCGACAGGACTTCTACCGCATCCGCCCCGGCGCCTGGACCGAGCTGATGAAAACCCGCTTGGCCGGCCTGAGCGCCTTCCGGGCCCTGGCCGACAAAGGCCTAAAGCTCATGGAGACCGCCCCGCCCGAGCAGAGGCTGCGCTTGCAGGAGATGCGCGATCTGTACACCTTCTTCGAGGGGGAACTGGCCGAGCTGATCCAGCGGCTCGAGGCCCTGCAGCGGAGGGCTTAAAGGAGGGCTGCATGAGGGTTATTCGCACGGAAAAACTCAGCAAGTATTACGGCCAGCGCAGGGGGGTGGTGGAGCTCGACCTCGAGGTGAAAGCGGGCGAGGTGTTCGGCTTCCTCGGCCCCAACGGGGCGGGCAAGACCACCACCATCCGCATGCTGCTGGACCTGATCCGGCCCAGCAGTGGCCAGGTTTGGGTTCTAGAGCAAGCGGTATGGGGCAATGTCGGGCTGCGCCGACGCCTCGGCTACCTACCCGGGGAGCTCAGCTTCTACGAGGGCCTCACCGGGTGGGAGCTGCTGCGCTATTTGGGTCGGCTGCGGGGCAGCCTGGACCCGGCGTATCTCCAGCAGCTGCTCGAGCGCTTCGATCTCGACCCCAGCCACAAACTGCGCACCCTCTCCAAAGGCAGCCGGCAAAAGGTCGGGCTGGTGCAGGCTTTCATGCACCGTCCCGAGCTGCTGATCCTCGACGAACCCACCGCGGGGCTGGACCCGCTGCTGCAGGTCGAGTTCCAGAAGCTGGTGCGGGAGGTTCAAGAGCAGGGGGCCAGCGTGTTTCTCTCCTCCCACATGATGGGCGAGGTGCAGGCCCTTTGCGATCGGGTGGGAATTATCCGTGAAGGGAGGCTGGTCGCAGTGAGCACCATTGGCGAGCTGACCGAGCGCTCGCTGCGGCGGGTGCGCATCCGCTTCGATGAGGCGGTCACCCCTGGGGACTGGGCCCAGGTGCCTGGCCTGAAGGACCTCCGCTTTGACGGGGACTGGCTCGAGGCCACCGTGCAGGGCAGCCTGGACCCCCTGATCAAAGCCGCGGCCCAACACCGGGTGCGCGATTTCATCTCCCAAGAACCCAGCCTCGAGGAGATCTTCCTCACCGACTACGACACCCGCAGCGCGGCCTGAGGGTCATCCAAAAGGAGTTTGTATGCACATCCTCGCACAGAACCTGCGCATGGGCCGGGGCAATCTGCTGGGCTTCGGCTTAGGCCTGGCGGCCCTCTCCCTGATCTCGGTGATGTTCCTGCCCTCGATGCAGCAGAACAGCCAGGAGTTGCAGCAACTCTTGCAGTCCATGCCCAAGGGGATGCTGGCGGCCTTCGGGGTCAGCGACCAGGTCGACATGCTCACCCCTGAGGGTTTCTTGCAGGGGCGGCTCTTCGCACTGATGGTGCCGCTGCTCCTGATCATCCAGGGGGTGGGGATTGGATCGGCAACCCTGGCGGGTGAGGAGGAGCGCGGGCAGCTCGAGCTGATCGCCGCTCACCCCGTAGGGCGCACCCGGCTTTTCCTAGAAAAGCTCGGCCTACTGGGGGCGGCGCTGCTGTTCTCGAGCCTACTGCTGTTTGTGAGCATCTGGCTCGGGTTGAAGGCGGTTGGTGTGCCTCTGCCCCTGGACCATCAGCTCGCCGCCGTGAGCGGCAGCTTTCTGCTGGGGCTGCTGTTCGGTGGGCTGGCCCTGGCCCTGGGCCTAGCCTCCCTGCTGGCCGTAACGGCCTACCTCTGGAATGCCCTCACGCCGCTGAGCCAGGACCTGGCCCAAAGCCAGAAGTTCTCCCCCTTCTACTGGGCCGTGGGCTACGAGCCCCTGCGCAACGGCTTTGATTGGGGCTATATTGCTGTCCTGCTGGGCCTTATCCTCCTGCTGCTGGTCCTGGGCCTGCTGCGTTTCCGCCGGCGAGACCTCGGGATCTGACCCTAGCGCATCTGCGCGGTCAGGGTGAAGGTCAGGCTGGCCCCGCCCTCGAGCCGTAAGGTAATGGGCACCTTCTGCCCTTCGGCCAGGGGTTGGGGGTTCTTTTCACGCAAACCGTAGAGCATCAGGTGGTAGCCACCGGGCAGAATCTTGAGGCGGCCCCTGGCCGGTACGGTCAGGGCCTCTACCCGCCGCATGGCCGAAAGATCGAGGTGGTCTTCTTGACCGGCCTGGGTGGTCTGGTGGAACTCGACCCGGGTGGCAATGGGGGTGCTGGCCCCCACAATCTTCAGGGGCTGGTCGGTGGGGTTGTAAAGCACCATATACGCCGCAGTGATGTTCCCTGGCACCCGCCGCACCCAGCCCTCCTCGAGCCTTAGCGTGGGCTGGGCCAGGGCCAGCCCAGCAAACAGAACAACGACCAGTGTGCGCATCCAGCCCATTATCTATCTCTCCGGCCAAAGCGCCATGCGGCCCCCCAGAGCCCCAGCC